>DATAOB010000093.1:0-27444 GCA_036265935.1 Beijerinckiaceae bacterium
CCTCACGCGAGGCCGCACCGAACCTTGCAAGCGAAGGAGCAGATGGTTTGATCGTTCGATCCGTGACGGGAGACACTCCGCGCAATCCCGTGGCCATAACGGCCGCTTCTCCTGACTGGAACTCCCGCCGCGGAAACCATCTTGGCCAACGGCGCTCGCCGCACCAACAGGCCGGACCACATGGATGCAAGCGAACGACAACTCAAAAAATCCGCTCGATCCACTTGCAAGTCAGGGGCCGTCCACACATGGATTGCTTCGTCGGCTTCGCCTCCTCGCGATGACGTTCAACATGCCAAATCGATCACGAACGGTCCCTTCCGCCGGTTCGCCGTCTGGAACAGATTGTTGAACTCGTCGACCGTCGTCGCACGCGCGCCCTCGACGCCCATCCCGGCGGCGATTTTCACGAAATCGAGATCGGGGTTGCCGAGATCGAGCATGTCGAGCGCGGTGCGGCCGGGATTGGCACCGACGGCGGCATATTCGCCGAGCAGGATCGCGTATTTGCGGTTGGAAAAGATCACCGTGGTGATGTCGAGCTTTTCGCGCGCCTGCGTCCACAGCGACTGGATCGTGTACATCGCCGAACCGTCGGCTTCGAGATTGACCACCCGTCGTCCAGGTGCGCCAATGGCGGCGCCGGTCGCAAGCGGCATGCCGCCGCCGATCGCCCCGCCCGTCACCTGCAGGAAATCGTGCGCCGCCGCGCTGGCGAGCGCCGGATAAAAGGCACGGCCGAAGGTGATGCTCTCGTCGACGACGATCGCATCGTCCGGCAACAAAGCCGCAAGCGATTGCGCGATCGGTGCCGGGGCAATTGCGCTTGACGCGGGCTTCGGCCGCTCGGTCTTCGGCGGTGAGACGCGTTTCGCACCGAGCTCATCAGCAAGTGCGGCAAGATCATGCGGCTGATCGCCGTCCGGCAGCGACAGCACATATTGCTTGGCGTCCTCCGGCACCGGTGATTGCGGCTTGCCAGGATAAGCGAAGAAAATCACGGGATGCACGGCGCCGATGCGCACGACGTGCTTGGCGCCGGCGTAAACTTCGAGCGCGCGATCGATCGGATAGGGCACGCGCGTCACCGAGAAACGTCCGGCGCCGCGCTCGATGCGCTGACAGAAATTTTCTGCCAAAACGCGACAGCCCGTCGCGGCGGCGATTGCGTGCGCGTCGGCGACCGCTTGCTGGCGCAAAGCATCGCCGCCGAGCAGGAGCACCACGTCTGTTTCCTGGCGCAATAATCGCGCGATTTCGGCAATGCGATCTTTGGTCGCGCGTGGCGGCGGCGGCACCGGCCGCTTCTCAGCAATGATGCCGCCTTCGCCCCAGCATGTGTCGGACGGCAGGATCAGCGTCGCGATGTGCCCCGGCGAGGTTTGCGCGGCCGTGACCGCCGCCGCCGCCGCGCCGCCGACATCGGCGGCGTCTTTGGCGGTACGCACGAAACCGGAGACGCCGCGCGCCCATCCTTCGGTGTCGGCGGCAAGCGGCGGATCGAGCGGACGATGATAGGTCGCCTGATCGCCGACGCAGTTCACCATCATCGTGCGTCCACGCTTGCCGTTATGCAGATTGGCAAGACCGTTGGCGAGACCAGGACCGCAATGCAGGAGTGTCGCGGCCGGCTTGCCGGCCATGCGCGCGTAGCCGTCGGCGGCGCCCGTTACCACGCCCTCGAACAGGCCGAGCACGCAGTGCATGCCGGGGATGCGATCGAGCGCCGCGACGAAATGCATCTCCGACGTGCCGGGATTGGCAAAGCAGGTGTCGACGCCGCATTTCAAAAGCGTGTGCACAAGACTTTCGGCGCCGTTCATGAGGTCTCCTTCGGACGGAAGCCGCGGGTTACAGCATCTTTCGGGAGATCGCTAAAGCCCCGCCGCACGTCGCACAGCCGCCTGCCCCGCAAGGAAAGCGCCGCCCGCGGTCATTGCAGCTCCAAAATCCTCGCCGCCGGTCGCTTCGCCCGCAAAGAAGATGCGATTTGCGATGGGCTCGGCGAGCTTGGCGCGTGCGCCGGCGTGTCCCGGCAGGCAATGCGAATAGCAGCCGAGGGAAAACGAATCGCGGTGCCAAGCATGCGCGCTGCCGGCAGCGAACGACTTGCGCGCGTCCCCGCCGACGACGCGCACGAAAGCCTCGAGCGCGGCGGCGATTGCCGCTTTGTTGCCATCGGCAGTGATGCGGCGCGCGTGATCGCCGCCGAAATTGGCGACGACAAGATTGCGGCCGAATGTCCAGCATTCGAAATCATAGGTCGCCCCGGCATCTTCGATTTCGAACACATCGGAATTTTCCGGCAGATCGAAACGCGCGCCGTCGAATTTTAAACCGATCTTGGTCAGTGCGCCGGCGCCCATTCCGGCGAGTGCGCCCCGCGTATCGGCGGGCAGATCGGGAATGAAGCGGATCGCGCGCGCGGCAAGCACCGTTGGCGGCACGGTGACGATTGCGGCATTCGCGCGGATCGTGCCGCCGTTCGTCTCGGCGGCGATGCCCTGGCCGTCCCACCGGATCGCGGTGACAGGCGTCGACAGAAGCACCCGCAGGCCGGCGCCGTAGGCCGTGACTAGCGCGCCATACCCGCCCGGCACAACGAGATCGGCGCCTGACCAAAGCCGGGCATAATCGCGCGCCGAGACGCGCTCCGGCTCCTCGCCGAGCGCCATGCGAGCGAGCCCGCCGGCGGCATCGGCGAATGCATTGCCGCGCGCCGCGGCTTCGTCAGCGAGCGAAATATCGGGCACCTCCGAGGGATCATCGTCGAGCAGGCGCGACAGCGCGGCAAACGCCTGCCGCCGCACGCTGCGGTCCGCCTCCGGCACCGGCTTGCCATTGGCATAAAAGCGAAAGCCGCCCGGCGCGGAGATGTCCGGCGATGTCGCGACGCCAAGGTCGCGGGCCACGTCCGCCCAGGGATTGCGCTCGGCCCAATGGATGTAGCGCGCCCCAGCGTCGAAGGGCTCACCGAGGGTCGTATCGGTGAACACGCGGCCGCCGGTGCGGTCGCGCGCTTCGACGAGAATGAAGCTCTTGCCGAGGCGCTGGCATTCCCGCGCGGCGGCGAGCCCCGCCGCGCCAGCGCCGACGATGAGGATATCCGCATCGTTCGCGGACTGCCCGCGGGCGACATACGGCAGTGCGAGACTTGCGCCGGCGCCGGCTAGCAGGCCGCGGCGGGAGATCGGATGGCGGGAGGTCACGCGAGCGATATAGGGCGGCAGGCACCAATCGCGGCAATGCGCGTTTTCGGCAGATGCTCGACACCAGCTCCGCTCACGCCCGCCGCATCGAAACCGATATCCCCGCCCGGCTCGATCGGCTGACCTGGTCGCGCTTCCACACGCTCGTCGTCATCGCCCTCGGCATCACCTGGATCCTCGATGGGCTGGAGGTGACCATCGCCGGCTCGATTGCAGGTGCGCTCGAAAAGAGTCCGGTGCTGCGCTTCAGCGCCGCCGACGTCGGGCTTGCCTCGGGTTGCTATCTCGTCGGCGCGGTCGCCGGCGCGCTCTATTTCGGCTGGCTCACCGACCGCTTGGGGCGCAAAAAGCTCTTCTTCATCACGCTCGCGCTCTATCTCACCGCGACGGCGGCGACGGCGTTTTCGTGGAATGTGTGGAGCTTCTGTTTCTTTCGCCTGCTGACCGGCGCCGGCATCGGCGGCGAATATTCGGCGATCAATTCGACCATCCAGGAGCTGATCCCGGCGCGTTATCGCGGCCACACCGATCTTGCGATCAACGGCAGTTTCTGGGTTGGCGCGGCGATCGGCGCGCTCGCCTCGGTCGTGCTGCTCAACCCCGCCTATTTTGCGATCGACATCGGCTGGCGTGTTGCGTTCTTCATCGGCGCGGTGCTCGGATTGGTGATCCTGTTCATGCGCATGTGGATTCCGGAAAGCCCGCGCTGGCTGGCGATCCACGGCCGTGAAGAGGCAGCCGAGCGCGATGTCGCCGACATCGAGAAGCGCATTCTTGCCGGCGGCGGCACGATCGATCAATCCACACCGCTGACCACGATCACGATCACCGCGCGCACGCATACGCCGCTTGCCCAGGTTTTCGACCAGCTCTTCCGCGTGCATCGCACGCGCTCATTGGTCGCACTGGCGCTGATGTCGGCGCAGGCGTTCTTCTATAACGCGATCTTCTTCACCTATGCGCTGGTGCTGACGCGGTTCTATGCTGTTCCCGCCGATTCGGTCGGCTGGTACATCCTGCCGTTCGCCATCGGCAATGTGCTTGGGCCGCTCGTTCTCGGACGCTTCTTCGATACGATCGGACGCAAGGTCATGATCAGCTTCACCTACATCCTCTCCGGCGTGCTGCTTGCAGCCACAGGCTGGATGTTCGACGCCGGGATACTGTCGGCAACGGCGCAGACGGTCTGCTGGTCGGTGATCTTCTTCTTCGCCTCCGCTGCGGCGAGCGCGGCTTATCTCACCGTGAGCGAGACTTTCCCGATCGAGATCCGCGCGCTGGCGATCGCCTGCTTCTATGCGATCGGCACCGGAGTTGGCGGCGTCTTAGGGCCGATTCTCTTTGGGCTTCTCATCGAGAGCGGCGCGCGCGGCAGCGTGTTTCTCGGTTACCTCTTCGGCGCGGTGTTGATGATCATAGCCGGGGTCATCGAGGCGATCTGGGGCGTCGCAGCCGAGCGGAAGGCGCTGGAATCCGTCGCCACGCCTTTGTCCCTCGCGACCTGACGCATGCGCGTCGATGCCATCGTTCTCGGCGCCGGGATGGTCGGCGTCTCCGCCGCGCTGCATTTGCAGAAGCGCGGACGCTCGGTCGTGCTCATCGACAAGCATGACGCGGCAGGCGAGGAGACGAGCTACGGCAATGCCGGGATTATCGAGCGCTCGACAATTTTTCCGCGTTCGTTTCCGCGCGAGTTCCGTGCGCTCATCCGCTACGCGCTGAACCTCTCGGCGGAATCGCACTACCATTTGCCCGCCCTGCCCGGCTTTCTGCCGTGGCTCTACAAATATTATCGTGCGAGCGCACCGCATCGCTGGGAGCGAACGGCGCGCGCCGCCTTGCCGCTGATCGAAAATTGCCTGAGCGAGCATGAAACGCTGATGCAGGAAGCCGGCGCGCTGCATCTGTTGCGGCGCACGGGCTGGATCAAGGGGTATCGAAGCGCGGCGACATTGGAGAAGGGCATTGCGGACGCGGAGCGGGTCACGCCCTTCGGCGTGCCGTTCGATGTATTGGACGCGAAGGCGCTTGCCGAGGGGGAACCGCACGTCACCGGTATGCACGGCGCGGTCCATTTCACCTCGCCCGCCGCGGTGGTCGATCCCGGCGGTCTGGCGAAAGCTTACGCCGATCTATTTGTCGCACGCGGCGGAAAGTTCGTGGTGGCCGACGCGCGCAAGCTCGAACAAACATCAGCTGGCTGGCGTCTCGGCGACCTCGAAGCCCGCGATGTCATCGTCGCGCTCGGGCCATGGTCGGACGATGTCTTTCGCCCGCTCGGCTATCGCATTCCATTGGCGGTGAAGCGCGGTTATCACATGCATTACGCTACGGTTGGCAACGCGGTGCTCAATCATCCGCTGCTCGATAATGACGAAGGCTATCTGCTGGCGCCGATGACCCGCGGCATAAGGCTGACGACCGGCGTCGAGTTCGCGCGCCGCGATGCGCCGAAGACGCCGGTGCAACTCGACAAGGTCGAGCCGGTCGCGCGCAAATTGTTTCCTCTGGCCGAACGGCGCGATGCCGAGCCGTGGATGGGCGCGCGACCATGTCTGCCCGACATGCTGCCGGTGATCGGCCCGGCGCCGCGGCACAAGAGCTTGTGGTTCGATTTCGGCCACCAGCATCACGGCTTCACGCAGGGCCCGGTCAGCGGGCGGCTGATCGCCGAGATGATCTGCGGCGAAACGCCGTTCACCGATCCCGCGCCTTATCGCGCGGAGAGGTTTGATGGTTGGACAGAGGCCAGAGTCTGCGATTCGTTGGCGAACCCCGCCATTGATCTCTTGGCTGCGCATTCTCGCCGGGCAGGCTCATCTTTCGTCAAGGACGCCGGCTTTGCCGGCGCCGCCGCAGGGTCGCTACGCGATCCTTGACGAAAGATGACCGCCCGGCACACTCGCAGCCGTGAGGTCAATGACATCATACAATGGCCCTGCGATGACTAGTAAGCGCCGACGCCACCCCGATCTGAAACCCGCACATCCCGGCGAGCTATTGCGGGAGATCGTCATTCCGGGAACGGGGAAGACGAAGGTGGAAATCGCGCGTCTCCTCGGTATCTCCCACCAATCTCTGTACGATATCTTGTCGGAAAAGCAGGGAGTGACGCCGGCGATTGCAATGCGCCTCGGAAAAATGTTCGGCGATGGTCCCGAGGTTTGGCTGCGCATGCAGAACGCGTGCGACATTTGGGAACTCGATCGCGATCTGAAGAAGGACCTCGCCAAAATCCCGCGGCTTACCGCCGCTTAGCGGCAAACGCATCACGCCACGCCGGCAGCGCATCCGCAAACGGCAGCGCGGTTGCTTCGTAAATCGCCCGCGCAATCGCTCGTGCCAGGCAATCGGCGGCGCATAATCCAATCTCTGTCAGATCGCGAATCGCCGGCGGCCGCGACGCGCGCGCCGTCGCCGCGGCAAACACGAGATCGCCGTCGAGCCCCGCGTGCGCCGGGCGCAGCGCGCGCGCCATGCCGTCATGCGCCATAACGGCGAGGCGCTTCGCTTGCGCTTTCGTGAGTTCCGCGTCGGTCGCGACTATGGCAATCGTCGTGTTGGCCGGCAGGTCGCCCTTGACGCGCATCGCCAGCGTATCCGCCGGCAGCGGCGATGGCCATCCGAGCCCGCCGAATTCGTTGCCGCGCTCGTAAGGCGCGGCCCAAAAGTGCGGGCCGGAGCCGATCGTCGCCTGGCCAATACCGTTCGCCGCGACCAGCGCGCCGACGATAAAGCCGCCCGTTGTCACCGCGCTCGTGGAGCCGAGCCCGCCCTTCAGAGTAGCGGTCGTGGCGCCAAACCCCGCGCCGGCGGTGCCCAGCTCGAATTCGTCACGGTCCGCCAGAGCCGCCGTCCGGCCGAGATCCCAATAGGGCGGGCGTTCGCCCCAATCTTTGTCGCCGCCGTTCAGAAGATCGAAGCAGATCGCGCCGGGTACGATCGGCACCGTCACATCGCCGATCCTGAATCCCCTGCCCTGCGCGCGCAGCACGTTTTGCACGCCGCCCATCGCATCGAGGCCGAAGGCGGAACCGCCCGACAGAACAAGGGCATCGACGCTGTCGACGGTCATTTCCGGCTCGAGCAACGCGCCGTCACGCACGCCTGGCGCGCCGCCGAGAATCGCGATCGAGGCAGTTGCCGGCGTCTCGAAGATCAATGCCGTCACGCCGGAGGCAAGGCGCGCATCGGCCGCATTGCCGACACTGAGGCCAGGCACATCGGTGATCAGGTTCTTCATTTCGGCGCGCTTCCGCAGCGGGAGGGGGCGGGCTAAGGCATAGCAAATGGCGAGCGATGTCACCTGGCCCGCCGCGGTGGCCGCGGGGATTCTTTCTTTCTTGAGCCCCTGCGTCCTGCCGCTGGTGCCGCCTTATCTCACTTTCATCGCCGGCACGACCATCGAGGAATTGGCGGAAGGCGGCGAGACGCGCGCCCGCCGTGACACGCTTTTCGCGGCACTTCTGTTCGTCGCGGGCTTTGCAACCGTGTTCGTGACGCTCGGCGCGACCGCCTCCGTCTTCGGACAGATCGTGCGCGCGCACATCGAATTTCTGTCGCTCGTCGCCGGTCTCGCCATCATCGCGATGGGACTGCACTTTCTCGGCCTGTTCCGGTTGGCCTTTCTGTATCGCGAGAAGCGCTTCAGCGTGGAGAAGCCGATCGGTCTTTGGGGGGCCTATTTGATGGGCCTCGCCTTCGCGTTCGGCTGGACGCCATGCATCGGCCCGATCCTCGCGGCGATTCTCGCGCTCGCCGGTACGGAAGACACAGTGGCACGCGGGGCGGCGCTGCTCGCCGTTTATTCAGCCGGACTTGGCATTCCGTTCATCATCGCGGCGCTCGCGATGGCCCCGTTCCTGCGTTTCATGCAGCGCTTTCGTGCGCATTTCGGCAAGGTGGAGCGCGTCGTCGGCGTGCTGCTTGTCGTCACCGGCGTTGCTTTCATGACCGGTGGCGTGCAGCGCGCCTCCTACTGGCTGCTCGACGCTTTTCCGGGCCTGGCAAATCTCGGCTGAAAGACCTCAGATCAGCCCGCCGACGATGCTAAGGCCCGCAACCGCCATCGCGCCTCCGGCAAATTGGCTGACCCGCCGCTTGCGCGCGGCAAGCAGGCCGAGCGCAATGCCGATGGCATGCAGCATCGCTGTCGCGGTGATGAAGCCGAGCCCGTATGCCAATGCGGACGCCGTCACCGGCATCTCGGCGCCGTGCGCCATCCCATGAAAGATCGCGAAGAGGCCGGCGAGCGCCATCGCGACGGCCAGCGGTGGGGCGAGCGCGAGCGCCAGAGCGGCGCCGAGCATCACAACAGAAAGACCGATGCCGAGCTCGAGATAGGGCATCCCAACACCGGGAATGCCGAGCGTGCCTCCGAGCGCCATCATTGTCATAAACGCGAGCGGCACGAGCCATAACGCGCGTCCACCGAGAGGCGCGGCAAACATGCCGACCGCGACCATCGCCAGGACGTGATCGAGGCCGCTCACCGGGTGCATGAAGCCATGCGCGACGCCGCTCGTATCGCCGACGCCGACATGAGCCAGAGCGATCGAAGGCGTAAGCAGGGCCAATGTAACGACCAATGCCCTGCGCATCGGCATTCCCGGGTCAGAGCGGCTTCGCAGGAACGTATGCAAAGCGGTCGCCGAGCTCAAGCGCCGATCGGCTTTGCATCCTCTGTAGGATTGCCGAGTTCGTCCGTCGGAACAAGCTGCTGATCGAATGCCGCAAAATAGGCGACCCATTGCGGCTCGCCGAAATCGATCAACAAAGCGCCGTCCTGCCAGACATCGTTATGATCGTTGCCATCGTCGCCACCGCGATGAATGAAGCCGCCTGTCGAGCCCTGGTTCATATGCGTGTCGTGGATGCCATCGCCGTCGGTATAGAACCGCCCGAAGACGTAAACGTCGGCCTTTTTCTTCTTCGCCCGCGTCAACAGACGCCTGAGGGAGGCGACGGGCTCGGGAAATTCCGAGCCGTCCATCACGTCGCTGTCGCGCCATTTGCCTGTCTGCGAAAGAATGTCGCTGCGAAAAAAGTCCAGTGCTGGAAGCGCGGTTTGGTCGGTCAGCTCCTGAGACCCCGCAGGCGCGTTGGCTAAAGTCTGGATGATCGGATGGTGGAAATCGTAGACAAGCTTGTATTGCAGGAGATCGTCGTCGTCGTTGGTTCCGACATTCACCGCCACGTCCCATTTCGCACCGTCGACGCGCAGGCCGAAGTGCTGATGGTATTGGGTCTCGTTCTTCCGCCTCGAGGCCTTCATCTTGGGCCCTGAAATGATCCTCGATTTAACGAACCCATATGACAACGGCATCTTCTCACTCCATGAGCGCCGAATAGAAAACTCGTTCCGCCAGCACGTCATGCGCGGCAGGATGGCGAAGCGGCGTATCTTCGCTCAGGCCCGAGCGCCGGACAAGGTTGCAATCACGTTTTGCCGGCGCGCTTGCCTCCAGGCGCGCGGCGCGCAATTTTGCCCCTCCGCAAAGTCAAGAGGCATCGCGTGAGCACATTCAAAGCCATCCGCATCGACAAGACCGAGACCGGCACGCGCGTACAATATTCGGATTTCGACGAAAACGACCTGATGGATGGCGACGTCACCGTCGCCGTCACGCATTCGACGGTGAACTACAAGGATGGGCTGGCGATCACCGGCAAATCGCCGGTCGTGCGGCGCTTTCCGATGATCCCCGGCATCGATTTCGCCGGCACGGTCGAAGCTTCGTCGAACCCGAACTACAAGCCGGGCGATCACGTGATCCTCAACGGCTGGGGGCTCGGCGAGACGCATCTCGGCGGCTATGCCCGCAAGGCGAGGGTCAAAGGCGACTGGCTCGTGCCACTGCCGAAGGGCCTCTCGGCCGCAGAAGCAATGGCGATCGGCACCGCCGGGTATACCTCGATGCTCTCGGTGCTGGCGCTGGAGCGCCACGGCCTTGCGCCGGGCCGCGGTCCGGCGATCGTCACCGGCGCCGCCGGCGGCGTCGGCTCCGTCACCATCGCGCTTCTATCGAAGCTCGGCTGGCACGTGATCGCCTCAACCGGCCGGGTCGAGGAGGCCGACTACCTCAAGGAGCTCGGCGCTGCCGAGATCATCGACCGCGCCGAGCTCTCCGGCCCCGGCCGGCCGCTGGGCAAGGAGCGCTGGGCGGCCGGCGTCGACAGCGTCGGCTCCCACACGCTCGCAAACCTTCTGGC
The DNA here is from genome assembly GCA_036265935.1 of Beijerinckiaceae bacterium. Classification (GTDB taxonomy): domain Bacteria; phylum Pseudomonadota; class Alphaproteobacteria; order Rhizobiales; family Beijerinckiaceae; genus JAFASC01. The sequence goes on from DATAOB010000093.1 coordinate 10,422, forward strand.
ACAGACCAAATACGCCGGCGCGATCGCAGCCTGCGGCCTCGCCCAGGGCATGGACCTGCCGGCTTCCGTCGCGCCGTTCATCCTGCGCGGCGTGTCGCTCCTCGGCATCGACAGCGTGATGTGTCCGCAGCCACTGCGGCGCGAGGCCTGGGAGCGCCTCGCCCGCGATCTCGATCGCGGCAAGCTGAAGCGAATCACCTACACGATCCCGTTCGATAAGGTGATCGACACGGCAGGCGAGATTCTCGCAGGGAAAATTCGCGGCCGCGTTGTGGTGGAGATCGGCTAAGCCAGCCGGAACCGCTCCGCCACGCCAGCGTTGCAAATCAAGTAAGCACGTGATCCTCTTGGGAAGCGGATCGCGCGCGTCCGCTTTTCCAGCGCTCATCGCAAAGGACAACAACAATGAGCAGCGCTTTTCAACGCGAACTCGACCGTGAAGACGCCATTCCCGACCTGCCCGACCGGCCGGTCTCGACGGCGCGCAATCTGGTCACGCCGGAGGGGCTGATTCAGATCGAGAATGAGGTCGAGCACTGGGCCGAGGAGCTGAAAAAGGCGCAGGCGGCGGAGGATAAGGCGCAGGTTGCGACCGCGGGGCGCGAGCTGCGCTACTGGACGGCGCGCCGCTCCAACGCCGAGGTGGTCGAGCCGATCGCCGACCATACTGAAGTACGCTTCGGCCATCGCGTGACGGTCGAGACCGAGGGCGGCAAGCGCCGCACCTTCCGCATCGTCGGCGAGGACCAGGCGGACCCGGCCAAGGGCATGGTCCCCTATGTCGCGCCGATTGCCACCGCGCTTTTAGGCAAGAGCGTCGGCGACACCGTCGAAGTCATGCACGGCGAGGCGGAGATCGTCGCGATCGACTGAAGCGGATTTAGTCGCACACCCTGACGCGGCGCGAGCCGGCGGGATTGCCGTCCTCGTCGAAAACCGGCTGGCGCTCGAAATGGCAGACCGGCTCGACATATTCGACGGGCGCCGGCCGCTCATAGATGACGACCGGCGGGGGCGCCGGACGTGCGGCTGACGCCGCGGCAGCACCGAGCATCATGCCTACCGCACCGCCCGCGACGCCCGCCGCAACGGCGCGTCCGGTGCTGTCGGCCGCCGCCGGGATGGCCTGGCCGAGGACCAGCGGCGCGCTGATCGACAACGCCGCGAGGCTCGCAACCCATTTGCTCCTGCCTTTGGACATGCAACGCTCCTTGAAGGTTCGAGCGACTCGCTGGCTGCCTGCATCGAATGCTAGCCGCGAATGCTCGCGCCCATTCGCAACAATTCGCTGAGGGAAGTTAGGAGCGCGTTAACGTGAGACGCGTCAGCCCGAAAAGTGTGAAGCGGTTTTCGGGCCAGCTGATGCGCAAATTGCAGGCGCGATTCATCGCTGCCGCACGCCAACGCGTACGCGAAGAGAAGCCAAGAGGACACGGGGACGCCGGGTCGCCGATACCTGAAGCTTCAATAAAGAGAGCCGGTTCCCGGGTCCCCGTGTCGGCGTCTTTAAGGTCCTACCGCGTCCCGCGCTTCCACGGATCGGCTGCGGCTTTGAAAAAGCCGTTCGATCCATCCCCAGGGGCAAGACACCCCAGACCGATCGTAGTGCCGGACTTACGGCCACTCGCCGAGTTGTGCGCTCTCATAGGAATACGCGCCGGCGTTTGCGAGACCTCCCGAGACCGGACTTTGCGTTAAAGTCCAGGCGCGGGCGCCGTTCCCCGCCGCGTTCAAGCACGCTCATGATCGGCCCTCTTGGAGGCGGCGACGGGCGGATATATAGGATTATTTTCAGCCGCAGTCAATTAGGGGCCAACACGCTTCGCCGCGGCTCCTGCGTAACCTCCATCAACTCACCGACTTCGCGAGCATATCCTTCGGTGCTGCTGCTGGCTGCGCTGCCGCCATGTCACTTGGCGGCGGCGCCAGCTGCGTCGCGTAACCTTTTCACCTCTTCCTCTAATGCGGCGATGCGCGTGTCGCGTTGCATCAGCGCCGCGGCGACGTCGGCTGCTTCAAAACGCTGCGGAATGTGTTGCCCGCAATTCGAATCCCAGGCCGCGACGGTGAAGAGGATCGCCTGCTCCGGCCGCGCTTTGTAGCCTTCCGGCATAAGTTTGGCGACAAGCTCCGCATCGCCTTCGACGACGCGCGCCTCGCCCCACAACTTGATGCGGCGGCGATGCATGTAGTCGATAAGAAAGAGATAGGCTTTCGGATTGTCGGTGAGATTGCCGAGCGTGATGTATTGCCGGTTGCCGGCGAAATCGGCGAAGCCGATCGTCTTGTCGTCGAGGACGCGCAGGAATCCCGGCGGCCCGCCGCGATGCTGGATGTAGGGCTGCCCCTCTTTGTTGGCGGTGGCGAGAAAGACGCTGGTCTGCTCGGCAATGAAAGCTGCGAGCTCCGGCGTGATTTGCGTCGGCCAGGCGCCCGCCTCTTCGCGATGCGCGAAAACCTTGCGCGAACCGCGCCGTGCCTGCACCGCCTTGACGCTCGGCGTGAAGGCGACGTCGCTGGAATAGGTGTGGTCGGCGTCCATGTGCGGCCTCACAGACCGAGTTCGCTCAAGCCGGGATGATCGTCGGGCCGGCGGCCGAGCGGCCCATGATATTTGCGCGCGTTTTCGGCGATCGGCAGATCGTTGATGCTGGCGATGCGCAACCGCATCAATCCCTGCTCATCAAATTCCCAATTCTCGTTGCCGTAGCTGCGCAACCAATTGCCGCTGTCGTCATGCCATTCATAGGCGAAGCGCACGGCGATGCGATTGTCGCGGAATGCCCAGACCTCCTTGATCAGGCGATAATCGAGCTCGCGAGTCCATTTCCGTGTCAAAAACGCTTCGATTTCTGCGCGGCCCTGCAGGAACTCGCTGCGATTGCGCCACTTGCTGTCGGGCGTGTAGGCCTGCGCCACGCGGGCCGGATCGCGCGTGTTCCAGGCGTCTTCCGCCATGCGCGCCTTCTCAGCGGCGGTCTCGGCGGTGAAGGGCGGCAATGGCGGACGGCGCATGGGGTGTGGCCTCCTGCGAGGGGCAGGCAGAGATAAGGACGATTCGCGCAATTTTTATGGGCACCGCGCTTTCGTTACTTCGCTACATACCCGTCGCGGCGCTCGTTACCGCCTGCAGCGCGGCAGCCATCGCCCTGGCCGCCATTTCAGCTTTCTCATTGAGGCCATGGCGCTTCGCGATCCAGAGCGGATCGTTGTAGGAAACCCATGTCTCCCCCGCTTCGTCCTGCCAGACCAGCGCCTTCAGGGGCAGATCGATGCCGATCGCCTGAACTGCTTGCATGAGCAGCGTGCCGGCTTTGGCGTTGCCAAAGATCAGGAGTGCAGTTGGCCCGGCGACGATCCGACCTCTGCGGCGCCTGCCGCACGATCGATGCAGGCGAACACTGTCATTCCCCGCACAGCGATTTCAGCTTTCAGCCGGTCCATCGTCTCGCCTGGCCCGCTTCGGCCTCGCTGCAGTCATCAATCCCTCTGGGATCATGGCTTGCCTCCAAAGCGTGAGTTTTACGCCGACGCGAAACGCGGCACCCATCATCCCCTCGGCGCTGCGGCCCGTTTCAGCCGGTCGCGGATAGCTTCGCCCAAACCTCGCGCCGGCATCGGCGCAACGGCGATCGTCTGCGCGCCGCTCGCGTCGAGCCGGCGTAGATAGGAATAAAGGTTAGCCGCCGCTTCAACAGTGTCGCCGCGCGCCGAAAGATCGAGCACGTTCTCGCCCGGCGCGAAACGGCCGCCGAAATCGAGCCCGGCTTCGCCAGGTTCAAGCGCCGTCGCCTCGAGCCGCAATGCGGCGCGCGGCGCGTAGTGCGAATGCAGCATGCCCGGGGCGATCGGTCCGCCTTCGGCACGACCATCAATCACCACGACTTTTGCGCCGAGCACGTCCTCGATTTGCTCGCGCGCGATGCCCCCCGGGCGTAGCAAACGCGGGCGCTCGTTGAGACAAGCGACAATGGTCGACTCGATGCCGACATTGCTCGGGCCGCCATCGAGAACGAGATCGATTTTGTCGCCGAGATCCTCCAGCACGTGCTCGGGGCTGACCGGGCTGACATGGCCCGAGCGGTTCGCCGACGGCGCGGCGACCGGGCGCTGCACTTTGGCGAGCAGCGCGTGCGCGGTCGGATGCGCCGGCACGCGCAAGCCGATGCTGCTGAGCCCGGCACAAGCGAGATCGCAGATGCGGCTTGTCTCCGCGACCGGCACGACCAGGGTCAGCGGCCCCGGCCAGAAGCGCGCGGCGAGTTTTCGCGCCTGCGAGGAGAAGGTTCCTTCGCGCATCGCCGCTTCCGCATCGGCGACATGCGCGATCAGCGGATTGAACGAGGGCCTTCCCTTCGCCGCATAAAGCCGCGCGACGGCAGCAGCATTCGTCGCGTCCGCCCCAAGCCCGTAGACGGTCTCGGTCGGGAACGCGACGAGACCGCCGTCGCGGATGAGCCGCGCCGCCTCGGCAATGCCCGCCGCGTCCGCAGTGCGGACGCGCGCGTACCCCGCCACCGTGCCGCCGCCAAGATTCATTTTGACACCTGAGCGGCGAATTGGTTCATCGACAAAAGCCAACGCATCGCGCCGGTGTCGGGCCTGCCCGCCGAGAGGTCAACCCACCGTGCGCTCTGAAACGAACTGCCGGAGGAACGCTCATGACCTACCGCGTGCCCGTCTCCGACATGATTTTCACGATGGATCACGCGGCGGGCCTCGCCGAAGGCGTCGACAGCGGCCTTTACGCCGAGCTCGCCGACGGTATCGCGCAGGCGACGCTCGAAGAGGCGGCGAAACTCGCCGAGGGCGTGCTCACGCCGTTGAACCGCACCGGCGATTTGCAGGGTGCGCGCCTCAAAGACGGCGTGGTGACGACCACGCCGGGCTGGCGTGAAGCCTACAAACAATGGAGTGAGGGCGGCTGGAACGGTGTCACCGCGAGCGAGCATCACGGCGGCATGGGCTTGCCTGTTCTGCTCGGCGTCGCCTGCACAGAAATCTGGAACTCGGCGAACATGGCTTTTGCTTTGTGTCCGCTCTTGAATTTCGGCGCGGTCGAAGCGGTCGAGGCGCATGCGAATGATGGGCTTAAAGCGCTTTATCTCGACAAGATGGTCTCGGGTGAATGGACCGGCACGATGAATCTGACCGAGCCGCAGGCCGGCTCAGACTTGAACGCGGTGCGCTCGCGCGCCGAGCCGGTCGGCGACGGCACGTACAAAATCTTCGGCCAGAAGATTTTCATCACCTACGGCGAGCACGATCTCACCGACAACATCATCCATCTCGTTCTGGCACGTCTGCCCGACGCGCCGCCCGGCACGCGCGGCATTTCGCTCTTTCTCGTGCCGAAATTCCTGCTCGATGAAAACGGCAAGCCCGGCAAGCGCAACGACGTGCACTGCGCCGGCATCGAGCACAAGCTCGGTGTGCACGGCTCGCCGACTTGCACGATGGTGTTCGGCGACGAAGGCGGCGCGATCGGCTGGCTTGTCGGAGGGGAAAATCGCGGCCTCAATTGCATGTTCACGATGATGAACAATGCGCGGCTCTCCGTCGGCATGCAGGGCGTCGCGATTGCCGAGCGCGCGACGCAGCATGCCGTCGCGTATGCGCGCGAGCGTAAGCAGGGCCGCGCGCCCGGCGCGAAGGGATCGGGCATGAGCTCGATCGCCGAGCACCCGGATGTGCGCCGCATGCTGATGACGATGAAGGCGCAGACGGCTGCCGCGCGCGTCATCTGTTACATGACGGCGGCCTCAATTGACCGCGCCAAGCGCGAGAGCGATGCGGCGGCGCGCAAGCAGGCCGGCGAACGCGCCAGTCTCTTAACGCCGGTCGCCAAAGCGTATTCCACCGATATCGGCAACGAGGTCGCCTCGATCGGCGTGCAGGTGCATGGCGGCATGGGCTTCATCGAGGAGACCGGCGCCGCGCAATTCATGCGCGACATCCGCATTGGCGGCATTTACGAAGGCACAAACGGCATCCAGGCGATCGATCTCGTGCAGCGCAAGGTGCCGCTCTCCGGCGGCGACGCGGTCAAGCGCGAGATTGCCGACATGCGCGAGACGCTGGCGCGCCTGCGCGAAGCCAACACGCCGGATTTCGGCCACATGCATTCGGCCTTGTCCGGCGCGGTCGACGCGTTTGCACGCGCGACCGATTACATGCTGGAGGCGATCGACGCCAGTCTCGCCGATGCGCTTGCCGGCGCCGCGCCGTATCTCAGGCTGTTCGGTTATGCGCGGGGCGGCACCGGCTTGGCGGAAATCGCGATGGCCGCACATGGCGCGCGGGTGAGCGGCGAAACCGATCCGGCCCATGCCGGACGCATCGCGGTGGCGCGTTTCTTTGCCGAAAACATCGCGACAGGCGCCAGCGGGCTCGAGCGCACCGTGACGGAAGGCGCGGGCTCGGTGCACGGGGCGGAACTCGCGCTCGCGGGTTGAAAGCGTCAAATGAGGAACACCGGTACCGGGCTGTTCAACTCGGATGTCGCATTATGTCGATCCTCACTCATTTGCGCGAGCGACTTTACGCGTTGGTTTCTCTTCTGCACGGAACTATTGTCGGCAACATCGCTAGTTGAAGACCAGCTCGGGAGGAAGCGCATGGCCAGCAATGCTCTTAAGATTGCCTTTTCGACGGTCGCCCTATCGGTTGGTGGGGCGCTTGGGACACCAGATGTCTTCGCGGAAGATGCAAACAATCTCGTGGGGACCTGGACACTTGTTTCATCGATCACAGAGAAAGATCAGACTCGAACCGACCAATTCGGATCAGGGGCCAAGGGGATGTTGACCTTCGACGCGGACAAGCATTTCATGCTCATAATTATCGGTCCTGATCTTCCAAAATTTGCGTCTGGCAATCGAGCCGGGGGAAGTTCTGAAGAGAATAAAGCTGTTGTAAGCAAGAGCATCGCGATGATGGGTACCTATTCCGTGAATTCGGCAGAGAAATCCCTGACATTCAAAGTCGACAGCGCGACCTTTCCGAATTGGAACGGTACGGAGCAGAAGCGACTAATCGCCACAATCACAACGGATGAGCTCAAATATGTGACCCCGACCGCCTCCAGCGGCGGCGTCGGAAGGGTGACATGGAGGGGGCCAAAGTTAGCTGAATTGCCTGCTGCGCTAAAACGCTCGCCATAACGACACGATAAGGCCATAGGGGACCGAGCATGACCGCTGATGTCATCGTCGGGCGCGACGACAAAATCCTGCGCGTCACGATGAATCGCCCGGCGAAGAAGAACGCGCTGACCGGCGCGATGTATGATGCGATGCGCGAGGCGCTGGAGCTCGCCGACCGGGACGACAATATCCGCGCCGTGCTGCTCACCGGCACCGACGGCGTGTTCACCGCCGGCAATGATATCGGCGATTTTTTGGCCGGCACGCGCGACGAGCACGGCTCGCCGGCGCTGCGCTTCATCCACACGATCGCGCTCTGCGACACACCGATCATTGCTGCGGTCGAGGGCAATGCGGTCGGCGTCGGCACGACCATGCTGTTCCACTGCGATCTCGTCTATGCCGCGCCGTCGGCGAAGTTCCGCATGCCGTTCATCGATCTCGGCCTCGTGCCGGAAGCGGCGTCATCGATGACGGTGCCGCTGCGCGTCGGCATGGCGAAAGCCTCGGAATGGCTGTTGCTCGGCGACGCCTTCGACGCGCACGAGGCGCATCGCTGCGGCGTCATCAACGGAGTCGTCCCGACAGGCGAGCTCATCGAGACGGCGCTTAACGCGGCGAAGCGCCTCGCCGCCAAACCGGCGCACGCGCTTGCCGCGACCCGCCGCCTGACGCGCGGCGATCGCCAGACGATCCGCGCGCAGATGGAGGAGGAGAGCAAGGAATTCGCTGCCGCGCTGGAATCGCCGGAAGCGAAAGCGGCGTTCAGTGCGTTTTTGGCAAAGGCGAAAGGTTCGTAAGTGCCACTTCCCCGGATGCAGGAAGTGCGATCCGGGGTCCAGGGTCAGCGCGCATTGCTCTGGGTCCCGGACGCCGCATTCGAAATCGGGTGTTCCCGACTTCGACATTTCTCATGCTGACGCCACAAACATGCGAGGTCAGATGGCCTCCGGGAAAGTGGGTGCTATGCCGGGACGCGCGCCGAAACCGGGGCGACGCGGCTCTGCGCCAGGAGCCGCTGCACGACGAACACCATCAAAGCCGCAATCGTCAGGCAAAGCGCCAGGAACAGCATCGGCTCGAGATCGCTGCCGCTCCAGTCCTTGATCATCGGCACGACGTTCTGCGCAACGAAACCGCCGAGATTGCCGACCGAATTGATTGCCGCAATACCGGCGGCGGCGGTCGCGCCTTTCAGGAAGGTCGGCGGCAGGCTCCAGAATACCGGCTGGCCGGAGAAAATGCCGGCGGCCGCGATGCATAAGAGCGCAAACTTGATCGCGTTGCCGGGAATGATGACGCTGAGGATCAGGCATGCCGCGCCGATCAGCGCCGGGATGACGATGTGCCAAGTCGATTCGTTCTGCTCGGCCGCATGTCGCGGCACCCACCACAGCGCCAGCCCTACCAGGACCCACGGAATGACGTTCAGAAATCCGTTGGTCGTGTTCGACACGCCGAAACCTTTGACGACCGTCGGCAGCCAATAGCTCAAACCGTAGGCGGCGAGCGGGAAGCCGACATACAGCAGCGCCAGCAGGATAACCCGTTTGTCGAGCAGTGCGCGGAACGGATTGGCGTGCTCGGTATGCACCGTTCCCTCGCGCTCGCGCGTCAAAGTGTCGGTCAGCCAATCGCGATCGCGTTTGTCGAGCCATGCCGCTTTGTGCGGTCCGTCCGGCAGGATCATTAGCACCACGCCGGCAAGCAGCACCGCGGGCGCGCCGGTGGCGAGAAACACCCATTGCCAGCCTTTGAAGCCGAGTGTGCCGTCGAGATCGAGCAGCATGCCGCCGATCGCCGCGCCGATCGCGTTGGCGATTGCGCTGGCGATCATGAACCAGCCGATCATACGGCCGCGATAATCCTGCGGGAACCATAAGGTCAGCGCGAAGAGAACGCCGGGAAAGAAGCCCGCCTCCGCCGCACCCAACAAGAAGCGCAGGATATAAAACATCGTCGCGTTCTTGGTGAAAGCGAGAAGCAGCGTGACGATGCCCCAGCTCGCCATGATGCGTGCGAACCAGACGCGCGCGCCGACGCGCTCGAGAATAACGTTCGACGGCACTTCGAACAGGAAGTAGCCGATAAAGAAAAGCGACGCACCGAGCCCGTAGGCGGTTTCGCTTAAACCCAGATCGCCGACCATCTCCAGCTTGGCATAGGACACGTTCTGCCGGTCGATATAGGCGACGAGATAAAGCAGCATGAGCAGCGGCATCAGCCGCCAGGTGATCGTGTTGATCGTGCGCCGCCCGAATGCGGCCTCGGCGCTTACATCGGCTGCCATTGCCATCGCGCGTCTCCTTGGCTGGACCGCTTGCCGGCAGGCCGATGCGGCCGTGTCAGCCTCAACGAGTGGAGCGCGGGATTGGTTTCGCGCCTATTTTACGCGCGCACAGGTTCAGCCCGCCGTTGGCGCCGCTGGCGGCGACGCCGGATCGGCCACGCCAGGAGATGCAGAAGGCCGCCGCCGAAGATAAAGCCGACGATACCGGCGATCAGACCCTCTGATGTGGTCGGGACCGCCGGCTCGTAGGCCTGATAGGCGCGCGCGGCGATCTGCGGATCGAACTCCTCGGCGAGCACGAGGACGCGCCCCACCGGCCCGGCTTTGGCGAAATCTTGCGCCTGCTTCTCGAGGCGGTCGCGCCGCATGATCGTGTCGCGCATCTGGTCGCCGCGCTGCTGGACGAAGCGGTCGTCCGATTGCTGCAGATGCGTGATCCCCTGCTCCTGGTTCATTCCGGACTGGCCCGCCTCGGCCTCGAAGCGCGCGATCAGGGTATTGAGCTCATCGATCGCGCCGCCCAGCCGCTGGCGATATTGCTGCGCATATTCAGGCAGTTGCGACGTGACAATGCCGAAAAACAGGCCGATCAGCGCAGCGATACGGCGGAGAAACATGGGAACCTCTGCGGTCGCACCGGGATAATCGCGGCCGGACCGGCGGGTTCACTATGGCAGCTCGACTAATCCCGCCGCACCGGACGCGCTGCCGAAGAGCAGCCGCGTACCGTTCCCATTCCAGGCAACCGCGGTGATGGCGGACGTGTCCTCGCCCGAGCGCGGCCCGCGCACCAGCACCTCGGCGGCGTCCTCCAGCCGCGCCAGCAAAACCCAGCCATCATCATAGCCGATGGCGATGATCGGCACGCGCGGATGAAAAGCGACGCGCGAGACCTTGGCGTTACGCACCCCACATTCGCGTGGGCTGCGGCCCATCGGGCCTTCGCGCGTCTGAAACGGCCAGACGATGCAGGCCTGCGCGCCCGAGGTCGCCAGCCAGTGTCCGTCGCTCGACCAGGACATCGAGCGCGTCTTGCCGGGATAGCCCGACATCCGCATGTGCTTGCCGTCGGCGAGCCGCCAACCATGCAGCGTGCTCTCCTGCATTGTGGTGAGCACGAAACGGCCGTCCGGCGATACCGTCACATCGATATGCGAGCCCTTCCATTCGAGTTTTTCCGGCGCCGCGGCCGCGTTCGGAAACCACAATGACACGCCGTTGTAATGCGCGATCGCGAGGCGATAGCCTTTCGGCAGGAAAGAAAGACCACGCACGCTCGACGGCGCTTCGAAGGATTTGACCTTACCTTTGTTGTCGCGCGCGCGGACGGTGCGGCCGGCCGACCAGGCAATCGCGCCGTCGCGCGCGATCGCGACAGCGTCGATCCACTTGCCTTTTTCGTCGGCGATTTCCTGGCTGCGGCCTTCCGCGTCTGTTGCGGCGACACGGCCGTCATCGCCGCCGGTGACGAGCCGCTTGCCGTCGCTGGCCGCGATGAGGATCGCAGCATCGGGATGCGCGGCGATGCGGCGCTCCTTACCGATTTCGGCGAAGAGCACGTTGCCGTCGGCGAGCGCCAGCGCCGGCGTACGGCCGAGAAAGGCCGCGGCGACGATCTCCGCGCCCCCATCGATGAGAGTGGTGGATTCGGTGAGGGAGGGCTCGCTCATGGCGGCGGCTAGAAACGCCGCGCGCCGCAATTACGCAAGTGGCTCAAATCACCGCATCAGGCCTGCGCGGCGACGATGCGGATCGACATATCGGGCAGGCCCTCGATCTTGCAAAGAAGGACGTCGTCCTTGACGACGGGGCCGACGTTTTCCGGCGTGCCGGAATAGATGATGTCCCCGGCGGCAAGCTCGAAAGCGGTCGAGAGATGCGCGATCTGCTCGGCGACGCTCCAGAACCTCGGCAATTATGGCCGCGATGGCGCGTGAAAGCAGCGTCAGGCCGCAGAGCCTGACGCTGATGTCGCACGAGCGGCCAATGCGCTCAGTAGATCGCGCTTAAGGTCGAGGGACTGTCGAGGATGACGGTGCTGCCGCGCACATTATGCCACATCGCCTGCACGGTTTGTTTAGTCATCGTCAGCGGCACGCCGACGACCAATGTCGTCGGAATGCGATTGTTGCCACTCTGCACCGAGTAGCTGAAGCTCGCCTCGTTAGGCAGCATGGTTCCGTTGACGGGATGCCGAACACGCCACCGGGAAAATCGTTGCCGGTCGCATACGGCTGAGGAAGGTTGAGCGTGAACCTATCACCATTCTTCCTAGCATGAAGTGAAGTCGCCACTTCGACGAAAAGTTGCGATGGCACAATGGCCGATTGTCGACCGCTTTCGAGCGGGTAGGAATTCTTCGCATGCGCGGCCGCGCTCAGGCTGCTGCGCGCGCTCCAAGCCGGAGATCATGCTGCCTCGACCAGAAGGGCCGATCCGGCCATCGCTGTTCGTAGCGATACAGCCGGCGACGCTGATCGAGATACGCGGCCATATGGCGCGAGACATCAGGTGCGTAGCCGGCGGCAAATTCTTCGTCGCCATTGAGGCGGCGGTCGAGCGCCCGCGCAGCCTGGATGCCGCTCGTCATGGCGTAACCGATGCCGAGCGAGGACAACGGATCAAAGGAAGCGGCCGCATCGCCCGCCGCGATCCAGCCTTCGCCGACACAGGGAGCAGTCATTGCCGACATGGCGAGCCACACGCGCGGCGGCGAAACCGGCTTGCCATCGGACACACGGGCAAAGGTCAGCGGAGCACCGGATGCAAAGCGCAGCAACGCGTTGGCGTTGCCAATCAGGCCGCGGTCCAATTCAGCCGCGTCGGTCATATAGGCGAGGACGAGCCGGTCGCCTGGAATCGGAGCGCTATACCACCATCCGTTCTCGACCGTCTCGACCAGAACGGCCCGCGTTTGCTCGCGCTGCCGCGCAAAGGCGAGCCATGTGACGAGTCCGACGAGGTCGTCGAAAGATTGGCGCCGAGCACCTGAGGCTCGCGCGATGGCGCAGCGCCGCCCAGTGGCATCGATGATCTGCCTCGCCGCGATGTTTGGCGAATGCCGTCCTTTCAGCTGTATTTCCCAGACGCCGGAGGCGCGGGTGCTTCGTGCAATTTCGGTGTTGCGCAAAACGCGAATGCCGGCGCGCTCAACAGCAGCTGCGAGGTCCGCATCGAACACGGCCCTGTCCAAGAGCCAGCCGTGACCGCCGGCACTAAACAGAAATTCGCGGCTGACCGGATTTGGCGCGCCCCATGCCGCTATGTTTGCGAAGGCCGGGAGATGTTGTCGTTCCGAAAGGAGTTGCTCGATTCCAAGATAAGCCAGGAGGGGAGCAATTGCGCCGGAGACGCTTTCGCCGACGCGTGTGCCAGAATACGCCGAGCGCTCGATCAAAACGACGCGCCGTTTCGTATAGCGGCTCAGCGCAAGGGCCGCGGCGCAGCCCGCGGACCCGCCGCCGACAATGGCGATATCGAAGTCAGTTCGGCCGGCGGCCACGGGTGCGCGAGCTCTCGAAGGCAACCATCGGCTCCGCCTCGGACGGCGCTTCCGGTGCGCTCATGCTGAACATGAGGTCGTGCACCGACTCGATGCTGGCGGCAATTTCCGCCATTTTATGAGCGGACGCGACGACGAACTTGTCATGCGCGCGCTCCTGCTCGGTAAAGTAGGGGAACAGATCGCGATAGGGGCCGGTGCTCTGGTTGGCAATGAAGCCCAAATAAGACCAGCGTTTGATCATGTCGCCGAAGCCGGTAATGCCGCGGCTGTACAGAACCTGCGAACCCACCGGCTCGCCGCGTTCGGTTGCGACGTTGGGATTCAGTTCGCCGGCAATCACCTGCCATGGACTCTGCGGCGGCCACCAATAGGTGTAATAGACCGGCGGCTTCTGCCAAGTGTCCTCCGGATTTTTCGGATCCTTCTCGTTATTACGCGCGGGGTCGGTGAAGTTTATATTTTGCACGGAACATTGGTAGAAGTCCGCTTGCCAGGGAATCGCCATTCGCTTGGTTAGATCGCCCGGCTCGCAGCCGTCGGGCCGTTCCGTCTCGTCGTGTGCGGGTTCAAGCCCGGTATTGGCGTAATCGGCGCCGTCGCGATGGCGAATGCTCCACGGCTTATCGTAGATATTCGGATTGCGCGTGGTCCACGTGACCTCGATTCCGGGGCAGAACGGATTGCCGACGCAATTGCCCATGCTCGCACGCGTGAGGCGCACATGAACCGGCTCGGCCGGACTTGCGCCGGCCTGGAATTTGCCGTCGGCCCACTGCTTCAAGAAGAAATATTGCGTTTCGGTTAGCCCGGTAAACTTGTCGACTTTGTTGTTGTCGACCGAATTGCTGCCGGCATTCAGCGGCATCAATGGAATTCCCATATTTGACCATAGCTCGTTGTGGCTCGGCGCGAGCGCGTTCTCGGGTCCTGGATCGCGAAACAGCTGGAAATAGGCCTGGCGCAGGGGAGCGGTTGCCGCGGTTTGATCGCGTGGATCGAAAGGCGGCGGCGAAAACGAATTCATCGACGGCACGTTGGCGACCCAGCGGTAGGTGCCGGGCCGGTCGAGAATCGGCCGGATCTCCGTCTCGAAATCCGCGATATAGCCGGGATTGAATTTTCCCGTGCTGTAAATATCGGGCCGCGCGTCGAAGTGTCGGACCGCGACGTCGAACATCGTATCGTCGAGCGTGCTGATATTGACGAGCTCCGGCGCAAATTTCGGCGAGCCGACGATGCACCAGGCTTTGAGCGCGACGCGCTCGCCGGATTTCAGGGTCACGACGCAGGAGACCGGCCCGTCGGCGATGTCGTCGTGCCAAGTATCGGCGCCGCCGAAACTCTCGAGCGCCACATTGCCTCCGGAGGTGCCGAACCCGCCCAAAACAAGCAGCCGTCCCGAGGCATCCGTGCGGATTTCGCCGATCGTTCCGATCTGCTGGCCGAACTTGGGTTTATCCGGAAAACTGGCAAGCTTATAACCGGCGGGGACATTCGCCTTGTCGAATGACACATGCTTGCCCCGTCCATCGAGCGTTCGCGGTCCCGGATCGACGATCAGCTTTCGCCGCGAATCGTTGCCTTTGATCTTGGCGTTGCGCGGGTTGACGCCCTGCTTGGCATAGCTGTTTTGCGGGCCGTATAACAAATTGCCTTGCAGTTGCGAGAATTCGTACCAAGCCGCCTTTTTGTTGGCGAGGTGGACGGTCCAACTGATCGATTGCACGTCCGAATTATCGAGCGTCACCTCCGCTTCCGTGCCGTCGCTCTCGACGGTAAAGATGCGAAACCTCGCTGCCTGCCGCTTTACCGCGCCTTGGCCGTCTTTGAATTTCGTCACGAAAACCGGGCCCGGTTTGGCATTTCCCGCGGCGTCACATTCGAGCGGTAGCCCGCCGATAGTCTCAGGCTCCAGATAGAATTCGCTCTTGCTGTTGCCCAGCCGCGCAACACCGATCGAAGGTGCAATCACGTAGGTCTTCGGCAAAGCAGCCTCCGTTAAAATACAAACGACGCGTCCGAGACTTCTCTGGCGTGCAAAAACCTGAATTGATATCAAGCCATCAATTGCGTTCGCTCACAAGCGATTTCGCAACCGCCGCGGGTCCGCTCCGCATGCGCCGCGCTCACCTCTGGCAGACGCTACAGAAGAACGTCGAGCGAGCGGATTGCACGATGCGGCGGATCGTGCCGGAACAGCCCGGCGTCGGACACGGTTCGCCCTCGCGATCGTAGACGCGGAAACGGTGCTGGAAATAACCAAGCGTTCCGTCGGTCTGGCGGTGATCGCGCAACGATGAGCCGCCGGCCGCGACCGCCTCGTGCAAAACCTGCGGGATCGCCGCCGCGAGACGATGCGCGCGGTCGCTCGGCGCGCCGTTGCGGCGCGACAGCGTACCGGCGGCGCGGCGCGGCGACAGTCCGGCGCGATGCAGCACCTCGCACACATAGATATTGCCGAGCCCGGCGATCAGCCGCTGATCGAGCAACGCCGCCTTTAACGGCGCGGCCTTGCCGGCGAAAAGCCGCGCCAGCAGCGCGCCATCGAGCGCATTGCCGAGCGGCTCGACGCCCATCCCGGCAAACAGCGGATGCGAATCGAGCGCGGCGCGCGCAACGATCAGCATGAAGCCGAAGCGGCGCGGATCGTTGTAGACGATGCGCGCGCCGTTCGACATGTCGAAGACGATGTGGTCGTGGGCTGAGGCCGCGGATCGCGGGTGATGAAACTTGCCGGGTTTACGGGAGCTACCCCGCGTCTCGATGCGAAAAGATCCGCTCATGCCGAGATGCATCACGAGCACATTAGCGTCGTCCAAGTCGGCGAGCAGATATTTGGCGCGGCGGCCGAGCCCGACGACGCGCCGGCCCTCAAGCTGCGTCGCAAAGCGATCGGGCAGCGGAAAGCGCAGATCCGGCCGGTTTTGCTCGACTTTCCGGAACGACGCGCCGACCATCGCCGGCTCGAGGCCGCGGCGGACGGTTTCCACTTCGGGAAGTTCGGGCATGGCCTCTCATGCGGCCTGCGTGGTTCTTCTGCAACAGCGAGCCGGTTGGCTGCGGAGAAAGGGTATCTGCCCACAATTCCGACGCAATTTGCCAACGAATCTCGCCGCCGCACCTTGGCAAGTCCGTTTCGGGTGGGGTGGCGAATGAGTATTTTCGAACCGGTCCAGGTCGCTTTGGCCGAAGGCTATTGGCGTGTGAAGGTCAACGTAAGTTCCGAGGCCGCCGAGTACATCTCGCACGATCGGGCGCTCAGCCTCGCCGAGGAACTGGAAGCCGAGGGTTGGCGGGAATGCGCCGCGCAAATTCGCCGGGCCGCGGAGACGGCGCGGCGATTTCAAGCCTACGCCCGTCCGTAGAGGGAGGACGACTCCCGAAGCTGAGATACGAAGCCGGCAAAAAAGATCGGCTCGTTCTTGACGACGAATGCCGGGACTTGCGCTGAGCCAAAAAGCTATCGGGTGCTTGCCGCCATTAACCTAAGGGGCAGCGTTGCTCACGGCCTGTAGCACAGCCCGCTCGCACGCTTGAACCCACTGTTTTCGACGCGATCATTGCTGCTTCCCGTATTCATGGGAGTAATGCAACCGACCCGCCGCAGGCTTCTCGTCCCGGCGGCATAGAAACCGATGATCTCTTTGTTCCTCATGTGCGGCTTGGCGCTCCGCAACGGCATGGCCGCCGATGGCGCAGGTCTCGACGGTCGAAGGAGATCGGTGATTGGGCGGAGAATGCTGCTCTTGATTTTATACGCGGGACCCTCTGCGCAAGCGTCGTTGTCCACCGCGCCGCAAACGGCGAAACTCCGGGCTGGGACATAGATTATGAGGATGAAGGCGGACAGCTACATCGCGTAGAGGTCAAAGGCACAGTAGCTGGAGCTTTTACGTCCCTGGATTTGAGGGCGGGAGAGTTCCGAGCCGCGCACGCGCACGGCTGGCGCCCTTCGCCCGGCGCTCTGCGCGGCTAAGCCGCCACACGCAATAAGTCGGATGCGCACCAGGGCTTCGCAAGAAACTTCGCGCCAGGCGGAAGGTCTTTCTCGTAGTCCCCAGACGTGACGATCACACGAAGCTG
>DATAOB010000094.1:0-3038 GCA_036265935.1 Beijerinckiaceae bacterium
CGCGGCCGGGTTATGTGCCGATGGTCAGCCCTCCCAAGTTCGATCGTATCGACGCGCCCAAGACCGTCACCTACTACGAGCACCCGACGACCCTGTTCGACATCATCCGTCGCGCCATGCCCTATCAGGTGCCGCGAACGCTCACCGCCGACGAAGTCTATGCCCTGTGCGCCTATATCCTCGCGCTCAACAAGATCATCGGCGAGAACGACACGATGAACTCCGAAACGCTGCCAAAAGTGAAGATGCCGAATGCCGGCAACTTCATCGTCGCCTATCCGGACAGGATATAGCGGAGTGTCCGATTAGATTGCGGCAATCCCGCCGATGAGCTCCGTTCTTTCCTGTGAAAGCTGGAATCCAGGAGCAACTGGGTCGCCCGCTCTCGCGGGGACGAGCGACCGGCGGCACGCTGCGCCCTCTTCATTCCCTTCCTCGGCAATGTCATAAGCTCCGGCCGCAAAGTGCGTCCGCCTCTGAGCAAGCACGAGGAGCTGTGAATGGAGCTTGGATTGAAAGGAAAGGTCGCGCTCGTGACCGGTTCGAGCCGCGGCATCGGCCGCGGCATCGCCTTGGCTTTTGCCGATGAGGGCTGCGATCTCCTGCTCACCGGCCGCGACGCGCAAGCGTTGCAAGAGGTGGCAACGTCGATCCGCGGCAAGGGACGAAAAGCCGCGGTCTGCGTGCTCGATCTGCGCGAGCCCAGCGCAGCCGAGACGCTGGTCGAGGCGGTGCAGCGCGAACTCGGCGGCCTCGACATCCTCGTCAACAATGCCGGCGCGACCAAGCGCGGCGACTTCTTCGAACTGACCGACGCCGATTGGGCAGACGGCTATGCGCTGAAATTCTTCGCGCATGTGCGACTCGCGCGCGCGGCTTGGCCGCTGTTAAAGGAGCGCCGCGGGGCGCTGGTCGCGATCGCCGGCACCAGCGGACGCAAGCCGGAAAAGCGTTTCACCATCGGCAGCTCGGTCAATGCCGCCGTTGCCGCCTTCACCAAGTGCTTGGCCGACCTCGGCAAGGAGGACGGCGTGCGCGTCAATTGCATCCATCCGTCGCTGGTCGAGACCGAGCGGCAGTGGCGGCGCATCCGCGCCGAGGTCGAGCGGACCGGGGAGCCCGAGGCAAAAATCCGCGCGCAGTTCTGCCGTGAGGCAGGGATCATCCGCTACGGCAAGGTGGAGGACGTCGCGGATTTCGTCACCTTCATCGTATCCTCGCGGGCAGCCTGGCTGCATGGCGCCACCTTGGATCTCGACGGCGGCGAGATTCCCGTGCTGTGATACGCAACGGCGGCTGCACGCACTGCCCGCAGTCACCAGCATCTCATGAACATCCTGCTCACCTCGGCGCGGATTGGCTCGGTCGACATCCCCAATCGGATTGTCATGCCGCCGATGACGACGCGCACGGCGGACGAGGAGGGTTACGTCACCGACGACACCATCGCCTATTACCTGGCGCGGGCACGCGGCGGCGTTGGTCTCATCACGGTCGAGATGGCTTCGCCCGAGAAGGCCGGCCGACATCGCCGCCGCGAGGTCGGGATTTACGACGACCGCTTTCTGCCGGGGTTGACGCGTCTGGTCGATGAAATCCATCGCGCCGGATCGAAGGCATCCATTCAGCTCGGCCATGGCGGCGGACACACGCGCCGCGACATCTGCGGCGAGACGCCGATTGCACCATCGGCGATCCCGCATCCGGTCTATGAGACGACGCTCGAAACCATCATCCCGGAGGAAATGACCACGGCGCGCATCGAAGCGACGGTGGCGGCGCACGCCGCCGCGGCCGTGCGCGCGCGCAACGCCGGCTTCGACTGCGTCGAGATCCACGCCGCGCACGGATATCTCATTTCGCAATTTCACGCGCCATTCGAGAACCGCCGCACCGACGCCTACGGCGGTAGTCTCGAGAACCGCGCCCGCTTCGGGCTCGAGGTACTGCGCGCCGTCAAGGCGGCGATCCCCGGAACGCCGGTTGTGTATCGGCTGTCGGTCGAAGATTTCTTCCCCGGCGGATTGCCCTTCAGCGAAGGCCGCCAAATTGCGGTATGGGCGGCGGAGGCGGGAGCGGACGCGCTGCATGTCACTGCCGGACATTATCGCTCGTTGCCATCCGCGCAAGTCGTGCTCCCGCCAATGACTTTTCCGGATGGAATCTTTCTCGATTTCGCCGCCACCGTGAAAAACCTGATCCCCATCCCCGTCATCGCGGTGGGGCGGCTCGGCGAGCCCGCCATTGCAACCGAAGCGGTTGCAACGGGGAAGGCCGATTTCATCGCGCTCGGCCGCACGCTCATTGCCGACCCCCAATGGGTCGAGAAACTGCGCCGTGGGGAGCCGATCCGGCGCTGTCTTGCCTGCAACACCTGCATCAACGAGATGCGCGGCGGCACGGGCATCGGCTGCGTGGTCAACGCCGCCGCCGGCCGCGAGAGGCTATTTGCCAATCGTAGCGCGCCGCACGGCGAGCGCATCGCCGTGATCGGCGCAGGCCCCGCCGGCTTGACCTATGCATCGTTGGTAGCTGAAGGGAACGACGTCACGGTGTTCGAAAAGAACGAGCGCCCAGGCGGCGCCTTCCGTTATGCCGGCAAGGCGCCGCTGTTCCAGGAGGTCGTGGCGAACGAGGCGAGCTTCGAGCGCTACATTCGCGATCTCGTCGCCGCATGCACGGGCAAAGGCGTCGAGTTCTGCTTCCACTGCGACGTCGCCGCCAATCCTGACGTGCTCGCGCCGTTCGACCGCATCGTGATCGCGACCGGCGCCCGCTATCGCTTCGGCCTCGGGCCGATTGCAACCAAGATGCTCGATTGGGGCATCGGGCGCTGGCCGCTCGTTTCGCGCGTCTTGTCCAGCCCGAGGTTTCGAGATTGGTTTTATTACCGAGCGCGCCGCGCAACGGCCGATCGCTTTCGGCCGCTTGTCAAGCCAGGGCAAGGCGTCGTCGTCATCGGCGACGCCATGGCGGCGGGCAAGAGCAAAGAGGCGATCGCCAGCGCATTCGAGGCCGCGCTGCTTCAGTGACTGCCG
>DATAOB010000095.1:0-27690 GCA_036265935.1 Beijerinckiaceae bacterium
TGCGGTCGTGCAGGGCCTGAGCCAGGTGCCGTTCATGACCGACGTCGAGCATTGGGGCGTGCTGACGATCGGCACCGGCCTCGGCAATGCGCGCTTCACCAACATCGCCGCGCGCGATGGCAAGAAGGACGACAAGGACAACAAGGACAAAGCCAAGAACGACAAAGCGAACGGCGACAAAGCCAAGAAGAAGAAAAAGGATAAGGACAAAGAAAAAGAAAAGGAAAAGGTGTGAGCCGCTCTGGCGCGGGAATCAGACCGCCTCGCGTTTGCTAAGCCAATCTGAAAACAGCATGTGCACGATCGCAAGCGCGGCGATCGCGCCGCCGACAATGCCCGTGGCCTCGATGCCCCAGTTCTCGTAGACTGCGCCGGCAATCGCCGAACCGAGGCCGGTGCCGAGATAAATGCCGGCAGCATTCAAGGCCAGCATCACGCCTTGCGTCTTCGCATCGATCGCCATCAGCCGCGCCTGCTGCGGGACGGTAAAACCCCAGCCCGCGAGATTCCATACGAAGCTGATTGTCAGACCAAGTGCGAGCCCGTAACGAATCGTCGTGAACGCCGGCAAAAGCAGCGCCTGCGCGATCAGGAACATGAGCAACGCTCGGCTTGCGCCGAGCCGGTCGGTCAGCCGGCCGGCGATGATATTGCCGACGAAGGCTCCGATGCCGCCTGCCGTCAGCATCAACGCCACGCCGTCGCGTCCCATGCCGAGTCGCAGTTCCGCAAGCGGACCCATGAACGTGACGCCGAGATAACCGGACGTCGCGATCGTCACCGTCAACAGCGCGGCAACGATGTGGCGCGGGCTGATGATCGTGCGCCAGAGCGTGACGAGGGATTGCGGCTGGAAGTGCACGTCGCGCGGCACCTCCAGCGCCACCCATGGGGAAACCAACGCGCATAAGATCGCCGCCACCACAAAAGCGGTGGAGGGCCCGAACGTGTAGCCGATAAACGCCCCCGCCGGCACGCCCACCACCTGCGCGACCGTCATGCCGGCGAATACGAAAGACAGCGCCTTGCCGCGCGTTGCCTCACCGCTGGTCGCAACCGCGATGGCAGCTGCGACCGGCGTCGTCATGCCCGAGCCGATCGCCGCCAATATGCGTGCGGCGTAGAGATAGCCCGGCGTCAATGCCGCCGCCGACAGAAGGCTCGCCAGCACGAAAATCGCCAGGCCGGTGAGAATGACGGTGCGCCGTCGCAATCCGCCGGTGATCGCGATGAGCACCGGCGAGGTAAGCGCATAGCCAAGCGCATAAGCGCTCATCACCCAGCCCGCCTGCACCTTGCTCATCGACAAGGATTGCGCGAGCGGCGAAAGCATGCCGATGACGAGAAAGGCGCCGGCGCCGACGGCGAAATTGACGAAGGCCAGCGGCAACAGGAGAAATTTTTGACGCGCGGGCGCGTCGGCGTCGATCATGCGAATTGCAAACTCCGGGGGAGAGGACCGCACTATAGCGCGCAGCGAGCGATCGTGTACCGCGTGCGCTTCACCAACATCGCCGCGCATGACGCCGCGAAGCCGGCGATCTCACAAATTCGGCGCTGCGGGCGCGATCACGACGACGCGTCCGCATGGCGGACGGGAGGTGAGCACGGAACTGGCCACGCCCCAGAGCACCGGCCCGCCCGCTCCGTCGGCGACGACCGGCCCGCCGGAATCGCCGCGGCACACTTCCGATCCGCGCGTCGCGGCGATGACCAGGCCCGTCGAGGTCATCAGCAAGGATCGAGATGCGTGGTTTTCAACGTCCCGACGCCTTAGGGGGCGCTTCGTTGAGAGAACAACCGCAAATCCTTTCCAAGCTCGAGAGTCTAGCGGCCACTACGGTAATCGCGTCGCCCCCGGTTGAGACGCTCAGCCTACTTGAGCAGATGAGTGCCGAGGCACCGGCGATTCGGCTGAAGGCCGCCGCAGCGGAAATGATGCTCGGCTTCGATCGATCGATGCGCGACGTGGAGAAGCTGCACTCCGACTCTCGTGACCAACTTCTAAGCTGTGTTGACATTTTTCCCTCGGCGTCGCCGAAGCGTGAGCAATTCTTCGAGAGCGTGCAAAACCTGATTGATTTGGCTGAGGCTAGAGCGACGGACTTATGCGGTAACCGGGAGCAGCTGAGCAAAATCCTTAAAAGTCTGCAGCATTCGTTTCCGTTGGGCGGGCAGTATTGTCTGAGCTAGCTGAGCACTTCATTCATCAGGTGGATGAGCTGATAGAGAGTCTCCTTGAGCAAGCGCTTTTTCTGCGCGCATTTCGCGCAGAACATTTGGGCTATAAGGGCGATGGCCAGACATTTGACACTCCAGAACGGTTGAAAGCTTTCTTGGATAGTCTGCCGACCGGATAGTCTTGGTATGCGCATCTCGGTGGAGCAAGGCTATAAGAACGCTCTCGCGTCCTTGCCGCCAGAACGCGCTAAGAAGGCCAATGCGGCTCTCTTGTTCCAGAACAATCCCCGCCTGAGATCACTCGACTTTAGGCAGTTAAAATCCAATCCGGGCTACTTTATCATCGATCCTCATCGGGGTGACCGAGTATCCTGAGGAAGGAATCGGAGGATTATTACACCGCTGTCGACGTTGGACCTCATGACAACGTATTCCGCAGGTGGAAGCGAAAAAATGAGTAGGTTGGCGGCCACTTCCACGCCTTCCTCAAATGTCCTCCGCCTGCAGCGCCCCTGTGCTTATTGCACCCTGCGAGCCCGGCGGGATCACCCCCTCCGCTGCAAGATCATCGTCGAGAGCGGCGGCAGCTTCATCACCAGCGACCAGGGATGGCCGTGGCTCGGCTCGTCCGAAGTATGGAACGGCGGCAGCCGTTCCGGGCTGGTGCCGCCATATTGCGCGGCATCGGTGTTGACGATCGCATGCCAGGCGCCGGGCTGCGGCGCGCCGACCCGATAATTTTCGCGCGGCACGGGCGTGAAATTCGAGATGACCATGACGACGTCATCGGGCTGGTCGCCGTAGCGGGCAAAGGCGAGCACGCTATTGTCGCGATCGTCGCCGATCAGCCAGCGGAAGCCTGAATCCTCGCAATCGCGCGCATGCAAAGCCGGCGTCTCGCGATAGATATGGTTCAAATCGCGGACCAGGCTCTGCACGCCTTTGTGATTGCCGTCGGCCAGCAGATGCCAGTCGAGACTGCGATCGTGATTCCATTCGCGCTCCTGGCCGAATTCGCCGCCCATGAACAAAAGCTTCTTGCCGGGATGGCCCCACATGAAGCCGAAATAGGCGCGTAAATTGGCAAAGCGCTGCCAGCGGTCGCCGGGCATGCGGCCGAGCAGCGAGCCCTTGCCGTGCACGACCTCGTCATGACTCAGCGGCAGGATGAAATTCTCGCTGAACGCATAGACCATGCCGAAGGTCATGTCGTGGTGATGGTAGCGCCGGTGGATCGGCTCTTTCGACATGTAGCGGAGCGTGTCGTGCATCCAGCCCATGTTCCATTTGAAGCCGAAGCCGAGACCGCCGGTATAAGTCGGCTGCGACACGCCGGGCCATGCCGTCGACTCCTCGGCGACGGTGAACACGCCGGGCTTGGTTTCATAAGCGACCTCGTTCATGCGGCGAAGAAAATCGATCGCTTCGAGATTCTCGTTGCCGCCGTAACGGTTCGGCACCCATTCGCCCGGCCGGCGCGAATAATCCAGATAAAGCATCGAGGCGACGGCATCGACGCGCAGTCCGTCGAGATGATATTGCTCGAGCCAGAAGCGCGCATTCGAGACGAGGAACGCCATGACCTCGCGGCGTCCGAGATTGTAGATGTGCGTGCCCCAATCCTGGTGAAAACCCTGGCGCGGATCGGCATGCTCGTAGAGATGCGTGCCGTCGAAACGCGCAAGACCATGCGGATCGTTGGGAAAATGCGCGGGAACCCAGTCGAGCAGCACGCCGATCCCTGCGGCGTGCGCGCTTTCGACGAATTCGGCGAATTCTTCCGGAGTGCCGAAGCGGCAGGTCGGCGCATAAAGCGAGATCGGCTGATAGCCCCACGAGCCGTCGAAGGGATATTCGGTGATGGGTAATAGCTCGATATGCGTGAAGCCGAGATCGCGAACATAAGGAATGAGCCGCTCGCCGAATTCCTTGTAGCTGAGATACCGGTTGCCCTCTTCGGGAACGCGCGCCCATGAGCCGAGATGGCACTCGTAGATCGAGA
This sequence comes from Beijerinckiaceae bacterium, assembly GCA_036265935.1. Lineage (GTDB taxonomy): Bacteria > Pseudomonadota > Alphaproteobacteria > Rhizobiales > Beijerinckiaceae > JAFASC01. The sequence goes on from DATAOB010000095.1 coordinate 4,184, forward strand.
TCGGCCGTTTACGCGGCTGCGGGGCACCGCGGCCCTCGATCCAGCCTTCGTCGTGCCATTGCGGTTTTTTGGGCAAGCCGTGCAGGACGGAGGCGGTCGCCGGCGGATGCTCGGCGCGGAACGCGACCGGATCGGCCTTGAGCGGCAGGAGGCGCCCGGAAGGATCGCGCATTTCGTATTTGTACCGCTGCCCCTGCGGCAGCTCGGGAACGAACAATTCCCATATGCCGGTCTCGTGCCGCAGGCGCATCGGATGGCGCCGGCCGTCCCAGATGTTGAAGTCGCCAACGACGCTGACATTGTGGGCGTTAGGTGCCCAGACGACAAAGCGGCCGCCCGTGACGTTGCCGTGCTCGACCATGTGCGCGCCGAAGACATTGTAGAAGCGCGACGTGCCGATGTCCTCGACGGCGGAGAAATCGTCGGAGGCAAGCACCGGTCCGAAGGAATAGGGGTCCCATTCGACGCGCGTTTCGCGCGGCCAGGCGATTTCGAGCTTGTAGTAGGGCCGGTGCACCGAGGAAACGCGGCCGCAGAAGAAGCCGGACGGGTCGACGCGCTTCAGCTCGCAGAGGAGGTCGCCGCCCTGGACGGACAGCGCGCGGACCTCGGCCGCTCCCGGCAACATGGCACGAATCTCGTAGAGGTCGTGGCCGACCCTGTGCGGTCCGAGGACGGAGAAGGGATCGCCATGGGTCGCCGCGACGATCGCGGCGATCGCGCCGGGATGGACGGCGAAAGGCGGCTCCTCGGCGCGCCTCGGCGAAGCCTTCGGCTCGGGCGCGACCTTGACCTCGGCGGCCGCCTTGGCTGGTTTGTTCATGTCCGCGATACCTCGCCGATTATGTCAAGAACGCCTCGCACGGGGATGTCGATCCAATCCGACCGATGGCTCGCCTCGTAGCCGATCTCGTAGAGCGCCTTGCGAAGGAGGTGGAGGTTGAGGAGGAGGTGGCGCGTCCTCTCGTCCTCAATAAACACCGGTGTGCCCCGCGTCCCCTCCTCATAAGCAGCATGGAACGTCGTCGAAACTAGATTCTGCCAGAGGCGTGCGATCTCGGCCGTCCGCCGCGACCCCGGGCGCGCCTCAGTTCGGCTCGCTGTCGCCGCAGCGTAGGCATAGGAGCGCAACATGCCGGCAACATCGGCGGTAGGCGAGGCCTTCATCCGCCGCTCGTCCAGGGAACGCAGAGGTTCGCCTTCGAAATCGACGATCATCACATCATCCCGCGCGATCAGGATTTGGCCAAGGTGCAGGTCGCCATGTATGCGGCTCTTGATCGCGCCGATCGGCACCACGGTCGCCGCCGCTATAGCCGTCTCGATGGCCCCGCGGCTCTGCAGGAAACTTCGTGCATGCTCGGCCCGTTGACCCTGCAGCTCGGGCATCAGGCGCTCGACCGCCTGATAGGCGCCTTTGGCGAGGCTTCTCGCCTCCTCGGCGACAGCTTCGACATCCTCGCGCTTCAGCGGTTCCTGGGCGAATGCCGGATCGTCGGTCGCAACCGTAAGCGCGATATGCATTTCCGCGATCCGACGCGCAATCGTGCGTACGTAATGCAGCTCGAAGCTTGCCTCGTCCTCGATCTGCGTCGCCTCACGCTCCGGTAACAGGCTCAATCGCTCAATCTCGCGACCGAGCGATTCTAGTGTCCAGGCCCAGGCATCGCCTTGATTGCGGACGAACTGCTGCAGAATGGCAAGAGCCGTCCGCCTCCCGTCGGCGCCGACGTGCTCGGCTATTCCGTAGAGTGCCGGCGTGTTTGCATAACCTGCGACCTCCGTCAGAAATCGCCCGATCTCGATTTCAGGATTGATGCCTTCGCGAATACGCCGATAGATTTTCAGCACCATCCGATCGGCAATGTTGAAAGAGGTATTGCTTTGCTCGCCACCGAGCCGCTGCACGGGGCCACCGTCGCTCTCGGCTTGGTCCTGCCCCGCGAGCGCCTTAGTCGTAGTGAAGACGATTTTCCCTTCGCTCGATTTGAGATGCTCGCCCTTGCGAATAAGCGACAGCATAGTCATCGCGAAATTGGGATCGCCTTCGGCATCGAGCACGATGCCGACCCTGGCGCCACGCCGCACGCGGGCAACTGCGTAAGCGGAGCCCGCATCTTCATCACCTTCTTCGGCGAGAGCGAGCGGTAGAAAATAGCGCTGAATGTCACCGCCTTTGATTACTACCTCGACGGTCGGCAGGAGGAAGGCGCGTTCCTGACCCTCGGCGCGCCGGGCGGCAACGCTCACAAGGCGTACCCGTTCGAGCTGTCGGCCGCGGCCGGCGAACCAGCGCCGTCCCGTCAGGAATGCAGGCACAATCGTGCGCTCGAAGGCGATTTTCTCGCGCCCTTCGAGCAATCGTTCGAGGGGGCCCGTAAGAACGAGGGTGAACAATTCCGGGGCGGCCTTCGGTCCAAAGCGTTCTGCTTCGACGTTTGCCTCCAGCTTGAACCAGAAGAAGCCGTAAGAAGGTAATGTCAAAAGATAAGGTAGCTGCCCGATCGGCGGAAAAATGCTGCCGGCGGTCAGCTCCGTTGGAATGGCACCGCGGAATTCGCTTAAGTCAAGCTCCACGGCCTGGGGTGCGCGCGATACATTCACGATGCAGAGTAACCGGTCATCATCCCATTCCCGCAGATAGGCGAGCACTTTCCTGTTGGACGGATAAAGGAAGCGCAACGTACCGCGTCCGAAAGCCAGATGCGCGCGACGCACCGAGATCATCCGCCGCATCCAATTGAGCAGGCTCGAAGGATTGGCGAGCTGCGCCTCGACATTCACGCCGGCGAAGCCGTAGATCGGATCCTGGATCGCCGGCAAGAATAGGCGCGCCGGATCGGCGCGGCTGAAACCGCCGTTGCGATCAGGCGACCATTGCATCGGAGTGCGCACCCCGTCGCGATCGCCGAGATAGATGTTGTCGCCCATGCCGATTTCGTCGCCGTAATAGAGAACCGGCGTGCCGGGCATCGAGAACAGCATCGAGTTCAACAGCTCGATCTTGCGGCGGTCGTTTTCGAGCAGCGGCGCAAGCCGGCGGCGAATGCCGAGATTGATGCGCATGCGGCGATCGACCGCGTAGAAAGACCAGAGGTAGTCGCGCTCCTTGTCGGTCACCATTTCGAGCGTCAGCTCGTCGTGATTGCGCAGGAAAATCGCCCATTGCGCGCCTTCCGGAATTTCCGGGGTCTGCCGCATAATGTCGGTGATCGGGTGCCGGTCTTCCTGCGCTAGCGCCATGTACATCCGCGGCATCAGCGGGAAATGAAATGCCATGTGGCATTCATCACCATCGCCAAAATATTGCGCCGTCTCTTCCGGCCATTGGTTCGCCTCGGCAAGCAGCATGCGGTCGGTGTAGGTCTCGTCGAGAGCGGCGCGTATTTTCTTGATGACCGTATGAGTCTCCGGGAGGTTTTCGCAATTGGTACCGTCACGCTCGCAAAGATACGGAATGGCGTCGAGCCGCATTCCGTCCACGCCCATGTCGAACCAGGCATGCATCGTATCTATGACGGCCGAAAGCACGCGCGGGTTTTCGAAGTTCAGGTCCGGCTGGTGGCTATAGAAGCGGTGCCAAAAAAACGCCTTGGCTTCCTCATCCCAGGTCCAGTTCGATTTTTCCGTGTCCAGGAAAATGATGCGCGCGTCGCGATAGAGTTCGTCGGTGTTGGACCAAACATAAAACTCGCGGGCATTCGATCCAGGCCGCGCTCTGCGCGCACGCTGGAACCAGGGGTGCTGGTCCGACGTGTGGTTGATGACGAGCTCGGTGATGACGCGCAGGTCCCGCTCGTGCGCCTCGCGGACGAAGCGGCGAAAATCGCGCAAGGTTCCGTAGCTCGCGTGGATGCCGCGATAATCGGCGATGTCGTAGCCGTCATCCTTCAGGGGCGACGGATAGAAGGGCATGAGCCAGATCGCCGTCGCGCCGAGTTCCTTGACGTAATCGAGTTTCCGCGTCAGCCCCTCGAAATCGCCCATGCCGTCATTGTCGGAATCAAAAAACGATTTGACGTGAAGCTGATAAATGATGGCGTCGCGGTACCATTGCGGCTCGCCGCGGTTGATCATGGGCCCGCCTCAGCACTCGGGGAAACAAGGCGCCAGATAATGACGGAGCGTTCGGCCGGATCAAGCGCGATCGTATGCGTTTTGCCGTGCAGCATGAAATGATAGCCTTGGAGGAGGTCGACGACCGCGATCGACGCGTGATCCGGCAGCCCGAATTCCCAGAGCGGGACCTCGTAAGCGCATTCCTGCCGGTTGCGGGGATCGAGATTGACCATGACCATGATCGCGTTGCTGCGGTCCGGCGAGAAGCGGGCGAAAGCGACGATTGCGTCGTTCCACGCATTGAGGAACAGCGTGCCGCGGACATCATGCAGCGCCGGGTTTTCGCGCCGGATGCGGTTTAGCGCCCGGATATGATCCTTGATGTTGCCGGGTGCATCGAAGTCCCGGATCGTTATTTCGTACTTCTCGGAATCGAGATATTCCTCGCGGCCCGGGAGCGGTTCGGACTCGCAGATTTCGAAGCCGTTATATAGTCCCCAATTGCCGGCGAGCATCGCTGCAAGGGTGGAGCGGACGATAAAACCAGGCCTGCCGCTTGTCTGCAGATAGAGTGGATTAATATCCGGCGTGTTGACGAAAAAATTCGGTCTATAATATTCGGCCATCTCGCCTTGTAACTCATTGAGGTACTCGGTGATGTTCCACTTTTCATCACGCCAGGTGAAATAGGTATAGGATTGTTGGAAGCCGATTTTGGCGAGCTTGCGCATCATGCTCGGCCGCGTGAAGGCCTCCGCCAGGAAAATCACATCGGGGTGTTCGCGATTGATGTCTTCGATGAGCCAGCGCCAGAACGGGATCGGTTTGGTGTGTGGATTGTCGACGCGAAATATCTTGATGCCTTTATCGATCCAGAAGAGCACGACGTCTCGCAAGGCGATCCAGAGAGATGGAAACGATTCGCCGTAAAAATGGACGTTGACAATATCTTCGTATTTCTTCGGTGGGTTTTCGGCATAGGCGATGGAGCCGTCCTTCTTCCATTCGAACCATTCTGGATGTTGCTTGATCCAAGGATGGTCCGGCGAGCATTGGATAGCGAAATCGAGTGCGATTTCGAGGTCGTATTCGTGCGCGGCGTGAACGAGGCGGAGGAAATCCTCCATCGTGCCGAGTTCGGGGTGCAGCGCGTCGTGCCCGCCCTCATCCGAGCCGATGGCGTAAACGCTGCCCGGATCCGCGGGACTGGCGGAAAGCGCGTTATTGCGGCCCTTCCGGTTCGTCCGGCCAATGGGATGAATCGGCGGAAAGTAAAGCACGTCGAAACCGAGATCGCGCACATAAGGCAGGCGCGCGATCACGCCATTGAAGGTGCCGTGCTGGCGCGGGCTCGGCGTTTGGGACCGGGGGAAAAGCTCATACCAGGAGGAGAATGCCGCCGTCTTGCGATCGACGATCACCATGAGTTCGCGCCCATAGCGCGAGACGTTGTCGCGCCGCCCATGCGTGGTCATGAAAGCGAGGACGCGCGGCTCAAGTAAGAGGCCTGCCGCATCGCTTCCAGCGCTTTCCGCTGCGGCAATGATCTCGTCGCGCTCCCTCACTGCGCCGCGTGAGCGCGGCTTCGTCTCGCGGATTAGATCGACGCCATGTTCGATCTCCAGGCTCAGGTCCTGACCGGCCGCACGCTTCTTCTCAAGAGCTGCCTGCCAACTCGCAAACGGATCACGCCAGGATTCGATCGTGTACACGTAGCGCGTATTCTCTTCGAGCGGGAACGAGCCCGTCCACCGGTCGTTCTCGATAAAGCGCATCGGGGTGCGACGCCACTGGCTCTCGCGGGTCGGCCGGTACAACAGATCGGCCGCAATCTTTTCGTGCCCATCTGAAAACATGGTCGCCTGCACGGCGAGCGTGTCGCCGACGATCCGTTTGATCGGCGTTTCGCCGCAATCGATCAGCGGGCTGACCGCTTCGATGACGATGCGGCCCTCCGCGATTTGCGGCGACAAGGCAGACTTCAGCGTCTGCGATATTCGAGCATTCAAGGGTCGTGTCATGCGCCGATCCTCGCGACGGCGAACGGCAGGTCGGAGAGGAGTTCTGAAGCTGCGACTTCTCCGCTGGAAATAAATGCCAATCCCGTGAGTAGGTTGCGCCAGCGCCCTTCAGGGACGCTCAGCCGGGTATCGCGCCAGTCCGCCTCCCCAAGAGGCAGATTAAGCCCGGCGAGCTGTCGATGTAAAAGCCGCGGAGCCGCGACGAGCAGCATGTCGTCATGGCGTTGCCGTATGAAACTGACGAGCCGCGCCGCTTCCGCGCCGCGCAATGGCACCGGGACAAACGTGCCGTCGCTGTAGAGTTCGGGCGCGGCGGCACGATCGGCAAGCAGGATGGCAATCAGGCCCTGCTTGATCCGCCCGTCCGCCCAGGAGGAGATCAGGTCGACGACATTACCGGTGCCACACAACGCTGCTTCGCGCGCGGCATAATCGACCGGCCCTCGATTGTCGGGATCGACTAACGAAAAGTCCCAGAACTCGGTGCCCTGATAAAAATCGGGAACCCCGGGCAGCGTGATCTTCAGAATCGTGCGTGTCAGCCCGTTGAGCATGCCGCGCGCCGAAAGCTCGTGCGCGAGCGGCACGATCGCTGCCCAAGGTGCCGCGCTGGCGTCGAGGAGAAGTGCGAGAAACTCGCGCGCTTGTGCCTCGTACGCGCAGTCGGGATTAAACCACGAGGTGTGGCGTTTCGATTCGCGTAGCGCTTTTTCCGCGTATGTCTCGAGGCGCTCCCTGAAAGGCTCAATCACCTCAGACGCAGGGTTGCTCTGGATCGCTTCCACCGGCAACGCGCCAATGATGGACTGCAGCAGCATGTAGCGATCGTTCGCATCGATTGTCTCGCGATCGGCAAATCGCTCCAGGACCGCGCGTTCAACAATCTCCACCAACCGTGCCCAGGCTTCAGGCATCTCCGAAAGGGCGAGCAACCGCCCACGCGCGTCTTCGCCTCGCTTTGTGTCGTGGGTAGCGGTGGCGATCAGCGCGTTCTTCTGGCGCTCATACCTCTCCTGCTGCGCGGCATAGAACGCGTTAAGATCGGTGCCGAACTGTTCGGGATTTCCGCCGACTTCGTTCAACACAATGAAGCGCACTTCGCGGTAGAAGAGCGTGTCCTCGAGGCTTTTCGCCATGACCGGGCCGGTCAATTGCTGGAAACGGCGGCGGAAGCGCGACACTAAAGTGCGGCTCGGACGCGCAGGCATCCCCAAGTCCGGGCGCTCCAGCAATATCGCTGCGATCATGTCGTGAACGGAAGAGTCGGGAAGGCGGCTCTTTGTCTTCGCATCCGCGGCGCTTTGTTCGACGATCTCTATGTCCTCAGCGGCAGCTGCATGGCGCTCCGTCAGGTACGTCCGATAAACCGGGAAGCTCGCGATCACCTCGCTCAGTGCGGTACGGATTGCGTTCACCGTTGCGTCGCGCGTACGGCGATCGGAATCGACAATGCGTTTGACGTCGGAAACCAGGCTTTCGAGCTCGCTCGCGAAGCTCGTCTCCAGAATCTGCAGCTTGGCGTGGCGTAAGGCTTCGTGGAAATTTTCGCCTCCGCCCGTGAAGACGCGATACAGTTTATCGAACGGTGCCTTGGCATTCCGATCGACGAGAATACCATCGAGCAGGCTGAGTGCATCGTAGCCCGTCGTGCCGGCGACCGGCCAATCGCGCAATTTCTCGCCCGGTTCGAGAATTTTCTCGACAACAATGTAGAAACCGGGCCCAACCGCCCCCTGCAAGGATTCGAGATAACCTGTGGGGTCGGCAAGGCCGTCGATATGATCGATGCGCAGGCCATGGACCCGGCCTTCGGCAATGAGCCGAAAAATCAATGCATGACTCGCTTCGAAAACGTCGCGCTCCTCGACGCGCAATCCGGCCAGGGAGTCGATGTCGAAGAAGCGGCGATAATTCACGTCGCTGGCGGAGACGCGCCAATATGCGAGCCGGTAGGCCTGCTGTTCCAGCAGATTGTGCAAGGGCTCGAAGCTTTCGGGCCGCCCTTTGATCCCGTTCAAGACTTCGAGCGCGCGTTCGATAGCGCGAAGCAGGGACGGCTGCCAACGCACGACGCGCGCCAGACGCGCCTTGAGCTCCTCGGCGCGCGCGGGAAGATTCGCGCGCCGGCGGGCGGATGTCTCCCCTGCCATGCCGCGCAACTCCCCGATAATTGCCAGCACATCGCCGCCAATCGCCGATTTGCCGAGAATGGCAAGCGCGGTATCGAGTATGTCGGGATAATTCAGCGGCGAGATTGGAAAGCGATGCTCGTGTTGCCAGACGCTGAAGGAGCCTTGCTCAGCATTAAAAGCAAGATGCAGGTTGCCGCTCTCCAGCGCTTCGCCATAAGGAGCGCCGAGGAACGGCAGGACCAACTTGCCATTGGCGCCGAGCCTCTGCCAGTCGATGTCGAAATAATGCGCATGCGGCGACAGCTCGCCCCATTCAAGGATTGACAGCCACCAGGGATTGTCGGCGCCACCAACACCCATATGGTTCGGTACGATGTCAAGTATGAGCTGCAAATCGTGTTCGGCGAGCGAATCTGAGAAGCGGACGAACGCTTCCTCGCCGCCGAGCTCGGGATTGATCTTCGTTGGATCGACGCTGTCATAGCCGTGGGTCGAGCCGGGTCGTGCCGAAAAGATCGGCGAGGCGTAGACATGGCTCATGCCGAGCTTTGCCAGATAAGGAACGATCGCGCTCGCCTGGTCGAAACCGAAGTCCCGATGGAATTGCAGGCGATACGTTGCGCGCGGCGGCGGCGCCGCAAGCCGCGAAACTTCGGGACGCAGTCCGCGGCCTTCGAGCGCGAGCGCCGCCGCTGTTTTGGCGAGTGGCCCGCCCGGAACCGCGATCTCGCGTAGCGTCAGCCGCAGCCGACGCTTCCAATTCGGGTGACCGCGATCGGGACCCGGCATATTCGCCTGGTTCATCTCGCGCGTCGCATCCTCTACTTGCACGGCGGCGAGGATGGAGGGCGTCCGCGCGAGATAACGGATGCCACCGATCAGCGGCGGGTCGTCGGGATCGTCGGCGGATAAGAGGTTTTGCTGTTCCAGCGCTTGCCGCAAGCTCAGTTTGTCAGCTTCGCGTGTCGCGCGTTCGCGCGCGGCTATATCCGGCGGAAAAATCCCGAATGTTTCGCGCAAATCGACGTCGAGGCCGCGCCACCAACCTAGAAACGTGGGAAGGTCGTGTGTCGTCAGCGCAGCAAGCGCGTCGCGCGGATAGGCGTCCGGTTGTTTGAACGAGCCGTCATGCTCGTGCTCAAAGAACAGAATACGATAGCTGAGAAGCCCGGCGCGCATGATGGCATCGGAGAAGCCCTCTGGCGCCGTACCGAGGTCTTCGGCGATGACGAGGCAGCGATTGCGATGGCTTTCGAGGCGCAGCACCGCGAGCATGGCCTCAAAGGGATAATCGACATAGGCCCCGTCTTTAGCCGATTGCCCGCGCGGGATGAGAAACAGCCGCTGCAATTGGAATGCATGATCGATGCGGATCGCGCCGGCATGACTCATATTGGCACGCACGAGCGCGCGAAACGCCGCAAGATCTTGCTCTTCGAGAGCCCGAGGGTGGAACGGCGGAAGACCCCAATTCTGTCCCTCCGGCCCGAGCGCGTCCGGAGGCGCGCCAATCGAGAGGCTCGGCGCGAAGCGATCCGGATGCGCCCAGATTTCTGAGCCGCCGGAATCGCTGCCGACGGCGAGATCGCGGTAGAGGCCAATTTCCATGCCGGCGGCCATGGCGGCACGCGCGGCATTTGCCAGCTGACGATCGGCGAGAAATTGCAGCCATTCATGGAAATAAACGAGATCGGCATGGGCTTTGGCGAAGCGCGCGACGTCCGGCGAGTGGCGATCGCGGTAGCCATCCGGCCATTCACCGAGCCACGTGCGGTTTTCATCGCGGAGCTTTTCGGCGACGGCTTCAAACGTGGCATGAAGCCGAAGGTTCTCGCTTTCTTCCCGGCGAAAGGCATCGAACTCCCGCGAAGGACCGCCTGCCTGGCTTTCCAGCCAAAGCGCATCGAGCACGCGCCGCATGATCGGCCACACCGCGGTGTGATCGACAAACGGCGATTCGCGCAAAAATCTGATCTGTCCGCTCTCGCCGTCCAGGAGTTTGGCAGCGCCGCTGCCAGCAAATTCCGGGATTTGAAAAAGGTCGATCAGCAGCGGATCGAGAAACAGTCGTGATGATGGCGAATAAGGTGAGATTTTACTGCGGTCTGATGCGAACAGCGCGTGCAGTGGGCTCAAGCCGAGAAATGAGGCGCCGTGCCGGCCCGCTACCGTCCCGAGTTCCGCGACGGCAGATAAATTGCCGATGCCGATATCGCGCGCGCCACGCAGACTCGCGACCTGGCAGGTCAGCCCCCACGCGCGGCCCCGCTCGAGTTGTTCCGATTGATAACAGCGCTGCGGGGCTATAATGAGCAGCGATTCCGCTTGCGCATTACCTGTCCGTGCGAAAAGCTTGTGATACCCATCGGGCAGATTGTCAAGCCAAAGCACCTGGCCGCGGTCATGATGCTCGACTTCAGCGCGCCCCTCGCGCGTGCCGCCGTCTTCGAGCGTGACTTGCCAGTCGACGCGAGTTCCCGGCGCGGCGCGAACGGCGATCGTGCCGTACATGTCTGGCGTAACGAGCGGCGCGATAGGCGCGCCTCGTGCCGTCTCTAAGGCTGCAAGTGAGTCGCGCGCCGCGCTGGGACTGGAAATATCGAAGCCGAACGCCGCAACGATAGCCTGCTTCGTTTCCGCCCGCGTAACATTTTCCTTTTGATGCACGTCGGTATAACCGTTTGCGACGCCGAGCAGGGCCGCCAGCCGGTCAACGACATCGGAGTCGCTGCTCATGCAGGCATTTTCCACGAAATGCCAGTCCACGGCGGAAGGTGTGCTCGGCTCCCCTGCACGTCTGCGCTTCTACTCCGCCAGATTGAGCCCGCCCCTGCCGGGAGATCAGTCACGTGCGCGTTCTCCGCAAAATTCGCGGCGAAGCCGAGACCGCCGGCCGCAAAGCGCCACGCGACACTCAGCACGTCATCCGTGACGGTGTAACTCGCGTCGAAATAGCGACTCGCGATCAATGGCACGATTTCGCGGCGTCGGATGGCGATGAGCTCGCGCATGCTCGCAAGTACGCTTGCATGCGGCTCGCGTGCGATCTCCTCCCAATCAAGCTTTGAATCGAGGAACGGCTGCTCGTCCGTGGGATCGGGAATGCGTGCGGCCGCGGCTTCATCGGCAAATGCTCTGAAATGCCGGAATTCGCGGCGGCGGCCCTCGCGCACCGCGCTCGACAATTCCTCGCTCTCGGAGAAATCGACGAAGAACTGGAACGGCGCCGAAGGGCTCCATTCCTCGCCCATGAACAACATCGGAATTTGCGGTGAAAGGATGAGTCCGGCATGCGCCAGTGCAAGCTTTTCCGGGCTCACCAGCGCCGACAAGCGCTCACCGAAGGCGCGATTGCCGATCTGGTCATGGTTCTGCAAATGCGCGACAAAAGCGCTCGGCGGCAGATGCGCGGATTCTTCTCCGCGCGACTTTCCCTCGCGGATTTGCATCGGCTCGCCCTGGTAGACGAAGCCTTCGGCCAGACCGCGGCCGAGCCGGTGAACAGTATCATCGATGTAATCGACGTAGTAGCCTTCGCTCTCGCCGGTCATCAGAACGTGCCAGCAATGGTGCACGTCGTCATTCCATTGCGCGGTGTAAAATCGCGGCTTGCGGTTCGCCTCGCGCTCGAGCCACTTCGCCTCGTTCTCCTCGTTTTCGAGGATGAGATGGATGTGGCGATCCGAAAAGGTGTTGCGGACGGTCTCGGCGATTTCAGCGAGTATATGCTTCGTGCTCTCGTCGACAATGGCGTGGACGGCGTCGAAGCGCAGACCGTCTGCATTGAACTCTTCGATCCAATAAAGCGCATTGTGTAGGAAGAAATCGCGCACGACCCGCTGCTCGTCGAAAGCAAGCCCGCCGCCCCATGGCGTCTGATGCCGCTTGGTAAAGAAGCTTTTCGATAAAGCGTGTAAGTAATTCCCGCTCGGGCCGAAATGGTTGTACACGACGTCGATGAAAATCATCAGACCAAACGCATGTGCGCGATCGATCAGCCGCTTCAGATCATCAGGTGTACCGTAAGATGAATTCGGCGCAAAATGCGCGACGCCGTCATAACCCCAATTACGCGTGCCAGGACAATCGGAGAGCGGCATGAGCTCGATCGCCGTTACCCCAAGATCGCGCCAATGTTCAAGCTTCTGCGCAAGCGCCGCGAAGGTCCCTTCCGGAGTTGCTGTGCCGACATGCACCTCGACAATCACCGCCTCGGCCCATGGGCGGCCGCGCCATTCCCAGTCCGTCCATTCGAACGCCAGAGGATCGACGACCGTACTCGGCGCGTGCACTCCGTCCGGCTGATAGCGGGAGGCGGGGTCCGGTACACGCTGCTCTCCCTGCAGCTCATAAATGTACCGCGTGCCCGCGCCCGTGTGCCGCAGCCTCAACTCGCGCCATCCGTCGCATTTCGCCTGCATCGCATGCGCCTTCTCGCCAATGATCGCGTGTATATTTGCCGCGTCCGGTGCAAACAGAGCGAACCGGGTCTTCTCTTGCTCAATTTGGACGCCGAACGGCATTCGATGCAGACGTCTCGTTATCATTCGTTATGCGGGTGTGAGCTGGAATAACGCGAGCGAACGTGCGCCGATGGGAAATGTTCCGCCCGGATGAAGCACCGTCGCTGGCGCGCGCACATGGCCGCGAGGCTCCTGCGTGTCGAAGACGTGCGTCCAGGCCGCACCGGGCAAATGCGGATCGAGTTTGAAATCCACCTTTTTGTCGCACGCATTGAGAAGCACGATGAAGCGTTGCCCGTCGGCTGAATCATTCCCAATCTGCATGCCGAGGGTGCGGCGATTCTCATCTGCCCAGTCCTCGTTGGTCATCTCGCGCCCCTCCGATGCGAGCCAGTAGACGTCCTTCAAGCCGTTCTTCGCGACCCGGGCGCCACTCAAATACCGGCGCCGACGGAACACGTCGTGCCCGCGCCGAAGCCCGACGAGTAACTGAATGAACGGCAATAGATCGGGATCGACCCGCTCACCGCGCTTCCAATCCAGCCAGCTCGTCTCGTTGTCCTGACAATAGGCGTTGTTGTTGCCGTTCTGGGTTCGCGAGAACTCGTCGCCCATCAGCAGCATCGGCACACCGACCGAGAAAAAGACGCTTGCCAGGAGATTGCGCTTTTGCTGCGCGCGCAGCGCTAGAATCGCGGGGTCCTTTGTCGGGCCCTCATGGCCGTAATTCCAAGCGAGATTGTGCGGATGGCCGTCCTTGTTGCCTTCGCCATTCGCATCGTTGTGGCGGTCGTTGTAAGCGACGACGTCCTGCAGCGTGAATCCGTCATGTGAGCAGACATACTGGATCGATGCCCAAGGCTGACGGCCGCGCCTCTGAAATGTTTCGCGCGAGCCGGTCAAGGCGCGGGCGAGGCCGGCAATCTGTCCACTGTCGCCGCGCCAGAAGGCGCGCATCGTGTCACGAGAGGCATCGTTCCATTCGCTCCAGCCCGGCGGAAATTGCCCGAGCTGGTAGCCGTTGGAGCCGAGGTCCCACGGCTCCGCAATCAATTTCACCCGGGACAGAACTGGGTCCTGTCCGACGGCGCGCAAAAAACCGGCGCGGTCGGTAAATTCGAACGGGTCGCGCGCGAGCGCCGGTGCAAGATCGAACCGGAACCCGTCGACGTGATAGGCTTCAACCCAATGCCGCAGACTGTCCATGACCATCTGCAAGACACGCGGATGGGCGAGGTCGAGGGTGTTGCCGGTGCCGGTCACGTCCCAGACGAAGCGGGGATTGTCGGGCGCGAGCTTATAGTAGCTGCGGTTATCGATACCGCGGAACGAGAGAGTCGGCCCGAGCTGATTGCCCTCTGCGGTGTGGTTGTAGACAACATCGAGGATCACCTCGATCTTAGCTTCGTGAAGCGTTCGGATCGCCGCTTTCAGATCGAGGACGCCGTCGCCTTCGGGCCCGTAATAGCGCGGCTCCGGCGCGAAAAAGGCGAGCGTCGAATAACCCCAATAATTCCGCAGGCCCTTCTCGACGAGGAACTGATCGTCGGCAAACGCGTGGATCGGCATGAGCTCGATCGCGGTCACGCCGAGTTTCACCAGGTGCTCGATAATGGCTGGATGGGCGAGCGCGGCGTAAGTCCCGCGCATCGTCATCGGTATATCCGGATGGAGCTGCGTCAGGCCTTTGACATGCGCCTCGTAAATGAAGCTGTCGCGTGAGGCGTGCCGCGGCGGCTTATCGCCGCCCCACATGTGCGACGGATCCTCGACAATGCTTTTCGGCATCATCGGCGCGCTATCGCGGCTGTCGCGCGTTAGATCGGCTCGGTGCGCGTCGCGCCGGTAGCCATAGACCGCATCATGCCAACGGATGCGTCCGAAAAGCTGTCGCGCGTATGGATCAATCAGTAGCTTGCGTGGATTAAAGCGGTGGCCGTGCACCGGCTCGTACGGGCCGTGCACGCGGTACCCATACAATTGCCCGGGCCGCAACCCGTTCACATAGCCGTGCCAGACCTCGTCGGTACATTGTGGCAGACGATACGACTCGAGTTGCCGGCGGCCGGACGAATCGAACAGGCAGAGCTCGACGGCCGCGGCATGGGCCGAAAAGAGAGCGAAGTTGACGCCCTTGCCGTCCCACGTTGCCCCGAGCGGCGTGGGCGAGCCGTCTTCCAGGCGCGTCATTGGGACGATCCTGGCAAACGCGTGGCCGGCGATTTAGCCGTCGAGCGTCGTCCAGATCGGCGGCGTGCCGCGGCCGTTCAAGGGCTGCGGATGATCTTCCAGTAAAAGGTCGAGGAAGCTCTTCGACCAGTCCTCGACGTTGTTTCGTTCGAGCACGTCCATCATCGCCCGCCACCGCTCTTTGCGTTCCTCGAGCGGCATGTTTAGGCCACGGGCAATGGCCGTTGCAACGGCTTGTTTGTCGTAGGGATTGACGATCAGTGCCGCGTCGAGCTCCTGCGCCGCACCGGCGAAGCGGGAGAGGATGAGGACGCCTGGGTCCTGGGGCGATTGCGCGGCGACGTATTCCTTAGCGACGAGGTTCATGCCGTCGCGCAAAGGCGTGACGAGCCCGACCCGCGCCATCCGGTAGAGGCCGGCGAGTGCGGTACGGCTCATCGTCCTGTTCATATACTGTACCGGTGTCCAGTCGAGGTCACCATATTTGCCATTCGTATTGCCGACCTGCTCGGCGACCATGCGCTGCATCTGCGCGTAAGCCGGCACTTCAGAACGCGACTTCGGCGTGATCTGCAGAAGCACTGTGCGCTTCTTCATGTCCGGGTGACGCTCCAGGAAGGCGCTAAACGAATTGATGCGCTCGACGATGCCCTTGGTGTAGTCGAGCCGATCGACCCCGATGATGAGGCTTTTGCCGTCGAGGTTGGCGCGGGTGCGTTTTACGACAACATTGTTCTCCGCGACCCGCGCCTCCTCAGCGAAGGCGCTCGTGTCGATCGAGATCGGGAACGTGCCGACACGGAAGCGACGGCCGAAAGCTTCGCACCACCCGTTGCCGAGAGCCCGGCCGGCGCCGCACGTCTCGATGCAGCCGAGGAAGTTCTCGGCATCGAGTTCGGTCTGAAATCCGATCACATCGTAGGCAGCGAAGGACCGCAGCAGCTCTTCGTAGGCGGGCAGGCCCGAGGCAACGTCCGCTGGCGGCCAAGGCACATGCAGGAAGAAGCCCATCCTATTGGAGAAACCCATGTCCCGCAGCGCCCGCGCCAGCGGAATCAGGTGGTAATCGTGGACCCAGATCGCGTCACCTTCATCGAGCAGCTTGGCAAGGCGCCTCGCGAAGGAACCGTTCACCCGGAAGAAACCGGCCGTGTGCTGCGCCGAATATTCAGCAAGGTCCAACCGGTAGTGGCAGATCGGCCAAAGCGCCCGGTTGGCGAAGCCGTGATAGAACTCTTCCAGGTCGCGGCGGCTCAAGTCGGCGACGGCGTAGCTCACCGGCCCATAGGTACGAAGCGATGTGGCCGATTCCGGCATGTCGTTGGTCTTGCCGGACCAGCCGAACCAGAGTCCCCCGCGGGCCTTTAGAGTTGCATCCAGGGCCACGGCCAGTCCGCCGGCGGCCGGCACCCCGCTGGCAGTGGGAACGGGAACTCGATTGGAAACCACAACCAGCCGGCCGTACTTGGGACCTCTATTGGCCGCTACGATCGGCCTGGACGGCTGCAGAATGTCGAGTTGACCCATGTCCTACGAATGCCTCGGCAATTGATTTCGAATCTGACAACGCGGTGCCCCTGCGCTTCGTTGCGAAGCTCGCCCTAATCTTTTCCACGCAGGGTAGGGCAGGCACAGGAACTCATTGCCCTGACATACAAAATACGCGCCATAACATTTGCTTAGCGCAAGAATTTGAATCGCCGTTGCGCGTCCGCCACTCGGCCGTGGATTCCATTCGATCGGCGGTGCCCGAGCCCCTGTTTCGCTGGCATCGCCACGGCAATTGAGCTAAGGGTCCAAACCATTCGGCAATATCGTCTCGGCTCGATCTTCAACCGGAACCCTTTCTGCGTGGCCCGACACAACAGTCTCAGCGACTACGCTTCAAAGCGCTTTCGATTGGCCGGGAAAGCCGTCCTCGATTTCGGCAATCCGTTTTTCGCGCCGATCGACCGCCTTGGTCAGGAAGCAGAACGCCGCGGCGATCATTTCGTCAGCTTCGCGAACTACGATTATCTCGGTCTGGCAAACCATCCCCGAGTGAAGGCCGACGCCGCTGCGGCACTCGAGACGCTCGGTGTCGGCGCCCTGGCTTCACGACTTGTCGGAGGTGAACGCTCGACCCATCAGCTTTTCGAGGAGGAGATTGCATCATTCCTCGGCACTGAGACGGCACTGTCGCTCGTCTCGGGATACCTGACGAATTTGACCACGATCACGCATTTGATGGCCGGGCGCGATGCGCTTTTCATCGACGAGCTCTCGCACAACAGCATTGTCAGCGCAGCCAAGAGTTCCGGCGCGGAAGTGGTGGTCTTCCGCCATAACGATCTCGATCATCTCGACGAACTCCTCGCAAACAACCGCGAGAACTACCGCAACGTGCTGATTGTCGTAGAAGCCCTCTACAGTATGGACGGCGATATCGCGGATCTGCCGCGCATCGTCGAGATCAAGGACCGCCACCAGGCCTGGCTGCTTGTTGACGAGGCACATTCACTGGGCGTTCTCGGCGCCACCGGCCGCGGCATCTGCGAACATGCCGGCGTCGATCCGAACCGCGTGGACCTGATTATCGGCACGCTGTCAAAGACGCTTGCGTCATGTGGCGGGTTCATCGCCGCCAAACGCAGCATCGCCGAATGGATGCGCTACACGCTGCCGGGCTTCGTCTACAGCGTCGGGTTGTCACCGGTGATCGTGGCCGCCGCACGCGCTGCGCTGCAACTCATGCAGGAAGAGACCTGGCGGATCGACCGGCTGGCCCGGAACGCCGAGCTGTTCCGGCAATGTGCGCACGAAGCCGGGCTCGACACCGGCCCGGCGATCGGCCGCGGTGTTGTGCCCATCCTGTTCGGATCGAGCCGCGAGACGATGCTCGCCTCCCAACATCTGCTCAAGCATGGTTTCTATTGTCCGCCGATCGTGCAGATCGGGGTTCCAAAGGACCAGCCGCGGCTCCGGTTCTTCATTTCGGCGAGCCACAGGGAAGAGGAAATCCGCAGGGTCGTCGCCGCGTTGGGGAGCCGGCCAGTTGTTGTGCCCGACGCGCCAGTACAGGTGGCCAGCGTCGCCCTTTGAGCTGCGACGTCGCTTGGAGCGATTCGACTCCCGCCTTTTTCGGGTCATGGATCGCTGCTAGGGCGCGCCGATGTCCGCAATCGATGTCGTGCCGGTCTCGGGTCTCGTCTCGTTCCTGGCGTTCTGCCGACTGCCTCGCATACTCTATGAAGGACAGCCGGGTTTCGCCCCGCCTCTGGATGCGGAGCGGTGGACCCTTTACGCGCACTGGCTCAATCCGCACTTCAAGGAGGTCACCTCCACGGCTTGGCTGGCGCGCAAGAAAGGTAAGCTCGTCGGGCGGATTGCCGCGCAGATTTATCGGCCGGAGATCACGCCGGTGGGTGCGTCGCGGGCGCAATTCGGCTCGCTCGATACGATCGAGGATCGCGAAGTCGTCGCCGCCCTTACCGGCGCGGCGGAAACGTGGCTGCGCGAGCGGGGTGCGGCGATGATCCATGGTCCGTTCTCGCCTTCCGTGAACAGCGAGACGGGCCTTCTGGTCCAGGGCTTCGACGCGGTGCCAATGATGTTCATGCCCTGGCACCCGCCCTACCTGTCGCGCCTCATTCAGGAATGCGGGTATGTGAAGGCGAGAGACCTCATCTCGTATCGCTACCGCCCCGCCCCCTCCGACGCCAAAGACTCTGGAGTCTCAAGCCGCCCGGAGTGGCGCGAGCGCCTGAAAATCCGGCCGCTCAGGCTAAAGGACATTCGGGGCGAAGCCGCCGTTCTCACCGAGATTTTTAACGATGCGTGGACCGGCAACTGGGGATTCGTGCCACTCACCGTCGACGAGCTCGTCTCGACTGCCGACGCGCTCAAATATGTCATGCCCGAGGATTTCGGTTTCGTCTTCGAACTAGACGGCGAGCCCGCGGCCTTCGGCATCGGCATACCGAACCTCCACGAGATGACGCGCGACCTGAAGGGCCGGCTCTTCCCATATGGCCTTCGTTTGATTGGGCGCATTCGGAAAGCGGAGTTCAGGACAGCCCGCCTGGCGCTGTTCGGCATTCGCAAGAAATTCCAGCGCAGCGGGACGGGCGGTGCGATCATTCTCGCCCTCGTCGACAGGATGCGACACTTGTACCGCGTCTACCGCCTGGAACAGATAGAATTCGGCTGGGTTTTGGAGGATAATACGGCCATGCGCCGGCCGATCGAGCTCGGCGGGGCGCAGGTGGACAAGATCCACCGCGTGTACGAAAAGCAGCTCGTCGCACCGGCCGGGACTACCAAAGAGCTGGCGGCGAGCAGTGCGGGCGGGAACAGCGAAACACTGACGCGAGGACTGGTTTAATGAATCGTCCGATGGATATATCGGAAGCAACCTCCGCGGATCGCTCGCATATCGAGCGGCGGCGCGAAATCCTTGCGGCGCATCCCGAGGTGCGCACGCTGATCGGTCGCGACCGTACGACAGCGTGGATCACGATCTGCGTGGTCGCCGGACAGATTTGTCTCGCCGCGCTCTTCGGCGAATTGGGTATCCGCTATTGGTGGCTGGCGCTGATCGGTGCGTATGCGATCGGCGCCTTCGCCAATCATGCGATGTTCGTCGTTATTCACGACGCGATCCACAGTCTTGTGTTCAAAAATTCCGTCTTGAACAAGTTGACCGCGATCCTCGCGGATCTGCCGAACGGCTTCCCGACGGCCATGGGCTTTCGCGCCTATCATATCAAGCACCATTCGCATTTGAGCACCTATGATTACGATGCTGACGTGCCGAGCGACTGGGAGGCGCGTCTCGTCGGCAATCGCTGGTACATGAAGGCCGGCTGGCTGTTCTTTTTCGCGGCTTTTCAATTGGCGCGCATCAGCCGCCTGAAGGGCAGCGTGCCTAGCATTTTCAGCCGCTGGTCGATGATCAACATCGGCGCAATTGTCGTGTGTGATCTCATCGTCCTGTTCCTGTTCGGACCGAACGCGCTGCTCTATCTGCTCGCCTCGTTCTGGTTCTCGGTTGGGCTGCATCCGCTGGGCGCGCGTTGGATCCAGGAGCATTATGCGCTCGCGCCGGGACAGGGCACGTTCGACTATTACGGCCCCTTGAATCGCTTTGCGCTCAACATCGGCTATCACAACGAGCACCACGATTTTCCCGACGTACCGTGGAGCCGGTTACCGGAATTGAAGGCGATGGCGCCCGAATATTATGATGGGCTGCACGCCCATTATTCTTGGACGAAGCTGTTCTTCGCCTTTCTCTTCGATCCGCGTTATTCGCTACATACGCGCACGGAAAACATGCCGTCACGGGAGCAGGCGGCGGTGTCGAAGCCGCCTGCCGTACGTGGTGAACCGGCCCTCGCGGCCCAAAGGTGATTCGCATGAACACGCGATCGGACTCCACCGGCGCTGCTCCGGCGGATTACCTTACCGCCTCGCCGCGTTTGTTCGAGAATGCACTTCTCGACAAGCTATCGCGCGTGCACTGGACGGTTCCGCTCTATGTCTATGCACCCGTCATTGCGGTTCTCGTGTATTTGAGCTTCGGAAAAGCAAGCGTCGGGGCGGCGCTCGGCTGTATGCTGTTCGGCTACATCGCCTGGACGCTGACCGAATATTTGGGTCACCGCTATCTCTTCCACTGGCAGTTCCCCGGCGAGGTTGGCAAGCGCATCCATTTTCTGATCCATGGCGTGCACCACGACCATCCGAGCGATCCGCTGCGGCTCGTCATGCCCGTCCTGCTCAGCGGGCCGATTCTGCTCGCCGCCTTCGGCGTGATTGCGGCTGTCTTTGGTTTTCCGCTCACCTGGCCGGTGCTCGCCGGCTTCACGGCAGGTTATCTCGCCTATGACATGGTGCATTACCACGTGCACCATCGCGAGCCGACAACCCGCTTCGGCCGGATGCTCCGGCGTGTTCACATGCTGCATCACTTCCGCGATCACGATCGTGGCTTCGGCGTCAGCGCGCCGTGGTGGGACTATGTCTTCGGCACATCGTACGCCAGCGACAGCGTGCGGACAGACCGCGGATAACGAAACCGCGCCTCACGAAAGTATATTGTTGCGTGCCGGGTACAACCACGCTAATTCCTTGTTTCCGTGCAACGGGTTGCGAATAGCCCTCGCTAAACCCTTGATCGCAAGAGCCCTGCGCTATCTTTAGGTTGCGAGTTTCTGATTCGGGCGATGGCCCCGCCCGCCATTTTGGCGCGGTGTTCATATGGCGAATCGTTGGGGCGTCCTGGGACTGCT
Organism: Beijerinckiaceae bacterium; assembly: GCA_036265935.1. Classification (GTDB taxonomy): domain Bacteria; phylum Pseudomonadota; class Alphaproteobacteria; order Rhizobiales; family Beijerinckiaceae; genus JAFASC01. Next base: position 25,321 of record DATAOB010000095.1, read on the forward strand.
GTTTCTTGTCCGCACCACAATGGCATTTCAGTTCGAATCCGTTGCCGCGATCAGCCCCGTTTTGCGGCGGGATTTCGGCGTGGGCCTTGGCGAAATCGGTACCCTGATCGGGCTCTATCTGTTGCCAGGCGTGGTGATCGCGTTGCCAGGCGGCGCCATAGGCAGAGTGCTTGGCGACAAGCGAACCGTGCTCGTCGCGTGCTCGGTCATGTTTGCTGGCAATGTCGTAATGGCATTGTCGGATGCTTGGACCGCGCAGATGGCCGGACGGTTGCTCAGCGGAACGGGCGGCGTGATCTTGAACATTATCACAACGAAAATGGTGGCCGATTGGTTTGCTCAAAACGAGATTTCCACGGCCATGGCGCTCTTCCTCAATTCGTGGCCATTCGGCATCGCGATCGCGCTGTTGGCGTTGCCGCCGCTCGGCGTTGCTGAGGGCTACCGAACGGTTTTTTTCCTTGCGGCCGATTTGGTCGGCGCGGCGGGGCTGCTGTTCGGTCTGGCTTACAAGGATCGAGCCTTCGAAAGCTTCACGCGCGAATCCTCGCGCATGGCAGGCCCGACAATTCTTCTCGTCGCCATTGCCGGCTTGATCTGGGGTTTATTCAACGCCTCCGTCGCGATGATCTTTTCATTCTGGTCGAGCAAGGCTGGACGATCACGGCAGGCGGATCAATCGTGAGCCTCGTTCTCTGGTTGACGATCTTCATGGTGCCGCTTGGCGGATTCACAGCGGATCGCGTCGGCAGCAAAGGCTTGGTGATTACGATCAGCACGTTGATTGCCGCAGTCTTGCTCCTGGCCGCTTCCCGGACATCGTACCCTGTCGCGGTTCTGATCGCTTTCGGACTGGTCGGCGCGTTTCCCGCGGGCGCGATGATGTCGTTGCCCGCCTCCGTGCTCAAACCGCAAACGCGCATCGGCGGAATGGCGATTTTCTACACGTTATTTTACATTACGATGGCAATAGGACCGGTGATCGCCGGATGGCTTGCGGGTTATACCGGGCGCGCGGCAACCGCGTTCGATTTCGGCGCCGCGCTTCTTCTCGCCTGCCCCATCCTTCTTTTGCTTTTCACGTGGATGCGCCAGTCGGCGGCGATCGCGGAGATCGCGATCTAAAATGGCTGGCGGTTGCTCTACATCGCGTCGTAATCGAGCGCGATGCTTTCGCTCGCCGGCCGGAACTGGCAAGTGAGGACGAAGCCCGCCTGCTCCTCCCAGGGTTCCAGCGAAAAGTTCTGATCCATCGCGCCGGCGCCGTCGATCAGCTTGGCACGGCAGGTGCAGCACATGCCGCCTCGGCACGAATAGGGTAGATCGAGCTCGTGCCGTTCGGCGGCTTCGAGCACGGTCTCGTCCTTCCGCATCGCAAGTTTATGCAGCACGCCGTCGAGTTTTACTGAAAGGCTGACGTCTTCGCGCGCTTCTGAGGGGGCGCTCGGCCTGAGCGGCCGCGGCGGGGTTTCGGTTGTGAACACCTCCTGATGCAGCCGCGCACTGGACAGACCGAGCGACATCAGAGTCGCGCTTACCTCTTCGATCATCGGTAGCGGGCCGCAGAGAAAGACGTCATCGACGGCGGCGATGCCGCCAGCGGTGCGGATCAGCGCCGGGACTTTGTCGCCGGTGAGCCGCCCATGCAGGACGTCGATGTCCTGCATTTCGCGTGACAGGATGTGATGAACGGAGAGACGATCGACGAAGCGGTCTTTCAGGTCGTCGAGCTCGTCCTTGAACATGATCGTTGCCGACGACTTGTTGCCGTAGAACAGAACGAAATGACTGCGCGGTTCGCGTGTCAGCACGGTTTTGATGATCGAGAAGATCGGCGTGATCCCGGAACCGGCGGCGAAACCGACATAAGTGCGCTCAGCCGCGGTCTGCGGAGCGAGGCCGAAACGGCCCGCCGGCGGCATTACGTCGATCGTGTCGCCGGCTTTGAGTTGCGCGTTGGCGAAAGACGAGAAGAGCCCGCCGTCGAGCCGCTTGATCGCAACGCGCAGCTCGCCTTCGTCCATCCCCGAGCAGATCGAATAGGAACGCCGCAATTCTGCTCCGTCGAGCTCCGTGCGCAGCGTCAGATATTGACCGCTGGTGAAGGCGAAATCATCGCGCATCTCTTCCGGCACGGCGAAGCGGATCGAGATCGCCTCCGGCGTTTCCCGGCGGACATCGGCAATCGTGAGGGGATGGAAATCTTGGGCCATCAAATGCGATCAGATGCACTTGAAATAGTCGAAGGGCTCGCGACAGATTTTGCAGCGCCACAGCGCCTTGCAGGCTGTCGAACCGAATTCCGAGACCTTTTCCGTTTCGTGCGAGCCGCAATGCGGACAGGCGATGCTTTCCTCGCCGAACAAAGCG
>DATAOB010000096.1:0-2573 GCA_036265935.1 Beijerinckiaceae bacterium
GGCGATCCGCACCGCGGGCTTCCCTTGCACGACCAGGGCGGCGATCCTGGCGTCCTCCTCGGCGCGGCGCGCCTGCGCCAAGGCCTCTCGGTTGGGGTCGCCGGCGGCCGCAAACACGTAACGTCCCCCCGAGGCGCCGACGCCAAGCTCCTCGCGCGTGGCTTCGAACCGATCCGCGCCCTCCTTCAACTGTCGCCAGAAACCGATGTTGGCGTCCAGCCGATGCTTGGCCATGTTCTCCGCCGTCATGCGGAAGGGATAGGATTGGAACTGGAACGCCGGCTGGCCGCCCGCGAAGGCTTCGCGCGCCAGGGCGTAGATTTCCCCGATCCCCTTGTCGGTCATGGCGAAGCAGCCGGCCGACGAGCAGGTGCCGTGCACCATGAGATAGCCACCCGACGCGCCATGCGCCTTGTCGTACACGTTGGGAAAGCCGATATCGAACGATAGGTAATAATGCGAGTTCGGGTTCATCTGCCGGCGCGCAATAGAATAGAAGCCTTCCGGCACCATCGAAGCCATTGCGGCCGCACCATTTGAAACCGATGCCGGACCGGTATGCGCCAGTCTGCGCATCGGCGGAGTGATCGCGCCGCGTCACGGACGTTCGGCACAAATCCTGTTTCAGCACGCAGAGGAAGCGGTCGATCTCGCACGGCAGGCCGGCGCGCGCCGCTTCGCGGCGTTCGAGCCTTTGCTCAGCGTATCCGATGCGAGGTTGCGGGCGCTCCGCACGGCTGACGACATTTTGGCCGGATTGAACCAGGGGCGCATCACGCTGGCGCTGCAGCCGATCGTGCGCCTTGCCTCACGCACAATCGCGTTCGAGGAAGCGCTGCTCCGGCTTGTGCTGCCGGATGGGACGATCGTTGGACCCTCCGGCTTGCTGCCGGTTGCGGAAAAGGCGGGCCTCGTCAGCCTGCTCGATAGTCGCGTCTTCGACCTCGCCCTTGCACGTCTGCGGCAGGACCCTGCCGCGCGTCTCTCGATAAACCTCTCGGCCGCCACGCTGCACGATCCGGATTGGCCGGACCGGCTGCGCCACGCCATTCAGCTCGCACCAGGCGCCCCCGAGCGGCTGATCGTCGAGATCACCGAGACATCGGCGCTTGTCGATATCGAGGCGACTTGCGCCGTGATCGGCACGATGAAATCGCTTGGCATTCGCGTCGGCATGGACGATTTCGGCGCCGGGCATACCTCGTTCAAGAATCTGCGGCGGCTCGGCTTCGATCTGGTCAAGATCGACGGGGCGTTCATCCAGAACCTGGCGCGGTCGCCTGACGATCGCTTCTTTGTCCGCACGCTGCTCGATCTAGCGCGGCACCTCAATATCGAAGCGGTCGCCGAATGGGTCGAGGATCACGAGAGGGCGGCTCTGCTGGCCGAATGGGGCGTCGATTACGCGCAAGGCAATTTCTTTGGCGAAGCTCGGCCCCCGCGGCGCTGACGGCTTCGGCTGCCGCTTAGCTCCGAGAAGCTCAGTCCTTTTTGGTGAGGCCGTCGAGGCGAGCGCGCATCTCTTCGAGCTGGCGCCGCATGTCCTCGATATCGGAGGGGCTGTTCTTCGAACCGCTCGGGTTCGGCTCGGGCGCCGTGGTGCCGGCGCCAAGCGCAAATGGGTTGAACATTGCCAAAGCCTGACGGAACATCTGCATGTTTTTGCGGGTCTGGTCTTCCAAGGACTGGAAAACTTGGCGTGTCGGCTCAGCGAGCGGCGTGCCGCCGAACGCATTGGTGATCTGGTCGCGGAATTTCTGCTGCTCACCTGTAAGCTTGTCGATCGAGAATTCCAGGTAGCTCGGCACCAGCATCTGCATGCTGTCGCCGTAGAAACGGATCAGCTGCCGCAAGAACGTGATCGGCAGCATGCTCTGGCCGACCTTGCTCTCCTGCTCGAAGATGATCTGGGTAAGTACCGAGCGGGTGATGTCCTCGCCGGTCTTGGCGTCATGGACGACAAAATCCTCGCCCTTCTTCACCATCTGAGCGAGGTCTTCGAGGGTAACGTAGGCGCTCGTCCCGGTATTGTAGAGCCGCCGGTTGGCATACTTCTTTATGGTTGTGGGTTCTTTGGCGTTTGTAGCTAGTTGCTCTTGGGCCATGTGCGCTCGCTGCCTCGACCGACCGCGGAATCCCCCTTCCCGCAGCTGCGAAGATAGGCACTTTATCGCGCCGCGGGAAAGATTTTTCTCAAGGTCCGGCTAAGGCTTGCCGCACCTGCGATGGCCGCAACGCTGCGCAGCGGAAGATTCGCTTGACGCCTCCGCGCCCATGGTCATCTAAGGAGAAGTCCAAGGCGGTGACGCGGGGCGGTTTTCCAGGACAACTACACACAGGGAGAGTAAGATGACAGATGTGGTGATCGTTTCGGCCGCCCGCACCGCAGTCGGTTCGTTCAACGGCGCTTTCGCCAACACGCCGGCCCATGAGCTCGGCGCGACCGCAATCAAGACGGCCATGGAGCGGGCGAAGATCGAGCCCGGCGAGGTCGACGAGGTCATCATGGGCCAGATCCTCACCGCCGGTCAGGGCCAGAATCCGGCGCGCCAGGCCGCGATGAAAGCCGGCGT
>DATAOB010000097.1:0-37137 GCA_036265935.1 Beijerinckiaceae bacterium
GTGATCGACTCACCTTGCGCACGGGTAATCGTACGAAACTTCGTTACCATAGCCTTGTGATCGTCTACCGGCAGCTCGCGAGCGAAGTCGACCACCGGCTGGATTTGAAACGAATTGCGGCAACAGATGCGATGCTTTGGACTTGGCCAACAGATTAATGAAGACCAGTCGCTCGGCGAGCTCCTCATAGGGGTTCTGAAGCAGAGCGGTTATGATAAAGCCGGCATTTCGCAACAGTCCGTATTGGCGCATGAAGGGCGGACGGCCGGTGGCGGCAAGATCGTTTTTTACGGTCGCTTTGTTGCCTTCCTGCGCATCTTCGCCGCGGTACTCGCGGGCGCCAATAACTACGGGTGGCGTCCGTTCGTGATCTACAATGCGTCGGGCGGTGTCGTTTGGGCGACCCTTGTCGGCGTCGGCGCCTACACCTTCGGCAACGCGGTCCACAACTTCACCGGCCCCCTGGGGTGCGCGGGATTGTTCATCGCGATTGTGGCTATGGGGCTGCTCTGGCGCGGCGCCAAGCAGCACGTGAAGCGGCTGCATGCGCAGATGGAAGGCGAGACGCCGAACTGACCTAACTTGAGGCGGTGGCACTTCGAAATAACTTGAACACGCGCTTAGGCTTTCCGCCAAGGAACGGGGCTAGACGATCCAAGCAAGATCGTCGAATAATCTAGGGGTTTCGCAAGCGCGCGGTCACCGGGTACGTCGTACTGAGCAATACGCTGGTTCGCGCCTTGACCGCGCATAAACTCGGTACCGCTGCCCCTCACGTCAGGATAGCGATGGCCCAGAAGGCGACCGCAAGAGAAATTGTCGAGAGTACAATGATTGCTGCAACAAAACCGATCGTCCAGATGTTTTCTGTTATAAACTTCCGCAGCTCCTCAGCTCTGCTCCACGTCGCGCAGTCCTGATCCTCTAACCTGTTGCACAATGCACGGCAGACCAATACGAAACCCCAACATGGTCCTTGGGGGCTGGTTCCCGTGAGCGCTGCGGAGTGTTGCCTAATCCCACCACTTAGGGTGCGTTCCTTCTAATCTGCCGCCAATGCGCACCGGTGCAATCCGCACCGGGAAGCCCTTTGCGCCGATCTCCGCCGCGAGACCGCATAGAGTTGCCGGGCCGTTCGCCGGCTCGAAGCGTGAGCCTGGTGTTTTCTGAATGAAGCGGCGGACCGGCTCTTCCTTTTCCATCCCGATCACCGAATCATAATCACCGGTCATCCCGGAATCGGTGAGATAGCCGGTGCCGCCCGGGAGGATTTGGTGATCCGCCGTCGGAATATGCGTATGCGTGCCGATGACGAGGGATGCGCGGCCATCGCAATGATGGCCCATCGCCTGTTTCTCGCTCGTCGTCTCGGCGTGATGATCCAGGACGAAGGCATCGCATCCGCGCCCGACCGGACAGGCAGCAAGTTCTCGGTCGACCGCGGTGAACGGATCGTCCATCGGATCCATGAATGAGCGGCCCATCACGTTCATAACGAGCACGCGATACCTACTGGCGCCTTCATACAGAAACGCGCCACGCCCCGGTGTGCCTGGCGGGTAATTCGCGGGCCGTAGAAGCCGCGGCTGGCGCTCGATAAAAACCAGCGCCTCGCGTTGATCAAAGGCATGATTGCCGAGCGTCACACAATCGGCGCCGGCATTTATGAGATCGTCACAGATCGTCTCGGTGATGCCGAAACCGCCGGCGGCATTCTCGCCGTTGACGATGACGAAATCCAGCGCCCAGTCGCGGCGAAGCCGCGGCAGATGTTCGAGCACGCTTGCGCGGCCGGAGCGACCGACAACATCACCAATGAAGAGAAGACGCATGCTTTCGTGAGGTCCGGCAGTCGATCGTTTCGCGCTCAGTTATCACGAATGCGAGCGGCTGGTCGTGCGGCTCGGCGGGAATAGATGCGACCTCTTGTGCCGCGAAGGCAAGTCCGATGGCGAGCTGCTTCTTCGCGGTGAGGGCGGCGAGCGTCGCGTCGTAATAGCCGGCGCCGTACCCGATGCGGTGCCCGGTGCGGTCGAAGGCGGCGAGCGGCACGATGAGGAGGTCGGGTTCTAAGAGGGGGGAGCCGGCCGAGGGCTCACGTAAGCCCAGCGGGGTATCGACGAGCGCGTCGCCGGGCCGCCAGAGGTGGAACCTGAGCGGCTTCCCGCGGCCGGCAAGGCGCGGTAGGGAGGTTTCGATGCCCGCCGCGGCAAGTTCGGCGAGAAGCGGCAGCGGATCGGCCTCTCCGCGGACCGGGAAATACGCGGCGGCGCTGCGGCTCCCGTGGTGCCGCGCCAGCGCAAGCCCGTCGCGGGCGGCTCGAATGGCAAAGGCGCGGCGGATCTCGTCCGGCACGCCCGCGCGCCCCTCGAGGGCGGCACGACGAAGCCCTGCTTTGCTATGTGCGTTCATCCAGGCGAGGAGAGTGCGGGCCACAAAGGCCGTGGGACATCGATCCCGGGAAACCTACACAGTAGGTGGGCGCCATGTGCCCAAGTCCACGGACAAGGGCAGGGACAGCTCCCAAGGAGATCGATAAGGCCCCGGGGAATAAGGTCCAACACGAACCCCGCAGCACCGCGACTCCAATGTAGGTCGAGTCCGCAATCGAGGGAAGTGGGATGATCCCGCCGGCCCAGTGGGCGGGCGCGAAGGCGGTTGCTCCCACCGGCGAAATCAGGCATAGAGCGCCAAGTCGCGGCCGGACGTCCGGCCTTTTTCATTTGGGCTGCCCCATGAAAGTCCGTAATTCCCTGAAATCACTGCGGGCGCGGCATCGCGACAACCAGCTGGTTCGCCGCAAAGGCCGCGTCTACATCATCAACAAGACCCAGAAGCGGTTTAAGGCGCGCCAGGGCTAACCGCCGCCCTCGCGGCCCGTGCCGGCCGAAGCCGCGCGTCATTGTTTTGACCTGACTTCGGTCCTATTCTTTCGAGCATGGGGTCTGCCGGCGCTAGCGTTCTTTGCTTCGCAATTTTGCTCTCCGGCTCTGCCACGCCCGGGCTAGCCGAGAGCTTTGGGCCGCCGTCTGCTGGCGTGCCGCTTCCTCCCGGCGATAGTCTCCAGATCCCCGGCCTGCCTCCCGTTCAGCTTCCTCCTGGCACTCGGATTTTCGGCCCGAACGGTCCCGTCGATCCCGAGTCGCTGGGGGCGGCGCGGCCGCGCCGCGAAGCGCCACGGGCGCCTCCGCGGGAGACCGAAGCCGAGCCTGATCGGGCCAAGCCTGCGGATTCCAAATTCAGGCCGCGCCCGGTGATTCGCGAGGCGACGCAGCGCGCCAATGTTCTCGACGAGCTATTCAAACGGCTCGCCGCCGCGGAGGACCCGGAGGAGGGCAAAGGCATTGCTGGCGCAATCGAGCGCGTATGGCTGCGCTCGGGGTCCGATACGGCCGATCTTCTCATGTCCCGTGCGGTTGCGGCGGTACAGGAAAAAGACCTGCCTCTCGCGCTTGAGTTGCTCGACAGAGTCGTGGCGATCGAGCCCGATTGGGCGGAGGGCTGGAACAAGCGCGCGACGGCACGCTTCATGGCCAACGACATCAACGGTTCGATGGCCGATATAGATCGGGTCCTGAAGCTCGAGCCGCGTCACTTCGGAGCCCTGTCCGGTATGGGCTTCATTCTTGAGCGCGAAGGACTGGATAGGCGCGCACTCGAAGTTTTCCGGCACGTTCTGACGATCTATCCGGGTCAGCCGGACATCAAGAAAATCATCGAGAAGCTTGTGCCCGAGGTGGAAGGCCGCGATATTTAAGGAGGCGTGCTGCTACCGGCGGATAAAGGTCAGGTAGATTGGACGGCCTCCGGCGCGCTTCGCTTTCGCCTCGTAGCGGGTCTCGCGCCAGCCGGCCCAGGGCGTCATCCAAGATGCCTTCTGCTCTGCGGCCCAAAGGAATTGCGGTGACCGTAGGATTCGGGCGAGGGTCCAGCCGGCATAATCATCGATATCAGTGGCAAAGCGCAGCTCCGCGCCGGGCTGCATCACCCGCGCGAGAGCGGCAAGCCTTTGGTCAGAGATGAAGCGGCGCTTGCGGTGCCGACGCTTCGGCCAGGGGTCAGGAAAGAGCAGGAAGACGCGGCCAACGGAGGCCTCCGGCAACCAGGCGAGCAGGTCGGCGGCGTCACCCTCAAACAGGCGAATGTTTGTAAGACCTTGCGCCTCGATCGCGGCAAGGGCTTTCGCCATTCCGTTCACGAACGGCTCGCAGCCGATGAAGCCGACGTTGGGATTTTCCGCGGCGGTTCGGACCAGATGTCCGCCACTGCCAAAGCCGATCTCCAGCCAGCAGCTGGAGGCATGACCGCCGAAGAGCGCGCGGAGATCGGAAACACTGCTGGTTAGATCGACACACAAGTGTGGCAGCAGCTCTTTGAGCAGCCGCATCTGGTGTGGGCGTATCGCCTTGCCCCTGCGGCGGCCATAGAGAGCGCCTCGTGCGTGATCGTGTTTTTCTGCCTCAGTCTCGATCAGAAGGCCTTCAGTCGAAGTGCGACTTCAGCTGGTCGGCAAGATCAGTCTTTTCCCAGGAAAAGCCGCCGGTCGCATCCGGCGCGCGGCCGAAATGACCGTAGGCGGAAGTCCGCGCAAAGATGGCCCGATTGAGCTTCAGGTGCTCGCGAATGCCGCGCGGGGAGAGGCGCATCGCCTCCATGAGCACTTTTTCGAGCTTGTCCTCTGGGACTTGGCCGGTGCCGTGCAGGTCGGCATAGATCGACAATGGCTCGGCGACTCCAATCGCATAGGAGAGCTGCAATGTGCAGCGCTCAGACAGGCCTGCCGCGACAACGTTCTTCGCGAGGTAACGCGCCGCATAGGCCGCCGAGCGGTCGACCTTCGTCGGATCCTTGCCGGAAAATGCGCCCCCGCCATGCGGCGCCGCGCCTCCATATGTATCGACGATGATTTTGCGGCCGGTCAGCCCGCAATCTCCGTCCGGGCCGCCGATATAGAACTTGCCGGTCGGATTAACGTGCCAGACCGTGTCCTTGGAAATCCAGCCGTCCGGAAGCGTCTCCCGGATGTAGGGCTCGACGATCTTCTGGACGTCGCCCGAACTCAGGTTCTCGTCCGTATGCTGATGCGACAGCACGACTTGGGTCGCGGCGACCGGCTTGCCCTGGTCATAACGCACGGTGACTTGGCTCTTCGCATCGGGGCCTAGCCCCTTCTCGCGCCCCGAATGCCGGGCCTTGGCCAAATCTTCCAGGATCTTGTGGGCGTAATAGATCGGCGCCGGCATCAGCTCAGGCGTCTCGCGGCATGCGTAGCCGAACATGATGCCCTGGTCGCCGGCTCCTTCGTCCTTGTTGCCGATGGCATCGACGCCCTGCGCGATGTCGGCCGATTGAGCGTGCAGCAGAATTTCAACATTGGCGTGCTTCCAATGGAAGCCGTCCTGCTCGTAGCCTATCTCGTGAATTGCTTTGCGGGCGGCTTCCTCTATCTGCTCCGGCGAGATTTTCGGCCCCCGAACCTCACCGGCGATAATCACCCGATTGGTGGTCGCCAGCGTCTCGCATGCGACGCGGATCTGGTAGGGATCGAGTTTCGATTTTTCGGCTTCGCCGAAGAAGAGATCAACCACCTCGTCGGAGATGCGATCGCAAACCTTGTCGGGATGGCCTTCCGAAACCGACTCGCTGGTGAACAAATACGAGGAACGCGCCAAGAAGTGCCTCCAGGACTAAAAACCGGAAGAGCGGATTGGAAGGGCGGTTGGCTCTGCTCCCAGCTCTTTGGCACGGGCTAAAGCGGGTATTTGCGGAGATTTCGAGGCGGTCGTTCGTTGTGTCAAGCCAAAGACCGAAAATTGTTCTGTTTATCGAACTTCGGCTTACGCGCGACGGACATAAGATACATCTGCCAAAAGAATCAAACGCGGAAGCGGTTCACTGCCGAGATGGTCAACAGCAGAAGGAACATTGCAAACGCGGGAAGATTCCCGAATCTTGCAAACAATGTGGCCTCTATGCTGGCCGGTAGTTTGCTGTCGAGAACACCGTCGATGCCGATCGGGAGCTCGGCAGAAATGCGGCCATAGGAGTCGACAACCGCGGAAATGCCGGTATTCGCTGCGCGCACGAGCGGCAACCCCTCTTCGATGCTGCGTAGTCGCGCCTGTGCAAAATGCTGGTGCGGGCCGACATAGCGGCCAAACCACCCGTCATTAGTGACATTGAGGAGAAGTCCGGGCCTCTTGTCACGGCCCGCGGGCCAAATCTGCGGCGTCACCTCGCCGGGAAAGATTGCCTCGTAGCAGATGAGCGGGGAAACCAGCGGGAGGCCCGGAACATTGAGCGCCTTGCGACGTACGCCGGGCTCAAAGCCGCCGGGGATGGCAACGAATTGCCGAAAGCCGATGCGGTTCAACAGGTTCGAAAACGGCAAATATTCGCCAAAGGGGACCAAGTGGACCTTGTCCGAACTGTCCAAAATTGTGCCGCCGCTCTCGACAACTTGCACCGAATTGTAAACTGAGTTCGCTCCGTTCGAGGCGCCGGCGTTCGGCGCATCCATTCGCGCCGCCCCAGTGACGAGCGTCGTCTGCGCCGGCAAGGCTGCGCCAATTCGGGCCAGCGCCTGAGCGTCTCGCCCTAAAATGAAAGGGAACGCCGATTCGGGCCAAATCAGATGCGTTAAATCGGCGAGACCAGTGCGGTGCGTCGATGTCGCTCGATCCGAGAGCGACAGATATTGGTTGAGGATCGCCCCGGAATATTCCGGACGAAATTTCGCGTTCTGATCAAGATTGGGCTGCATGATCCGCAGTCTGACGCCGGAAATATAGCCGGGCTCGGCTCCTAACTCGAGCCGGAGCGACCCGAAAACCGCGAGCCCCGCCAGGGTGACGCCCGCTGAGAGCGTAGGCCAACGGCGGGACCGGGTTGTGCTCGCGTCAGCCAGTGTGGCCGGGGCCGCGAACAGAAGGACCGCAATCAGCGTCAGGCCATAGACGCCCACGAGAGAGGCGGCTTGCGCTAGAACGAGATTGCCGCCAAGCGCCATGCCGAAGAGGTTCCACGGGAAGCCCGTGAACAGATGTCCGCGTAACCACTCAGAGACGCCAAGTCCAACGGCCAGCGCCAAAACGCGTGACGAGCCGGGCACCCACAACAGCCGCGCCACAATGAACCCGAACCCGGTGAAGAGGGCGAGGACCGCAGGCAAGCCGAGCACGCCCAGGGGTAGCGCCCATGCAAAACGGTCCGGCTCAACTACGAATGCATCGCCGAGCCACCAGAGACTCGCCACGAAATACCCGAAGCCCAGCCACCATCCGTCCACCGCGGCCATTCGCGCGGAGGCGATCAGCCCGCCCCGAGGGCTGTCATTAATTTGCGCCGCGCCATCGACCAGCCAGACTGCGATAGAAAAAGTGATGATCAGCGCCGGGAATATATTAAATGGCGCCATCGCCAGGGCGCCGACAGCGCCACTGCTGATGGCCATCGCGCGTCTGGTCCAGCCCTGTGAAACGATCATGGGGGCGGCGCGTTCACGAGGCACTCTTTCCGAGAGAGCCGACATCGACCGAGATCTCCGAATCAGGCGAGCTTAGGGTTTGCCCGACGATTTGCACGATGTTCTGACGTTCGGTTGAGGCATTGCGGCCCGGCGCGCCAGTTTTCCGGCAACCGCCGACATACGGCTGGGCGCCTTGTTTTGCCTCGTCTGCGCGATTCTGCCGCGCCTCGCCTAGCTGGAGCACAGAATGTTGCATGAAAGCGCCTGCAAGGGTTGTCGCCAACCGAAAAAATGCGCGCTCCAGCACTGGTCCTCGGACCCGTCCTGGGAAATTGCGGACGTCGAAAAACGCGCTGCGACATGGGCTTTCTGTCCCGCTGCGGTTTGACCTTGGCCTCGAAGCCGAGGTCGAGGAGCTCGCATATTTGATCGACGAAGGGAGTGCCGATTCCATTCGTCACCAACACGCCAGAGCAATCGCCGTGGAGCTGATGGAGCTTCGGCGTATTCGGGCCGCGCGAGAAAACTTGTTCCTCGATCAAGTAAAACGGATCAAGCCGTTGAGCGCAGCAAGACAAGTGCGCGCCTGCACTGACTTCTACAAAAAAAGACCCAACCCCGACATTGTTTACATGCTTGCCGGGAAGGCTGGTCTCGACACGCAATTGCGACGGTGAGCTTTGAGGATGGAATCGGAGTTTTGGCGCGCAACATTGCGCGCCTTGATCGTTATGAGGCCCGCGCGCTGTCGCGTCGGCGGCGCGCCATTCAGCTCTTCCATCTCACCGCATAGGTTTGTAGTCCTATTCAATGCGGCGCAGCCCACTTGCAATTGCGTTTGGCAGAACAAAGCCAATCCGGCCTAAGTGCTTGGGAATGAAGCAGTTTCAGCTGGAGAGCGTGCGCTCTCGCCGATGTGCGATAAGCCCCACTCACGGCTCTCTTATTGCATTTTGCGGCCGCAGTTGTGAAAGGATACATACTTTTAGAGCTGGGCTCTGAGATGTGGCATATTCTGGCGCACCTGGCCTAAGCTTCTTTCGACGAAGGTGACAATGCAAATAGCGATGATTGGGGCGGGGTATGTTGGTTTGGTTTCGGGCGCCTGCTTTGCGGATTTTGGCCATATCGTCCGCTGTGTTGACAAGGAGGAGATCAAGATTGCCGCCCTCCAAGAGGGGCGCATGCCGATCTACGAGCCGGGGCTCGAGGAGCTTGTCGGAACTAATGTGCGGGCGAACCGCCTGACCTTTACAAGCGATCTCAAAGCCGCGGTGGGCGAGGCAGAGGCGGTGTTCATCGCCGTGGGTACACCATCTCGGCGCGGTGATGGCTATGCCGATCTTTCTTATGTCTACCAAGCGGCACGCGAAATCGCAGGCGCACTGTCGGGCTATACGGTGGTCGTGACCAAATCGACCGTGCCGGTAGGCACCGGCGACGAGGTGGAGCGTATAATCCAGGAGAGCCGACCTGACGCCGAGTTCGCAGTTGTGTCCAACCCTGAATTCTTACGCGAAGGAGCGGCAATCGCCGATTTCAAGCGTCCGGATCGAATCGTCATAGGCACTGACGACCTGCAGGCGGCAGAGGTTATGCGTGAACTTTACAGGCCCCTCTATCTCAATCAGGCGCCTATCGTGCAGACCAGCCGACGAACGGCGGAACTCACGAAGTACGCCGCGAACGCGTTTCTCGCCACTAAGATCACCTTCATCAACGAGATCGCCGATTTATGCGAACAGGTGGGCGCCGACGTCCAACAAGTCGCGCGCGGGATCGGCCTGGACAATCGCATAGGGGGCAAGTTCCTGCATGCTGGGCCTGGGTACGGCGGTTCCTGTTTCCCGAAAGATACCCTGGCGCTGATTAAGACTGCACAGGATCATGCCGCGCCATTGCGACTCGTTGAAACGACGGCGGCCGTCAATGACCAGCGGAAGCGTGCCATGGCACGCAAGGTCCTGCAGGCTTGTGGTGGTGACATTCGTGGCAAGCGCATTGCGGTGCTCGGACTTACGTTTAAGCCGAACACTGACGATATGCGCGATGCTCCGTCACTCGCACTGATCACCGGCTTGCGTGACTTAGGCGGTCATGTGTGCGCCTACGATCCGGCAGGCATGGCGAATGCGCGCGAGATGCTGGACGGCATCGACTATGCGGAAGATCCGTACACATGCGCAAAGGGCGCCCACGCCTTGGTGATCGCCACCGAGTGGGACGCGTTTCGCGCGCTCGATCTGGAGCGAGTCAAGACGGCAATGGCTGGACTTGTCCTCGTCGACCTGCGTAACATCTATGAGCCCGCCGAGATGCGCCGTCACGGCTTTACTTATGTTAGTATCGGAAGATCGACGTAAGCCGAGCTTCCGCCGTTCAGTAGGCCCGCAAACCTCGGGATCATATGGGAGCATGCTAGTGTCACGTAAGCAGAGCCATGGCCAGGTCAAGAAGATTCTGGTGACCGGTGGGGCGGGGTTTCTGGGCTCTCACTTATGTGAGCGCCTGCTGGCGCAGGGTCACGATGTTCTATGCGTGGACAATTTCTTCACCGGAACGAAACGCAACATCGCGCACATGATCGGCGATCCTCGGTTCGAGTTTCTGCGGCACGACGTCACTTTTCCGCTCTATGTCGAGGTTGACGAAATTTATAATCTCGCCTGCCCAGCTTCGCCCATCCACTACCAGTTTGACCCGGTGCAGACAACGAAGACGAGCGTGCACGGTGCGATCAATGTGCTCGGCCTCGCAAAACGCGTGAAGGCGCGCGTGTTGCAGGCATCCACATCCGAAGTCTACGGCGATCCTGAAGTCCATCCGCAGCCGGAAACCTACTGGGGCCGTGTCAACCCCATCGGCTACCGCGCCTGCTATGACGAGGGGAAGCGCTGCGCCGAAACACTCTTTTTCGATTACCACCGTCAGCACCGCATGGAGATCAAAGTGGTGCGCATCTTCAACACGTACGGCCCGCGCATGCATCCGAATGACGGGCGAGTGGTCTCGAACTTCATCGTGCAGGCGCTTAAAGGCGAGGACATTACGATCTATGGGGAGGGGTCACAGACACGCGCCTTCTGCTATGTCGACGATCTTGTCGAGGCCATGCTGCGCATGATGGGGACGGCTGCGGAGTTCACGGGGCCTGTGAATATTGGCAATCCAGGCGAGTTCTCTATTCGCGAACTTGCCGAACTTGTCATCGAGCTGACAGGAACGAGGTCTAAGCTCGTGTCGAGGCCGCTGCCACAAGACGATCCGAAACAACGGCGTCCTGACATAACGCTGGCAAAGAAGGTGCTCGGCTGGGAACCAAAAATCGAACTGCGCGAGGGACTGCTAAGAACGATCGATTATTTCGAGCGATTTCTGTATGGGGAGAAAAAGGTAACGAGACGGCAGAGAGCCACCTTGAAGGAGGTTACCTAAACTGAAGAGCGACCGGGCCAAATGCAATCAAAGCCGGCCGGGGAGAATGACATAGGACGCGGCATACCGCGCGCTCAGAATTTCATACTGAATTATCTGTGCCTTTTAATTTCTACTTCCTCCCCCTTCCGGGTTATGTCTGGATGCCCGCTTGGGTAAAAAAATTTCACATAGCCGGTGTTGAACCGTATCATTCACGCCTGCCGAGATCCCGTGCCTGTGTGAGCGATCCTCACCAGCCAGCCCGGCAGTTCCTCCAGGCGAAAATGGCAGAACGAACCCAATAGCGTTAAGTAACTGAATTTTGTGCTGCGTTGCAGAATGCAACCTCACTATTGAGAACGGGCCAATGGCCCGCTCTGGCAAGGCTGCTCTGACAGTTTGACCGTCAGCGCCGACAACAGCCGGACGCGACAGCACTAGGTGCATAACGAAATACCACCACAATTCGCGGCCGGTCGTGTTCTTGAGCTCCGTGGAGGAGCACAAAAGCTGAACCGCCGAAGACTCGGTCCCAAGTCCGAATGCAGGTAAGTTTACGTCGCCTATCTGCGTGTGCGGCCCGGAATCCCGAAGGGAATCCGATCTACTCCGCGGCGACTCCCATCCCGATCGGGCACGACACGCCGGTGCCGCCGAGCCCGCAGTAGCCCGCCGGATTTTTGGCGAGATACTGCTGGTGGTAATCCTCGGCAAAGTAGAAGGGTGGCGCGTCCAATATTTCGGTCGTGATGGACCCCATCCGCCGCTCCCCCAGCGCCCTTTCGTAGGCTTCTTTCGAGGCCTCCGCCGCGGCGCGCTGGGCCGGCGAGGTCACGTAGATCCCGGAGCGGTATTGCGTGCCGATATCGTTGCCCTGGCGCATGCCTTGGGTCGGGTCATGACCTTCCCAGAAGGTCTTGAGCAGCCGCTCGTAGGAGAGCTTCTTCGGGTCGTAGACGACCAGCACCACCTCGGTGTGGCCCGTGAGCCCCGAGCAGACCTCCTCGTAGCTCGGATTGGGCGTATGTCCGCCCGCATAACCCACCGCGGTCACGAAGACGCCCTCGCCCAGTTTCCAGAACATCCGCTCCGCTCCCCAGAAGCAGCCGAGCCCGAAAAGCGCCGACTCCATCCCTTCCGGATACGGGCCCTTCAGCGGCCGGCCATTGACGAAATGCGTCTTCGCCGTCGCGATGGCCTCGGAGCGGCCGGGCAGCGCCTCGTCGGGCGCAGGCATCGCAGTCTTCTTGCGGAACAGGAACATGGGGCACCTCCGAATGGCCATGTAAGCCTTGGCGCAGCGCCAAGGTAGGGCGCCCGCCTCAAGCCAGGATCACAAGTGCGTCAGCGGCTGGAATAGCCGATTTTCGGCCGCGGCCGTCGGCCAAGCGCGAGGCAGATCAACCCGAAACTGGCAATAATAATCCAGATAGGCAGGCGAAGTATGTCGGTCGCCACCGGGTTCCAGACGAGCGGATGGATGTGCTCCAGGGTGGGCTGCAACAGCTTGTATTTCTCGGGAAATATCTGCTGCGCCGTCTCGGCCGCGGGCGTGTAGATAATGGTGCTTGAGGCGATCGACTTCGTCCCGTCTATGATCAGCGCGGCGAAGGCCGCTGCCAAGACCAGGATACCAAGAAACCGGAACGTGAGACGGATCATCGATCAACAAGCGGAGCGGTTCTCCTGGTCTTAAGCGAGCCGGCAAAAAGTGTCCATGGCGGCCCTTTTATGGTTGCGGGAGAACGCCTGCCGCGGGGTTCCCAGCCGGCGCCAAAGCAGGCTAGACAGCCGGCCATGCCGAAACGGACGGACCTCCAGACCATCTTGATCATCGGCGCCGGCCCAATCGTCATCGGCCAAGCCTGCGAATTCGATTATTCCGGCACCCAGGCCTGCAAGGCGCTGCGCGAGGAAGGCTACCGGATCGTCCTCGTCAACTCGAATCCGGCGACGATCATGACCGACCCGGACATGGCCGATCGCACTTATGTCGAGCCGATCACGCCCGAAATCGTCGCCAAGATTATCGAGAAGGAGCGCTATGTCCTGCCCGGCGGATTCGCGCTTTTGCCCACAATGGGCGGCCAGACCGCGCTGAACTGCGCGCTGTCCCTGAAGCGGATGGGCGTCTTGCAGAAATTCGACATCGAAATGATTGGCGCCACGGCCGAGGCGATCGACAAGGCCGAGGACCGCGAGCGGTTCCAGAAGGCGATGACGCGGATTGGCCTCGAGACGCCGCGCTCGCATCACGTGAAGACGCTCTCGGCCGCCTTGGCCGCGCTCGACGATATTGGTTTGCCGGCAATCATCCGGCCCTCCTTCACCCTCGGCGGCACCGGCGGCGGCATCGCATATAATAAGACCGAGTTCATCGAAATCGTCGAGCGCGGCATCGACGCCTCGCCGACCAACGAGGTGCTGATCGAAGAGAGCGTCCTCGGTTGGAAGGAATTCGAGATGGAGGTCGTCCGCGATAAGGCGAACAATTGCATCATCATCTGCTCGATCGAGAACGTCGATCCGATGGGCGTTCATACCGGCGATTCGATCACGGTAGCCCCGGCGCTGACGCTCACCGACAAGGAATATCAGGTGATGCGCGACGCTTCGATCGCGGTATTGCGCGAGATCGGCGTCGAGACCGGCGGATCGAACGTGCAGTTCGCCATCGACCCGGCGAGCGGCCGCATGATCGTCATCGAGATGAATCCGCGCGTGTCGCGGTCCTCCGCGCTGGCCTCGAAAGCGACGGGCTTTCCGATCGCCAAGGTCGCGGCGAAACTCGCGGTCGGCTACACGCTCGACGAGATCGCCAACGATATAACCGGCGGCGCGACCCCGGCCTCTTTCGAGCCAACGATCGATTACGTCGTGACCAAAATCCCGCGCTTCGCCTTCGAGAAATTTCCCGGCGCCGAGCCGGTGCTAACGACGGCGATGAAGTCGGTCGGTGAGGCGATGGCGATCGGACGCACCTTTGTCGAAAGCCTGCAGAAGGCGCTGCGCTCCCTGGAGACGGGCCTCTCCGGCCTTGACGAGATCGAAATCGAGGGGCTGGGTCACGGGGAGGACCGTGCCGCTTTGCGCGCCGCGCTGGGCACGCCGACGCCCGACCGGCTCCGCGTCGTCGCGCAGTCGCTGCGCATGGGCGTGACGCGGAAGGACATCCACGACGCCTGCATGATCGATCCGTGGTTTATCGACCGCATGGCGGAAATCGTCGACATGGAAGAAAGGATCCGCCGGTTCGGGCTTCCGCCCGATTCCGCAAACCTGCGCATGCTGAAAGCCATGGGCTTTTCCGATACGCGGCTCTCCGTGCTCGCGGGCAAAGGCGAGCCGGAGGTCGCGGCGTTACGCGAGCGGCTCAACGTGCATCCCGTCTACAAGCGCATCGACACATGCGCCGCCGAATTCGCCTCACCGACGGCTTATATGTATTCAACCTACGAGGCGCCGTTTGCGGGAAAACCGCGCTGCGAGGCGCGGCCGAGCGACGCGAAGAAGATCGTCATCCTTGGCGGCGGTCCGAACCGAATCGGTCAGGGTATCGAATTCGATTATTGCTGCTGCCATGCCTGTTTCGCGCTCGCGGAAGCGGGCTTTGAGACGATCATGATCAATTGCAATCCGGAGACCGTGTCGACGGATTATGACACCTCGGACCGCCTCTATTTTGAGCCGCTAACGACCGAAGACGTGCTGGAAATCCTGCGCAAGGAAAACGAGAATGGCACGCTTGTCGGCGTTATCGTGCAGTTCGGTGGACAAACGCCACTGAAGCTCGCGAGCGCGTTACAGAATGCGAACATCCCGATCCTCGGCACGTCGGTTGAATCGATCGACCTTGCCGAGGATCGCGATCAGTTCAAGCGGCTCCTGGAAAAACTGCATTTGAAACAGCCGAAGAACGGCATCGCCTATTCGGTTGAGCAATCGCGGCTTGTCGCCGCCGAGCTCGGTCTGCCGCTGGTCGTGCGCCCGTCCTACGTGCTCGGTGGACGCGCTATGGCGATCATTCACGATCAAAACGCGCTCGACGATTATCTCCTCGGCACGCTGCCGGGCCTCGTGCCGTCGGACGTCAAGGCGCGTTATCCCAACGACAAAACCGGACAGATCAATACCGTACTCGGCCGCAATCCGCTACTTTTCGACCGCTATCTCGCCGATGCGATCGAGGTCGACGTCGATTGCCTCTGCGACGGCAAGGACGTGTTCATCTGCGGCATCATGGAGCATATCGAGGAAGCGGGCATTCATTCCGGCGACAGTGCCTGCTCGCTGCCGCCGCGCTCGCTCGCCCCGGCGATCATTGCGCAGCTCGAAGATCAGACGAAACGCCTGGCGCTTGCCCTCGATGTCGGCGGCCTGATGAATGTGCAATATGCGCTGAAGGACGACGAGATTTACGTGCTGGAAGTCAATCCGCGCGCGTCGCGGACCGTGCCGTTCGTCGCCAAGGTGATCGGGCAGCCGATCGCCAAGATCGCCTCGCGCCTCATGGCCGGCGAGAGCCTCGCCTCATTCAACCTGCAGCCCGCGGCCAACGATCACGTCGGCGTCAAGGAATCGGTCTTCCCTTTCGCGCGTTTCCCCGGGGTCGATACCGTGCTCGGCCCGGAAATGCGCTCGACCGGCGAGGTTATCGGCCTCGACCGCTCCTTCGACATCGCTTTCGCCAAAAGCCAGCTCGGCGGCGGCACGAAAGTGCCGCGCTCCGGCAACGTCTTCATTTCGGTGCGCGATAGCGACAAGCCCCGCGTCGTCGACGCGGCACGGCTTCTCGCGGATCTCGGCTTCACTCTCACCGCCACCGGCGGCACGGCGCGGTTTCTGCAGGAGCAGGGCCTCTCCACCACCAAGGTCAACAAAGTCTCGGAAGGCCGTCCGAACGTCGTCGACGCAATCAAGAACGGCTCCATCCAGCTCGTCTTCAACACGACGGAAGGCGCGCAAGCGCTGACCGACTCGCGCTCGCTACGGCGGGCTGCCCTCTTGCACAAGGTGCCCTACTACACCACTCTAGCCGGCGCGATTGCTGCAGCGCACGGCATCAAGGCCTATATCGCCGGCGATCTCGAGGTGAGGGCTCTCCAGGATTATTTCGAGGCAGAGCCGCTTGGCGGCCAAGGCCGATCGGCTGAGGTGAAGGAGCACCGGGCCAGAGCCGTATGACGTATTGGGATTGGACAGAATGGACAAAGTGCCGATGACCACGGCCGGCTATGCCGCTCTTGAGGAGGAGCTGAAGCGCCGCCAGCAGATCGAACGCCCGCGCATCATCCAGGCGATCGCGGAGGCGCGCTCGCATGGCGACCTTTCCGAGAACGCCGAGTACCACGCCGCCAAGGAAGCACAGGGCCACAATGAGGGCCGCATCGCCGAGCTCGAGGACCGCCTAGCACGCGCCGAAGTGATCGACGTGTCGAAATTGTCCGGCAATTCGGTGATGTTCGGCGCGACGGTGACGGTTGTCGATGAGGATACCGATGAAGAGAAGCGCTACCAAATCGTCGGCGAGAACGAGGCCGACGTTCGGAGCGGCAAAGTGTCGATCACCTCGCCGATCGCGCGTGCGCTGATAGGCAAGAAAATCGGCGACACGGTCGAGGTGAATACTCCGGGCGGCGGCAAGAGCTACGAGGTTGTCAACGTCGCGTTTGTTTAAATGAGCTTTGCTCAGCTCGTCATGCCCGGCCTTGGGCCGGGCATCCACGCCTTTGGACGTACCGATGTCTTGGAGGTGGATGGCCGGGCCAAGCCCGGCCATGACGCTGACTTGCCATTTCTGCCCTCCGGCACGACAGCCTGGATTCTCTCCGACGGCAAGATCGGCGACGAGGTGCAATGTTTTGGCATCGCCGAAGCGCTGAGGCTTGCGCCGGAACGGCGCCTGATCGAACCGCGCGCGCCGTGGCGCTGGTTCGCGCCTTATGCGCCGGTTGCACCGCGCGATGCACCGGCGCGCCCGACAAGCCCGATTGCGCCCCCCTTTCCCGATATTGTTTTCGCGGCCGGGCGGCAGACAGTCCCGTATCTGCGCCGCCTCCGCAAAGAGTCGCGCGGCCGGACATTCACTATCTTCATCAAGGACCCTTACACGGGACCTGGTACGGCGGACGTGGTGTGGGTGCCGGAGCATGATGCGTTACGCGGGAAGAACGTGATCGTCACGACGACGCCTGCCAATCGCGTCGGCAGAGTGATCGGCGAGCTGCGTTACATACCCGCCGACCCACGCATCGCGGCACTACCGCATCCGCGCGTCGCACTGATCCTTGGCGGCAAGAGTATCAATCATCTATTCACGGCGGCGGATTGCGCCCGCCTGATCGAAATGGCGCGCAATCTCGTTGGGCACGGCTGCGGCGTGATGGTCAGTGCATCGCGGCGTACGCCGCCTAATCTACTCGCGGAATTCGTCTCCCTTTTTATAAACGAACCGCGTGTCTTCGTATGGGACGGCAGCGGCGACAATCCCTATTCGCAAATGCTCGCTCATGCCGATCACATCATCGTCACAGCCGATAGCGTCAACATGGTCGGCGAGGCGGTTACCACCGGTGTTCCGGTGTATGTCTATGAGCCGGGCGGCGGGCATCGCAAGATCACCGCCTATATCGATCGGCTGATCGGGCTCGGCGCTGTACGGCGCTGGAACGGGCGACTGGAGTCCTGGACTTACGAACCGATCGACGCGACGCCCGGGATGGCGCGCGAAATCGCCAGCCGGTATCTGCAGGCGCGATGAGCAGCGAAGATCGCCACAAACAGAAGATGGCGCATCGCAAGGCGGTGCAGGACGCCGAAGTCGCGTCCAAGACAATCCTCGAAAAGGGATTGCTGATCGTCCATACCGGGCCCGGCAAAGGCAAGTCGACCGCGGCCTTCGGCCTGGTTTTGCGTGCACTTGGTCATGGCTGGAAAGTCGGTGTGGTGCAATTCGTCAAAGGCGCTTGGGATACGGGTGAGCGGCGCATCCTCGAGCGCTTCGATGGCGTCTCCTGGCACACGATGGGCGAAGGTTTCACCTGGGAGACACAGGACCGCGCCCGCGACGTCGCCGCCGCGACGCGCGCCTGGGACAAAGCGCGAGAACTGATGGCGGACACAAGTATCCGCCTCGTCGTGCTCGACGAACTCTCAATCGCGCTGCGCTACGACTATCTGCCGCTCGCCGATGTTGTCGCCGGGTTGCGCGAGCGGCGGCCCGATCTCCATGTCGTCGTCACCGGCCGCAACGCCAAACCGGAATTGATCGAGATCGCCGACCTGGTGACCGAGATGACGCTGATAAAACATCACTTCGCGGCCGGCGTGCGCGCCCAGGCGGGGATCGAGTTTTAATGACAGGCGTGCGCTTCCTGCCCGCGGGCGACAAAGCTCTCCTGGTCGAGTTCGGCGAGACGATCGAGCGGGCCTTGAGCGAGCGCGTGCTGCGTCTTGCTGAACGGATCAAGGAGCTGCGCCTCAACGGCGTCATCGAGACGCTGCCGACCTTCCGCTCGCTTCTTGTGCGCTACGATCCGCTGCAGACGTCAGGCGCGACGCTGGAGAACGAGATCAGCGCGCATCTTGAAGACGCGGGCAGCGCGCATGACGAGGTGCGCCTCTGGCACATTCCCGCCTGTTACGACAGGCGTTGCGCGCCCGATCTCGACGAAGTTGCCGAGCGCACCGGCTTGACCAGCGACGAAGTCGTCGTGCGACATTCAGGAACGCGTTTTCTGGTTTACGTGGTTGGGTTCGCCGCCGGTTTCCCTTACATGGGCGACTTGCCGAGCGAACTGGTGCTGCCCCGGCGCGCCGATCCGCGCGTGCGCGTACCCGCCGGTTCGATCGCAATGGCGACGACGCTGACCGGCATATACCCGCTCGAAAGCCCCGGCGGCTGGCATCTGATCGGCGCCGCGCCGATCCGTCTGTTCGATCCAAATTGGGAGCGCTCGGCTTTGCTCAGGCCGGGCGACTTCGCCAAGTTCGAGCCGGTCGATTTCGCCGAATATGAGCGCATTCGCGCCGCGGTCGAGCGCAACGATTACGACGTGCCGTTCACCATGGTTGCCGCGTGATCCCCATTCTGCGCGTGAAATCGCCGGGCCTGCACACGACCGTGCAGGACCTCGGCCGCGACGGCTTTGCCGATGTCGGCGTGCCGCCGTCCGGCGCGCTCGATGCGGTCGCGCTGCGGCTCGCCAATGCGCTCGTCGGCAATGCGCCGAATGCCGCGGCTTTGGAGATTCTGGTCAGCGGGCCGGCGCTGGAAGCGATTGCCGAGTCGGTGCACGTCGCGTTTGTCGGCGGCACCGCGGGCGTTAGCGTGCAGGACGCGCATCAGCGCAGCGTCGCACCGGGCCGCAGCGTGCATCTGAAGCAGGGCGATGTTCTGAAGGCGGGCATGATTGCAGGGAGTTCCTGCGGGTACATCGCGGTTGCGGGCGGGCTTCGCGTGCCACGCCTGCTCGGCAGCGCCTCGACCTACACGCGCGGCACGCTCGGCGGATTGGAGGGCCGGCCCTTACGCGCCGGCGATATTCTCTACGGCGAGGTCGGCGATTCCGCGCAAGGCGAGCTCGAACTCGCAGCGCCGCTCGATTCAGAATTCGATGCGCCGATCCGCGTCGTGCTTGGCCCGCAGGAGGATCATTTCACCGCTGCCGCGATCGAGGCGTTCCTCGCCGCAACTTACACCGTGTCCGCGCAAGCCGATCGCATGGGATTTCGCCTCGAAGGTCCCGTGCTCGCGCATACGCGCGGCTACAACATCGTCTCCGATGGCATCGTCTCGGGCTCGATCCAGGTGCCGGGCTCGGGGCAGCCGATCGTGCTCATGCGCGATTACCAGACGATCGGCGGCTATCCGAAGATCGCGACGGTGATATCGCCGGATATTTCGCGGCTCGGGCGCCGCTCGCCGGGCGCCAAGGTACATTTCGTTAGAGTGAGCCGCGACGAAGCCGAGGCAATCTACCGCGACGAAGAAGCGGCGATTGCCGCGCGCATCGCCGATCTGCGCGAGCCACGCGAACGGGCGAGCATCAACCTCGATGCGCTCTATGACGAGAATTTGATCGGTGGTATTATAAATGCACGGGAATAAACGCTACGACTTCATTGCGAGGAGCAAAGCGACGATCCAGAGCAAAAACTGCAATCACCATGCACTTGCCCTGGGATTGCTTCGCTCCGCTCGTAATGACGGCGCTACACGCCAAGCCAGCGATGCACGAGCTCCGGGTCGGAACGCAGGTCGTCGGACGTGCCGTTGAAGACGATCGCGCCTTTCGCCAGAATCACGTGGCGGTCGGACAAAGCGAGAAGATCCTTCAGATTTTTGTCTACGACGACGATCGCCACCCCGTTCGCCGCGATGATGCGCAGCGTGCGCCAGATGTCCTCGCGCACCTTCGGCGCCAGCCCCTCGGTCGCCTCGTCGACCAGGATGATGTCGGGATTGCTCATCAGCGCGCGGCCGATCGTCAGCATCTGCTGCTCGCCGCCAGAGAGTTGATTGCCCCAATTTTTGCGGCGTTCGGCAAGACGCGGAAACAGCGCGTAGATCTTCTCGCGCTGCCAATCGCGCCGGCCGCTGCGGCCTGCACGTTGCGCAAATATCAGATTTTCTTCTACCGTGAGATTGGGAAAAATTCCGCGATTTTCCGGGACGAAGCCGAGCCCTGCGCGCGCCATCGCATTCGGGCGTGAAGCGGTGACGTCCTGCCCATGCAACAGGATCGCGCCGCTGCGCGGCCGCACAAGTCCCATGAGCGTGCGCAAAAGCGTCGTCTTGCCCATGCCGTTGCGGCCGAGCAGGCTCACCGTCTCGCGCGCGCCGATATGAAACGACACGTCACGCAAGATGTGGCTCGGGCCGTAAAAAGTGTTGAGGTTTGTTGCGGCGAGGACGGGCGAATGCATGCGCGGCTCGGCTCACAAATAGAATTGATTTTCGAAGAGCACGCATCCCTTCGGCCCGGCGCGGAACGGACCGTGTGGCGCGCCGGGCGGGCGGCAGGCAAAGCTCGGTGCGGGAAAACGCTCGAAGCGGGTGCGATCGCCTTGTGTTGCGACGAGCAGCTCGCCGGAGACGACGAGTACTTCCTCGTAGAACCCATGCACGATGACGGAGTTTATCGCGGCGCCCGGCGCCCAGCGCACGAGCCGATTGAGAAAGCCGCGTTTGTTTGCCTCGTCGAGACCACCGGCGAGAATTTTCTGCCGGATACCCGGCGCAATCTCGCTCCAACCGTCTTCGCCGATGCGGAAGAACTCGAGATGCGGCTTGCCGATTTTAGCATCAATGCTCATCGTTCCAAATCCCCGGACGCATGGAACGAAGCGAATGCGATCCGGGGTCCAGGCAGATGCGTTTGCTCTGGGTCCCGGATGCGGCTTCGCCGCTCCGGGAATCTGGAGAGATCGGCGCTCACATTCAAATTCCCAAATACGCGCGCCGAACATCCGCGTTTCCCGCTATCTCTCTGGCGGCGCCGCTCATCACGACACGTCCGGTCTGTAGCACGTAAGCGCGATCGGCAATCTCCAACGTTTCCGCCAAGCGCTGTTCGACGATGAGCACGGTCGTGCCGGCCTCGCGGATCGTGCGCACCGAATCGAGAATCTCGTCGACCAGTTTCGGCATGATGCCTTGTGAGGGTTCGTCGAGCATGAGCAGCCGTGGGCGCGTCATCAGCGCGCGGCCGATTGCCAGCATCTGCTGCTCGCCGCCGGACAGCGTTTCAGCGCGCTGGTCGAGCCGCTCGGCAAGCCGCGGGAACAGCTTGAACACGGTTTCGAGCGGCGCTTCGCGATCGCTTTTGCGCCGGTGCAGATAGGAGCCAAGCCGCAGGTTGTCGCGCACCGCGAGGCGCGGAAACAGCCGCCGCCCTTCCGGCACAAGCGCGATGCCGAGCATGTTGACGCGATGCGTCGGCGCGCCGGCGATGTCGGCGCCCTCGAACAGGATGCGCCCAGTCGCCGGCCGCTCCATGCCGGCGATCGTTTTCAAAAGCGTCGACTTGCCCGCGCCGTTAGCGCCGACGACCGCGACGATCTCGCGTGCGCCGACCGAGATCGACACGTCGGAAATCGCGACAAGGCCCTCGTAAGCCGTGGTGAGCGACTGGACTTCAAGCATGAAAGCGGTCGCCGAGATAAGCCTGGATGACCTTGGGATCGCGGACGATTGCCTGCGGCGCGCCTTGCACCAGCACACGACCGAGGTCGAGCACGATGGCGCGATCGACGAGCGGCATGACGACTTCCATCACGTGCTCCACCATGACGACGGTGACGCCGAGCTCACGAATCTTGCGCACAAGCTCGACGCCCTTCTGCGCCTCCGCGGGCGTGAGCCCGGTGAGCACTTCGTCGAGCAGCAGCAGCTTCGGTTGCGTGGCGAGCGCACGCGCCACTTCAAGCCGGCGCTTTTCCGGCGGCGTCAGATCGCGGGCGTTCGCTTCGGCACGGCGCGTCAGTCCGGTAACGTCGAGCACGCGATAGGCTTCCTCGCGGGCGGTTCGCGTGCTGGTAAGCCGCACTAAGGCGCCGACAACGACGTTTTCGAGCACGCTCATTGTCTCGAAGCTTTTGACGACCTGGAACGTGCGCGCGATGCCGAGCTTGCAGCGCACGGCCGGCGGCAGCCGCGTGATGTCGCGGCCCTCGAAACGAATGCGACCCGATGTCGGGCGGTAAGTGCCGGCGACGAGATTGAACAAGGTCGATTTGCCGGCGCCGTTTGGCCCGATCAAGCCCAAAATCTCACCCTCGTTCACGCCGATTGAAATATCGGCGTTGGCAAGGATGCCGCCGAAACGAACGGTGAGCGCTTCGGTCTCGAGCAGCGCACTCACGGCGGCGCGTGCCGCGTGCGCGTCACGAGCGACAGCAAACCTTCCGGGCGCGCCAGCGCAATGATCATGATGACGGCGCCGTAAAAGATGAGGTCAGTGCCTTTGCCGCCGCCGCCCATGTAGCTGCGGGTCAATTCGGTGAACGGGATGAGAATCGCAGCGCCAAGTGGCGGTCCCCATAACGTGCCGATGCCGCCAATCACGGCGGGTAACGCCATCAACAACGAGAACTGGAAGACCATAACGCTGTCGGGGTCTATGTAGGAGACGAACTGCGCATAAAAGCTGCCGCCGATCGCCGTGAAGAAGGCGGACAGTGCCGCCGCCGCCATCTTGGAGCGGAAGACCTGCACGCCGAGGCTTTGCGCCGCCATCGTATTCTCACGCACGGCGCGCCAATAATAGCCCCACTTCGAATCTTCGATGAAATAGGTGACCAGCCAAACGACGGCGGCGAGGCCGAGCGCGAAGTAATAATATGGCAGCTTCGAGCGCAGAAAGGTAAAGGTCAGCCACGAATCGCCGCTGACCGGAATCTGCAATCCACTCGCTTCACCGGCGTAGCTCCAATTGAGGAACAGAATGAGCCCGATCTCCGCCAGCACGATCGTCGCAATCGTGAAATAATGGCCGCCGAGGCGAAAACACGGCCAGCCGACGAGCAGCGCAATGGCGGCGGCGAATATTCCGCCGGCCGCCATGCCGAACCAGGGGATGATTCCGAATTTCACGAAAAGCAGTGTCGAGGCGTAGGCGCCGATACCAAAATAAAGCGCATGGCCGAGCGATATCTGCCCGCAATAGCCGGAGAGGATGTTCCAGGCCTGCGACAGCGCGGCATACATGACGGTAAGCACAAGGATGTTCTGAACATAGACGTCCTTGACGCCGAGCGGCAGCGCGATCATCACCGCAACGACAGCGGCGGCGATGATCAGCTGATTGCGGCGGCGGGTCTCGAAAGCGCTTGCCATCTCAGTGGCCGAATAGGCCGCGTGGGCGCAGGAAGACGACGAGCAGGTAGACGGCGTAGATGCCGATCGCCTTCATCGACGGCTGCAGCACGGTCGCCGAGATCGCCTCGACGATGCCGACGATCACGCCTGCGGCGAGCGCGCCGAAAACGCTGCCGAAACCGCCGAGCGCCACGGTGACATAAGCGATCAGCGCGAAGGGACCGCCGACATCGGGATGAATGTAATAGAAGATCGAGAGGATCGCACCGGCGAGACCGACCAGCGCGGCGCCCAATCCCCAGCCCATCGCAAACACGCGGTTGCGATCGATGCCGACCAGACCGACGGCGCCTGCATCTTCGCGCGTCGCCTCGAGCGCTTTGCCGAAATCGGTCCGCTTCATGAGCAGCCATAGCGCGCCGAACGCAAGCAACGAAGCGAGTGCGCCGGCGAGCTGCGGCGCCGGCATGTAGACGCCGAAGATCGAGAATGTCTGGCCACCGAGCCAGGATTTCGGGATCGAGCGATAATCCGGCGTGAAGACGAATTGCGCGAGACCGCGGATGACGATCGCGAGCCCGAACGTGGCGAAAACCTGCACCATGCCGACATTGGTGCGGGCGCGCATCGCATGCACGATAATGACGCGATAGCAGAACGCGCCGACGACAAACATGATCGCGGCGACGATCGGCGACAGAACCAACGGATCGAGGGATAAGAGGACCACGAGCCCGAAGGTCGCGTACATCGCGGTCATCAGGAATTCGCCATGGGCGAAATTGACGACATCCATCAGGCCGAAGATGAGCGACAGACCGGCGGCGATGAGAGCATAGATGAGCCCCATGAGCAGACCGCTCATGAGGATCTGGGCGATGGTCGCGGCGTTCGCCATATCGCTACGTCTCGATGACTTCGTCTCTCAGCTCCATGCGACGTCCGCCACCGCGTATTCCGCCGGGAACACCGTCACGTATTTGTCACCGCGCCGCTGCAACAGCACCGGCGTACAATCGTTGTTCTGCCCGGTGTCATCGAACTTCACCCGCCGCCACGGCATAATCGTCTGGTCGCCCGGCAGCTCTGTCGCCGCCAGCGCGTCCCGAATCGCCTGCGGCTCACCGGTCTTCGAGCGGTTGATCGCGTCGGCCATGACCATCGCGGCCGTGAACTGGCGCGCGGTAAGATCGTTCAAATCTTTGCCCGAACGGGCTTTGAATAGTTCGTTTACCTTGCCGACCGACGGCTTCTTCTGCCCGAGGTCGAGCGAGAAGGTCGAGCGGGTCATGACGCCCTCGCCCGCCGCGCCGATCGCGTTGAACAGGGTCTGCTCAGAAAAGCCGGCATCCTGCGCGACGATCGCCGGCGGCTTATAGCCGAGCTCGGCCATGGTTTTCATGAGCAGAATCGCATCCGTCGTATAGCTCGACGGCATCAGCACTTGCGCGTTCGCGGCTTTCAACTGCTGCACCTCCGCCGTCAGGGACGGCGAGTTCGAGCGGTATTTGATATCTGCGACGATCTTGATGCCCTTCTCTTTCGCGAGCTTGCGCTGCACGGTGGTCGAATCGGCGCCAAAAATAGTGTCTTCGTAAAACAGCGCGATCGATTCGACGGGCTTGCCCTTCTTCTTCATCTCATCGAAAAAGTCGAACATCGTCTGCGTGAAGAATTCGTCATGTGGCGCTGCCCGGAAGAAGAACTTCAGCCCGCGCTTGTTCAGTGTTGGCGATGAAGTATCGGCGCCGAGGAAGGGAACCGAATAGCGCTCTGCCGATACGCTCGCAGTGTTCGCAACCGCGCTTTGATAGGTGCCGATCAGTGCGACAACTTTGTCTTGCGTGATCAGGCGCTCGGCCTCGGCGCGGCCCTTTTGGGGATCGCTTTGATGGTCGGCGAAGGTCATGGCCAGCTTGGCGCCGCCGAGATTAGGCAGGCCTTCGGTCTTGGCGAGCGGCAGATCGAGATCGTGCTTGTTGTTGATCACGTCGAGCGCGGTGTCGTAGGCGTGCTTGGCATCGACGCCGATCTGCGCATTGGCGCCGGACAGCGGATAAAGCCCGCCGATCACGATTTGCCTGCCTTGCGCGCGCGCCGCGCCGGGCACGAATGCGCCAGTCAATGCAGCGCCGACCAGAGCGCCGGCTTCGCGTCGTGTAATTTTCGTATTCATTGTTCCTCCCTCACGCGTTGGACTGACAAATTACAGAATGGCCATCCGCGTGTTGCGGATGTCGGTGATCAGCATCGAACCCGGCGCGTGCGTGATGCAAAACGAAGGCCGCGCTCGCGCGATGACCGCCTGGGGCGTGACGCCGCAGGCCCAGAATACCGGCAGCTCGTCTTCGCCGATCGGCACGGGATCGCCGAAATCCGGTTTGCGCACGTCCTTGATGCCGATCAGCTCCGGCTTGCCGATATGGACCGGCGCGCCGTGCACGGCGGGAAAGCGCGAGGTGATCTGGATGGCGCGGATCGCGTCCGCCGGCTTCAACGGCCGCATCGAGACGACCATCGGCCCGCGGAACGGCCCGGCCGGCGCCGTCGGGATGCTCGTCTCGAACATCGGCACTTTGCGGTTCAAGGTGATGTGGCGAATTTCGATGCCGTCCTCGGTCAGCGCCTCCTCGAATGAGTACGAGCAGCCGAGGACAAAGCCGACGAGATCGTGGCGCCAATAATCGGTCACGTCCGCCACCTCGGCCACGAGTTCGCCGTCGCGCCAGACCCGGTAGCCGGGAACATCGGTGCGGAGGTCGAGGTCCTGCCCGAGTGCCGGCACGTGCGGGCTGCCGGGCTCGGAGACGCCGATCAGCGGGCAGGGTTTGGGGTTGAAGGCGCAGAAGCGCTGGAAATCGGCGGCGTATTCGCGCGGTAGAATGGCGAGGTTGCCTTGAACGTAGCCGGGCGCGAGACCGGCGGTCGTCCCCGTCACGGCGCCCGAGCGGATGAGATGGCGGGCTTCAACAGGGTCGGAGGCGTGGTGACGAGTATCGGGAGGGGCTTCGGCGAGGGCGGACATCGGCATAATCCGACCATGAGATGGCGCAAATGTCTAATGGTCAAAGGGTTTAGCCGAGCCGGCGCGCATCCCCAATAATCCGCTCGATCCGCCTCGCGACTCGGTTGCATTGGTGTAAGAGCAGGCCATGCGTGGCGCCAACGTCTTCACCATTTCGCCGGGCGTCGATCTACTCGCGACGTTCGCGCGGGCGCTCTTCAACAATGAGATCGTGCCCGGCTTCTCCGGCGCGAGCGATCCGCTCGCTTTGGCACGGGCGACGGTCTACGTGCCGACGCAGCGCTCGCGCGCGGCGCTGGCGAAAGCCCTCAAAGACGCAATCGGCAAGCCCGCCGCCATCCTGCCGCGCATCCTGCCGCTCGGCGCGATGGAGGCGACCGACGCCGCCTATTTCGACGAAAGCGCCGATGACGCTGCGCCCGATTTGCCGCGCGCTGTTCCCGACGTGGAGCGCAGGCTGCTTCTCGCCGATCTCGTCTTGAAATGGGCCGAAGGCGTCAAACACGCGATCGTCTCGATCGATGAGCACGGGCGGCGCACGCACGACCACAACGAGTCGTTGATCGTCGCGACGACGCCGGCGGATGCGTGGTCGCTCGCCGGCGGTCTCGCGGGGCTGATTGATGAGCTAATCATCGAGGACGTGGCCGGGAAGAGCGTCACCGATGCGGGCGGCGGTGAATTCGATCGGTTCTGGCGCATCACGACCGACTTCCTCGATGTCGCGATCAGTCAATGGCCGCAAATCCTTGAGGAGCGCGGCTTTGTCGATCGCGCCGCGCGGCAGGTCGCATTCGCCGAGCGCGAGATCGCGCGCCTGCGCGCGGGCGCAACGGGCGGCCCGGTGATCGCACTCGGATCAACCGGCACCAACAAAGCCACCGCGCGCTTGCTCGCCGCAATCGCGCATCATCCGCAGGGTGCCGTCGTGCTGCCCGGCCTCGATCGCGAACTCGACGACGAGGGTTGGGCCGAGATTGCCGACGCGCGACCGAATCGCGCCGAGAGCGGCTTTGGCCATCCGCAAGCGGCGCTAAAGCGGCTCCTGGCGGTGCTCGGCATCGCGCGGCGCGACGTGACCGAACTCGGCGCGCCGGCGCCGCCCCTTGCGGCGCGCACGCGACTCATTGCCGAGGCGTTGCGTCCCGCCGACACGACCGATCATTGGCGCGAATTTCGATCCGCGTTTCGCGACTCGTTCGCGACCGCGCTCGACGGCGTCGCTGTCGTCGAAGCCGCGCATGAAGGCGAAGAGGCGCTCGCACTGGCAATCCGCATGCGCGAGGCGCTGGAAAATCCCGACACCACCTGCGCGCTGATCACCCCGGACCGCGATCTGGCGCGGCGGGTCGGCGCCGAGCTCAGACGCTGGAACATCGAGGTCGAGGATTCCGCCGGCGAGCCGCTCGGCCGCACCGGGTCTGGCACATTTGCACGCCTCGTGCTCGCAGCGGCGCGCGATGATGACCGCGCCGCACTCGTCGCGCTGATCAATCATCCGCTCGCGGCCTTCGGGTTGCGGCGCGACGAGGTCACGCAATGCGCCGGCGCACTGGAAATCGGCGTGCTGCGTGCCGGCTTGCCGCAAATGTCCGATGTTGCGGCATTGTTCGCCGCCGCCAAGCGCGCCGCAAACGATCGGCACGCGCATCCCGCCGCAAAACGAATCTCGGTCGCGCAATGGAACGCGATCGGCATATTAATGCAACGCATCGCAGAATGTCTGGCGCCGCTGCAGAAGCGAGACGTACGCAAAGATCTGCCTTCGTGGATTGGGACGCATCGCGCCGTTCTCGATGCGATCCGCGTCAAGAGAAGCGCACCAAACGAAGATCAGCAGGCACTGCAAATGCTGTTCGATGAATTCGCCGCCGCGCCGGCGCCGAAGATGCGCTTCGATCTTGAAAGCTACGGCGCCTTCTTCGAGCGTATCACACAAGAGCGTATGCTGCGCGGGCCGACGCGCACGCATCCGCGGGTTCAAATCTTGGGGTTGCTGGAAGCGCGCCTGCTCGGCGCAGATTTGATTCTGCTGGGGGGGCTAGACGAGACGATCTGGCCGCCGGCAGCAAACACCGATGCCTTTCTCAATCGGCCGATGCGCCAGGCGCTCGGCTTGACGCCGCCCGAACGCCGCATCGGTCAGACCGCGCAGGATTTTGTCATGGCGACGGGCGCGCGTGAGGTCGTCGTAAGCCGCGCGTTTAAACGCGGCGGCACGCCAACAATTCCCTCGCGTTTCCTGCAGCGGCTCGAAGCGCTCGGCGGCGATGAGATCGCGGTGTGCCGCGAGCGTGGCGCGCGGCTGATCGATCTGGCACAGCGCATGGATCGGCCGGACGCGATCAACAAAATACCGCGTCCGGCGCCGAAGCCGCGGATCGATCTCAGGCCGGCCAAACTCAGCGTCACGCGTATTGAGACGCTGCGCCGCGATCCTTATTCGATCTACGCGGAATCCATTTTGAAATTGAAACCGCTTGAGCCGCTGAATTTTGAGCCCGGCGCGCGCGAGCGCGGCACGCACATGCACAAAGCGCTGGAGGAATTCACCAGGGCGCACCAGATTGGAGCTCTGCCGCGGGATGCGCGCCAGCGGTTGATTGCGCTGCTGCGCGGGGAACTGACGGATTTCGAGAGCGATCCAGATTTCCAGGCTTTCGACTGGCCGCGCATAGAAAAGGCAGTGGGGTTTTATCTTGGCTATGAATCCGAGCGCCGACCCGTGCTGCAATCGATTTTTGTCGAGCAGCGCGGCGAGATCGCTCTTTCGCTTGACGACGGCACGAGCTTTAGGCTCAGCGCCGAAGCCGATCGCATCGAAATCGCGCAGGACGGATGCGTGCGTGTCGTCGATTACAAGACCGGCACGCCACCCGGCCTTGAGGAAGTGCGCGTCGGCTTCGCGCCGCAGCTGACGCTCGAAGCCGCGATGATTGCTGAGGGCGCATTTGTCGAGATTGGCGGACGTGCGGTGAACGAAGCGATGTATTTGAAACTCGGAGGGGGCGACGGCGGCAAAAGGATCGAGCTCGATTGGTCGAAGAAGAAAATCAGCTTCGCCGATGTTGTTGCGCGCCATCGCAGCGAGTTGGTCAAACTGCTCAATCAATTCAGGTTGGCAGAGACGCCATATATTCCACGGCCTTTCCCGAAGTACGCATCCAAATACGGCGATTACGATCACCTCGCGCGCGTTAAGGAATGGTCGGCGACCGGCGGCGTCGCAGGCGAGGAGGTCGCCTGATGCTCGCCGCCAAACGTCCTGTGCCAGAGCTGACGCGCCAGCGTCAGCGGCAGGCGTCCGATCCGAATACCTCCGTTTGGGTCGCGGCGAATGCCGGGTCCGGCAAGACGCATGTGCTGGCACAGCGCGTCGTGCGGCTGCTGTTCGAAGGCGTCGCGCCAAGCCGCATCCTTTGCCTCACGTATACGAAGGCGGCGGCGGCAAACATGGCTGCGGGTGTTTTCGGCATGCTTGCTGAATGGGCGACGATGGGGGACGCGGAGCTCCGCGCTGCGGTCGAAAACATCGGCGAGGATGGTGTCGACCGGCAGAAGCTCGCTTTCGCGCGGCGGCTGTTTGCACGCACGGTCGAGACGCCGGGCGGACTCAAAGTACAGACGATCCACGCCTTCTGCGAGCGGCTCCTGCATTTGTTTCCGTTCGAGGCCAATGTCGCCGTGGGTTTCCGCGTCATCGAGGATGTCGAGCAGGCGGAGCTTCTCAGCATCGCACGGCAGCATGCGCTCGGCGAGGCGACACGCGATCCTGACGGGCTTGGGGCGGCAGTGCGCCGCGTCGCCTCGGAAACATGGGCCGGCGGTTTTCAGGACCTCTTGCGCGAATTGCTCAATCGGCGTGCGCAGCTTGCGCCATGGTTGCCTTTCGATGAGACCGGCCTGGAGGACGCATTACGCGAGGCGCTGTCGCTATCGCGCGATGAAAGGGAAGCCGAGATCGTTCGCGAGATGGTGGAGGGCGGGATTTATCCGCTGGAGTGGCCGGCCATTGCCGAAGCGCTGCGAGCGTGCAGGAGCAAGAGCGACACCGAAAAGGCAAATGAACTGGATCGCGCGGCCAGAGCCTATGAAGCGGGCGATCTCGACGTTTCGCTCGGCTCATATATGTGTGCGTTCTTTACCAAAGATGGCGAGGGCGACGCGTTCGAGAGCTTCCTCACGAAAGCCGCCGTAAAGCGGCACCCTCATCTTGTCGATCTTTTCGCAGCAGAGGCGGCGCGCCTAACGGCGCTTCGCGAGAAGCGCAAAGCCGCCGCCGTTTGCGAGCGAAGTCTCGCGCTGCTGAAGATCGGGGACGCCATCCTGCAGCGATATACGCGCATGAAGCGTGATCGCGGCCTCTTAGATTTCGAGGACTTGATTGAGCGCACGGTGCAGCTGCTCAAGCGCTCGGACCAGCGTTGGATTCTATTCAAGCTCGATGCCGGCCTCGACCATGTGCTTGTCGACGAGGCGCAAGATACGAGCGAAGCGCAATGGGACATTCTCGCGCAGCTGACGGAGGATTTCTTCTCCGGTGCCGGTCAGCGCCTGACGCGCCGCACCTTCTTCGCTGTCGGCGACGACAAGCAATCGATCTTCTCATTCCAAGGCGCGGCACCGACGAAGTTTTTCGAAATGCACCGCGAGTTTGAGAAGCGCGTCACCGCTGGTGGTGAGCACTTCATCAACGTGCCGCTCAATCTCTCATTCCGATCGAGCCCATACATCCTTGACGCAGTCGATGAGGTTTTTGCCGCAGAAGCGCATCATCGCGGCCTGCTTGCGGACCCGAATGAAAAACCGCCGCCGCATGAAGCATGGAAGGCCAATCTGCCCGGCGTCGTCGAACTCTGGGACCTCGCTTGCAAGGCGGAAAGCGAGGAGCCGCGCGATTGGCGGCTGCCGCTGGATCGGCTCGACGATGAAGACCCGCCGGTCAAAGTCGCACGACGCCTCGCCGCGCGCATCAAGGCAATGCTCGATCCGCGCTCCGGCGAGTGCGTCGAGGGCGAACATCCCGGCTCTTCGCGGCCGATCCGGCCGAGCGATTTCCTCATCCTCGTGCGCAAGCGCGACGCCTTTTTCGAAGCGATGATCCGCGCCCTAAAAAAAAGTGATATCCCGACCGCGGGCGCCGATCGGCTGAAGCTCGGCGACCATATCGCCGTGATGGATCTGATCGCCGCCGCGCAAGCGGCGCTGTTGCCGGAAGACGATCTGACGCTGGCAACGCTGCTGAAGTCGCCGCTGATCGGACTCGACGACAACGATCTCATCGCGCTTGCGCCTCATCGCAAAGGATCGCTCTATGAGGCGCTTGCCGCATCGACTGAGCTCTGGCACGCAGAAGCCCTGCGGCGGATCGAGGCGTGGCGCGAGCGCGCCGCGACATGGACACCGTTCGATTTTTTTTCCCACATTCTCGGGCCGGAAGGCGGACGCGAAAAATTCCTGGCCCGACTCGGGCCCGAGGCCAACGACGCGATCGATGAGTTTTTGCGGCTGACGCTTGCGCATGAGCGCGAGGAAGCGCCGGCGCTCGCAACGTTTCTGTCGCGCTTTGCGGCGCTGGAACTCGAAATCAAGCGCGACATGGACCAAGCCGAAGATACCGTCCGAGTCATGACCGTCCACGCGGCAAAGGGGCTCGAGGCGAAGATCATCCTTCTGCCCGACACCTGCTCGCTGCCGGCGCCGCGGAGCGCGCCGTGCCTGTTCCCGATCGGCAATCCGAGGCAGCCGCTGATCGTCTGGTCGCCGAAAAAGGCCGGCGATCCCGCGCCCGTGGCAGAAGCGCGTGCGATGCAGAAGCAGGCGCAGGAAGACGAGTACCGCCGGCTGCTTTACGTAGCGATGACGCGCGCCGAAGAACGGCTGATCATCGCCGGCTACCAAGGTGTGCGCGAGCCGCCGGAGGATTGCTGGTACAAGATGGTGCGCCGCTCGCTGGCTCCGGGCGCGGAGGAAGTTGCCGACCCTGTCGAGCAGGGCGCGACCATCTTGCGGCGCGGGCGGGTGCGGGCCGGGGCGGCGGAGGGCACAACGCCGCCAGCAAAGACGCGCCGCGACTTGCCCGGCTGGCTACGCACCGCCGTTCGCGGCGAGGCGGAGGCCGCACGTATCAGGCCTTCTCACGCCCTGCCCAAACCAGGCCTCGCAGAAGGAGTGGCGAAAGGCCTGTTGCTGCATAAGCTGTTGCATCACCTGCCCGAGGTGGCGGCGGAGGCACGCCAGGCTGTGGGCCAGCGCTTCCTTGCCGCGCAGCCTGAGCCGCTGCCGGCCGAAGAGCGAGCTGCCTTTCTCGCGAAAACGCTCGCCGCGCTCGGTGATGCTGCCAGCGCGCCGCTGTTCGCGCCGGGCTCGCTTGCCGAGGTTGAGGTCGCCGCAACAGTGACCCTGCCCAAGGGCGCAACTGCCGAGGTCTCTGGCCGGATCGACCGGCTTGCCGTCAGCGCCGCCGAGATCCGCTTCTGCGATTTCAAAACCGGCGCGCCGCCGCCTTCGTTACAAGCTACTCCGCGCGCCTACGTCGCCCAGGCGGCGCTCTACCAAGCGGCGCTCGCCTCGCTTTACCCCGACCGGCCGGTGCGCGCCTTCCTCGTCTGGACCCACGGGCCGAAGGTGCACGAACTCCCGCCCGCCATGCTCAACGAGGCCTTCGCCGCACTTCCCGCTAGTCCTTGAAGTGCTTTAGAAAAAACACATATTTCTCATGCACGCTCGTGGTGCTTTCGAGGCCATGAAGCGTGCCTCCCGAAGTGCCTTCGAGGGCTTCGTTCATGTCGCGCGTGCCGTCATTGAACTCGCCTTTCCTGCTCGGTTTCGATGAAATCGAACGGGCGCTGGAACGGGTGACCCGGACGGCAGGCGACGGTTATCCGCCCTACAATATCGAGCAGATGGCGCGGACGGAGAATTCGCCCGAGCGCCTGCGCATCACGCTGGCTGTTGCCGGTTTCACACAGGATGAGCTCGAAATCCTCCTCGAGAAGGGTCAGCTCGTCATCCGTGGTCGACAAGGCGACGGGCCGGAGCGACACTTTCTGCATCGCGGCATTGCCGCGCGGCAGTTCCAGCGGGTGTTCCTGTTGGCAGAGGGCATGCAGGTCGAGGGCGCGAGCCTTGAAAACGGGCTTCTGGCTGTCGATCTGATACGCCCGGAACCCGCAAGGGTAGTGAAACGTGTAAATATCGCGGTGCGGGACTGAAGGTACGCATCGCCAGACAGCGGGGCCCAATGGGACCGCGAGGAGAAAGAAGATGATGGAAGCAATGACGAAGACCGAAAAGCCTGAGCCGTTCACGCCGGAGCAATTCGCCCATCTCGGCCAGGGCGCGATCGCTTATGTCCGGCCGATCCGGTCTGAAGAATTCAACCGCCTGTTTCCGCAGGCGCAGGCGATCCAGCCGGGCTTATCGCTCTTCGCCCTGCTCGGCGCCGACGGCACGCCGATCCTGCTCACCGAATCGCGCGAAACCGCGATCGCCAATGCCTGGCAGCATGAGCTGCAGCCGGTGAGCCTGCACTAAGCGTTTCACGGGCGACGCTTTGAGGAGCGCTCGGCACCGCCGGGCGCTCTTTTTGTTTCCGTGCCTTGATCAGTCGAAGCCGGCGCGGCACAAGAGCAGCGGGAGGAAGCATGGCGGAACTGATCGAGAGCATCGAAGACGGCGTCGCGACGCTGACACTTAACCGCCCCGAGCGGATGAACGCATTCTCGAAAGAGATCATGGAGCGCCTCATCGAAGCATTGCCGCGGCTCGCCGGCGAACCTTCCGTCGGCGCTATCGTGCTCACCGGCGCCGGCCGCGCTTTCTGTGCCGGCGGTGACGTCAAGCGTATGGCAGCCGACGAGAAGCCGCCGAGCGAAGCGGAGGCCATCGCGAATTTACGCGCGCGGATGGAAGTCTCGCGCATGTTGCACGAACTTCCCAAGCCGACAATCGCGATGGTGAACGGCGCGGCCGCGGGCGCGGGTCTGTCGATTGCGCTCGCCTGCGATCTGCGCTTTGCCGGCGAATCGGCGCGCTTCATCACCGCTTTCGCCAAAGTTGGGTTTTCCGGCGATTTCGGCGGCACATACTTTCTGACGAAGCTCGTCGGCAGCGCCAAAGCGCGCGAGCTTTATTTCACCGCCGATCCCATCTCCGCGCGCGACGCGCTGTCGCTCGGCATCGTCAACCGGCTTTTCCCGGATGAGGAACTCAAAAAAGAAACCATGGGCTTTGCGCGTTCGCTCGCCAAAGGACCACGTGTCGCGTTGAGCATGATGAAGCAGAACCTCAATCTCGCCGAATCTGGCACGCTCAGTGAGCTGCTAGATGCCGAGGCAGTGGGGCAGGTCAAAACTGGGCGCACCGAAGATCATCGCGAGGCGGCGAAAGCTTTTGTCGAGAAGCGCGCGCCGGTTTTTGTCGGGCGCTGATCGCCATCGACTCCGATCAAGCAACTCAGGTTGCGCGGAGCGTGAGCGACGACACAGGTTTGCTTCGATGCGGGCCGAAGCTTTGGACCGCGCACCTCCGGGTGCGCAACATCTCTGCGCAGCGCGGTGCTGCAAGTTCGTGCGTCTTGCTGATGCCGGATGCGCACCAGGAGGTGCGCGGTCCAGCGCTGACGACGTTGTTAAATCCCCGATCCTTCGATCTCGCCGGGAACCTGCGGCAACAGTGACTTCGCCACGGCGCCCGAGCTCAGGCGCGGAACGCTCGTCGGCAGCGGCATCCAGAAGGCGAGCTCGCCTTCGGCATAGATGATCGGCGCGTCGGGCGCCGAATCGGCCGACACCCAGCATTTCTCACTGGCGCGCGCTGGTTTCGTCCAGCGCGCGACGTCAACCTGCGCCGGCCCCTGCTCGCTCTCGCGGATCGCCACAAGCACGAGCGTGCCGTCCTTGGGCGCACTCGCCATCGGCTTCCATTCGCCCACAACGGCTGCATTGGTCATGCGATCAGGTTCTTTCAGGTTCAGAAAGGGTCTAGAAATCAGCGGGTTGTGCGGCGCCGTTCGGTTTTCTAGCATCGCTCTGCGATAGTGTCCACGAACGGCTTTGCTGCCATGCGAATGCCGCGCCGCGGCTTTATGAAACGCGTCATGAGACTTCCGCGATCTCTCATTCGAACAACCGGCTTCGGCGCGGCGGCTGCGGCGTTGCTTGTTGCAAACCTTGCTCGCCCGCAGCCCTCATTCTATCAGACTGAGACACGCGACCGTGCCGGCACCTCTCTGCAGGAGCAAATGCCGCAAGCTCCCGACCGCCCGAAAAGCACGAACGCCCAGCGCGCCAAGCCGAAGCTGAGGCCGGCAACGAGTGCGCGCGCTGCTCAACCGCAATCCCCGCAGAATTCCACAACGGCGGCGGACGCATGCACGAGCGCCGACAATGTTCTCGGCACGTCGCGCACGATAGCGATCGGCGCGCCAAACGGCTTGCAAGTCGGGCTCAAAACCTATCCGCAAACGATAAAGCTTGAAGATCACGAAGTCGTTCTGACCTTCGACGACGGGCCGCTGCCCGCGACGACCGGCAAGGTGCTCGATGCGCTGAAAGCGCAATGCGTAAAAGCGACCTTCTTTTTGATCGGACAGAATGCAGCGGCAAGCCCGCAGATGGTGCGCCGGCAAATCCGCGAGGGTCATACGGTCGCGCACCATACTTGGTCGCATCCGTCGATCACGATGCGCGGTCTATCCGATGAAGCGGCACGCGCGGACATCGGCAAAGGGATCGCCGCCGACGAGCGCGCCGCCTACGGCGAGGCTGCGAGACCGGAGAAGCCGCACGTTCCGTTCTTCCGCTTTCCCGGTTTCGCCGACACGAAGCCGCTCCTGTCTTGGCTCGCAACGCAGAACATCGGGGTGTTCGGTACCGATGTTTGGGCCTCCGATTGGGTGGAAATGACGCCGGAAGCCGAGCTGGAACTCATCATGTCACGGCTCGAACAGGCGAAACGCGGCATCGTTCTGTTCCACGACAGCCGCCCGTCGACCGCGGAAATGATGCCGGCTTTCCTGCGCGAGCTGAAAGCGCGCAACTACCGCGTCGTGCATATTGTTCCGGGCACGGAGGCGCCGGAACTCGAGCAGGCGCCGGCGAACTGGACATCAGAAACCGAAGCGACGGTGAACCGGGTTCTGTCAAAGCTTTTGGCTCGTCCGAAGCTTGCGACAGCGCAACGCAAAGTCAAACCGGCGAAAGCGCCCGAGCCCGCACCGCAAGTGCCGGAATAAGACCGCGTCAAGAGGCTGCGCTTCAGGTACCGGAAAAAGCCGGCTTCCGCTTCTCCATGAAGGCGCTGCGGCCTTCGCCATAGTCGCGGCTGGCAAAGCATTGGCGTACACGGCTTGCGCAGGCTTCGAGATCGCGCTCGGCTGGGTCTTTCGCAATCTGTTGAAACACG
>DATAOB010000098.1:0-55832 GCA_036265935.1 Beijerinckiaceae bacterium
TTTTAAGCGCCGGCGGCTTAGCCGCGCAGGCCGACGACGTACACGCCACCTACCACGTCAGCATCATCGGGCTGCCGATTGGCGTTGCGACCGCCTCGGGCGCGCTCGATCCGCAGCACTATAAGATCGACATCGGTGTCAAGCTGACCGGCATCGCCTCACTTGTCTCCAGCGCCAAGGGCGCCGCGACGGCCTCCGGGGCGCTCAGCCGCGCCGGCGTCGTGCCCGCCACCTACGCCAATACGACCGCCAACGCTTACGAGACCCGCACCGTGCGGATGGCTATGGGTGGCGGGGCCGTGCGCGGGCTCGACATCTCGCCGCCCTTCGTCGATCCAATCGGACGGGTGCCGGTGGCAGAGGCCCATAAGCACAATGTCCTCGATCCGGTGTCGGCGCTGGTGATGAATGTGCCGGCCGGGCAGCCGCTGACCGGGCCCGCGGCCTGCGACCGCACCATCCCCGTCTTCGACGGTTTCGCGCGCTACGACGTCAAGCTTTCCTACCTTCGCACTCGGGACGTGCAGGTGAAGGGCTATGCAGGACCGGTCGCTGTCTGCGCGGCGCGCTATGTCCCAATTGCCGGCCATCGGCCTGCGGCGAAGGCAACCCAGTTCATGGTTGGTAACACGCAGATGGAAGCCTGGCTGGCTCCGGTGGAGCGCGCGCATGCGGTCGTGCCCCTGCACATCTCGATCATGACGATGGCCGGGATGCTGGTCGTCGACGGGACCGAGTTTACCATACAGTCGACGCACGCGGCCGGCACGAATTAGCTGTCAGCAGTCGAACGGCAGCGCTCGCGAAGCCCGCTCGTGAGACTTATGTGTCTGGATGGCACATTTCCCTGAATTTTCCGAGCTTTGAGCGCGCGGCTCTCCGCCCGTGAAGGATAGCGAGTGACAGGTTTTTCTAAGGGTCGCGTCGCCGGGACAAAGCGGGAAAAGCGGCTCATCAGCGATTCGTCCACACTGTGTTCGCGCTCTCGGCCAAAGCTTAACGGCATTGGCGTTTGCGCTCGTAAATGGGCGCTTGACTGCGAGGCGATTCGGAGTCCCTGCGGCTCGCCCGAGCGAGCCCAATGCGCAGCTCGGAAATCGGCGGCAAAACACAACAGATTGCCCGGTCATAGCACCGGCTATCTACATCTAGCCGGAACAAAGCCGGACTCGGTTGGAGTCAGCGATTCGCCCCGGTTTCGTTCCCGCCGCGTTCGAGGCGTGAACGAACCAGCCTTGCCGCGTCACAAAGCGGGACGCGAGGCGCTCGGGAGGGTCGGATGAACCTGCCTTTCACGCCGGAGCGCGCCCGTCAGGCTGCGGGCGAGGGCCGCAGCGCCACGGCGGTCCTTGGGCCCACCAATACTGGCAAAACGCATTACGCGATCGAGCGCATGCTCGCGCACCCAAACGGCATGATCGGCCTGCCGCTGCGGCTCTTGGCGCGCGAGGTCTATGCGCGGGTCGTCGAGCGCGTCGGCCCCGATGCCGTCGCGCTCATCACCGGCGAAGAGAAGATCAAGCCGAAATCGCCGCGCTATTGGGTCGCGACCGTCGAAGCGATGCCGCGCGATCTCAATCTGTCGTTCGTCGCCGTCGATGAAGTGCAGCTCGCCAACGATTTCGATCGCGGACATGTCTTCACCGACCGCCTCCTGAACAGCCGTGGCATCGACGAGACATTGCTCATCGGCGCCGGCACCATCCAACGCGCA
Organism: Beijerinckiaceae bacterium; assembly: GCA_036265935.1. Taxonomy (GTDB): domain Bacteria; phylum Pseudomonadota; class Alphaproteobacteria; order Rhizobiales; family Beijerinckiaceae; genus JAFASC01. Next base: position 1,715 of record DATAOB010000098.1, read on the forward strand.
ATCTGCGAGCTCTTGCCGGGCATTCACGTCATGTCGCGGCCGCGGCTGTCGAAGCTCACCTATGCCGGCGACAAGAAGATCACGCGATTGCCGCTACGCAGCGCCATTGTCGCCTTTTCCGCCGAGGAAGTGTACGCGATCGCCGAGTGGATTCGCCGTCAAAAAGGCGGCGCGGCGGTCGTTCTCGGCGCGCTGTCGCCGCGTACGCGCAACGCGCAGGTCGCGATGTATCAGGATGGCGATGTCGATTACATCGTCGCCACCGACGCGATCGGCATGGGACTCAATCTCGACGTTGATCACGTGGCATTCGCATCGGACCGGAAGTTCGACGGGCGGCAATTCCGGCGCTTGACGGCGGCGGAGTTCGGTCAGATCGCAGGGCGCGCCGGACGCAATACCCGCGACGGCACATTCGGCACGACAGGCCGCTGCCCACCTTTCGATGAAGAGCTGATCGAGGCGCTCGAAGACCACGATTTCGATTCGCTCGGCGTTCTGCAATGGCGCAATTCCGATCTCGATTTCACCTCCATCGAAGCGCTCGGCCGCTCGCTGGACAGTATTCCCGAACACCCGGGTCTCACGCGCGCGCCCATCGCCGAGGATCAGCTCGTCCTCGACATTTTGGGCCGCGACGAGAGCGTGCGGCGCAATGTCAAAACGCGCGCCGATGTCGCGCGGCTCTGGGACGTCTGCCAGATTCCCGACTACCGCAAGGTGGCGGCGGCGGCGCATGCGGAACTTGTGCTTTCAGTCTTCGGTTACATTGTCCGGGCCGGTCTCATTCCCGACGACTGGTTCGCCCGCCAGCTCGCGATGCTCGATCGCAGCGATGGTGACATCGATATTCTCGCAGCGCGCATCGCGCAGGTACGGACTTGGACCTATATAGCGAACCGCCCGGACTGGCTCGCCGATCCCGAACATTGGCAGGGGCTCGCACGTCGGATAGAGGACAACCTGTCCGACGCGCTGCACGAGCGGCTTGCCCAGCGTTTCGTCGACCGGCGCACCAGCGTGCTGATGCGCCGCCTCAGAGAGAATGCGATGCTTGAAGCCGAAATAACGAGCGCCGGCGACGTGCTGGTCGAAGGCCAGCATGTCGGCCTGCTGCAAGGTTTCCGCTTCACGCCCGACCCGCAGGCCGCCGGAGAAGCCGCAAGGACGCTGAACGCCGCCGCACAGAAAGCGCTCGCGACCGAAATGGATCAGCGCGCGACGCGAGTCAGCGAAGCCGTCGATGAGGCTTTCGTGCTCTCCCGCGACGGCACGATCCGCTGGCTCGGCGAACCGATCGCCAAATTGACGGCAGGCGACCATATTCTTGCACCGAAAGCGCAGGTGCTCGCCGACGAGCAGCTCACCGGCTCGCCACTCGACGCGGTGCAGCGCCGGCTCGATCTGTGGCTCGCGCAACATGTGAAGAAACATCTCGGCCCTCTTGCCGATCTCGAAGCTGGTGAGGGTCTGGAAGGCATGGCACGCGGCATCGCCTTTCAGATCGGCGAACATTTGGGTGTGCTTGATCGCGCGGTTGTCGCCGAAGACGTGCGCAGTCTCTCGCAAGACGCGCGCGCGGCGTTGCGCAAATTCGGCGTGCGTTTCGGCGCGTATCATTTGTTCCTGCCGCAGCTTCTAAAGCCAGCGCCGCGTGCGCTGGCCGCGCAATTATGGGCGCTGAAGAACGGCGGGCTCGACGTGAAGGGTCTCGATGAGGTGCCGCACCTTGCCGCCTCGGGCCGCACGTCGTTCGTTGCCGATCCGGAGATTCCGGCGGAACTCTATCGCGCCGCGGGCTTCCGCGTTTGCGGCGAGCGCGCCGTCCGCGTCGATATTTTGGAGCGGCTCGCTGATTTGATTCGGCCGGCGATCGCGTATCGGTCTGGTGTGACGCCCGGCAACCCGCCACCCGGCGCGGCAGACAAAGATACGTTCGTCGTCACGGGCGCGATGACATCGCTTGCGGGATGTTCGGGAGAGGCCTTTGCCTCGATCCTGCGCTCGCTCGGCTATGTGATGGATCGACGGCCAGGGCCAGCAATCACGCTGCCGCTCGTTCCCGCCGCGCCAACGCAAGCTGTTCTAGCCGGAAAAGAAACGGAAAAGCCGAGTCCGGAGTCGAAGGTCACGTCAGCGGGTGCGAGCGAAACATCGATTGCGTCGGATGACTCGTTCCTGCCTCTGGGGATTGGCGAAGAGGCAAGCGCCGAGGAATCACGCGAGCAAGCCGATGAGACGCTCGCGGCAACATCCGAGATGCCGCCGGACTCTGCATCATTCCTCTCCGAATCGGCAGAAGCCACTCCCGACATTGCACCTCAGGAAAGCGAGACTCTTGTCGCACTCGGCGATGCACCGGTTGCACCTGAAGAAGCACACGCGTCTTCGCAAGTGATTTCAGGCAGCGATAGCGAGCCAGTTGAAACGACATCCGCTGCCGGCCGCACGGATTCAGAAACTGCCGGAAGCAGCAGCGCCGAAGGAAAGGGCGAACCCGCCTCTGAAGAGTTAGCGCCGGAGCAAGCCGAAGCCGCGCAGGCTGAACCGACCATGATCGAAGTCTGGCGCATGGGCCGCCAGCAATTCCAACGTCGGCCGGAACGTCAGCACAAACGGCCGCCCCGCGTATTCAACATTACGCCGCGCGCGCAGAAGGAAGGCGCGAACGGTCAGCAACGGTTCCGGCGCGATCACCGGCCGAACGAACAGAAGCCTGAAGGCGAAGCCGTTACCACCGAGGCAGGCACAAATGAGCGCCCCGCTCGGGCACCGGACCAGCGCCCCCGCTTCAAAGGCAAAGACGAAAGACGCCGCAACGACCGCCACGGCGATCGAGGATCGGCACGTCCAACGTCCTTCACGACCGAAACCCGCTCGCACGATCGGGCACCCGATCCCGATTCGCCGTTCGCCAAACTCGCGGCGCTGAAAGCAGAGTTGGAGAAGAACAAGAAGGGTTGAGGCGAAAGCGGCGACGACACTGCTCGCGCCGGTAACCGGCTTCTGCTTAGATCGTCCCAGATAAGTGGTGAGGATTTCATGGACGCCGTGCCGAGCTTTCGATCTTTCACCGACATCGCGCGGGATCTCGCAAATGGCCAGCCGGAGCGCGTCGCGCTCTCGTTTGAGGGACGCGAAACCAGTTACCGCGATTTCGACAAACGCACGAACCAAGTCGCGAACGCGCTTCTCGCCGCCAGTGTTAGCAAAGGCGATCGCGTCGCCTATCTTGGCAAGAACAGCGATGCCTATTTCGAGATTTTCTTTGGCGCGTCCAAAATGGGTGGCATGGCAACGCCAATCAACTGGCGCCTCGCAGGACCGGAAGTCGCCTTCAATCTCCAGGATTCGCGCGCACCGATTCTGTTCGTCGGGCCGGAATTCATCGGGACGGTGAGTAAGATTGCGGGCGATTGTCTCGATCTCAAGACCATCGTCGCTGTCGAAGAGCGCGCGCGGGACTGGCCGGCTTTCACGACATGGCGGGATGCGAACTCCAGCGAAAAGCCTCGCTTCGATCTCGCCGCGCAAGATGATGTCCTGCAGCTCTACACGTCGGGGACAACCGGACGGCAGAAGGGCGTCGTCATCACCGCGCAAAATCTTATGAGCTTGCAGGAGGTGATGGATCGCACCGGCGCAGAATGGGCAGAATGGGCGGCGGGCGACGTCAGTCTCGTTGCAATGCCGGTCGGCCATATTGCCGGGACCGGCTGGGGCTTTTGAGCGCTGGTGCGCGGCGCGAAAAGCATTGTCGTGCGCGACTTCGATCCGGGACACATTCTCGATCTGATCGAGCGCGAGAAAATCAATAAGCTTTTCCTCGTGCCTTCCGCTTTGCAGGCCCTGGTCATGCATCCGCGAGCACGCGAAATCGACTACAGCCACGTCAAATACATCTCTTACGGCGCGAGTCCGATTCCGCTCGCCCTCTTGCGCGAGTGCGTCAAAGTGTTCGGCTGCGGCTTCGTGCAGATGTACGGCATGACCGAGACGACCGGCACGATCGTCGCGCTGCCGCCGGAAGATCACACGATGGAGGAGAGCGCCAAAATGCGCTCGGCCGGCAAGCCCCTCCCCGGGGTGGAGGTCATGATCCTTGATGGGGAAGGCAAGCGGCTCGCGGCACATGAAGTCGGCGAGATCGCCATCCGCTCGGCATCCAACATGAAGGGATACTGGAATCTGCCGGACGCAACCGCCGCGACAATCGACAAGGACGGCTGGCTGCGCACCGGCGACGCCGGCTATCTCGATGAAGACGGTTACCTCTACATCCACGATCGCGTGAAGGACATGATCATTTCCGGCGGCGAGAATGTTTATCCCGCCGAGGTCGAGAATGCGATTTACGGACATCCCGAGGTCGCCGAAGTTGCAGTCATCGGCGTGCCGTCGCAGCGCTGGGGCGAAGAGGTGAAGGCGGTGATCGTAGCGAAGGCTGGACATACGCCGCGCGAAGACGACGTGATCGCCTGGGCGCGCGAGCGCATCGCGGCGTTCAAGGCGCCGAAGAGCATCGAGATCATCGACGCGTTCCCGCGTACGGCGACGGGCAAAGTGCTGCGGCGGGAGCTGAAGGAAAAATATTGGCGCGGCTACGAGCGCAAGGTGAATTGACCTCGTCGAGCGGCATTGCGCAGCGCAGCATAATTCAGCCGAATGTAACTCCGAAAGCACGCTTTCGCGGAAAAGCCGCCGCAGTGGCTGCCCTGTGCCGATGCGCACAGCAAAGCCTGAGCCGATCCCCTATTCATTCATCGCGAGTTCACTACGGCTGCGCTTAACCTCAGCCACGAACTCGTACCGGCTTTGCCTTCCCGATGCCGTTAAGGTGTTGGAAAGAAGCCGGTCTCTAAAAAGAAGGACAAAGAGGCAAATCAAATGCGTATCAGTTCAGGCGAGATGATCGAGGGCAGCCGCATCCTCTATCCGATCGGCCGGATCACCGCCGCGTCCGCCTGGCATGGCGAGGCGCTCGCCTCCCGCAGCCATGATTTCGAAGAAAAGGCGCTCGACGCACTGATCCGCAAGGCCGAGGATTGCGAGGCCGACGCGATCATCGGCTTAGATTACAAGATCGACAGCGTCGAAGGCGACGAAGTCCCCGGTGTGGCGCTGCGCCGTGTCGCTGCAACCGGCATCGCGGTGAAACTCGCCCGCGGCTAGCCGGGCGTCCCGCTACCCATTAATCTCGTCAGATGACCGAAATTCGCGGCGCGGTGGCGCTAGTGACCGGTGCCTCGCGCGGCATTGGCAAGGGCATTGCGCTGGCCTTCGGGGCCGCCGGCATGCGCGTTGCGGTGAACTACCGTTCGCGCGAGAGCGATGCGGCGGCTGTCGTCGAGGCGATCAAGAGTGCTGGCGGTGACGCGATCACGCTTGCCGCCGATGTATCGCAAAGCGGCGATGTCGAGCGGCTCGTGCGCGACGTTGAACGCGCATTCGGGCCGCCAACTATCCTCGTCAACAATGCGGGGATTTTGGGCGTGCTCTCCTACGATCAGGTCGACGAGACGGAATGGGAGCGCGTGATCCGCGTAAATCTCACCTCCGCCTTCCTGGTCACGAAAGCCGTGCTGCCCGGCATGTTGAAAGCGGGCTGGGGTCGCATCATCAATCTTTCCTCCGTCGCGGCCCAGACCGGCGGCGCCACGGCGCCGCATTATGCCGCGTCGAAGGCCGGGCTCGTCGGCATGACGCATTCCTATGCAGCGCGACTGGCAAAGACCGGCATCACGGTGAACGCGATCGCGCCGGCTTTGATCGAAACAGACATGGTGACGGACGGTCTTCGCGCATCTCCCGAGCGCATTCCGATCGGCCGCTTCGGTACGCTCGAAGAAGCGGGCGAGACGGCGCTGTTCCTCGTCCGCAACGGCTTCGTCACCGGACAGACGATCAATCTCAACGGCGGGCTTTACATGAGCTCGTGACTGCCGCGCGATCCGGCCTGTAGCGAAGATACCTCGCTTTCGCTTGCGCGCTGACCCCGCGAGGCTCGTCGAGCGATCAATCTGCGCCCGAGAACAACGCCGATAAGAAAGGCAGCCGCGACTTGCACCATGCCGCGATGCGGCGGCCGCGCGGGAGCTCCGGTGGCGGCTGGTTCCGACGTCTTTTTCGCAGGTGCAATCTCAGCATACGGGAATAACGCTATGTTGATCACTGTCGTTGCGAAACGCGCATAAGCGTCGAGAACGACCGCACCATCGTGTAGCGCACTGCCGAGAAGATCCACGGCAGGATCGAAGGAACGCGGCCTAGCTGGGTCGTCTAAAGGCATTTCCGTCTACCACCGCGTTCAGCGCCGCCAGCCAAAGGTCGCTCATGTCGTGCGAAATCTTTGCGGTGCGCACGAGATGGCGCGCCATGGTTCGCCGTGTCTCCTCGGCACGCTCGCCGGCGGTTGCCGGATCGTCGGCAGCGACGAGCAAATCCCAGGCGATCGTCAGGGCGCGGCTGAGGGTCTGCGCATCCGGACGCGACTTTGTCGCGTGAGGCGAGGTTTGCACGGGGCTATGCCTCCCAAGCGCAATCCCATGGCGGGCAAAAACGCTGGCCTTAGCAAAAGTTAAGCGGGAGGATTCGCCATTACACCGCGATGCGGAGCGTTGCGCTTGGTCACTCTCGCAATGAAGCGAGCCGGAACGGGGTAGCGGTTTGGCTTGCCCCCGCTCCTGCACGCCGATAGCTTCGAACCTAAGGCGCCGGCAGGAGGGGCATTTTGCACGAGGCTCAGGAACGCGAGGGCGAACGCGAAGACCTGGCGATCTTTCGGCAATCCGCGCGACGCTTCTTCGAGCGCGAATGCGCGCCCCATGTCGCGCGTTGGGACAAGCAAGGCGTCGTCGACCGCGACGTCTGGTTCAAGGCGGGCGAGGCGGGCCTGCTCTGCCCCTCGATCCCGGAGGAATATGGCGGCTCAGGCGGCAACTTCCTGCACGAAAAAATCATCATCGAGGAGCAGGCGCGGGCCGGCGCCTCCGGCTTCGGGGTGAGTCTGCACAACGGCATCGTCGCCCCGTACATCTACCATTACGGCTCGGAGGAGCAGCGGAAGCGCTGGCTGCCGCGCATGGCGACCGGCGAGGTCGTTACCGCGATCGCGATGACCGAGCCCGGCACGGGCTCCGACCTGCAGGCTGTACGCACCAGCGCCAAGCGCCAGGGCAATCAATATTCGATCAGCGGGGCCAAAACCTTCATCACCAATGGCCAGACCGCGAACCTGATCTGCGTCGTCGCCAAGACGGACCCGAAAGAGCGCGCCAAGGGCGTCTCGCTCATAATGGTGGAGACGGAGGAGGTGGAAGGCTTCCGCCGCGGCCGAAATTTGGAAAAAATCGGCCATCACGCGCAGGACACGTCGGAACTGTTCTTCGAGGACGTGCGCGTGCCGACAAGCAATCTGCTCGGGCCGGAAGAGGGGCTCGGTTTCAAGCAGCTGATGCAGCAATTGCCGCGGGAGCGCATGATCATCGCTGTGCAAGCGGTGACCGCGATGGAACGGGCACTCGCCCTCACAGTGGATTACGTCAAGACACGTACCGCCTTCGGCAAGCCGCTGATCGATTTCCAGAATACGCGCTTCAAGCTCGCCGAGTGCAAGACCGAGGCCACGATCGCGCGTGTTTTCGTCGAGAATTGCACGCAACGCGTCGTCGATGGCACGCTCGACGTCGAGACCGCCGCCATGGCGAAATGGTGGACGACGCAGAAGCAGAACGAGATCGTCGACGAGTGCCTGCAGCTTTTCGGCGGCTACGGCTACATGAAGGAATATCCGATCTCGCGGCTATGGACCGACGCGCGCGTGCAGAAAATCTACGGCGGCACCAACGAGATCATGAAAGAGCTGATTGGACGAGGCCTCTAGTGTCCGAGGCGCCGATCCTCGCGATCAACAATATCGAGGTGATCTACGACCGCGTCATCCTCGTCTTGAAGGGCGTCTCGCTCACCGTTCCCCACGGCGGCATCGTCGCCCTGCTCGGCGCCAATGGTGCCGGCAAGACCACGACCCTGAAGGCAATCTCCAACCTTCTGCACGCGGAGCGCGGCGAGGTCACCAAAGGCTCGATCGAATTTGCCGGCGAGCGCGTCGACAGGCTCTCGCCGAACGAGCTCGTCCGGCGCGGCTGCATCCAGGTCATGGAAGGCCGCCATTGCTTCGGCCATTTGACGATAGAGGAGAACCTTTTGACCGGCGCTTTCACGCGCCGGGATGGCCGCGCCAAAATCGCCGGCGACATCGAGGCGATCTACGGCTATTTCCCACGGCTCAAGCAGCGGCGGACCGCGCTTGCCGGCTACACGTCGGGCGGCGAGCAGCAGATGTGCGCGATCGGCCGCGCGATGATGTCGCGCCCGCGCATGATCCTGCTCGACGAGCCCTCGATGGGCCTTGCGCCGCAGGTCGTAGAAGAAATTTTCGAGATCGTGCATCGTTTGAACGGGCAAGAGCAGGTGTCGTTCTTGCTTGCCGAGCAGAACACCAACATCGCGCTGAAATATGCGACTTATGGCTATATTTTGGAGACGGGGCGCATCGTGCTTGACGGCGAGGCCGCCGCGCTGCGGGAAAACCAGGACGTCAAGGAATTCTACCTCGGCCTTTCCGGTCCGGAGCGTCGCAGCTTCCGAAACGTGAAACATTACAAGCGCCGAAAAAGATGGCTTGCGTAATGCCCGGATTCCCGGAATCAATGGGCCATGCCGATAAGAAGAAGACCAACAGAGGACGAGTGTGACGCTCGCAACCTCACGTGACGCGCACGTCCGTTCCCGAACATTACGACCGCCAGGAGACGCGCTCTGCCGCATCGCGCGAGAACACGCTATTCCGCGATCTCCGCGGCGTGTTGAAAATCGCCAAGCCGCGCGCGCCGGCGCTGCGGGCGCAGCTCAAGGGGATTGATCTCGAAAGCCTGAAAACGCGCTCCGATCTCGCCGCCATTCCGGTCGTGCGCAAATCCGACCTGAAGGCAATGCAGGAGGAGACGCCGCCCTTTGGCGGGCTTACGGCTTCGCGCGCCTCCACCTTGAAGCGCCTGCTCGTCTCACCGGGACCGATCTTCGAGCCGGAGGGCCACGCAAAAGACTGGTGGGGCGCGGCCCGCGCCTTCTTTGCCGCCGGTTTCCGCAAAGGCGACATCGTCATCAATTGCTTCTCTTATCACCTGACGCCCGGTGGCCACATCATGGAAAGCGGGGCGCTGGCGCTCGGTTGTCCGGTCATTCCCGCGGGCGTTGGCAACACCGATCAACAGGTCGAGGCGATCCGCTATTTGAAACCAGCAGGATATGCCGGGACGCCGGATTTCCTGAAGATACTCCTCGACCGTGCGCGCGAACTGAAGAGCGATGGATCATCGATCAAGCGCGCGCTTGTGTCCGGCGCGGCGTTGCCGGGAACACTGCGCAAAGAGCTGAAGGAGCGCGGTGTCACCGTCTATCAAAACTATGGGACTGCCGATCTCGGAGTGATCGCGTACGAAAGCGAGCATTCCGAGGGAATGATCGTCAACGAGGGATTGATCGTCGAGATCGTGCGGCCTGGAACCGGCGAACCCATCCCGATTGGCGAGGTCGGGGAGGTGGTGGTGACGCGGCTCAACGCGGACTATCCGCTATTGCGTTTTGCGACGGGCGATCTTTCGGCTTTCCTGCCGGGCACCTCGCGCTGCGGGCGCACCAACAGGCAGCTCAAAGGCTGGCTCGGACGCGCCGATCAGACGACGAAGGTGAAAGGCATGTTCGTGCATCCCTCACAAATCGCCGAGGTGCAGAAGCATCATCCAGAACTCATTCGGGTGCGGCTTGTCGTGACGCGCAAGGACGAGCGGGACGTAATGACCTTGCGGGCGGAAGCGAAGGGAACGGGTAACGGATTGTGTGAAGCCGTCGGATCGACGCTCCAGGCGGTGACGAAGCTGCGCGGCGCGGTCGAGGTCGTCGCGCCCGGGACGCTGCCGAACGACGGCAAGGTGATCGCCGACGAGCGGCCCGTGGGGTGAAGGCGGATTAGCGCGCCCAAAATTCCAAACGTCCTTTCCATCGCCGGCTCGGATCCGTCCGGCGGCGCGGGCATTCAGGCTGATCTCAAAACTTTCGCGGCGCTCGGCTGCTACGGTATGGCGGCCGTCACGGCACTGACGGCGCAGAACACCGAGCGCGTGCTCATGATTCATCTGCTGCCGGCCGATTTTGTCGCAGCCGAAATCGATGCGATTTTTGAGGACATCGACGTGCACGCGGTGAAGATCGGCGTGCTCGGCTCCGCCGAGATCGCGCGCGCGGTCGCGGATCGGTTGAAGCAGTCGCGCGCGCCAATCATTGTCGATCCCGTGCTGGCGGCAACAAGCGGTGACGCATTGAGCACGCCCGATCTCGTCAGCGGCTTGCGTGAGTATCTGTTCCCGCTTGCGACATTGATCACGCCGAATCTCGGCGAGGCGGCGTCTCTCGCCGATCACCCAGTGCCAGCCGACGTCCAAGGCATGCAGCGCATTGCCGAGCGGCTGCACGCGCTTGGCGCGCGCGCCGTGCTCGTCAAAGGCGGGCATTTGATCGGCGCCGATGCAACCGACGTGCTGTTCGATGGCAAAGCGCATCGGGTGTTTACAGGTCGCCGTGTCGGGACCACTGGCGACATGCATGGTACCGGATGTACGCTCGCTTCTGCGATTGCCGCCTATCTGGCGAAAGGATTGGCACTGCGGGACGCGATCGATGCGGCAAAGCAATATGTGAGCGAGGCGCTGCGAGCGAGCGGCGACCTGAATGTGGGACACGGCGCAACGCCTTTAAATCACCTCTCCCATTCTGCCTCCGCCTCGACGCGGGGTTCCTCAGGCCTATTTTAAGTACATGCTGGACACCGTCTTGTCCCCTTCCGCGGACAACGCGCTCCGCCCCGCCGATCATCCGCCGATCGTAAGCGGCCTGATCGGCGTGCTGCTCGTCAATCTCGGTACGCCGGATGCGACCAACTATTGGTCGATGCGCCGCTATCTCAAGGAATTCCTCTCCGATAGGCGCGTCATCGAGACGCCGCGGCTTCTGTGGTGGCCGCTCCTCAACCTGGTGATCCTGTCACGCCGCCCGCAGCGTAAGGGCATGGATTACGCATCGATCTGGAATCGCGAACTCGACGAGGGCCCGCTGAAGACGATCACCCGAGCGCAAGCCGACAATCTTTTCGACTGGGTCGCCAAAGGCGGATTGGGCGAGAACGGCACCAGGCTGCGCTTTGACTGGGCGATGCGTTATGGCAATCCGTCGATTGCGGGCGGAATCACGCGGCTGAAGGAGCAGGGCTGCGACCGCATCCTGCTCGTGCCGCTCTATCCGCAATATTCGGCGGCGACGACAGCGACGGTCTGCGACAAGGCTTTCGACGCGCTCGCGACGATGCGCTGGCAGCCGACGCTACGCGTCGCGCATCCCTGGTACGACGATCCCGCCTACATCGAGGCGCTCGCCGCATCGTTGCGGGAAGGGTTGGCTGCACTTGATTTCGAGCCGGAAGTGATCCTCGCCTCGTTCCACGGCGTGCCGAAGGAATATCTGCTCAAAGGCGATCCTTATCATTGCCATTGTCAGACGACCTCGCGGCTCCTGCGCGACAAGATGGGTTTTCCGCCGGAGCGCCTGATCGCGACCTTCCAATCCCGCTTCGGCCCGTCGGAATGGCTGCGGCCCTATACCGACACGACGGTGAAAACGCTGGCGGAGCGCGGCGTGAAGCGGCTTGCGATCATCACGCCGGGATTTGCCGCCGATTGCCTCGAGACGATCGAGGAGATCGGCGTCGAAAACCGCGACATCTTTCTTGACCATGGCGGCGAGAAATTCGCCCGCATCGATTGCCTCAACGCCGGCGAGAACGGCATGGCCGTGATCCGCGCCGTCGTCCAGCGCGAATTGATGGGCTGGATATGACCGGCTATTGCGTCGTGCTGACGACGACCGACAATGAGGCGCACGCCGAGCGCATCGTCGATGCGGTGCTCAAGGCGAAGCTCGCCGCCTGCTTGCAGCTCATGCCGATAAAAAGCTGCTATGTTTGGGAAGGGAAGATCGCACGCGACAACGAAGTGCTGATGCTGATCAAGGCGAAGAGCGCGGATTATGACGCTCTCGCCGCCTGCATACGCGCGGCGCACACTTATGAGGTTCCGGAAATCGTGCGCCTCGATATCGCCGCAGGGGAGAAACCTTATCTCGATTGGATCGCGTCGGTGACGCGATAAGCCGCCTCTTGCGCTCAGTTCACCGTCACGCGGTGAATCCCGTCGCTCTCGCGCAGCCAGACCAAGTCGCCTTCGCGCACCATGTAATTCACATGCGCCAGCACTTCGCTGAAGGCGAAGCTCATCTGGTGCGGGTCGAGCGCGCGATGAAAAATCACCGGCACCAGTTCGGCCGCGGTCTTCGCTCCCTTTGCACAAGCAGCGTGAATCATTGCGCAACGCTCGTCGTGGTGCGCGATGAGCTCATCGGCGCGCTGATGCAGACCATAGAACGGCAGCTGGTGCCCGGGTAGCACCAGCACGTCGTTCGGCACGTTCGCCTCCATATTCCGGAGGGAGCGCAAAAACAGTCCAAGCGGATCGCCTTCCGGGTCGACCGCCCACACACTGACATTCGGCGAAATCTTCGCCAGCACCTGATCCGCGGCGAGGAACAGCCGCTCCTCGGCGCAATAGAGCATGATCTGTTCCGGCGCATGGCCGTCACCGGAGAACACCCTGAATTCACGTCCGCCGATCTGCATGCGGTCGCCGGCGACCACGCGCGTGAATGTCGGCGGCAGCGGCGCTACCATGCGCAGATAGCCGTGGCCCTGCGTGCTGACGATCTTGGTGGTCTGCTCGTCAAGCCCGTTGCGCTCGTAGAAGAGCCGGTAGGGCTCGGCATCGAGCGCGCCCGGCGATAGCGAAATGTTCCAGCAGCCGAGATAGGCGGTCTGGCTTGTGAGCAGCGGCAGGTCGAAGCGCTCGGCGAGCCATCCCGCAAGACCGATGTGATCGGGATGGAAATGCGTGACGATGAGCCGCGTCAGCGGCCGGCCGCCAAGCCCGGCGACGAGGCTCTCCCAGGCGGCACGCGTCGCCTCGTTATTGATGCCGGTGTCGAGGACGGCCCAGCCGTCGCCGTCCTCGATGAAGAAGATGTTCACGTGATCAAGCCGAAAGGGCAAGGCTATGCGCGCCCACATGACGCCCGGCGCGACTGCGACCATGACTCCTGGGGCGGGCGGCTCCGGAAAGGGGAAGGTCAGGCCGCGGTCGCGCGAGACAATGTTCATGTAAGCTCCAGACGGGAGGTTGGCCCCATTCCTTAGAAGGCAAGCACAGCCCAGTCCATGCTTGAACGGTGAAGGCTGCAGCCTACTTCTCGCCTTTAATTTCGCGCATGGAGAGCGCCGAGCGGAGCCTCCGCCTCCATCCGATCCGACGAGGCCGCATGCGGCGCACAGTCCTGATCGCGATCGCCGGCTGCCTTGCGACGGCGGCGATTGTCGCTCTTGCCGGTTACTTCTGGGAACGGCCGACAAGTCTCAAAGTGGCGGTTACACGCGACACCGACGACTTCCGGCTGATGGGCGCGATCGCGCATGTCTTCAGCAAAGAGCACGAGTCCATTCGGCTGAAGATCACTCCGGTGAACGGCGCGGCTGCGAGCGCCGCAGCCTTGGAAGCGGGCGACGCCGATCTCGCCGTTGTGCGCACCGACATCGCCATGCCGCCGAGCGGGCAGACGCTGGTTATCCTGCACCGCAATGCCGCGGTCATTATCGTCCCGGCCGGGTCGCCGATTGCCCGCATCAGCGATTTACGCGGCCACAAGATCGGATTTGTCAAAGGCCCCGCGAGCGGCGATGGCAATCTGCATCTGCTCGAAACGATCCTCGCCCAATACGACATCGGGCCCGATATGATCGAGCCGGTGGCGTTGCGTGGCTTCGAGGTGTTCACCGCCGTCGAACAGAAGCGGGTCGATGCGATCATGGCAGTCGGCATTCCCGGCGAGGCGCGGCTGAACGACATTGTCGCCGCGGTTGCGCAGGCCGGCAAAGGCGCGCCGGTTTTTCTGCCGGTGCAGGAAGCTCGCGCGATCGCACAACGCACGCCCGGGCTTGAATCGCTCGACATCGTGCGCGGCGCGTTTGGCGGCGAGCCGCCGAAGCCGACCGCCAATTTCGAGACGGTCGCCGTCACTGTGCGGCTTGTTGCGCGCAGCACGCTGAGCAACAGCGTTGCCAGCGATATCACCAAATCGCTGTTTGCCGACCGGCTTTCCATTGCGCAGCGCGAGCCGCTGGCGAGCCGCATCGAAGCGCCCTCGACGGACAAGGGCGCGGCGCTGCCGACACATCCCGGCACCGCCGCTTACATCGACGGCGAGGAGCAGACGTTTTTCGAGAAATACAGCGATTTCATCTATATCGGCGCAATGCTTTTGAGCGTGGTCGGCTCGGCAGCGGCGGCGCTGGCGAGCCGATTGAAGAGCAACGGCACGGCCGAAGTCGAGAACATGATGGCGCGGCTGCTCGCCATTCTGAAGTCGGCTCGATCGGCCGAAACGACGGAAGAGCTCGACAGTCTTGAACATGAGACCGATGAGATTCTCGTGTCGGCATTGGCGCATCATTCGCTGAACCATGCGCCCGGCGCTCAGATCAGCAGCCTGTCGCTCGCGCTCGAACAGGCGCGCCTCGCTATCCGCGATCGCCGCCAGCAACTGCGCGGCGAGCCGCGTCCGCCGGCCCGGCTAGAGTCGATCACGCGGGCGCTGCCGGGGGCATAAACGCCCGCGCTAGGCGAGCCCGATCTGCCGTGTCGCGCGCGGCGCGTTTGGCCCTTGCAGGAAATAACGCGCGGCAATCGCATTCGCCAGATTCATCAGATTTTGCTCGAAGGCGAGAATTTGCCTGCCATCGAGCGTCGTCGCGTCGGTGACCGCGATATCAGACGCGAGTTTCACCGCCTGCTTGCGCGGCTGCTCCAAAATGCCGTTCTCATCGAGCACCGGCAGTATCGCCAGGTGCGCATCGATCTCCTGGATCTGGAATGCGGCCGAGCGCGGATTAAACGAATCGAGCAGAGCCATGTCGCGCACCGGCGCCGGCGCCACACCTCCCATATACCGCGTGCGGTAAGTGATCTGTGAATCGATGAGATCGAGGGCGACTTCGAGATCGTCGGCGGTCGCGCCATGCAGCGCAAAATTGCGCGCGAATCGGAACGTGTTGATGCCGCGCTCGATGCGCTTGCCGAGATCGAGAAAACGCCACCCGGCGAGCCGGTTCATGTTCTCTTTGGCGAGACCGGCGATCGCGTCGAGAATTTGCAAGGTGCGTTCGAGCCGCTGTTCGAGATCGATGCCGCGCTCGTCGCTATCGACATGCGCCAGCCGCGCCTGCGCGGTGCCGATCAGGCGCCACATGTCGGAGGACAGGCGCTCGCGAATGCTGGAGGCAGTGCGCACTGCTTCCTTCGCCAAAGACAGCGCGGAGCCGTAGCATTCGTCGTTATCGTCCATAACCGCGCCGAGCAGGAAGGCGTGAGAATCGCGACCGACGGCCTTGATCGGCTGCGCGCCCCAGGCGGCAAGCATGCGTTCGAGCCGCGTCACTGTCGCGGCGACGTCGCCGCGCATCGCGTCCGCGTCGATCAATCGCGAGGCAAGGCAGCGCGCGATGCGCAGCGTCGCTTCGCAGCGTTCGAGGTAGCGACCGAGCCAGAACAGGTTGTCGGCGGCGCGGCTCGGCAGCACGCCGTAGGTGCGGCGGATCGCAATCTTATCGGGCGCGGGCAGCAGCGTGAATTTGTCCACCGGTCTGTCGGCGAGAACCCAGACGTCGGCGGATTGCACCCCCTCGCCCATCGACACAGCGCGGGCATCGAGCCGATCGGAGATACGGCAGAAGCCGCCGGTCATAACCTGCCAATTGCCGTTGCCGTCGACGGCCGCATAGACGCGCAGCACGAATGGCCGCGGCACCAGATTGCCGTTCTCGAGCACCGGCGTAGTCGACAGTTTGACGAGCTCCTGGCCGACGAAATCGATGCCGCGTTCCTGGATCAAGCGGATGAGACGCGGCTTTGCGTCGCCATCTACTTCGGCGGCGATAACCGGTTGGGTGATAGAGAATCCCGGCACGCCACGACCGAAAGCACCGGCGATCGTCAGCTGATCGAGCCGCTCGAGTACATCGGCGCGCTCGCGCGGCTGCCCGCACCACCATGTCGCAATGTTCGGAAGCTTCAGGTCAGCGCCGGTGAGGCGGCGCGACAATGGCGGCAGGAAGCTCATCAGAGCCGGCGATTCGACAACTCCAGAGCCAAGCGCGTTCGCAACAACGACTTTCCCGGCGCGAATCGCCTCGACCAGACCCGACGCGCCGAGATGCGAACTCGCATTGAGTTCGAGTGGATCGGCAAAATCGGCATCGATGCGGCGCCAGATGACATCGGCCCGCTTCAGTCCCGCGATCGTGCGCACATGCGCAAGATTATCGCGCACGACGAGATCGGCACCCTCGACCAAGAGCAAGCCGAGATAGCGGGCGAGATGCGCCTGCTCGAAATAGGTTTCGCTATACGGGCCGGGGCTCAGCAGGCAGATGCGCGGCTCGCTGCGCTCGGCGCTCGCGGTCAGTCCATCCTTGAAGGCACGGAAAAAGGGCGCCAAGCGCTCGACATTCATCTGCCGATAAAGCTCGGGAAAGGCGCGCGACGAGACGAGACGATTTTCGAGCGCGTAGCCCATGCCGGACGGCGCCTGGCTACGATCCGACAGCACCCACCACTGCCCATCCGGGCCGCGGCCGAGATCCACGGCATATACATTGAGAAAACGTCCGCCCGGCGGTTTCACGCCGACGAGCGGACGCAAATAATCGGGGCTGCCGGTGATCGCAGCAGCGGGCAATGCGCCATCGCGCACGAGCTGACCGTCGCCGTAAATATCGGCGAGCAGGTGTTCGAGCAATTCAGCGCGCTGGCGCACGCCCGCTTCGATGACACGCCATTCATCTTCGGGGATGAGGACCGGCAGGTAACTTAATGGCCAGGGCCGTTCGTTCTTTTCGCCATAGGCGCGATACGACACGCCCATGTCGCGGATATGCCGGTCGGCGGCGGCGAAACCACGCTCAAGTTCGCCCGGAGCGAGCCCCTCCAAAGCTTCGAAGAAGCGCACCCAATGCGCCTGCTGCCGTCCATCTTTGCCAACCAGTTCGTCGGCAATGTCGGCGAGCGGGAGATAGCCTTCAAATGTCAATCGCCGCGAGGTTGGCTCGGCTGAGCGCTTGCGGCGCGGCGACTGCATGATCTGGCTCATAAATTCGGCGGACGACGCAGATCGAGCGTCAGCGGGAACTCGCCTGGGCGCTCCTCTGGCGGAAGACTCACGAGGCCCGGAGTATGTCCGTGATCCTGGAACCGCGCGAGGCGGCGCGCTTCCGCCTCGTATGAATTCACAGGGAAAGTGTCGTAGTTGCGGCCACCAGGATGGGCGACGTGGTAGACACAGCCGCCAAGCGAGCGGCCGGTCCACGTGTCAACCACGTCGAAAGTCAGCGGCGCATGAACTGGGATTGTCGGATGCAGGCCGGAAGCCGGCTTCCAAGCCTTGAAGCGGACGCCGCCGATGCCTTCACCCGTCGTGCCCGTCGGACCCATTGGGACCCGCCTTCCGTTGCAGGTGATGATGTAGCGGTTCGGCACATAGCCCTGCGTCTTCACCTGCAGGCGTTCGACGGATGAATCGACGAAGCGGACCGTGCCGCCGGCAGTGCCTTCTTCGCCGAGCACATGCCATGGCTCTAGCGCCTGGCGAATTTCGAGCTTCACGCCGCCATGCTGGACTGCGCCGCAGAACGGTAAGCGGAATTCGCGTTGCGCCTCGAACCAGACCGGATCGAACTTGTACCCGGCATCGCTGAGATCGCTGAGTACTCCCAGGAAATCTTCCCAGACGAAATGCGGCAGCATGAAGCGGTCGTGCAGCGTCGTTCCCCAGCGCACGAGCGAACCCTCCTGCGGCTCGCGCCAGAACCACGCGAGCAGAGCGCGCACAAGCAGCTGCTGCGCAAGGCTCATACGCGAATCCGGCGGCATTTCGAACGAGCGGAATTCGACGAGACCGAGCCGGCCAGTCGGGCTATCGGGCGAATAAAGCTTGTCGATGCAGATTTCCGAGCGATGCGTGTTGCCGGTCACATCGACAAGCAGATTGCGGAACAGCCGGTCGACGAGCCAGAGCGGCGGCTTCTCGCCCAATTGCCCGTTTCTACCGGGCTTCGGTACATTGGCGATCGCAATTTCGAGCTCGTACAAGCCCTCGTGGCGCGCCTCGTCCATACGCGGTGCCTGACTCGTCGGTCCGATGAACAGGCCGGAAAACAAATACGACAGCGACGGGTGACGCTGCCAATAAAGCACGACGCTCTTCAGTAGATCCGGCCGGCGCAGGAATGGCGAATCCGCTGGGGTGGCACCGCCGACGACGACATGATTGCCGCCTCCCGTTCCGGTGTGACGGCCGTCGATCATGAATTTGTCGGCGCCGAGCCGCGTCTGCCGCGCTTCCTCGTAGACGCCGCGCGTGATCTCGACGCAATCGCGCCATGACGCAGCCGGATGCACGTTGACCTCGATGACGCCAGGATCCGGCGTCACCTTGATGACGTTGAGC
This sequence comes from Beijerinckiaceae bacterium, assembly GCA_036265935.1. Taxonomy (GTDB): domain Bacteria; phylum Pseudomonadota; class Alphaproteobacteria; order Rhizobiales; family Beijerinckiaceae; genus JAFASC01. Next base: position 20,429 of record DATAOB010000098.1, read on the forward strand.
CGCGGATCGTAGGGCGGCGCATAGCCTTCGACGTGAATCGGCGCGTTATGCTCGCGCGCTGCCTCTTCGATTGCGCCGAGCAGATCGAGATAATCTTCAAGCCGCTTCACCGGCGGCATGAACACGCAGACCTTACCGTCCCGCATCTCGACGGAGAGTGCGGTGCGGACTGCACCTTCGACAGCTTCCTGCTCGACAATGTCTTGCCGGCCGGCTTCAGGCGTGCTCGCGCCGACGCTCGGCTGCGCCGCCTGCCGGTTGCCGGGTTCGGGCAGGGCGCCGCGTTCTTCCATCGGGTCTTGTTCGATCACGTAAGGATAGGAGCTCGGCGGCACGTAAGGCAGTGACGACAAGGGCAGGCGATAGCCGACAGGCGCATCACCCGGCACGAGGAACAGCTTGCCGCGCCGAAACTGCCATTTCTCGCTCTGCCATTTGCGCTCGGCTTCCGCATTCCAACGCTGCACCGGCAGGACAAAGCCGCGCGCTTGCGTCAGGCCGCGTTCGAACGTGCGCACCATGCGCGCGCGTGTTTCGGGATCCTCGATTTTTGGATCGAGCGGATCGACATTGCCGGGAAGCTTGCCTTCCTCGGTGATCCATTTCGACGAATCCTCGAACGCCGGCGTGACGAAATCGGGATCGATGCCGAGCTGCCGCGCGATGTTTGTTGCGAACCGCTCCGCCGCCTCGGTGCTCTCGCCGCCTTTCGCGACCTCGACCTTTGTCTCACGCGCAATGAGATCGGGGTTTTGCCAAAGCGGCTTGCCGTCGCGCCGCCAATAAAGGCTGAAGGCCCAGCGCGGCAAGCTTTCGCCCGGGTACCATTTGCCCTGGCCAAAATGCAGGAGACCACCCGGCGCGAAACGATCGCGCAGCCGGCGGATGAGTTCATCCGCCCGCTCGCGCTTCGTCGGGCCGACGGCGGCGGTATTCCATTCCGGCGATTCGAAATCATCGATCGACACGAAAGTCGGCTCACCGCCCATCGTCAGCCGCATGTCGCCGGCGGCGATGTCGCGATCGACCTGTTCGCCAAGTTCATCGAGCCGCTGCCAATCCGCGTCGGCGAAAGGCTTGGTGATGCGCGGCGCCTCGGCGACGCGCGTGACATTCATCTCGAAGGAAAAATCGACGTTGGCCGGCTCGACCATCCCGGCGATCGGCGCGGCGGAGCGGTAATGCGGCGTCGCGGCGAGCGGCAGATGACCTTCGGCGCAGAGCAAGCCGGATGTCGCATCGAGACCGATCCAACCGGCACCCGGGATGTAGACTTCGGCCCAGGCATGCAGGTCGGTGAAATCTTGTTTCGTGCCCTGCGGACCTTCGATCGGATCGATGTCCGCCTTCAGCTGAATGAGGTAACCGGAGACAAAGCGCGCCGCCAGGCCAAGATGGCGGAAGGCTTGCACGAGCAGCCAGGCGGAATCGCGGCAGGAGCCGGAGGCGCGCTCCAGCGTCTCGTCCGGCGTCTGCACGCCCGGCTCCATGCGGATGACGTAACCGACGCGATCGCGGATTTTCGCGTTGAGCCCGGTGATGAACTGGACCGTATTTTGCGACCCGCGGTCGATGTCGCCTAGGAAAGCCTGCAGCAGCGGCCCCGTCGGCTCAGTCTCGAGATAAGGCGCGAGATCGGCGGAAAGGTCGGGATCGTAGGCGAACGGGTATTTTTCCGCTGTGTCTTCGACGAAGAAATCGAACGGATTCCACACCGCGAGATCGGCGGTGAGATCGACTTCGACCTTGAACTCGGTCGCCTTGCCCGTGAAAACCAGGCGCGCCAGCCAGTTGCCGTGCGGGTCCTGCTGCCAATTGATGAAATGGCTTTCCGGCAGGACTTTCAGCGAGTAGCTCGGAACGCGCGTGCGGCAATGAGGCGCCGGCCGCAGCCGGATGACCTGCGGCCCGATGGCCACGGGGCGGTCGTAGCGGTAGTGGGTGACATGGTGCAGGGCCGCAAGGATCGACACAACTTCTCCGCTGCTGGCGAGGGGCAGACGAAAGCAACCGACATGCCATTGGGCAAGCCCTAAATGACTGTCGCTACGATCGATCCGCGGCGGCGCCGCCCGCGGATGATGCCGCCTTGAACCAGCCATAGATTGGGACATATTAAGCATGCTTACAAACAGCAGGCTTACAAGAGCTTACCCGTGCCTGGCCTTTCCGTCACTCTTGGCTTCCTGATCAACGACGCCGCGCGCCTTCTGCGGAAGCGTTTCGAGCAGAACGCGCGCGAATTCGGGCTTACCCGCGCGCAATGGCAGGTGCTCGCCTATCTCGCCCGCAACGAGGGCATCCAGCAGAGCGCTCTTGCCGACATCCTCGACGTTGAGCCGATCACGCTCGGCCGTATACTCGACCGGCTCGAGACGGCCTCGCTCGTTGAGCGGCGCAATCACCCAACCGACCGGCGCGTCTGGCAATTGTTTCTCAGGCCCGCCGCCAATGAGCTGATCGCCTCGATGCAAGAGATTGGCGAGGCCACTCGCGCCGAGGCGCTCGCGGACGTAAGCGAAGCGGACGCGGAGGCGCTGACCCGCGCACTGACGCAGATGCGGGCAAATCTCGTCGCCGCGTGCAACGCGCCGCAAGCCAAGCGGAAAGCAAGCAATGGCTAGAACAGCCGCAAAACGCGCGAGCCAAGACGACGCTCAACAGGAGCCGCTGCAGAGCGAGGCTAAGTTGCGCGCGCTGCCGCGCGTCAATGAGGCGCCCGTGACGACGATGTCGTCGAGGCCTTCGTTCCCTTAAGGAAAACCCAGCCGAAGCCGGAAGCAGCGCGCGTCGGGCAACAGCCCTCGCGTCGTCGCAAATCCCTGCGCCGCATTCTGTTGCTTGCCGGCCCTCTCGTCGTGCTCGCCGGCGCTCTGTATTTTTATCTGACCGGCGGGCGTTTTGCCTCGACGGACGACGCCTATGTCAAGGGCGACATCGTCTCCATTGCAACCGACATATCCGGCATCGTCGCCAAGGTCGACGTGCATAACGATCAGCATGTCAAAGCCGGCGACGTGCTCTTCCAGCTCGATGACGAGCCCTATCGCATCGCGCTCGAAGGCGCGAAAGCGCAGCTCGGCGCGACCGCAAACCAGATCGACGCATTCAAGGCGTCATACCGCCAGCAGCTTGCAGCCGTGCAGAACGCACAAATGATGTCGCTTATTACCAGCTCGGTATCCAACGGCAGACGGAGCTTGGGTCGCGCGCAGTCGCCTCACAGGCAACGCTCGACCAGGCGCGCCACGATTATCAGGCGGCACGCGACAGGCTAACTGCAGCGCAGCGGCAGGCGGATTCCGTGCTGGCACAGCTCGGCGGCGACGTGAACAAGCCGACCGAAGAGAATCCGCAATATCTGCAGGCGAAAGCGCAAGTCGATAAAGCCGAGCGCGATTTACGGCGGACGATCGTGCGCGCGCCGGTGGACGGAGTGGTGACGAATGTCGACGCGCTGCAGCCCGGCAATTACCTGCCAGCATCGCAAACCGCCTTCAGCCTGGTTGCGAGCGACCACGTCTGGGTGGAAGCCCACCTCAAGGAGACCGATCTCACCTATGTGCGGCCAGGCGATCCCGCCGAGATTTCGGTCGACGCTTATCCCGGCGTCGAATGGAAGGCGAGCGTCGCCACGATAAGTCCGGCGACCGGCGCGCAATTCGCGGTTCTGCCGGCGCAGAATTCGTCCGGCAATTGGGTGAAAGTGGTGCAGCGCCTGCCCGTGCGGCTCAGGATCGAAACAAACGACAAAGCGCCGCTGCGCGCCGGGATGAGCGTCGTCGTGGACATCGACAGGGGCCACACCCGCACGCCCGGCAGCTTGTTGGCGAGTCTGCGCAACCTCATCTGACCCATGTCTGGCGCTGCGACACAGGAGACGCCGAACCGCGGCATCCTCACGCTTTGCGTGATGCTGGCGACGATCATGCAGGCGCTCGACACGACGATCGCCAACGTCGCGCTGCCGTACATGCAGGGCAATCTCGCCGCGACCCAGGACCAGATCAACTGGGTTCTGACCTCCTAAATCGTCGCGGCGGCGATCATGACGCCAGTCACCGGCTTTCTGGCCGCGCGGCTCGGACGCAAGCGACTCTTCCTCATCGCCGTTGTCGGATTCACCGTTGCATCCGTGCTCTGCGGCATCGCGCAGTCGCTGCCGCAGATGGTGCTGTTCCGGCTGGCGCAAGGCGTGTTCGGCGCACCGCTCGTGCCGATGTCGCAATCGGTGCTGCTCGATTCCTATCCGAAGGAGAAGCACGGCTCGGCAATGGCGATGTGGCGCGTCGGCGTCATGGTCGGGCCGATCCTTGGGCCCACGCTCGGCGGCTGGCTCACCGAATATTACAATTGGCGTTGGGTCTTCTACATCAACGTGCCGATCGGCATCGTGACGTTCCTCGGCCTCTCCGCCTTTCTGTCGGAGAGCAGGCGCCAACTGATTTCCTTCGATTGGATGGGCCTTGCCACGCTCAGCATCGCCGTCGGCGCGCTGCAGCTTTTTCTCGATCGTGGCGAGCAGCTCGATTGGTTCGGCTCGCGCGAGATCATTGCCAAGCTGACGATCTCCGTACTCGCCTTCTACGTGTTCATCGTCCACACCTTCACGACCGAGCGGCCGTTCATCGATCCGCGCATTTTCAAGGACCGCAATTTCGTTGTTGGGCTGTTCTTTATCTTTGTCGCCGGCACCATCCTGCTCGCCTCGCTGGCGCTGTTGACGCCGTACCTACAGAACCTGATGAACTATCCGGTGCTCACCGCCGGCATGGTTCTGGCGCCGCGCGGCATCGGGACCATGGTGGCGATGATGATTGTCGGCCGTCTGATCAACCGCATCGATCCGCGCCTGCTGTTGCTGTTCGGATTTGCGCTGACCGTCGCGGTTTTATGGGAGATGACCGGCTTTACACCCGATGTGTCGCGCTTCACTCTGGTGCGCACCGGCATCGAGCAGGGCCTCGGTCTCGGCTTTCTCTTCGTGCCGCTGTCGACGATCACGTTTGCGACGCTGACGCCTGAGTTCCGCACCCAGGGGACGGCGCTGTTCAGTCTCATGCGCAATCTTGGCTCGAGCCTCGGCATTTCCGTGGTGATTTTCCTGCTGACCCGCAACACGCAAGCCGTGCATTCGCAGATCGTCGAGCATATGACGCCGTTCAACGAAGCGCTGCGCAACGGAATGGTGCACCGCATTTGGAACATGACGACGGCGCTCGGCCGCGCCGCACTTGACGCCGAGATCACGCGTCAGGCGGCCATCATCGCCTATGTCGACGACTATAAATTCATGATGCTGATCGCGCTCGCCGCAATGCCGATCGTGTTTCTGTTGCGTAAAGGCGCGGCGCAAGGCACGGCGGGCCACGCGGTGCTGGAGTAATCCTTGGCGGCGCCGGTCGCTAGGCGAGGCGAGATCGTTTTGCCGGCGCTCGGCAACCCACTCCAAGAGGAGGCGGATCGCGCTCGATGGGCCTTGTCTGGCTCCTCGGGTTGATTTATCCTCGTGCAGTCGGGGATTTGCAGACTCCCCGTGAGACGTCAGTCCAAGCTCTGCGCAGACTCGCTCTTCTGAGGAGATTGCGCGTGGACGGACGCTAAACACACCATTAGCAGCACGGACTGGCCGGCGCGCCTTGTTAATAGGCGCTCGCGTATAGATGCGCTGCACCTTGGCACTCCGTCCGCGTGTTGGTTTCCGCTCAACCGGAGAAACAGCATGCGATATCAAATTGCTCCCCTCTTCTGTCGCCCTTGGACTCTGAATGGAATTTCGCCGCGCCTGATCGAGAGCCATTATGAGCACAATTACGGCGGTGCCATAAGCCGCCTAAACGCAATAACTGAGGAACTGGAATCGCTCGATCCTGGAACTCAAGGCGATGCGTTCGCCCGGCTCAAGCGTGAAGAAATGGCCGCACTCAACTCGACGCTCCTGCACGAGCTCTATTTTGCAAGTCTCGGCGGCGACGGCAGGGCAGTCCCCGAGGCGATGGCCGCTGCGATCGCACAGGATTTCGGCTCGGTCGGCCGCTGGCGGCAGGAATTCGTCGCTCTGGCGGATTCTCTTGCCGGCGGGTCTGGTTGGGTCCTGCTTTCGTATCTGCCGCGAGATGCCCGGCTGATCAATCACCGTGGCGGCGATCACAACCAGACGGTCGCGGGCGCCATTCCGCTCCTTGCGCTCGACATGTACGAGCATGCCTATCATCTCGAATTCGGTGCCAATACCACCGCTTACATCGCGGCATTCATGCGTAACATCGAATGGAATGCGGTGCAGGCGCGCTATCAAGACGCGCTCGAAGTGAAGCCGCCGCGACTCTTAGAGCAAAAGCGGTTCGCAGACCTGCCCCACGTCACCGTTGAAGAGGTGAGGGCAATGCTGAAGGCAGGCGAACCGGTTCAGATCATTGATACGCGGCCAAAACATTATGCCGCCAAGGCTCACGAGATTATGGAAGGAGCCACGTGGCGTGATCCGGAGCGCGTCGAGGAGTGGATGGGCGAACTCTCCAAGAGCGAGCCGGTCGTCACCTTCTGCGTCTACGGTTTCCACATCGGATGCGAGACGGCAGCGACTCTGCGCAAGGCCGGCTTCGATGCGCGATACATGGCGGGAGGCCATTATGCCTGGAAGGCTGCTAAAGGCGCGATGAAGCTTCTCGACTAAGTCGCACGCAAATCCGCCATCTTACTAGCTACGACGGCGTCGAGGTCGATGCCGTTAGTTTTTCTCCCCGCGCTCGCACCGCTGACGAGCGGGCTCGCAAGGCAATTCCGGCCCCGCAACGCCAAATAAACTCATCTCAGCCGCTGCAGCCAATCCCAATATCGCACGGGCGCCATCCTCTCGATCAGCGACGCGAACTTCGCGTCGTTGCCGACGACAATCCGCGGCTTGCGTTGCTCGATTCCGCGTACGATCGTTTCGCCGGCTTGGCTGGGCGGCATTTTCAGCTTTGCCTCGATCGAGGCGAGCGCGATCGCGAGCTCCTGCGGCGACACGACTTGCGAATGGCGCGCGTTCCTGGCGATCGAGGTCGCAACGCCGCCCGGATGCACGACGGTTACGCCGACCGATGTGTCCTTCAGCTCGTGCCGTAAAGATTCTGAGAATCCCCGCACCGCGAACTTGCTGGCGCAATAAGCTGTCTGCCCCGGCGGTGCGATGATCCCGAATATGCTGGAAATGTTGACGATGCGTGCGTCGTCGCTGGCTTTCAGCATCGGCAAAAACGCGCGCGTCATCCGCACCGCGCCGAAAAAGTTGATTGCGAGCAGCCAATCAAAGTCGGCCTCATCGATTTGCTCAAAAGTGCCGCCGAGCGCGACGCCGGCATTGTTGACGAGAAGATCGACGCGGCCGTGTTCCGCGCGGACGAGATCTGGAAAGGCGGCGATCGCCTGCGCGTCGCCGACATCGAGACTGTGGCGCGTGATGCGAACGCCTGTGGCAGCACGTTGCGCGGTTTCCTCAAGGCCCGCCATATTCACATCCGCCAGTGCAAGATGACAGCCGCGCCGCGCCAACGCATGCGCCAGCGCCCGGCCGATGCCGCTCGCCGCGCCGGTAATGATGGCTGCGCGTCCCTTTAGTTGCATTTCGCCGGTCATGCGATTTCCGTGTTGGACTTTCTTTATTCGACATGATCCCATCGCCAGGGGGGAAACAGCAAATGCCGACCCAAACGGATGTGATCATCGTCGGCGGCGGTCTTGCGGGGCTCGTCGCCGCGGCGGAAGTCGCCGATGCCGGCAAGCGCGCAATCATTGTCGAGCAGGAAGGCGAGCAGAGTCTCGGCGGGCAAGCGTTCTGGTCGCTTGGCGGCCTATTCCTTGTGGATACGCCTGAGCAGCGGCGGCTGCGCATCCGCGATTCGTATGAACTCGCATTGCAGGATTGGCTCGGCACGGCCGGCTTCGACCGGCCGGAGGATTATTGGCCGCGCCGATGGGCCGAAGCCTATATCGCCTTCGCGGCCGGCGAAAAGCGTCCGTGGCTGCATGCGCAGGGCGTCCGTTTCTTTCCCGTGGTTGGCTGGGCCGAGCGCGGCGGCTACGGCGCGATCGGCCACGGCAATTCGGTTCCGCGCTTTCATCTGACCTGGGGCACCGGGCCGGGCGTGGTCGCGCCCTTCGAGCGGCGCGTGCGTGAGGCGGCCTCTCGCGGTCTCATCACCTTCAAGTTCCGCCATCGTGTCGATGCGATCGCGATGAACAACGGCGTTTTGGAGGGTGTGAGCGGCGCCGTGCTCGAGCCGACCAATGTGGCGCGCGGCAAATCGAGCTCGCGCGCGAAAATCGGCGATTTCAGCTTGCGTGCGCAAGCCGTCCTCGTCGCCTCGGGTGGCATTGGCGGCAACCATGCACTGGTACGCGAGAATTGGCCGGTCCGGCTCGGCCCGCCGCCGCACACTATGATTGCCGGCGTGCCGGCGCATGTCGATGGCCGCATGATCGGCATCGCGCAAGCTGCCGGTGCGCGGCTCATCAATCCCGACAGGATGTGGCACTACGTCGAAGGCATTCGCAATTGGAATCCGATCTGGACGAACCACGGCATCCGAATTCTGCCGGGGCCCTCGTCGATGTGGTTCGATGCGCGCGGGCGACGTTTGCCGGTGCCGTTATTCCCCGGCTTCGACACGCTCGGCACGCTCGAACATATCGGCAAGAGCGGCTACGATTATTCCTGGTTCGTGCTGACGCAGAGCATCATCAGAAAGGAATTCGCGCTCTCCGGTTCGGAACAAAATCCGGACTTTACCGGAAAAGACTGGCGCCTGGTGCTGAGGCGCGCCGTCGGCAAAGAGGCAACCGGACCGGTCGAAGCATTCAAGCAGCACGGGGTCGATTTTGTCGTGCGCAACAATCTTCCCGATCTCGTCGCCGGTATGAACGAGCTCGGCGGCGATGGGCTCCTCGATCTCGAGGCGATGACTGCGGAGATCGTCGCTCGCGATCGCGAAATTCTGAATCCCTTCAGCAAGGATGCACAGATCGTCGCGTTGCGCGGTGCGCGCAATTACATCGGCGATAGGCTGATCCGCGTTGCGCCGCCGCATCGCATTCTCGATCCGGCGCATGGACCGCTGATCGCGGTCAGGCTGAACATCCTGACGCGAAAAACGCTTGGCGGGCTGGAGACGGATCTCGATGGGCGCGTTTTTGGCGGCGTCGGGCATCCGATCCCCGGCCTCTACGCGGCTGGCGAAGCGTCAGGCTTCGGCGGCGGCGGCGTCCATGGCTACCGCTCGCTCGAAGGCACCTTCTTGGGTGGCTGCATCTTTTCCGGCCGCGCCGCCGGGCGCGCCGCTGCCGGCGCGGTGAGCTGAAACGACAGCTATTGCGCCGTTACGTCCGCAAGGGTGCGGAATGTCGGGGGATAGCAAAGCAAGTCGCCGCTATCGCACCACAGGCGCGTCGTTGCGGTCGAGGCGGAGCGCCCCTCGGCCGGCAGCACCATCGGTTCGCCCGGGCCGATATAGCCGCGGGTACCGTCCTTGAGCGCTCCAGGCGACAGGAAGGTCTGCGCGTTCGCGGCACTCGCCACACCAAGCACTAGAACCGCCGTCAACATTCCGAGAACCCGTCGCATGTTTCGCTCCCTCACGACGCGCCGCAGCGCTCCGGCATGGTCAAGCCGTCTCAGACAGAAACGCCGAGCTGAGCGATTGGTTCGCATGTGCTGCGCAGTTAAGTGTCAGGCATGCCGCCGATAATGTCCTTCGCAGCGCGCTCGATGAGCCTGGTCACCCGCTTTTCTTCGTCAGGGGTCCAGCCGCCGCGATGCATGCCGAGCGCCTGGCGCAGCGTGTGGACCGCCTCGCGCACGCTGTCTGGGGTCGCCCGTGCACCGAAGGCGCTGGCGGCGAGGTCCATGCGCTGCATCACGCCGTTCACCGCCGCCTCGTTTTCCTTGATGTAGGCTTCGCCCGCGGGCGTGATGGCGTAGAGTTTCTTGCCCCCTTCCGCCGCCTCGCCGCGGATCAGGTCCTGCTCTTCGAGCAACGTCAGCGTCGGATAGACAGCGCCGGGGCTCGGCGCATAGACGCCGCCGAATTTCTCCTCGATGGAGCGGATGAGCTCGTAGCCGTGACTCGGCTTCTTGCCGATCAGCGCCAGCAGGACCAGGCGCAGATCGCCCTGGCCGAACATGCGCCCACCGAAGCGGCCGCCGCCGCGCCCGAAACCCCCGGCCCAGCGTTCGGCGGCAAAGCGCCCATAGCCGAAGCCGCGATGCTTGACGAAGCCATCGTGGGAGCGGCACATTCCGTAGTAGAACATGAGATACCTCGCTGGCTGCATCTTCGATGCAGACAACGATATATCTTACGATACGCCCGTCAAGCGAATTCTAGGCTTGGCCGCGCGGCTGTCCGCGTGGGCGCGGCCGGTGGCTCGGCGGCTCCGCCTCGGTCGTATGATGGGTTTCGTGGGCGCGGCTGCCGGAATGGTGCTCCGCCGCCAGATGCTGACGCGCCGGCTCGGCATGCCGGACGCGATGATCCTGCGGCTGGTCGCGCACGAGTTCGGCCGCGACCTGCAGCGCGGTGCCGAAAGCCAGCAGCATGGCGGCCAAAATCATGTCGCGGCTCTGCCAAAGCAGCGCAGTCTTGAATTGATCAGTCGAGCCCCACGCCGTGGTCGAGAGCGCCGTCAAAGCCTCCTGATTGACGTAGACCGCCGCCGCCGCAAACCCCGCAGCGGCGAGGTTGCAGATCAACCCGGCAATATCGAGAGTGACTCGCAGTCGGTGACGCATGCGCCCGAACTCCCGCTGAGCCCCGAGCCTTGCAGCGCGCGGGCGCATGTCAAGCCTTACTTTGTCGGGCAGTGAGGGCGCGCCGGTAATGGCGCGGGCCTCACCAATCCACGCGATATTTGCGCTTGCGGATGTTCGGCACGAGATGCTGGTGGCGGACGCGCCGCGCGATCGGCGGATTGCCCTGCGCATTCAGGCCGAGCGTCTGCGGATATGGATCGGCTTTGAGGCGCTGATACCGGCTGCCGTTAAAGGGCGTCGGGTCGAGCGGCGCGGCATTGCCGCCGAGCGTCTCCGGGAAGGGCGTCGGAAGGAGGCGCTGGGATTGCGCACAAGCTGGCGCGATTGCTGCAAGGGCGAGGATCAATCCGGCCGCGCCGAGGCGCTGCAATCTCCGAGACGTTACGTGTTCCATGGCCTGTGATCTAGGGCACAACAGCTCGAGGAGAATCACGCCACTCTCGTGGCCGTCCCGTTTGGCAAGGATTTGAGCAAGAGATGAACGTTCCGGCAATCGTCACCGTCTCGGCTACCATGCCGTTCTTCGCCGCCGTCATTGGTGACAAGACGCCGAGCAACAAAGAAGATCTGCTCGCCGTCGCTTATTTCGCCGCGGTTGGACCGCTCATCTCCTTCGCGGCACTTCTAGACGACGTCTACGATCTGACGCCGTGGTTCGGGCTGATGCCGGCGAGTGGGGTTTCGATCTTGTAGGCGAAGCTTCCCCGGCTTCTTTGCCGGCGGCGGAAAGGTTCCGTGCGCGATCCGCGTGAATGCGGCTTATGCTAGCGCCGAGACGATATCGGTTTTGCTGAGATCATCATCCTTGAACAGGAGCTTTGCCTCGTTGGTGCGGGCGCATGCATAGGCGAAACAATCGCCCAAGATGCCGCGCCGCCGCGCCAGCTCCCCCACAAGTTCCGCTGTCGCGTCGTCCTTGATGTAGAGAGGCATGTCTGGATATCCTCATTTGCTTTCAAGGATATCCACGCTCGCGCGCCGTCACAAGTCGGCGCAACGCCCCAATTGACCCCTCCGGCCGCCGATGCACAATCGCGAGCAAAATCAGAGGAAGCGCCCGTGACCGAACAACCCGTGCTCGTCGAAGCACGTCCGAACTACCACGTCCTCAACCTCAACCGCCCAGCGCGGCTCAATGCCGTCACGACGGACCTGCACCGCGCACTCGCCGATGCGCTCGACAAGGCCGAAGCCGACAAGGCCTGCCGCTCGATCCTCATCACCGGCTCCGGCCGCGGTTTTTGTGCCGGCCAGGACCTCTCCGATATCGACCCGCCGCAGGCCGGCAAAGCCCCCGATCTCGGCCTGCTGATCGACCGCCATTATAATCCGCTGATCCGCCGCCTGCGGGCGTTCCCCATGCCGGTCGTCTGCGCCGTCAACGGCATTGCGGCCGGTGCCGGCGCCAACATCGCGCTCGCCTGCGACATCGTCGTCGCGGCGCGCTCGGCGAGTTTTCTGCAGGCCTTCGCCAAGATCGGGCTCGTGCCGGATTCCGGCGGCACGTTCTTCCTGCCGCGGCTGATCGGCGAAGCGCGCGCCCGCGCGCTCTGCCTGCTCGCCGAGCCGATCTCCGCCGAAACGGCGGCCGAATGGGGGCTGATCTGGAAATGTGTCGACGATTCCGAGCTGATGAAGGAAGCGCAGGCGATTTGCGAGCGCTTCGGGGAAGCGCCGACGCGCTCGCTGGCGATGATCAAACGAGCGCTCAATGCATCCGCGAACAACACGCTCGACGCACAACTCGATCTCGAACGCGATCTGCAGCGCGAGATCGGCCGCGGCAGCGATTATATCGAGGGCATCACCGCGTTTCTCGAAAAGCGGAAGCCCCAGTACAAAGGCCGCGCGTGAACGAAGATGCGGTCGCGATCGCGCGCGCCTGCGCCGATGGGATGTGGGCGGAAGACCAGGCCTCGCGCGCGCTCGGCATGAAGCTGTTGCGCGTCGCGCCGGGCGAAGCGGAAATCTCCATGCCGGTTACGGCGGACAAGGTGAACGGGCAGAAGATTTGCCACGGCGGCTTTATCTTCCTGCTTGCGGATTCGACCTTCGCCTTCGCCTGCAACACGTACAATGAGCGCGTCGTCGCGCAGCATTGCGCGGTGTCGTTCCTTCGGCCGGCGATGCTGGATGATCTCCTCACCGCCCGCGCCAAGGAAATCCACCGCAGCGGCCGCTCCGGCATTTATGATGTCACCGTCACGCGTTCTGACGGCACCATGATCGCCGCCTTTCGCGGCCATTCGCGCGTCATCGACGGTAAATGGCTGGACCGCGGACCTCCTGGTCCGCAGAGTGATGCGCAGCAGGAGCTGCGCGATCCAAAGCAAGAGCAGGAGTAATGCGCGCGCGAATCGACCCCGACCGCACGCTGATCGAGCCGATCGAGCTTGCTTCGCGCGATGAGATCGCGGCGTTGCAGACGCAGCGGCTCGCGGCGACATTGCAGCACGTCTATGCGAACGTGCCTGCTTACCGCCGGAAATTCGTGGACGCCGGCGTTCACCCCGATGATTTCCGCCGCCTGGAAGATCTCGCGAAATTCCCGTTCTCCACCAAAGCGGACCTGCGCGAAAACTATCCCTTCGAGCTCTTCGCCGTGCCGCGCGAAAAGGTCGTGCGCATTCACGCCTCATCCGGCACGACCGGCAAGCCGACCGTCGTCGGCTATACGCAGAACGACATTGACACCTGGGCGAACCTGATGGCGCGCTCGATCGTCGCCTCGGGTGGGCGGCCCGGCATGATGCTGCACATCGCCTATGGCTACGGCCTCTTCACCGGCGGGCTTGGCGCCCATTATGGCGGCGAGCGCCTCGGCTGCACCGTCGTTCCCGTCTCCGGCGGCATGACCAAGCGGCAGGTGCAGCTCATCGAGGATTTCGGCGCCGAGATCATCATGGTGACGCCGTCCTACATGCTGGCGATCCTCGACGAGTACAAGCGCATCAATCTCGATCCGAAAAAATCGCCGCTAAAAATCGGCATTTTTGGCGCCGAGCCGTGGACGAACGCCATGCGCGCCGAGATCGAGGATGCATTCGACATGGATGCCGTGGACATTTACGGCCTCTCCGAGGTGATGGGGCCCGGCGTCGCCAATGAATGCGTCGAGACCAAAGACGGCCTGCATATCTGGGAGGATCATTTCTATCCGGAGATCGTCGATCCCGAGACCGGCGCGGTTTTGCCGGATGGCGAGAAAGGCGAGCTCGTCTTCACCTCTCTCAGCAAGGAAGCCATGCCGGTCATCCGCTATCGCACGCGCGATCTGACGCGGCTCTTGCCGGGCACGGCGCGCTCGATGCGGCGGATGGAGAAGATCACCGGCCGCTCCGACGACATGATGATCATCCGCGGCGTCAACGTCTTTCCCTCGCAGATCGAGGAGTTGCTGCTGCGCACAGAAGCGCTGTCGGCGCACTACCTCATCGTGCTGACGCGCGAGGCGCGGCTCGATGTCATGACGATTTATGTCGAGGTGCGGCCGGAATCCGACAAGCCGCATTTGCGCCGGGGCGCCGGCGAGCATCTCGCGCGGCTGGTGAAAGAACGCATCGGGGTGAGCGCGAACGTCGCGGTGGTCGATGCCAATTCGCTCGAACGCTCGCTCGGAAAGGCCAAGCGGGTCGTGGATAAACGCAATTTAGGCTAAGAGCCGCTTCTCGTAGCGCAGCGCGGACGCGCCGTCCTCATAATAATCGGGAATCGTCGCGAACTTCACGTAACCCCGCTCGTCATAAAGCGTGATGGCGCGCGCATTGTCGGCGCGCACTTCCAGCACGAGGCTTTCCGCCCCGCGCCGCGCCGCCTCTTCCTCGCAGGCGGCAATCAGCCGTTTTCCCGCACCAATGCGGTGCTGCGGATCGCCGGCAATGGAATAGAGCCGCGCTTTCTTCGAGTCCTTGCGGAATGCGATCAGCGCATACCCAACTACACGCGCGAACCCGCCCGTTTCGGCTTCGGCGACGAGCAGGCTCACCGTCGGCTTCGTCAGATGCGCGCGCAGCGAGCGGCGCGTCAGCCGGTCGCCTTGGAACGCGGCGTTTTCGATCGCCACCAGGCGATCGAGATCGGCAAGCGTGCCTTTGCGAACCGTGATCGCGGGCGGCGCGTCCCGCTTCACTCCGCCTTCCACGGAAACGTCCACGTCTCGGTGAGCGCCCGATCGGAGGCGCGCAGGAAGGCGCGCAAATCAGCGGTCTGGCCGGCGTCGACCTGCACGTCGATTGTCGCGCGCATCCCCTCCGTCACCACATTGGCAACGACGGAGGAGCGGACGATGCGGCCTTGGCTCGTCCACGGCACAAGCTCGACCAGCCCCGGATCGTGCAGGAAATAAGCAAGATCGCCGCCGGCGAAATCGATGATGAAGCGCCGCGCATTGGCTTCGCGCGGCTCCGGCGAGCCAAGCGCCCGCGGATTTGTCTGGAACGTGTTGATCGCCCGCGCATTCGGCGACAGCCGCGCGAGATTGAGGCTCGCCGTGATGCGATAGCCGAAATTCACCTGCTTGCCCGGCTCAAGCGGATCCTTCGGCACCCAATAGGCAACGATATTGTCGTTGGTCTCGTCCGGCGTCGGCAGCTCGACGAGCTCGACGCGGCCCTCGCCCCAATCCTCGTGCGGCTCGACCCAGTAGCTCGGGCGCGTCTCATAGGCGAGATCGAGGTCTTGGAAATGATCGAAATTGCGGTCGCGTTGAATGAGACCGAAGCCTTTGATGTTGCGATCGAGGAACGCCGTCGTCTCCATCTGCGCCGGGTTGCGCAAGGGTCGCCACAGCCATTCGCCGGTTCCCGAATTGACGAGCAGGCCTTCCGAATCGTGCAGTTGCGGACGGAAATCGTCGTGGAAGCGATGATCGTTCTTGCCGATGAAGAACATCGAGGTCAGCGGCGCAAAGCCGATCTTGGCGCCGCTGCGCCGCGCAAACAGCGCGACGCGCGTATCGAGCACCGATTTCTTGCCGGGATAAAGATCGAGCTTGTAGGCGCCGGTGGCGGTCTCACCATCGAGCAGCGCGTAGATCGTCGCGCGGTCGGCATTGGGCCCCGGCGCCTCGACCCAAAATTCGCGGAAGAACGGAAATTCCTCGTTTGGCGTGCCGGCATTCACCGCAAGTCCGCGCGACGACATGCCGTAGCGTTGGCGGCGCCCGAGAAAGCGGAAATAGCTCGCCCCCAGGAATGTAATGGCCTCGTCGAATATGCGCGGATCGTTCAAGGGATAGTGCAGGCGAAAGCCGGCGAAGCCGAGATTGACCGGCAGCGGCTTCTCAAGCTTGGTGCGGCCGAAATCAAAGAGCGTCGGCGAAAACGGAATCGGCGTCGCGATCCCGTCGCGGATCGTGTTGACGGTGACCGGCCGCTTGAACAAATGGCCGAGCATGAAGAGCTGCAGCCGGAATGGTCCGCCGCTGCTCGCTAGCAGCGCCTTGTCGGCGCGGAAGCGGATGTCTCGCCAGGCGTCGAAATCGAGCTTTTCGAGCTCCTCCGGCAGACGCGGCGGCGTTGTGTCGTAGGGCGCTGCGGCGAGCTCGCGCGCACGGCGCACCACGTCCTCGTAGCCGAAGCGCGGCGCGGGAGGCGCCGCCGGGTTCTGCGCGAGCAGCGTTTGCGGCAGCAGCGCGCCCGTCGAAGCGGCGGCAAATGTGGAGAGGAGCGTGCGTCGGCTGAACTCTGACATCATCCCGAGACGGCTGGCCCCCGCAAGCAGCGGCTGAGGTAGCGGGGTTTGCCGGCCCCGGCAAGGCCGGAGCCCAACCCCGTGTTGTCGCGGGATTTAACTCGCGGCGTTGCCGCGCTTCCAGGGCCGCACGTTGCTCAAGCTCCACTCGCCGAGCTTGTCGCGGCAGGCGGTGCCCTGCAGGCTTTCGGCCGCCTCTTTGACGTTGATATTCGAAATAAAGGCGCGGCAGACGCCGTCGTCGGAGGGATAGGCCTGCGCCACGGCAACAAAGGAGCCCTTGGCGCCGGTCTGCGGATTGTCCCAGTTGACCGTCTCGCCGTTGCCCTGCGGGTCGAGGGCGGTCGAGAGTGCCGCTTTCGCACGGCGCCAATCTTCGTTATCGAGAATGCGCGACAGGGGATTGGGCTTGGCGATGCTGCCGGTTATGTGGCCGCCGCTCTTGCCGAACGGCGACATTGGCATGGACACCGAACAGCCGCCGAGCGTCAGCGCGGTCAGGCAGGCGGCAAGGCACTCGCGGGCACGCAAGACGCGCGCAATCCCCTTTCTGCCGGCGCAACGCTGGACCTGCGGACGCACGTTCTCACCTGCTAATGCACAAGAGACAATCGGAGTGATTTTGCGGTGAACGTGTTAACGCCTGATGACTTCACCACCGCCGCGGAGCCGTTCTCGCTGTTCGAGGAATGGTTCGCCGAAGCGAAAGAACGCGAGATCAACGACCCGAACGCGATGGCGCTCGCGACAGTCGAAGCGCAAGGTCTGCCGAATATCCGCATGGTCCTGCTGAAGGGAGTCGATTCGGGGTTCGTCTTCTACACGAACGAGGAGAGCGCGAAAGGCCGCGAGCTTGCAGCTTCGGGCAAGGCGGCGCTGCTGTTTCACTGGAAGTCGCTACGCCGGCAGGTGCGGGTGCGCGGCACCGTCGCGGAGGTGAGCGACGCGGAGGCCGATGCCTATTTCGCCTCGCGCCCGCGCGACAGCCGGATCGGCGCTTGGGCGAGCCAGCAATCGCGGCCGCTCGAGAGCCGTTTCGCGCTGGAAAAGGCGGTCGCTTTCTACGCGGCTAAATACGCAATCGGCGACATTCCACGCCCACCATACTGGAAGGGGTATCGCGTCACCCCGGAAGCGTTCGAATTCTGGGCCGACCGGCCGTTCCGTTTGCACGACCGCGTCGCGTTTACCCGCGCGGCGGAGGGCTGGCGTAAGGAGCGGCTCTATCCCTGACCTCGGTTAAGTATATTTCGGCGGCCGGCTATGCGGCACGGCAAAATTCACCCAAAGTAAACCATCTTCTCTGGCCGAGGGGACGAACCCATGGATTTACGTAAATGCACCGCCGAGGCGATCGGCACGGCGTGGCTGACATTTGCCGGTTGCGGCAGCGCGGTCATTGCCGCCGGGTTTCCGCAGGTCGGCATCGGACTGCTCGGCGTCTCGCTCGCCTTCGGCCTCAGCGTCGTCACGATGGCCTATGCGATCGGCCACATCTCCGGCTGTCATCTCAATCCGGCCGTCACTATCGGATTGGCTGCCGGCGGGCGCTTTCCGGCGAAGGACGTGATCCCCTACATCATCGCCCAGGTGATCGGCGCGATCGTCGGGGCCGGCATCTTGTATCTCATCGCCAGCGGCACGGCCGGCTTCGACGTCGCCAAGGGCTTTGCCTCGAACGGCTATGGCGACCATTCGCCCGGCCATTACAGCCTATTCGCCGGCCTCCTGATGGAGGTCGTCATGACCATGATGTTCCTGTTCATCATCATGGGCGCGACGCATGGCAGTGCGCCGGTCGGCTTCGCGCCGCTGGCCATCGGCCTGGCGCTGACGCTGACCAACCTCGCGGCGATCCCCGTCACCAACGCCTCGATCAATCCGGCGCGCAGCACCGGGCCCGCGGTCTTTGTCGGCGGCTGGGCGCTGGCGCAGCTCTGGCTCTTTTGGGTGGCGCCAATCGTCGGCGGCGCTATCGGCGGCGTTCTTTATCGATGGCTGAGTGATGCGCCCGCGGCGCCGGTCGTTGGCGTGCCGGAGCGGCAGGTCCGGGGCTGATCCTCGCGAACCGTTTTTTGAGGAAAGCTCCCGCATCCTCTATAAAGCCGTCTCCTTGGCGGCTTTAAAAAGTGCGAGAGCGGACGAGATGGCAGGCAAGTACTTTGGAACCGACGGCATCCGAGGCCGCGCCAATGGCGTGATCACCCCGGAGCTCGCCTTGAAGGTCGGCCAGGCGGCGGGCCTTGCCTTCCAGCGCGGCGAGCACCGCCACCGCGTCGTCATCGGCAAGGACACGCGGCTTTCCGGATACATGATCGAGTATGCGCTTGTCGCCGGCTTCACCTCGGTCGGCATGGACGTGCTCTTGCTCGGCCCGGTGCCGACGCCGGCTGTGGCCATGCTGACGCGCTCGATGCGCGCCGATCTCGGCGTCATGATCTCCGCCTCGCACAACATGTTCGAGGACAACGGCATCAAGCTGTTCGGCCCCGACGGTTATAAGTTGTCCGACGAGATCGAGATCGCCATCGAGGCGCTGATCGACAAGGACATTTCGCGCAAACTCTCGAAGTCGCCCGATCTCGGCCGCGCTCGCCGCGTCGACGATGTGCGCGCCCGCTACATCGAATTCGCCAAGCGCACCCTGCCGCGGCACATGTCCTTCGAGGGCCTGCGCATCGTCGTCGACTGCGCCAATGGCGCGGCCTACAAAGTCGCGCCGGAAGCTTTATGGGAGCTCGGCGCTGAGGTCTTCGCCATCGGCGTCAAACCCGACGGCTTCAACATCAATCGCGACGTCGGCTCGACCGCGCCGAATGCGCTGGTCAAGAAAGTACGCGAGATGCGCGCCGATATCGGCATTGCGCTCGACGGCGACGCCGATCGCGTGCTGATCGTCGACGAGCGCGGCCGCATGGTCGACGGCGACCAACTGATGGCCGTCATCGCCCAGAGCTGGATGAACGAGTCGCGGTTATCGAAACCGGGCGTCGTTGCGACGATCATGTCCAATCTCGGTCTCGAGCGCTTTCTCAATTCGATCGGTTTGTCGCTGGCACGCACCGCCGTCGGCGACCGCTACGTGCTCGAACATATGCGCGAATATGGCTTCAATCTCGGCGGCGAGCAGTCCGGCCACATCATTTTCTCCGATTTCACCACGACCGGCGACGGCTTGCTCGCGGCGATGCAGGTCCTCAGCGTTGTCAAGCAGATCGGCCGGCCGGTGAGCGAAGTCTGCCACATGTTCGAGCCGCTGCCGCAGATTCTGAAAAACGTGCGCGTCTCACACAGCGCCAAGGCGCTGACCTCGAGCGAAGGAATCGTTCATGTGATCGAGGACGCGAAGCGCCGGCTCGGACAGAGCGGCCGGCTGATCATCCGCCCGTCCGGCACCGAGCCGGTCATTCGCGTGATGGGCGAGGGCGACGACCGCGATCTCGTCGAGCAATTGGTCGACGACATCTGCGCCGCGCTGAGCGCCAAGGCGGCGGCGTAGGTTTCGGATTGCCGATCGAGCATCTTACGGTTCAAGCGAACGGCGCGGCCTTCCATGTCGCGCGGACCGGCAAAGGGCCGCCGCTCCTGCTTTTGCACGGCTGGCCGGAATTCTGGCTGACATGGGAGCCGGTGATGTCGCGGGTTGCTGATCACTACACGCTGATCGCGCCGGATCTGCGCGGCTTCGGCGACAGCGACAAGCCTGCAGGTGTCTTCGGGTCAGACGGACACGCCTCCGACATGCTGGCGCTTCTCGATGCGCTTGGTATCGAAAAAGCGGGGGTCATCGGTCACGACATCGGCGGCGCGACGATGCAGCCCATGGCCCGCAAGGCGCCCGAGCGTATCGCCGGCTTGTTCTTCTTCGATTGCGTTTATCCCGGGATCGGCGCACGCATGGGCACGCCCGACCGCCTGAATGAAATCTGGTATCAATCCTTCCATCAGACGGAAATGGCACCGGCGCTTGTCGGCGCAACGCGCGAGACGTGCCGGCTCTATATCGAATATTTTCTGCGCCATTGGTCGCATCGCAAAGCTGCTTTTGACGACGTGCTCGATGCGTTCGTCGACAACTTTCTTAAACCCGGCAATCTCGCCGGCGGCTTCGCGCATTATCGCGGCGCGCATGCCGGCCGCATTGCCATCATGAAAGGCGAGGCGCCGCCGCTAGCGAAAATTTCGGTGAAGACGTGCGTGCGCTGGGGGAAGCACGACCCGATCCTGCTTTCCCAGTGGACCGACAAACTCGGCGAGACGTTCTCGGATCTCGATCTCCGCTTTTTCCCGATGTCGGTCACTTCCCGCATCGCGAAGATCCTGATCGCGCCGCGGCGGAGATCGCCGGTTTCTTCCAGCGCATCGGCTGGGGGTGAATGGCGCGGCTTATTTGCGAGTCGCCGCGCCATTAGTGTGTGAAGCGTCAGCAGCGATCCAATATGCGCACGACCCTGCGCTCCACCGGATCGACGAGGACGATCTGGTTCGACGGCGACGTAAAGTAGGAATAGCGGCGATAGGCCGGTACGGGCGCGTCGACATAGGGCTCGATATCGACATCCTCCGGCACGATGGAACCGGGCCGGACATAGGCGACCGGCGCGCGCGGCACGGGCACCGGCGCAACGGCGACTGGCGGCACCGGCGCGATCACCACCGGCCCCGGAGCAATCGCCGGCCGCCGGATGATGTATTCGCGCACGACGACCTCCTCGTCGGGCGCGACCGTCAAGGCAGAGCGGCCCTCGTAGAACGGTTCGCCGATAAAAGCCTGCGCGGAGGCGCTCGAAACAATGCCGAGCGAACCTGCCGCAAGCAGCAGGGGAGCACGGGCGTACGCATTTTGGTTCTCCCAGATCGCCCAGCCCGCCCCCCAACGCCGCGTAAACAGCAAAGTTTCCGACCGGCGCGATAATTCAGCCGTTAGTCTGTTGGACGGGCGCGGGGTTAACGGCTAGACCGCCACGAAAGTGAGGATGGCCGGAGTGCGCATTCCGCAGAAGAAGCCGGTCCAGCGGAGGATAGCTTGGTGTTCGCTTCGGTTTGTCGCCGCGTATTTCTGGCCGGGTGCGCCGTCGCCATCGTTAGCACTCTGGCGGTGCGGGCGGAAGATCGCTTCATCACGCTCGCCTCGACAACCTCGACCGAGCAATCCGGCCTGTTCGATTACATCCTGCCGATCTTCGAGAAGGAGAGCGGGATTACCGTTCGCGTCGTTGCCGTCGGCACCGGCCAGGCGCTGGCGATCGGTGCGCGCGGCGATGCCGACGCGCTGCTCGTCCATGACAGAGTCGGCGAGGACAAGTTTGTTGCGGACGGCAACGGCATCGACCGGCGTGATGTGATGTTCAACGACTTCGTTCTGGTTGGACCGAAGGCCGATCCGGCGCATGTGCGCGGCCTGAAGGACGCGAAGGAGGCGTTGAAGCGCATTGCCTCGGCGCATGCCGCTTTCGCCTCGCGCGGCGACGACAGCGGTACGAACCGGCTCGAATTGCGGCTGTGGAAGGCCGCCAATGTTGATCTGAAAACCGGCGGCAGCGGCTGGTATCGCGAGCTCGGCTCCGGCATGGGCCCGACGCTGAACACGTCAGCGGGACTGAATGCCTACACGCTCACCGATCATGCGACATGGGCGAATTTCTCCAACCGCGGCGGCCTTGAAATCCTCGTCGAAGGCGACCCCGCTTTGTTCAATCCGTATGGCAGCATTCTCGTCAATCCGCAGAAATTCCCCGGCGTCAAAGCCGCCGATGCGCGGCGGTGGCACGAATGGTTGACGTCGCCGGCGGGCCGCGCTGCAATCTCGTCATACAAAATCAAGGGCGAGCAATTGTTCTTCCCGCTCGGCGATACGCCGCGCAGCTGAGGTGCAGGATTTCTCGCAAGCTTTCGCACTCGCGCTCGCTCTTATCGGCAGCCGCGATCCCGACCTTTGGGCGGCCGTTCTCCTGTCGCTGCAGGTCAGCCTGACGGCGAGCCTCATCGCCTTCGTCATCGGCGCGCCGATCGGCGGCTATCTCGCGGTGCGCCGGTTTGCCGGGCGCTCCGGCGTCCTGGTGCTCGCCAACGCCTTTCTCGGCCTGCCGCCGGTCGTCGTCGGGCTTGCGGTCTACGTCCTGCTTTCGCAGACGGGCCCGCTCGGCTGGCTGCGCATCCTGTTCACGCCGGCGGCGATGATCATCGCCCAGACGCTCCTCACGCTGCCGATCGTCGTCGCGCTCGCCCATCGCGCGACGGCCGGATTCTGGGAGCGCTATGGCGACAGCCTGACCATCGACGGTGCCTCGCACCTGCGCAGCGTTTCGATCCTGCTGTCGATGGCGCGGGCCGGTCTCGTCACCGCCTATCTCGCGGCATTCGGCCGGGCGATCGCCGAGGTCGGCGCCATCATGATGGTCGGCGGCAATATCCGCGGCTACACGCGCACGATGACCACGGCGATTGCGCTCGAGACCAGCAAGGGCAATCTCGCCCTGGCGCTGGCGCTTGGGCTGATCCTGATCTCGCTGGCGCTGGCGGTCAGCGCCGCGGCGTTCCTGTTCGACCGGCGCCGCTAGGGCGCGCAAAGCAAAGCGCGCCGACCGTGAGGGCCGACGCGCTTCCATCGGCGCGTATGCGCCGCATCTCATCCAGGACCCAAGGGAACTCTGCGATCAGCCGCCAAGCTGGTCGCCAACTGGTGGGGCCTCTCCGACGCCTAATGAAGCGTCTGACAATCGGTCTGGAGGCGGGCCATTTCGTCCTTGATCTGCAGTTTCTTCCGTTTCAGCTCTGCGAGTTTCAAAGTGTCACATGCCGGGTGGAGCTTTTCCTCTTCGAGTTGCCTTTCAAGTGATTTGTGACGGCGTTCGAGCTCGGCGAGGTGGCTCTGCAAGGTCATGCGGCAGCTCCTTTGCTTCGTTGCACGGGGGTAAGTGTGCCATAGACAATGCATAGGGCAAGAGGATCGATCCGGCTCAGCTGATCAAATTTTCAAATATACTTTAAGCCTTTGAGCCGCCCTGTGATCATCGCCGCCGACAGCCGCCCGCGACCCCTCGCTCGGCCGCCGGGAGCCTTGCCCGTAGCCGCCCGCGGGGCGATACTGTCATCACCCGAGCCGGCGCGGCGGAGCCGGCGGGACGGGACGGCTGCATGCGGGACAGGCTCAGCGACGATGAGCGCGTGGCGTTCGAGGCGGAACTCGAGCGCGTGCGCCAGGAGCATCGCGATCTCGACGCTGCCATCGAGGCCCTGAACATGGTCGGCCAGAACGACCAGCTGCAGATCCAGCGGCTGAAGAAACGCAAGCTGATCCTACGCGACCGC
This sequence comes from Beijerinckiaceae bacterium, assembly GCA_036265935.1. Classification (GTDB taxonomy): domain Bacteria; phylum Pseudomonadota; class Alphaproteobacteria; order Rhizobiales; family Beijerinckiaceae; genus JAFASC01. Next base: position 44,223 of record DATAOB010000098.1, read on the forward strand.
CTGACCTATCTCGAAGATCAGCTGACCCCCGACATTATCGCTTGACGCCGCCGCGAGCGCCGTCCTACCGCGGGCTTTGCCTTGCAAGAGGACGCGCGCGTGGGCGAACCGGCAAAACCCGTTGCCATCATCATGGGCAGCCAGTCGGACTGGGAGACGATGCGCCACGCCGCCGAGACGCTCGCCGCGCTCGATATCGGCTTTGAGTCGCGCATCGTCTCGGCGCATCGCACGCCCGACCGCCTCTACGAGTTCGCCCACAACGCCCGCGACAACGGCTTCAAGGTGGTGATCGCCGGCGCCGGCGGCGCGGCGCATCTTCCCGGCATGACCGCGTCGATGACGCCGCTGCCGGTCTTCGGCGTGCCGGTCGAGACGAAGGCGCTGGCCGGCCAGGACTCGCTGCTGTCGATCGTGCAGATGCCGGCGGGCGTGCCGGTCGGCACGCTTGCGATCGGCAAGGCGGGCGCCGTCAATGCCGCGCTGCTCGCCGCCGCCGTGCTGGCGCTCAGCGATCCGGCGATCGCCGCGCGGCTCGACCGCTGGCGCGCCGAGCAGACCAAAAAGGTCGCCGAGGAGCCGCGTGAGCAAGCCTGATCGGGGACTGGAGCCCGGCGCGTCAATCGGCATTCTGGGTGCGGGTCAGCTTGGACGGATGCTGGCGATTGCCGGCGCGCGGCTCGGCCTCAAATCGCACATCTATGCGCCGGATGCAGGCGAGCCAGCTTTCGATGTCGCCGCGGCCGGCACGGTAGCCGCATACGAGGACGAGGCGGCGCTGGCGCGTTTCGTTGAGGCGGTCGACGTCGTCACCTACGAGTTCGAGAACATCCCGGCGGCGACCGCCACCCTTTTGGCAAAGCGGCGCCCGGTCTATCCGAGCCCGCTCGCGCTCGAAAAAACCCAAGATCGGCTGATCGAGAAGCGCTTCTTGAATGGCCTCTCCGTTGCGACGGCCGCTTTCGCGCCGATCGATGCCAGCGATGCGATCGCACCGGCGCTCGCCTCATTTGGGGGCGCCGGCATCCTGAAGACGCGGCGCTTTGGCTATGACGGCAAGGGCCAGGCAATGGTCCGCGATGCCGCTCATGGCGCGGCGGAGTTCGCATCTTTCGGCAACGTGCCGTGCATTCTGGAAAGCGTGGTGCCGTTTGCGCGCGAAGTCTCCGCGCTCGGCGCGCGCGGACGCGATGGCACTTTCCGCGCCTATGACATCTGCGAGAATTCGCACGCCAATCACATCCTGTCGCGGACCGAAGCGCCGGCGACAATACAACCGGCAACGGCGCGTCGCGCCGCCGACATCGCCGAATGCATCGCCGACGCGCTGGATTATGTCGGCATGATCGCGGTCGAAATGTTTGTGGTCGATGGCGCGAGCGGCGAGGAGCTGATCGTCAACGAAATCGCGCCGCGCGTGCACAATTCCGGGCATTGGACGATCGACGGCGCGGCGACATCGCAATTCGAGCAGCATGTGCGCGCGATTGCCGGATGGCCGCTCGGCTCGCCCGCGCGCCGCGGCCGCATCGTCATGGATAATCTGATCGGCGACGAGGTGCGCCGCTGGCGCGAAATTTTAGCCAACGACGGCGCCGCTCTGCATCTCTACGGCAAGGCGGAAATCCGCGACGGCCGCAAGATGGGTCACGTGACGCGGGTCTATCCCGAGACGTGACGCGCCTTAGTGGCCGCTGCCGCCAGCGCCGCCGCCACCGGCGGAACCCGCCGAGCCGGCGCTTCCGGCACTTCCCGCCGATCCCGCCGTGCTTGGGCTCGACACGGTCGGCGAACCCGAGCCGATCGAGCGCCCGGTCGACATTCCCGTGGAGCCGGCGCTGCCCGCACCAAGGCCTTTATTGAGATTGCTGCCGGGATTACCCGGCGCGCTGGTCGCGCCGCTCGGGAAACCTGTCGTTCCCGCGGTGCCGCCGGTCGTCGCGCCGGGCACCGGCGGGTTGATGAGCGGCGAGCCCGAGCCGACGCCGACCGAGCGGCCGCCGGTCATCGAGCCCGAGGGTGGACCGGACTGGCCGTTGGCGGCTGCCTCGCGCATCTCGACGCAGGTCAGGAGCTCGACATAGCTCGGAATGCCGCCGAGCGTCGTCGTCTTGAGGCACGTCGAGCGCCAGTCGCTGCGCATCTTGCCCCAGCTCTTGGCGAGCCGGTCGCGCGCGGCATTCTCGCTGCGCATGCAATTGTCGTAGGTCGCCTGCTGGTCGAGATTGACGGCCGGCGTCGCCCGGCAGGTCGCCTGCACATTGAGGTTCGGCACGGTGTCCGCGAGGGCGGCGGAAGCGGGAAGGGCGGCGGCGGCGAGGATGAAAGCGAGGCGGCGCATGGCGATCCCTCCGGACGAGATCAGGCTGGCTTAGCCGTAACGTGCGAGCGACGGCCAAGTTCAGGCGCACCGCAATTTATTATGAGGTCGACCGCTCTATGGGCAGCGTCCCCGCGCCGGCTCCAAGCTCGCGCTGCATGAGCACGCTGTCGAGCCAGCGGCCGAACTTGAATCCAACCGCCGGATGGGTGCCGATCATCGCAAAACCTTCGGCCTTGTGCAGGTTGATCGAGGCGTGGTTGTCGCTGTCGCCGATCACCGCGATCATCTGCCGCCACGGACCCTGCTCGCAGAGCGCGATCAGCCGCGAGAGAAGCGCGCGCCCAATCCCCTCTCCCACATGGTCCGGGGCGACATAGACCGAGTCCTCGATGGTGAAACGATAGGCCGAGCGCGCCCGGTAGGGTGCGGCATAGGCATAGCCGACGATCTCGCCCGCCTGCTCCGCCGCAAGATAGGGAAGCCCATGCTGCAGCACCTCCCGACGGCGGCGCGCGAGTTCTGCTTCGTCCGGCGGGATTTCCTCGAACGAGGCGAGACCGTGCAGCACATGGTGCGCGTAAATGCGCGTGATGGCCGGAATGTCGTCCTCGCGGCTCGGACGGACGAGAAGCCCCGCCATCCCCTTAGGATTGCGCGCGCAATTTGTAGACCTCCGCCTGGCCGGGGAAGCGGCCGGCGCGGACGTCTGCCGCATAGGAGGCGACCGCCACCGAGACAAGCTCGCGCATATTGGCGTAACGGCGGACGAATTTCGGCGTCCAGTCGAACAGGCCGAGCATGTCATCGGTGACGAGGATCTGCCCGTCGCAATCGGCAGAGGCGCCGATGCCGATTGTCGGCGCCTTGACCTTGCGGGTGATCTCCATCGCGAGATCGCTGGCGACGCCCTCGACCACAATGGCGAAAGCCCCGGCTTCGTCAGAGGCGAGCGCCTCGTCGAGCACGCGCTGGCGTTCGGCCGCCGTGCGGCCCTTGGCTTTGAAGCCGCCGTCGACATTTGCCGCCTGCGGCCGCAAGCCGACATGGCCGACGACCGGAATGCCGCGGCCGACGAGAAAGCGGATCGTCTTGGAGATGCCTTCCGATGCTTCCACCTTCACCGCCTGACAGCCGGTCTCGCGCATGATGCGCGACGCCGACTGGAACGCCTGCTCGGGATTGGCCTCGTAGCTGCCAAAGGGCAGGTCGACGACGACCAGCGCCTGCTTTGCGGCGCGCATCACCGCTTGACCATGCAGGATCATCATCTCCAGCGTGACGCCGACCGTCGACGGCAGGCCATGCACGACCATGCCGACCGAGTCGCCGACGAGCAAAAGATCGCAATGGGGATCGAGCAGGGCCGCCATCGGCGCGGTATAGGCGGTGAGGCACACGACCTTGTCGCGCCCTTTGCGGGCGGCGATGTCCGGCACGGTGATCCGTTGCGAGCGGGTTTGGGCTGACATGCTGCCTCCTAAGAACGGTTATTGCGTTGCCGAGGCTAAGCATCAAGTGCCTGCCCGTCAGGGATGCCGCTTGGCTATGCCGCCCTAACTTTCACTCGATGTGGCGAATGGCGTTTTCGCTTCTGCTCATCGTCGTGCTCGGCGCCACCGCGCTGTTCTTCGCCACGCATCTTTCAATCCCGGAAGATCGCAGCCAGCGCGTCTTCGCCCCCGATCTGGTGCGGCGCGGCGGCGAGCTTGCCGCGCTCGGCTATTGCGCCTCCTGTCATACGGCGGAGAACGGCAAGCCGTTCGCCGGCGGACGGCCGCTCGCCACACCTTTCGGCACGCTTTTCGGCACGAACATCACGCCCGACCCGAAGACCGGCATTGGGCTTTATTCGCAGGCTGCCTTTGCGAGGACGATGCGCGACGGAATCGATCGTGCGGGACGTGATCTCTATCCCGTCTTTCCCTATAATCATTTCACCAGGCTGACCGACGAGGACTTGAGCGCGCTCTATGCGTTCCTGATGACGCGCGCGGCCGTGCCCGCGCAAAATCCGGCAAACCACCTCACGTTTCCCTACAATGTTCGTCCGCTGCTTGCCGGCTGGAAATTGTTGTATCTCGACAAGAATCCAGTGCCGCGCGACCAGACAAGGAGCGCCGAATGGAATCGCGGCCGCTATCTCGTCGAAGCGCTGTCGCATTGTGGCGCATGTCACACGCCGCGGGACCGCCTCGGCGCCGAAATCGCATCGCAACATTTTGACAGCGGCGAAGCCGAGGACTGGTGGGCGCCGCCGTTAAATCACAAATTCCCGTCGCCGGTGTCTTGGAGCGAAGAAAGCCTGTTCAATTATTTGCGCAGCTGGGACGTGGGGCATGGCGGCGCGGTCGGCCCCATGGCGCCGGTCGTCGCGGCGCTGGCGACCGTGCCGGAGCAGGATGTACGCGCAATCGCAGCTTATGTCGGGGCGACATTGGCTAAGCCGGGCGAAAGCGAAAAGCGCGTCGACGAGAAGCAACCGCAAGCCGCGGAAGCCCATCCGCAAGGCGCAGAGCTTTACGCCGGCATCTGCGCGACATGCCACGAGACCGGCGGTCACGTGCCTTTCACCGTCACCTCGCTCGGCCAGCACACGTCGATATACGCGCCCGATCCCCGCAACGTGATCCATGTCGTTCTCGAAGGCGTGCGTCCGCCGGAAGGGACGGTCGGCGCTGTTATGCCGGCTTTCGCCGACACGCTGAGCGACGCGCAAATCGCCGACATCGCTGCCTATCTGCGCGCCCGCTTCAGCCGCGGCGGAGAATGGCAAAATATCGAGGCCGAAATCGCCAGACTCAGGCGGAGCACAAGCCCATGATCACGCTCAATGTGAACGGCCGTTCGCGCGATGTCGACGACGCACCGAATACGCCGCTGCTCTATGTCCTGCGCGGCACGCTCGAACTCAACGGCGCCAAGTTCGGTTGCGGCCTCGGCCAATGCGGCGCCTGCACGGTCGTCATCGACGGCAAGCCGGTTTTCTCGTGCCTGACGCCCATTTCGATTCTGCAGGGGCGCAAGATCACGACCCTTGAAGGACTGGGAAGCGAAGACGCGCCAAGTCCGCTGCAGCGCGCCTTCATCGAAGAGCAGGCGGCGCAATGCGGCTATTGCATTCCCGGCATGATCATGCGCGCGCATGCGCTGCTGACCGCAAACCAGTCACCGACAGACGCTGAGATTCGCGAGCATATGAACGCCAATCTCTGCCGCTGCGGCACGCATATGCGCATCCTGGCGGCGATCAACCGCGCCGCAGGCGGCATGCACGCGGCGGGCGCACGTGCGCCAGCGAAGGCAGAGGAGGAGGAGTGATGAACGCGCCGCTTTTCAATCCTTCGCGCCGCGACGTGCTTGCCGGGGCGCTCGTCGTCAGTTTTTCGCTGCGCGCCATCCCCTCCCTTGCACAAGAACAGGAGAACGTAAGTAAACCGCCGCTGCCCGGCAGCCTAAAAAAAGCGCCGATGCTCGACGCCTGGATTCGCATCGATGCGGACGGCAGTGTCACCGTCTTCACCGGCAAATGTGAGATCGGCCAGGGCGTCAAAACGGCGCTCATTCAAGTGGCGGCGGAAGAGCTCGAGCTCGATCCGCACGCGATTCATCTCGTCACCGCCGATACGGCGCGCGCCGCGAATGAAGGCTTCACCTCCGGCAGCAATTCGATGAAGGATTCGGCGAGCGCCATCCGCAACGCGGCGGCGCAAGTGCGGGAAATCCTGATCGGCATCGCGGCGGAGCGTCTTGGTGTCGCGGCGGATCGGTTGCGCGCCCAGTCGGGCGCGATCATAGGGCCCGATAATCGCCGCGCCGCCTACGGCGATTTGGTTGCCGGCAACGTACTGCATGTGACCGCACAGCCGACATCGAAGCTGAAAGCCCCCGACACGCTGAAAATCATCGGCCAGTCGCTGCCGCGCATCGATATCCCGGGAAAAGTGACCGGCGGCGTCAGCTACGTGCACGACTTGCGCCTGCCGGGAATGGTGCATGCGCGTGTGGTGCGGCCGCCAAGCTATGACGCGCGGCTGCAATCGATCGACACGAGTGATGCCGAAAAAATGCCGGGCGTCATCAAGGTCGTGCGCGACGGCAGCTTTCTTGGAATCCTCGCCGAGCGCGAGTTCCAGGCGGTGACCGCGATGCATGCACTCGCTGCGGCGGCAAAATGGGATATCGCGACGAAGCTTCCGGACGAAACAAACATCTCTAGCATTATCGAGTCCCTGCCGGCTGAAGATCATGTCATCGCCGACAAGCACGCGGAGTCGGCGTCCGCCACGCGGACGCTGCAAGCCGTGTATCGCCGTCCCTACCAGATGCACGCATCGATCGGGCCGTCCTGTGCCGTCGCTTCGTTCGATGGCGATGCGCTGACCGTCTGGTCGCACGCGCAAGGCATGTTCCCGCTGCGCCAGGCGATCGCCGAGATGCTGCGCCTTCCCGAGGAGAAGGTGCGCTGCATCCACATGGAAGGGGCGGGCTGCTACGGCCACAATGGCGCCGACGATGCGGCAGCCGATGCGGCTTTGCTGGCGAGCGCTTTGCCCGGCCGGCCGGTACGCGTGCAATGGATGCGCGAGCAGGAGCATCAATGGGAACCTTACGGGCCTGCCATGGTGAGCCGCACGCGGGCGTCGCTGGACGCCGGCGGCAACATTGTCGATTGGTGGTATGAAGTGCGCAGCAATACGCATTCAACGCGCCCACCTGGGGCGGGGCAATTGATCGCGGCGCGGCATCTCGAAACGCCGTTCACGCCCGGCCCGCCAAGGCCCGGAGACCAGCCGGAAGGCGCCGGCGATCGCAATGCCGTTCCGCTTTATGTGCTGTCGAACGTACGCGTCGTACACCACTTCGTACCCGACATGCCGCTGCGCGTCTCGGCACTCCGCGGCCTCGGCGCCTACCACAACATATTCGCGATCGAATCCTTCATGGACGAGCTCGCGGCGGCGGCCGGCGCCGACGCGATCGAGTTCCGCCTGCGCCACCTCAAGGATAAGCGGGCGCGGGCCGTGATCACCGCGGCGGCGGAGCGCTTCGGCTGGTCGTCGTGGCAGGCGGCGAAAGGCAAAGGCCGCGGCTTCGCCTTCGCCTGCTACAAGAACCTCGCCGCCTTTTGCGCCGTCGCGGTTGAAGTCAACATCGAGCATGAAAGTGGTCATGTGCGTCTCGGCCGAGCCATCGCTGCCGTCGACAGCGGCCAGGCCGTCAATCCCGACGGGATTGCCAACCAGATCCAGGGTGGCATCGTGCAATCGGCGAGCTGGACCCTTTACGAATCCGTGCACTTCGAGCCGAGGCGCATCTTGAGCCAGGATTGGAGCACCTACCCGATCCTGCGCTTCGGCACGGTGCCGGAAAGTGTCGACGTGTATGTCATCGATGCGCCGGGTGAGCCCTTCCTCGGCACCGGCGAGGCCGCGCAGGGACCCACGGCCGCGGCGATCGCCAATGCCGTGGCGAACGCGACGGGCGTGCGCATTCGCGACCTGCCGCTCAATTCGGCGCGGGTGAAGGCGGCAATCGGGGTTTGAGCTTAGCTTGACACCCCAAAACCCCGCGCCTACATCGCACGAACCTCGCGAACGCGAGGCGATTGCGGCGGCGGGGTAGCTCAGTTGGTTAGAGCGGAGGAATCATAATCCTTAGGTCGGGGGTTCAACTCCCTCCCCCGCTACCGCTGCAAACGCCTGCATCAAGTCGGCCGCCGTAAACGGGCCAAAGCCTCCAGACCAGACGTTGGCTCGCATGACCGGCTGGATCCAATCCATGCATCAGCGCCGGGAATTTCGGCTTTATGCTCTCATTCGGCTCCCTCAGCCCCAGGAACATTCACGAAAGGCAACAGCTTATCGCCGACACGGCCGTAATGCTGGTAGGCGCCCCAGGTCGCCGGATCGAATTGTTCCCTTCCCGCGCCCATGGTGGTCGGCTCGATGCCGAGAGTTTGCTCTCGCGCATTGCGTAAAGCTTCGCCGATCGTGGCGGGTGGGGCGGTCGGCTTAACGCCGCTGCTCGCTTCCAATCCGTTTAAACCAAGCACGCCTGCATAGAACCAGCGTGCGCATTGGAATGCCGCGGCATCGCCGACGGGCCAGCCTGCGCCGATGTAGTTTGGGATGCCGCGCGCAAAGAAAGCCTGGGCAAGGCCGACGGACTTCTCCCGGTGTGCGTCCATATCTGTTTCGCCGTCGGCGGTCGTGACTGCGGAAAAGCACGCATTGGCGAAGACCAGCCGCGGCACCTGACGCACGCGGAAAATTTCTTTGGCGGTCAAAAAGCAGTCGGGTGCAAGGACCCAACCCGCCTGCCGCGAGCTGTCGCAGAAACCGTGCCCGGCGTAATGGATCACGTCGAAATGTTCATCGACAATGAGCATCGCGAGATCCAACGGCTCGCAGGGTTTGGCATCCACGACGATGCACTGGGCGTCTTTCGCCGATGCGAGCTCCGGATTGGTGTCCCCCTCCTTTTTCGAGCCGATTCTGACCGTGGCCTCGAACTTATAGCGGCCGGCCCATGCCTTACACGCCTCGTCAAGAATCTTTACAACTGCAGCGCCTTCTCTACGCGCGCCCGGCAGCGATAGTTCGCCTGGCGCGGGATCCGCGATGACGAGGACCTTGAGCGTCGTGTTGAGCGGCGGAACAGCTGTTGGCGGCGGCGAGAGCAGCGATCTGAATTGGCGCGACACGCCAATGTTCGTGCTGAGGAACGTCGTCCTAGAGAACGCCTGATGCGCTGCCATTTCCCATGGAAATGGGGCGGTGAACTCATCGACTTCGAAAATCAGGTTCTTAGCCGTTTGGATGTGCTTTCTGAATTCCTCGGGAAACAGGCAGTTTGAAAAGAACGCGCTCAACCGGGCCTGTTCTTCCCTTTTCTTTGCTCTGATCATGCGCGGCGGCAATTCGCGCAGCCAATATTTGTTGACCTCCATTTCCCGCACGGGAACCGCAGCGACATCGGACAAGGCGGAAAATTCAAGGACCTGTGTCTGCAGCTGTTCACTTGCAGCGGGTACTTGTGCCTGATCCGCGCTCGTGGTGGGCGGCGGTGTCGCTTCCGTCCTCGCTACTCGTTCGACCGGTTTGGCTCGCGTAATCCGCAGAAGCGTCACCGGCAGGTCCGCATCGGTATCGGGCGCCCTCGGAGCGGGATGAGGATCGTCCTGCTCGACCGTTCTGCGCGGACGCATTTCCACCTTCAATCCGGAGAGGATGTTTTGAGCCATGACGGCCTCGACCGCCTCGGCCATGCGGTCCAGCTTCGTCGCATCCTTGTCCACCAGCAGGATGTCGAGCGGGCGTCCCGCGGCTTCGACAAACTGTGCCCGATCATCGGTGACGGTCTCGGCGATGGCATGGAAGCGTTCGTAGCCGTCGTGGATTCCCTGTAGCAAGGCGCGGATCGCGTCGGTAATGGCGAGCTCATTGCGCCGCGTACCCAGCAGGCCGGTTGCGAATTCGTCGTATGCCAAGCCCTTCGTGGCGACGACGATATTGGAAATGAGATAGCGCAGCCCATCCTGGGCGAAGCGGCCGGGTTCACCCATGCTTGCGAGTAACAAATAGCTTGTGTTGATCCGCCGTTCCGGCGGCTGTCCGCTCCCCTCCTCTCGGCGTTTTTCCAGGTTCAAAGGGTATAACTGCCCGAGGCCCGACCCAATCATCCCGAGTTCGAGCGCGCGGGTGAGCCACGAATCGAGCTTTCGGTCGAACGCCCGCGCTCCGCCACCCAGAGGCAGGCCATCATACCGGCCCGCCACGGCGACCTTTACTTGGAGGTTGGTGATGCCGCCCTCCACGAGCGTTATCCTCACCTGCACGACGGGCGGCGAGCTCCCGGTGGGCTGCGGCCCGCTTGCTGGTTGTGCCGGTTGGGTGGGCGGACTCTCTGTTCGCTGAACAGCGGGCGAGTCTACCGCAGGCGAGAAGCTAGCTGCCGAATCCGGCGGTGGGGCGATGTTCGTCGGTACAGCTTCCGGTGCCATTTCCCTCTCCGACCCTGCCGTTACCCTGAACCTAGATGAGGTTCAGAACGGGCCTGGTGATGCAGATCACACCTCCAAGGTGAGGTTTTGGACCAGGGAGCGACGGCATACAAGCCGAGATTGCAGGACAAGATTAACCTATCCTGGCCTCGCTGTTCGGACGATTCCCGTTCCGGGGATGTGCGAGATCGTCGAGCAAGCGCGCATAAGAGGCGCGAGCAGAAGGCTTTTCGCGACGGAATCGATTGTGGCTCAGTTGGCCATATCTGCGGGCTTACGCACGCTTGGCTATCTTGTTCTTACGGTGACCGGCGATCCAGGTCGCTGAATCGCGTTGCATCCAGCGCTGCGCCTCTTCTTCGGTCGGAAACGACAGATGCGTGCGCTGCGCGCGCGGCCAATCGATGGTGACCCTGCACCCCCCCTGCCGCAAAGTGGCGAGTGAGAGGGTAACTTCGTTTTCCTGCATGGTATCCCCGGTAGCCGTCCTCTGGAGAGGCATATAGGACTCACGCGGCGGAAGGCACGCGCCTCGCCCCCAGCGTTGACCTGCGGCCCGTTGGCCCTTGAGCTTGGCAGCTGGCGGGACCCACGCCGCCAGCTTTGGGGCAAGAATTTGAGCGAAATCAACGCCCGTATCGGCGGGACGTGGAACAACGGCAGCACGCATTAGGGAGAGGTGCGGGGATGCCCAAAAGTAAAGATTTCGATTTAACGGATCCGATCGTCGTCGTCCGGCTGATGGCCGGCCTGTTCTACGTTCCCCACGCGCTGTTCAAGATTGCGGCGTTCACGGGCTCGCTGGCGGCGTTCGGCGCGATGGGCTTCCAACCGCCGCTCTTCTGGGTATCGTTGGCGATCCTGACCGAGGCGATCTGCGCCGTCGGGCTGACCTTCAATCTCTACACGCGCTATGTCGGGCTGATGTCGGCAGCTACGATGGCGCTGGCGGCCTATGGCGTGTTCATGACGAAGGGCGTGCACTGGATGTGGAATTTCGGCGGTGTCGAATACATCGCCTTTTGGGGCATCGCGTCTCTCGCCCTCGCGGTTCATGCGTGGAAGGAGGTGGTGAAGGTGGAGAAGGGGATCGACCGCTTCACGGTCGTTGCTGCACACGCCTAATCACTTTCAAAAAGAACGCATGTGGAAGAGCCTCCGTTTGGAGGCTCTTCTGTTTTGAAGCGGCAATTCTTCAACCGTCGGCACGGCAAGCCGAACGTGCGCGCCACCATGCCGGATGAGCAGCAGCGTCGTTGCGGTGATCCGGAGGAAAGGATTTTGG
>DATAOB010000099.1:0-15197 GCA_036265935.1 Beijerinckiaceae bacterium
CGGAGTGTGGCGACACTAATGTCCGCGCCGTTCCGATTGCCTTCGGCATCGTCGCTCAGCGCCCATCGTCTAGCGGTCCAGGACGTCGCCCTTTCACGGCGAAAACAGGGGTTCGAGTCCCCTTGGGCGCGCCAGAAACCGGAATGGGAGCCGGAGATGGCCGAAAGCCGTCGTCAACTCAGCTTACCTTATATTCCCTCAGTCTGCTCGCTAGCAGGCGACGAAGATGGCGCCAGAAGCGTCATTCGATTCCTTCCTGCGCTCATGCTCCGGAAGCTGCGCGATAAGCTCGGAAATGACATGCCGCAAACGCTGGGTGTGCTGCTGGCGCGCGATGTGCGTGGCGATCCGGCTTGCGCGAAATCACCGACATGCACACGGATAATCCTGAGATGGCCCTGCTCCTGCGCGACACTTACGGCATTGTGAAAGAGGTTGAAGATGATCCTGAACAGATCGGTCGGATCGATGAGGGCCGACAGACGCGTGCTTCCGGAAATCTCGATTTGGAAACCCTGTGGGATTCGAATTTGTCGCCGACGCTGATTTCCTGCACCATCCCGAAGACACGTGGACGAATATCGTATTCAAGAACCCGACACCTAACGATGAATTCGTGCTGAAATTCTGTAGGCCCTGGAGGGGCCTCTTCTCCAGCGGCATCACCTGAGAAGTTACATTGTTACACACGCTCCACTTGCTTGCGGGATGAACGTGCGTTCGTAAGATCGGGTTCGATGTAGGCAGGGTCGGCGCGTCTCGGCACCGTTCTTGCTCCCGCCTTTCGGGATTCAAGCAGAGGGTGATTTCCATGTGCCAAGGCAACGATCCGACGTGTCCGCATTTCACGCTACATCGCCAGAAGCTGATGGAGGATCTCAGCCGTGAGCGCCGAGCCTTTCTGAAGAGCGCATTCGTTGCGACCGGCGGCGCGGCCGCCCTCGGCGCCGGGGGCGGCCTTGTCTCTTCGGCAGCCGCACAAACTGCGGCGCCGCGCGCCAGCGGCGCCAAGCCCGCGTATCACTACCTGCCGGCAACCGCCGATACAGTGCATTGGGGCTATTTCAGCAAACTTCTAAAGCCGCAGGTCGAGATCAATTCCGGCGATTTCATCACCATCGAGGCGTTGACGCATCACGCCAACGATGATGCCGAACGCATGGTGCAAGGCGATCCCGGCGCCGAGAGCGTCTACCTCTGGACGAAAGACAAGAAAGGCGTGAACCGCCGCGGCGCCGGCCCCGTCGACGGGCCGCTGAAGAAGGGCGCCGGCGAAGGCCAGGGCGTGCATATCTGCACCGGGCCCGTCTTCGTGCGCGAAGCCGAGCCCGGCGATATCTTGGAAGTGCGTATCGTCGACGTGAAGCCGCGCCCCTCCGCCAATCCGAAATATGCGGGCAAGGCGTTCGGCAGCAACGCCGCGGCGAATTGGGGCTTTCAATACAAGGATCTCATCACCGAGCCTAAGCCGCGCGAGGTCGTGACGATCTACGAGCTTGATGCGGGCGGCGAAAAGAACTGGGCCCGCGCCGTCTATAATTACCGCTGGATGCCGCAGACCGACCCGTTCGGTATCGTGCACGCGACGATCGACTATCCCGGCGTGCCGGTCGATCATTCCAAGGTGACAAAGAATTTTGATATCTTAAAAAATGTGCGCGTCCCGATCCGCCCGCATTTCGGCGTCATCGGCCTCGCGCCGAAGGAAGCCGACATCGTCGACTCGATCCCGCCGAGTTACGTCGGCGGCAACATGGACAATTGGCGCGTCGGCAAGGGCGCGACGATGTACTATCCCGTCGCTGTTCCCGGCGCGCTGATGTCGGTTGGCGATTCCCACGCGTCGCAGGGCGATTCCGAACTCTGCGGCACGGCGATCGAGTGCTCGCTGACCGGCACGTTCCAGCTGATCGTGCACAAAAAGGCGGCGCTCGAGCATACGGCGCTGGCCGGACTGAACTTTCCGATGCTGGAGACGCAGGACGATTGGGTCCTGCACGGATTCAGTTTCGCCAATTATCTCGCCGAGCTCGGCGCGAACGCGCAATCCGACATCTATCAGAAATCCTCGATCGATCTCGCCATGCGCGATGCCTTCCGCAAGACGCGGTCGTTCCTGATGGCGACGCAAGGTCTGACCGAAGACGAAGCGATCTCGCTCATGTCGATCGCGGTCGATTTCGGCATCACGCAGATCGTCGATGGCAATTGGGGCGTGCACGCGATCATCAAGAAGAGCCTATTCGCGGGGGTGGCGTAGTATTGGTTCCCGGCGGCGGTAAGCCGACCGGGAATCCAGGCCACCGCACGAGTCTGGACCCGATCGCTCTTGCGGACTTGCGGGGATGATAAAGAGCGGCGCGTTGCTGTAATGCGCCCTCGCCCGGGTTATAGCTCTGATTCGATCGCTCGGAGCAGCTGGAAGCGCATCGCGCCATTGTTGCTCCGCAGGGAGATCACAAAGCGCACCCGTCCGTGTCTGGAGGTGCTGGCATAACCCGCCAGCGTGCGGACGCCGTCGAGCGTGCCGGTCTTGTTCGCGCCGCCATCATGGCCGCGGAGCAGGTCGGCGTGGGGCGCGAAAAGATCGAGCACCTTTGCGAGCCCGCGAGCCATGAAACGATTGCCGCGGCTTATACCCGCGCCCTCTTCGAGATGGATGGCTTCAGCGAGATCGTGCGCGGCGAGGATCTCGCGCGCGACCTTTAGTGACTTCTCGAGGCTCACGGGACCATCCAGGCGGTGCGCGCCGATCTCCATAAAGACTTGGTTGGCGATGTAGTTGTTCGACGCGCGAAGCAGTTCGACGAGGATCTCCGAAAGCGTGCGCGACTGGCGGTGAATATAAACCGCCTCCAGCCCCTTGGGCACGAATCCCGTTGAAATCTTGCCTTTGACGCTGCCGCCGGCCCGCTCGATGAACGCCGCGATGAGTTCACCTGCATATTGCAGGCTTAGCGCAGGGTCTTGGCTCAGGCTGATGCGGCCGCGACCTTTCGGGCCGCGTGCCCGGAATTCACTGATCGCCAGCGGGGTGATCGGGGTCTGCTCCTCGGCGGAGCGCACGCTGTTGCCTCTGCGCTCGGCGTAGATCGTGTTGAAGTTAACTGCGAGGGCGGAGTTCAGCGCGTTGTAGGCCTCATTGCTGTCCTCGATGCCTGGGACGCGCAGGTCGGCGGGGTAGTAGCTCGCGTCAAGGACGATGCCGGTGAGTGGCACCTTACCGACTGCGGGCACTAAGCGTTGCGCGAGCACCGTAAGTTCCTCGGAGATCAGGAAGGGATCTCCGCCGCCGCGCACGTATAAGACCCGGTCCTTGTCCAGATAGAAGCGGGTCTGGAAGCGGTAGTCACCGCCCAGAACCTCCAACGCTAGCCACGCGGTCACAATCTTGGTGACCGAAGCTGGGATGAATGGCTCGTCAGCGTTCTGGGCCACCAACTCATGGCCCTCGGCGTCCGTAACCAGCACCACGCCCGACGGAGCCAGCGCGGCGACCTTCTCCTTGACACCGGCAACGGCCGGAGCGCTCAGCAGGAGGAGGGGAAGAAGGAACAGGCGAAACCACATGGCGACTCGCGAGGGCAATAATCTACGTGAGGGTGAATAGTAGCAACGCCGGGAAAGGCTGCCAGAAAGAAGGTCCAACACTCCGTTAGCTGAACGAAATGGCCGGTTTCCGGAACGGCTGTCACACGGCTGAATGATCTATGCGGGGCAAAGCGGAACGGCCGAAGCTGGCCGAAAGCGGAATGGCAGCTTTCGAGCACAGATCGCGGAAAGCTGCCGTTCGCCATCGCGCTGCTCGCCCTGAGACTTTGCGCCGGATTGTCGGCCGGATAGTGAAACCGTACCCACCAGTCTCCGAGCCGCGGGGCTAAAGAGGTACTGTCCCTTTCGCCCGACCAGCACGCCAACCCGTTTGGCAGTCAATGCTTTTAAATCAGTGGTTTACCTACGACTGTGGCCTGGTCTCTCCCTCCCCCTTGGGCGCGCCACAAATCTCGACGGTTCACTCGTTTCGCGGGACAGATAAGACGAGCAGGCGCGCCCCGATACACTTGCTGGTCCCTTGCAATCGCATGCGACTTGGCCGCTCATGTCTGCGGCCTGGATTTTGCTGAGTACAGGCCTACGACGGAGGGCTCGATGAAGCGAGTTGTTGCAGCAGGGGCGGGCATTCTCGGCCTCGCGCTGAATGTTCTTTTCGTTGCAACCCCCGCCCTCGCGCAGGAGAAACTCGTCGTCAGCATCTGGGGCGGCAGCTGGCGCGATCTTGTCGCGGCGACGGCCGCGAAAAAGTTCAAGGCCGATACCGGCGCCGATGTCGAGTTCATCACCGGCGGCACGATCGACCGGCTGAACAAAGCGAAACTCGCGCGCGACAATCCGGAGAGCGACGTCACCTTCACGACGTCGCACGTCGGCTGGCTCTATGCCAATGACGGCCTTTACGAGAAGCTCGATCTTACGAAAGTGCCGAACGCCGCCAATCTCGTCGATCAGGCGAAGATCAGTCCCTATCACGTCGGTACGTGGGCTTACGTTTACACGATCGGCTACCGGCCGGATTTGATGAAAGACGTAAACTTCACGAGCTGGGCCGATCTGTGGAAGCCGGAACTGAAGGGCAAGCTCGCGGCGCCGGATTTCGACCCGAGCCACCTCATCGCGGTCGCCGCGATGCTCTCCGGCGGCGATGCCGCGTCGTGGGAAAAGGGCCAGGCGAAGCTGAAGGAGCTGAAGCCGAATTTCAAGGCGTTTTACACTAACGATGCCAACAGCCAGCAGCTGATTGCCAATGGCGAGACGCCGGTGCAGGTGATCCTGTCGATGAACGCCTACTACATGATGGGCGAGGGCGTGCCGATCAAATTGGTGATTCCCAAAGAAGGCGCGGTGCTCGGCATCGACACGATCGGCATCATGAAGGGCACCAAGAAGACCGACCTCGCATACAAGTTCATCAATGCGGTGCTCGATCCGGGCGTGCAGGCCGAGATCGTCAACCTGAAGAAAGGAAGTCCGGTCGTCAGCAACGCGAAGCTTGCCCCTGAGGTCGCCAAGCTTCCCGGCGTGTTCACCACGCCCGAGCAATGGAGCAGCCAAGCGATCATCATCGATCACAAGCTGCGCGCCGAAAAAACCGCGGAATGGCGCAAGTGGTTTGCCGAGAACATGATGAACTGACGGCGGCGGCGTTTTTCAGGGCCTAGTTTCGGCATGCAGGACAAGCCGTTCCTGAGGGCGTTTGTCTCGCCCGCCGCGCTTTGCGCATTCGGGCTGATCGCCGCGCTCGCCGCCGTGTTCCAGTTTAGCCTGCGCGCTTACGTCCCCGGGTCGCTCGAGCCGGGCGGCCTCACACTGGACAATTTCACCGCGCTCGCGAAACCGCTCTACGCGCGCGTCTTCCTCGATACGATCTCCATCTCCGGCATTACCGCGATCTGCACTCTGATACTCGGCTACCCCATCGCCTGCGCGCTTGTGCGGGCGAAGAATCCGCTGCTCAAATCCGCGATTCTCATTATCGTTGTGACGCCCTTGTTCCTCGGGGAGGTGGTACGCACCTATTCGTGGATCGTCGTGCTCGGCAATAACGGCTTCATCAATTCCGTCCTGTTGAAACTCGGATTGATCGAGCGTCCATTGCAGATGATGTTCACGCATTTCGGCGTCATCACCGCGCTCGTGCATGTGACGCTGCCGGTCATGGTGATCATGCTCGCGGCGGCGATTTCCCACATCGATCCGGATTACGAGCGAGCCGCCGAGAGCCTCGGCGCCGGACCGATTCGCGCATTCCTGACGATCACATTGCCGCTTTCTATCCCCGGCATCATCGCCGGCGTGACCACGGCCTTTGCCTGGACGTTCAGCGCCTTCGCGACGCCGCAGCTCATCGGCGGCGGGCAGGTGAATATGGTGTCGAACCTCGTCTACCAGCTCGGATTTGCGAGCTTCAATTTCCCCTTCGCCGCGAGCCTCTCGGTTAGCGGTCTTGCGCTCACCTTCGCCGTGCTGGCGCTACTGCGCGCGGCGACGCGGCCGCTCGAAGCGGTAACCGCGCACTGATGGATTCCTGCGGGGCGCTTCGTGCAATCGGCGTCGCCATTGTTGCGATCACCCTCGCTTTCGTGCTGTTGCCGGCCCTCGTCGTGGCGATCGCCGCCTTCAACGCGCGCGCGGTGTTGGCCTTTCCGCCGGACGCGCTGTCGTTGCGCTGGTTCGCAAAGGCGCTCGCATATGACGATTTCCGCGTCGGCTTCCACAATGGCCTCATCGTTACCGCGTTCGCGTCGAGCATCGCCCTTGTCGTCGGTTCGGCTTTCGCCTTCGCGCTCGATCGCTATTCCTTTCGCTTGAAGCGAACGATCGAAAGCGTTCTGCTGGCGCCACTGGTAATCCCACATTTCACCATCGGGCTCGGCTTTCTCATTCTGGCGGCGGAGCTCGGCGCGGCGCGCGGCTTTGCCGTAGTCATCGCCTGCCACGTCATCCTGGTGCTGCCGTTCGTCTTACGCAGCGTCTACATCTCGCTGCGCAATCTCGATCAGCGCTTCGAGCTTGCCGCGGCGAGCCTCGGCGCACCACCGCGCCGGGTGCTGACGAGCGTCACGATCCCGCTGCTCGCGCCGGGTCTCGTCAGCGGCTGGCTCTTTGCCGCGATCCTCTCATTCAACGAATTCACCGCGTCGCTTTTCGTGACATCCCAACGCACGCAGACGCTGCCGGTCGCCATGTACAATTACGTGCGCGAATATGCCGATCCCTCGATGGCGGCGGTGTCGGTCATTTATATCGTGGCGACGGCGGCGCTCTTGACGATTGCCAACGCATTTTTCGGGCTGGGCAAAGTCTTGAATGTTGAAAATGCCCGCTGAGAGCGCGCGCGGCGTTCCGGCAGCGAACGCCAATGCGGACGGCGCCTTCGTGCGCATCGACGGTGTCTCCAAACATTTCGGCGACGTCCCCGCGCTGCAGGATGCAAGCGTCAACATTCGCCGCGGCGAAATCCTGACGCTGCTCGGCCCCTCCGGCGGCGGCAAGACGACGCTGCTCAATGTGGTCGCCGGTTTTCTCGCGCCGGATATCGGCTCGATCCATATTGACGGCCGGCCGGTGACGGATGTTCCGCCTTACCGGCGGGAAATAGGAGTGCTCTTTCAGAACTACGCGCTCTTCCCGCACATGAATGTCGCCTCGAATGTCGCCTACGGCCTTAAGATGCGCGGCACGCCCAAGGCGGAAATTCAACGCCGGCTCGCGGAAGTGCTCGCGCTCGTGCGGCTCACCGGCTACCAGACCCGCAGACCGCGGCAATTGTCGGGCGGCCAACAGCAGCGCGTCGCCCTGGCGCGGGCGCTGGCGATCTCGCCAAAAGTGCTTCTGCTCGACGAGCCGTTTTCCGCGCTCGATAAAAACCTTCGTGGGTCGATGCAGCTCGAGTTGAAAGACATCCAACGTAAGCTCGGCGTCACGACAATTTTCGTCACCCACGACCAGAGCGAGGCGTTGAGTCTTTCCGATCGGATCGCCGTGCTCTCCGAGGGCCGCATTCGTCAGGTCGGCACACCGGATGCCATCTACAGGCGCCCTGCTGACCGCTTCGTCGCCGGCTTTGTCGGCGATGTCAATGTGTTGCGAGCAGAGCTGGTACGGGTCGAGGGCGAGACAGCATTCGTTGGCCTCGGCGTCGCGACGCTCGCTGTTCCGGCTGAACCCCTGCGCGGTTTGTCACAAGGCGCGCCAGTCGATCTGTTCTTGCGGCCGGAGCAACTTCATCTCACGGCGCGCGGCGGGACTTCGTTGTGCGAGGGCGTCATTGCCGCACATTCTTATCAAGGCGGCCACGTCGACATCCATATTGCGAGCGAATCGGCTGTTTACGGCCGCATTCTCGTTCGTCAGACGCAGTCCGACGCCGCGGCACATTGGCCGGTCGGCGCCGAGGGCGCCATTGGATGTGAAACTCAGGAGGCGGTAGCGTTTCCACCGGAACCGTGAGGCTATTCGATGCCGCAGATCACGTTGAGCAAAGCCTGCCGGCGCTCGTTCTTCACGGCATGCAGCGCGCGCTGCAGCGCCGCCGGCAGTGCGGCGGGTTCCTCGACACGCTCGCCGTAGCCGCCGGCCGCAATGCAGATCTGCTCCAATGCTGGCAATGGGCCGAGGCTCGTAAACGGCAGCTCGTTGCTCCTAGACGCGAAGCCGTCCGGATACATAGCGAGCGTAGAGCTGCGCACGGCGCCCCACATCGAATTGTTCATGACGACAAACAAAACCGGCAGACCGTGCATCGCCGCCGCGTGATGCACGGAGACGGGGTTGCTGAAGAGGTAGGCGCCATCGCCGAGCACCGCCATCGCCTGCCGGTTCGGCGCGGCGAGCTTTGCGCCGAGCGCGGCGCCGGCGCCCCAGCCGAGACCCGACGCGGCGCTCGAGCCGAAATAGACATCGGGCTTTTCGAACGAGCAGTGTTCGAGCATCAGGGTGTATTCGTTGACCACAATCGCATCGGCATCTTTGGCGTCGCTGATGCAGCGGCTGACCCAAGCCGGGCTGAGCGGGACACGTGCCGCGGCAGCGGCACCTGTCGCATCCCATTGCGCCAGCATCGACGCGCGCTTCGCCGCGATGTCGTCGCGGCGAGCTTTGAGGCGCGATTCATCGAGCCGCCCCGCCAGCGCATCTGTGAGTCCCGCCAGAATTGCCGCGGTGCTGCCGGTAAGACCGAGATCAGAAGGGAATCCGCGGATCGGAATGCGTGTGAACAGCGGATCGAAGCCGCATTGGATTACCTTGCACGAAGGGACGGGCTGCGCCTGCGCCGGAAACCACGGTGCATCGCTTTCGATCACGATGATCAGGTCTGCGTCTGCCACAAGCCGCGTCGGATCATAGCCGACATTCATCGGGTGCGAGGAACGCAGCGACAGATATCGCGGCTTATGCTGCGCGACGGGAATCGCGAAGCGCTCGGCGAAAGCGTCGAGCGCCGCAAAACCGGCGGGATCGCGGCCGCCATTCGCCGCAATGATCAGCGGGCGCTCCGCTGTCGCGAGCCATTCGGCCGCGGTCTCGATCGCGCTTGCATCCGGCGCAGCAGGCGCCGCCGCATGCAGCCGACTTACCGAAGATACGGACCCTGCCGCAGCGGGTAAGCCAAGAACTTCGCGCGGCAGACTGAGATAAACCGGACCGCGCGGCTCGCTCGCGGCAATCGCCAGCGCGCGATCGACCACGGTTTCGAGCTGCTCGGCGTTGCGCAGCTCGTAATCCCATTTGACGAATTCGCGGATGAGCCCCGCCTGGTCGTACATTTCCTGCGACCAATGGATATAGCCGTCGCGCGCGCCGAACATGCCGCTCTCGGTAACCGGCGATCGCCCGGCGCTGAGCAGCATGCCGACATTCTCGCGCGCGGCATTCATGGCGGGACACACCATGTTTGCCGTCCCGACACTCACATGCACCATGACGGCGGGGATTTCGCGCGACACCATCGCGTAACCATGCGCCATGCTGACGGCGAGGTTTTCGTGCGTCGCGAGGATCGGGCGCGGGACGGTCACACCCTTCTGCGCCGCCTCGGCATAAGCTTCGATGATCGGCGCGAAATCCGTCCCGCCATTGCCGAACAGGAAGTTGACGCCGCGCGAGGCGAGAAGCGCGAGATACGCGCCCGCAACAGATTGCATCTTGTGCTCTTACGTCTCTCAGCCGCTCAGGATGTGCATCATCGTTTGGGGTGCCGCGCGATCCCGGTCAACCTGAGAGAGGTTGAGCGCGCCGGCGCCTGCGCGTGGACGCCCGACCAGCCCGCGGAACTTCTCAGCTGAGCCGACGTTGACCCGCCGTGCTCACCCTGATGCTATCCTTCGTGCTTTCGACGCTGCTCCCATCGGCTGCCGTCACCAGCCTGATCTGGCTGGCAGCCACCGACCGGCGCGCCGACTAGCACACCCGCCGCCTTCCTGTACGGGTTCGCGACCTGCGCGCCCGGCTGGGAACGCTAGCTAGTCGCTCCTCGTTTCCGCGAGGGGAGAGCAGGCACATGGCAAATCGATCCAAGAACGGCGGCCGCGCGCTGATCACCGGCGCCTCGGGTGGCATCGGTCTCGAACTCGCCCGCGAATTTGCCGCGCATGGTCATTCCGTCATTCTGGTTGCGCGCAACGAGGCGCGGCTCAACGAGGTCGCCGCCGAACTTGTCCACACGTATGCGGTCGAGGCCAATGTGATCGCCAGCGATCTTGGCGAGCGCAGCGCGCCTCACGCGCTCTTCGGCGAGGTCGCACGGCGCAATCTCGAGGTCGACATTCTCGTCAACAACGCCGGACTCATGGAGACCGGCGCGTTCAAGGACGCGGATACCGAGACCCTGCTCGGCATCATCCAGCTCAACGTCGAGGCGCTGACCGCGCTGACAAGCCTGTTCCTGAAGCCAATGGCGGCGCGGGGTAGGGGCCGCATTCTCAACGTCGCCTCGCTCGCCGGCTTTCAGCCGCTGCCGAGCATGGCTGTCTATGCCGCGAGCAAGGCTGGCTTACGTGCTGTCGCTGACCGAGGCCCTTGCCGAGGAATTGCGCGGCAAGGGAGTAACGATGACCGCGCTCTGCCCCGGCTTCACCGACACGAATATGATCGAAAACGCCAAGCGCGAGAACCCGGCGTTCCAGGCGCTTCCCTCCGCCCTGATTGCCGATGCGAAATCCGTCGCGCGCGGGCTACCGCGCCCGCATGAGCGGCGATGTCATTCGCGTGCCTGGCCTCGCCTTGCAAATGGCGACAGGTTTGATCCAGGCGCAGCGCTCGATCACGCGCACGCTGACCGGTCTGCTCGGGCGCCGCGCTCTGTAGGTTTCGCCGAAGAAAGCCGGCGCTCCTCCGCCTACGCGGTCTTGCGCTGCGGACCTTGCGAGAGGCTGTCTAAAACCGTTCGCGCCTCGACGAGATCGGGTGCGTCCAATCCTTCCGTGAACCAGGCATAGACGGGCTCGAGCAGGTTCGTCGCCTCAGCGTCTCGCCCGCGACGTTGCCATAAACGCGCCTGGCTCGTCGCGGCGCGAAGCTCGTGCAGCTTCGAGACCTGGGCTCGCGCAAGTTCGATCGCTTGCTGGAAGAGGTTCTCGGCGGTGGCTTCTGCCGCGGCGCCGGAGCGCGCGAGATGGAGATCGCCGGCCATTCGCATGAGGTCGGCGAGAGCGACCTTCTCTCCGGTTTCGTTGGCCAGCGCGATCGCTTCGTCGATTGCGGCGAGGGCGTTTTCGAGGTCGCCGGCGAGTTGGTAGGCGCGCGCTTTCAGCCCAACGTGATACGGTCGGTAGTACGAGAATTTCATCTCGGCGAAGACTTTCAAGGCATTCTCGATCATCTGAATGCCTTCGGCGAAGCGGCCCTGCCGCGCCGCCGCAAAACCTCTGAACATATCCGTCCACAGCGACCAGTAGACGATCTTGTGCTCTTTTGCATGCCGCAGGAGCGCGGCGACCGTTTGTTCCTGCTCGCGATAATCCTGCTGAAATTCGCCGCGCAGCAGCTTGTATCCAAGCAGATGACCCGTCGTCTGGGGATGCTCGAACTCGGCCGCGTAGTCCAGGCCCTCGCGCTCGACAATCTTGGCCTGCTCGAAATAGCCGCGAAGCGTCAATTGCAGGCTTTCCGTCGCCAGGGCCGCCGAGCGGGGCTCGTACGTGAATTGGAATCGCTGCTTTGCGTGGCGCTTGCGGTCGTAAGCGGCAAGCGCTTTCGAACTATGTTCAAGAGCTTCGTCGAGCGAGCCGCCGCTCATCAAAAGCGCCGCGGAGACGCAAGTCTCGGCACGGGTTTGCAGTTCCGGACCGGCCTGGTCCCTAAACCGTTTGCTGAATTCCAAAGCTTCCGGGGAATGCGATGAGCCAATGCGATGCAGGTACTGATGATAAAGGACGACCGCAGGCGGGTTTAGCTCCAGTTCATCGGCGAGGCGCGCGGCCCTTTCGATCATCTGCGTCGTCTCCGACATCAGCCATTTCGCCACGATCATCGGGTTGCACATCGCGCCGGTGATTTCGAGCATTTTAAGTTTGCGCTCGCGCGTCTGCGGCAGAGCGAACAGAATCTCCAACGCCTTTTGGAAACTGCGGATAGCTTCGAGATTGGCACTGCGCTCGTTCGCCGCTTTGCCGGCTCGGAACCATTGCTCGGCGGCTTTCTCGGAATCTCCTGCGCCGGCAAAATGGTAGCCGAGTACTTCAGGCGCGACGGTTCCCTCCTCCTCCATGATCGAAGCCAGCGCGGCGTGGAGTTTCTGGCGCTGGGTGCGCAACAATGTCGAATACGCCGCGTCTTGGACGAGGGCGTGCTTGAAAGTGTAGGTGGCCTCGGGCACCGTGCCGCGCACGAAGATCAGACCGGAGCCGACCAAAGCATTGAGCGAGCTCTCGATATTTTGCGCGCTTGCGATCCCGCTCGCCTCGCTCATCCGGCGCAGCAAGGCGTATGAAAATTCCCTGCCGATGACCGAACCCGCTTGCGCGGTGCCGCGCGCCTCCGGCCCAAGATGATCGAGCCGGGCAATCAGCGAGGCATGCAAGGTGGCCGGGACATGCAGCTCCACGGCCGTGGCGCTGCCGCGATATTCGCGCTTGCTCGCGTCCATCAAAGCTTTGCTCAGCTCTTCGGCGAACAGGGGA
The DNA here is from genome assembly GCA_036265935.1 of Beijerinckiaceae bacterium. Lineage (GTDB taxonomy): Bacteria > Pseudomonadota > Alphaproteobacteria > Rhizobiales > Beijerinckiaceae > JAFASC01. The sequence continues at coordinate 12,678 of DATAOB010000099.1, forward strand.
ATGCCATCGGCGCGTTCGGCGATCTCGTTGATCATTTCCTCGGGGATGGAGCCGTCCGCGGTCAGAGCCCGCACGAGAGTGGCGCAATCCTCGGTGCGCAATCGGCTGAGCGCCAGAACGGTAACATTGGGCTGGCCTGCCCAGGCCGATTGAAATTCCGGCCGGAATGTAAGCAGGAGCAAAACCGGTAATTCGCCGATTCTGGCGATCAGCAGATCGACGAGTTCCTGCGTCGTCGGATCGATCCAATGCGCGTCGTCGAACAGGATGAAGAGAGGACCATTCTTTGCGAGCGCTTCGATTCTAGCGACAAGCGCCGCAAGCACTTTCTGACGCCGCTCTTCCGGCGCCAATTCCTCGAAGCCCGCGCGGTGCTGCATCGGCAAGGCGAGAAAATCGGCGATGAAGGGCAGGTATTCCGGACTGGCGACAAGCGCGCGCAGCTTTTCAAGCTTCTGTTCGACGCTGTCGCTGTCGGCGAACTTCGCAGCGCGAATGAGATTGTTGGTGACGGGATAGAGCGCCGTGCTTTCATGCTGCGGGGAGCAGAAATACCGCAGCTCGTCGAAGAGATCCTTGCGGATTCGATTTTCGAGTGCCGAGACAAGCCGTGATTTACCGACGCCGGGCTCGCCGGAGATCAAAACCACGCGCCCTTTGCCGGCCTTCGCTTCCTCCCAGCGCTTGACAAGAAGGTCGAGCTCCTCGTCGCGCCCGATCAGCGGCGTCTTATCGGAGCGCAGCGCTTCGAAGCGGCTTGTGATCGCCGCTTCACCGAAGACATCCCAGCACTCGACCGATGCTTCGAAGCCCTTGAGATTGGCGGCACTGCGCTCGCTCATTTCGAACAACCGGCCGACGAGGTTTCGCGTCGCGCCGTCGATGACGACGCCGCCGGGCTCGGCGAGAGATTGCAGCCGCGCGGCGCGGTTGGGCGTCTCGCCCATGACCTGCGGCTCGTGCGAGGCTTTGGAGCCCTCGGCGCGGTCGCCGACGACGACAAGACCGGTCGCAAGCCCGGCGCGCACTTGCAGCGAGGCGCCCTTCACCTCGACCGACGGCGCCGCCTTGCAGACGAGCAGCGCGGCGCGCAGCGCCCGCTCCGCGTCATCCTCGTGCGCCGCCGGATAGCCAAAATAGATGAGCGCTCCGTCGCCCATATATTGGGCGACAAAGCCGCCCTGGGCGCGAACGGTATCGGCAACCATCGCGTGATAGCGCCGGATGACTTCGCGGAGATCCTCCGGATCGAGGCGCGCCGACAGGGCGGTCGATCCGACAAGATCGCAGAACAGCACGGTCAGATGCCGGCGCTGGGGAGAGGCCGCAGCCTCGGCTTGCGCGGAACTGGCACCCTCGAGGGCGGCCCGAGCGGGAGGGGGCTGCGGGCTCGGCGAGCCCAGCGCATCGATCGCCGTCAGGAGCTTGCGGCGATGTCCGACCGCGGTGACGCCCAGTTCTTTCAGGTCGTCGCCGGTGAGTTGCGGCAGCACGTCCGCGTCGATGCCGTTCTCAGCGAAGGATTGCGCGTATTGCGCCAATCCCAAGCCGGCCAGCCAGTCACTTACGTCCATCGAGCCCCTTTGAAGCACATCGCCACCGCATGACGAAAGCCTGCTTCAGAGAAGCCATCCTAGGACAGAACGGGAAAACCTAGTTACATCCGTAAGATGCAGCACGATGCCGCCGGCCGTCGGTTTCGCGTTGGGCGGGGAGCTGGCCGGCCTCCTAAAGGAGGAGCCCTGCCTCCGGTTCTGTGCGCTCGCGTAGCTCCACGGCAAGCGCGAGCAATTCGGACTGGAACTCGTCCGCCAGCCGAAACGTGGCACGCAAGTGCTCGAACCGCCGCGGATTCCGATCGCGCCAGGCGCGGATACGCCAATCTTCGATGCCCTCGTGCCCGCTCAAATAGCGCGTCAGGACCTCGTCCACCGCAAGCGTCGCCATCTCCGCGGCAGCCCGGGGATAGAGCGGGGCGTAGAGCCGAAAGGATTCCGCCGTTTCGCGAATCGCGCCGACTGCGGCAAAAGAGCCGACGAGATCGAGAAAGGCTTGCGATCGGCGCAGCGCGTCGCCGTCCTCGTGCGCGATCACCTGGATGACCTTGTTCAGAGTCTCCCGTTCCATGGCATCCCTGTCCGATCCCAGCCGGTGAAGCTTTTCCCGGCTTGCGCCGGAACGCCAGTTAAATATTGTTTAGGTAGCCGCCGCGGGAGCTGAGCACCCAATGATTGCGCCGGCGAGACCGTTTGCATCCCGCAGGTTCATCTCTAAAAACGGCGCGCAGCCCGCTTAGAGGAGCGACATGCCGGATCAGAAGACAGGACTCGTCATCACCGCACATCCCGGCGATTTCGTTTGGCGTGCCGGCGGCGCAATCGCGTTGCATTCGAAGAAGGGCTATCGCGTCAAGATCATCTGCCTCTCGTTCGGCGAGCGCGGCGAGAGCCAATTCGCCTGGAAAGAACCCGGCGCGACGCTCGAAAAAGTGAAGCAGGCGCGCAGGGCCGAGGCAGAGAA
>DATAOB010000100.1:0-31162 GCA_036265935.1 Beijerinckiaceae bacterium
TGCACGCCGGAAAAAGCGCGCTGGGGAAAGTGCGGAGAGGGCGACGACATCGGGACTCCAGTGACGCGCCGCCTTATGTCAGCAGGCAGGCGGCGGCACAAGCCAGTCGCACATTTGCCGCGCGCGGCTGGTACGCCACGATGCACCGGCTTATCTGCGGAAGGGTCCAGGGCGATCGCGACGCGGGATGTACACCAAGCTAACCAACTCTTTGCGCGCGCGCCTGCGCCGAGACAGGATCGACCAGAGCACCATGGCGATGCCCTTTCAATCGCGTAAGAAGCCGCTCGAGAAGCCATTCGATTTCGGACATCGACTCGAGCGAAAGCCGTGTAGCGGGCTTTCTCTGCGCATCGGAGGCTATGATGCCCCGCCGTTGCATCACATACTTGCGCACCGCAAGGCCCAGTCCGGGTTGCTGCTCGTAGCGAAGAAGCGGCAGATGCAGATCGAATAGATCGTGCGCGGCGGCGCGCTGGCCTTGCTTTAAGAGCCGCACCACGGTGACCAGCATTTCGGGGAAGGCGTAGCCGGTCATAGCGCCGTCAGCGCCACGCTCAATTTCGTGGGACAGGAACAGTCCGCCATTGCCGCAAAGAATGCTGATCGGACGCATCGACTCTTCCGCCGTGAACCGGCGCACCGCCGTGATCTTGTCGAGCCCCGGCCAGTCCTCGTGCTTGAGCATCACGCAGGAGGGATTATCCGTGACGATGCGGCGGATCACGCCCGGGCTCATCACAACACCGGTCGATTGCGGGTAGTCCTGGATGACGAAAGGCACGTCTCGCCCGATCGCCTCTGCCGCGTTGGCGAAATAGGCGACGATCTGATCGTCGGTGCGTGCCGTAGAGGCCGGCGCGACCATCACGCCGGCAGCACCCGCATCCATCGCGGCGGTGGCCAGCTGTGCCATCGCCGCAAAGCCGGGCGCCGACACGCCGACGATCACCGGGAGTCCGGAGCGCCGCACGACCTGACGGGTCAACGCCACCGATTCTTCATGCGTGAGCTTCGGCGCCTCGCCCATCATGCCAAGCACCGTGATGCCGTCGACGCCGGAGGCGACGTAGAAGTCGACCATGCGATCGACGCTCGCCACGTCGATGACGCCCGCATCGGTGAACGGCGTCGCCGCGATGATGTAGACGCCGCTTGCTCGATGATCGAGCATCAGCCTGCTCTTTGGCCCATGTCTTGCCTTTGTGCACCGGCCACGACTGGTATAAAATGCCAAGCTGCGGTGAACAAGGGTAGGGTTCTATGAGAAAATTTATGTTGGCGGTCGCGATCCTGCTGGTTGCGGTTCCGGCATTCGCGCAGGAGTTTCGAACCGCCATAGACAGCACCTTCGCGCCACATGCAATGCCCAGCCTCTCGGGCGGCTACGAAGGTTTCAACATCGACCTCACCAACGAACTCGGCAAACGGCTGAAGCACAAGATCACAATCGATTTCACTCAATATTCCGGGATACTGCCAGCGCTGCAGGCCGGCACCTACGATTTCGTCATCGCGCCGACGACAGTGACCAAGGAGCGTGCCGAAAATCTGCTCTTTACGGAGGGATATCTAAACACCGACTTCCAGTTCCTTATCAAGAAAGGAGCGCCGAAAATCGATAAGCTTGAGGACCTGAAAGGTAAGACCATCTCGGTCAATAAAGGTTCGGCCTATGACTCATGGGCCCGCGAACTCGAACCCAAGATCGGCTGGAAGGTCGAGTCCTACGGGACCCAGACGGACGCGGTGCAGGCCGTGCTCGTCGGTCGCGCCGATGCCAACGTTGCCGGGAACACCGTGATCGCCTGGGCGGCCAAAAACAATCCGCAGCTGGAACTGTCGTATCTCTACTCGACCGGGCTCGTCTGGGGGATGCCGCTGCGCAAGGATTCGGCGGAGTTGCGCAAGCAGCTCGAGAACGCGATCGAATGCATGAAGCTCGACGGCACCATCGCCAAACTGCATGAGAAATGGTTCGGCGCCAAACCCGCTCCCGGCTCGGCCGCGGTGACGGTTTATCCCGGTTATGGCGTCCCTGGTATGCCCGGCTATGACCCGACCGAGCACACGCCGGCGTGCAATTGACATTGCGGCGGCGCCGGCAACCCCGCGTCGCGGATTCTAACGATTGCTCCTCGTGACAGCGCCGATCCTCGACATTCGCGGCCTGCGCAAGAGTTTCGGTCACGTGGAGGTGCTTCGCGGAATCGATCTTTCCGTCCAGCCGCAAGAGCTCGTCTTCATCATCGGTCCGTCCGGCTCGGGCAAGAGTACGCTCTTGCGCTGCTGCAACCGCCTGGAGGAGCCGAGCGTCGGGACTATCCGCATCGACGGCGTCGATCTGATGGACCGGCGCACCGATATCAACGCGATGCGCCGCCACATCGGCATGGTGTTTCAGTCGTTCAATCTGTATCCGCATCTTTCCGCGCTGAGCAATGTGTCGCTGGCGTTGCGAAAGGTGGTGAAGAAGTCGCGCGCGGAGGCTGAGACCCTCGCCCTCGCCGCTCTCGAGCGAGTGGGCCTGCGCGACAAGGCAAAATCCTATCCCTCGGAGTTGAGCGGCGGCCAGCAGCAGCGCGTCGCGATCGCCCGCGCGCTTGCGCTCGAGCCGACGATCATGCTGTTCGACGAGCCGACCTCCGCACTCGATCCCGAGCTCGTCGGCAGCGTACTCGCCGTCATGCGCGAATTGAAGCAGGACGGCATGACGATGCTCGTGGTGAGTCACGAAATGCGCTTCGCCCGCGACGCCGCCGATCGCGTCATCTTCATGGATCACGGGCTGATCGTCGAGGAGGCGCCGCCGGCGCAGATTTTCACCTCACCGCGCGAGCCGCGCACCCGCGCTTTTATCGCCGAACTGACGCGGTGACGGGCGCGATGGATTCTTGGTCGCGCTTCCTCGACACGTTCTTCAAGCCGGATTTGATCCGCCACTATCTCCCTTCGATTGCGGCGGGGACGGTCACCACGATCGAAATCGCCGCGGCGATCGTGGTCACCGGGATTGCGCTCGGGCTTGTCCTGGCTGTCGTGCGTACGTTCCGTGTTCTCCCAATCAATGTAATCCTCGTCACCTGCGTCGATATCATGCGCGCGCTGCCGCCGATCGTGCTTGTGCTGCTCGTTTATTTCGGAATGCCCAATATCGGGATCAACCTTCCCTCGTTTGCGGTCCTGTGGATCGTGCTCTCGCTCGTGCTCGCGGCCTTCGCGGAAGAAATCTTCTGGGCCGGCATCCTTTCCATACCTAAAGGCCAATGGGAGACGGCGCGTTCGACAGGCTTCGGATTCTTCCCGACGCTCCTCTACATCGTGCTACCTCAGGCGGTGCGCCTGACGGTGCCGCCGCTCACCAATCGCACGCTCGCCATCACCAAGAATACCGCGCTCGGCACGGTGATCGGCGTGCCGGAAATCCTCAACCAGGCAACGACCGGCCAGTCTTTTTCCGGCAACGCGACGCCGTTGATGATGGGTGCGATCGCTTATGTGATCCTGTTCATCCCTGTCGTCGCGCTTGGCCGCTTGCTCGAGACCCGTTTCAGGTGGTCGAGGGCCTGATGGAAGCGCTGCTCAACCAGTTCTTCAATCTCGACATCATGGCACGCGCGCTGCCGCTTGTGCTCACGGGATTGAAGCAGACGCTTCTCCTGTGTGTCGTCGTCATCCCGCTCGGGCTGGCGGGCGGTCTTCTCGTGGCACTCCTCTCGCTTGTGCGGTCGCGCGTCATGCGATGGGCGACCATGATCGCGATCGATTTCTTCCGCGCCGTGCCGCCGCTCGTTCTTCTCATTTTCGTCTATTCCGGTCTGCCTTTTGCGGGCATCCGCCTGACGCCGCTTGCAGCGGTTGCGATCGCCTTTTTCTTCAATAATTCGAGCTATTATGGCGAGGTATATCGCGCCGGAATCGAGAGCGTCGGCCGCGGCCAGTGGGATGCCGCCCGTTCGACCGGGCTTACCGTCGCGCAAACACTCCGCTCCGTCGTGCTGCCGCAGGCGGTGCGCAACGTCCTTCCCGATCTCGTCTCCAACACCGTTGAGGTGGTCAAGCTCACCTCGCTCGCGAGCGTTATCGCGCTTCCGGAACTGCTCTACTCCGCCGACATGGCCCGGTCATTGACATTCAATACGTCGCCGATCGTCCTTGCAGCCGGCTTTTACCTCTTGATGCTATGGCCGCTCGTGCGCCTGGTGAGCCGTCTCGAACGGAGGATTGCCTCGTGAGGTGCTTCAGTGTTTCACCGCGCGCTGCAAGGAGATTCGAATGTCGCGCGTGATCCGTGTCGGTGCCGCTCAGATGGGACCGGTCCAGAAGGCCGAGAGCCGCGAGGCGGTGGTGCGGCGTATGCTCGATCTGCTTGACTGGGCCAAGTCGGAGAAATGCGACCTCGTCGTCTATCCCGAACTGACGCTGACGACCTTCTTTCCACGCTGGTACATGACCGATCAGGCCGAGGTCGAGGCGTGGTTCGAGCGCGACATGCCGAACGCCGCGACGCGACCGCTTTTCGAAAAGGCGGCGGAATACCGCATCGCCTTTTCCTTCGGCTACGCCGAGCTGACCCCGGACGGGCACCATTTCAACACCGCGGTCCTCGTCGACCGCGACGCGCGCATCGTCGGCAAGTATCGCAAGGTGCATCTGCCCGGTCATGACGAGTTCGACGAAACCCGCGCATTCCAGCATCTCGAGAAGCGCTATTTCGAGCCCGGCGATCTCGGCTTTCCGGTGTGGCGGATGCTCGGCGGCATTTTCGGCATGTGCATCTGCAATGACCGGCGCTGGCCGGAGACCTACCGCGTCATGGGCCTGCAAGGCGTCGAGATGATCGTGCTCGGCTACAACACGCCCTCGGTTAATTCGCAGAAAAGTGACGAAGGCCCGGCGAGGCGCCAGTTCCACAACCGGCTGTCGGTACAGGCGGGTGCCTACCAGAACTCGACCTGGGTCGTGGCCGTCGCCAAGGCCGGATCGGAGGACGGGCATCCCCTGATCGCCGGTAGCATGATCGTGAACCCGGAGGGCGAGATCGTGGCGCAAGCGAAAACCGAGGGCGACGAACTGATCGTGCACGATTGCGATCTCGATGCGACACAGTTTGGAAAGCAAACCATCTTCGATTTCGCTCGCCACCGTCGCATCGAGCATTACGGGCGAATCACTGCTCAAACCGGCGTGATTCCGCCGCCGGAAGGTTGAGGAAATGACATTTGATTTCGAGACGCTTCCGCAGCCGCAGCGCTACAAGCTGCTTGTCGGTCTGGTGGTGCCTCGGCCGATCGCGCTCGTGACATCGATCGGACCAGGTGGCATCGTCAATGCAGCGCCGTTCTCGTTTTTCAACGTGTTCAGCGAGGAGCCCCCGCTCGTCGTCCTCGGGCTGCAATCGCGCCCGGACGGCGCCATCAAGGATACGCCCGCCAATATCCGCGAGACCGGCGCCTTTGTGGTGAATTTGGTGGACGAGGCGCTCGCCGAGCAGATGAACATCTGCGCCGTCGATTTCCCGCGCGACGAGAGCGAGATCGATGCAGCCGGGCTCGACCTGCTGCCCGGCAAATCTGTGCCGGTGCCGCACATTGCCAGCGCGCCGGTCGGGCTCGAATGCCGCCATTACCTGACGCTAGAGGTAAGCCGTGAGCGGCGCCTCTGCATCGGACAGGTCACTTGTTTGCACGTCCGCGACGGCATCGTGGATCCGGGCAATCTGCGCGTCGACATCGACAATTATCGGCCGGTGGCGCGCCTCTACGGTAATTATTACGCCCGCTTGGGAGAAATCTTTCAGCTCGTGCGCCAGTCTTATCCCGATTGGAAGGCCGAGGCTGCGAAGCCTTCCCGCCGACAATCATCGTGATCCCCGGGTTGTTGTAAGCACGGTTGACCCGTTGACATCGCGGTAACGCGCAGTAGCTTTTTTGCAAATCGCGGGGCGATGTCGCGGCCGTCACCACGCGGACCAACCGCTCGGCTTGAAAGAACTCGCTATGACCATCATCATCAGGCAGATTCATCCCCATTTTGTCGGCGAGGTCACTGGTGTCGACGTCAGAGAGAAGCTGACCCGCCAGGACGCCGACGCGATCGAGGCCGGCATGGACAAATATGCCGTGCTGATCTTCCGCAATCAGGACATTACCGACGAGCAGCAGCTCGCTTTTGCGCGCAGTTTCGGTGAGCGCGAAGACTCTCGTGGCGGCACCGTTACCAAGAAGGAAGATTACCGGCTCTCCTCCGGCTTGAACGACGTCTCAAATCTCGGGAAGGATGGCAAACCGCTACCGCGCGATCACCGGACCCATCTCTTCAATCTCGGCAATTGCTTGTGGCACTCCGACAGCTCGTTTCGGCCAATCCCCGCAAAATTTTCTCTCCTTTCAGCGCGGGTGGTCAACCCCAAGGGCGGCAACACTGAATTCGCCGACATGCGAGCTGCCTATGACGCGCTCGACGACGAAAACAAAGCAGAGATAGAGGACCTGATTTGCGAGCACTCGCTGATGTATTCCCGCGGTGCGCTTGGGTTTCTCGACTATACCGAAGAGGAAAAACAGATGTTCAAGCCGGTATTGCAGCGCCTCGTGCGCAAGCATCCGGTTCACGGCCGCAAATCGCTTTATTTGTCCTCGCATGCCGGCGGAATTCTCGGCATGAGCGTACCAGAAGCGCGGCTGCTATTGCGCGATCTCACGGAGCACGCGACGCAGCCGGAGTTCGTTTACGTCCACAAGTGGAGGCTGCACGATCTCGTGATGTGGGACAATCGCCAAACCATGCACCGCGTCCGCCGTTACGACCAGTCGCAACCCCGCGATATGCGCCGCGCTACGGTGGCAGGCACCGCGCCGACCGTGGCGGCGCAGGCAGCCGAATAGGCCGAGCTAAGGCTACGCATCGAACCTAGTTCGCCAGCACGCGATCGCAGTCCGGTAACCGGCGTCCGCATAGCATCGCGCCGCTGGCGGAATCCTTCCCCAGGACGCGTTTTATGCGCTTTGTTGACGATTTCTGGGCTTCCTCTTGAGCCTGGTTCTCAAGGTCATTGAACGGGGCAGGTCCCATGGCGCGATCGGCATGCGTATCTTGTCACCCTGCTGCCAATATATCCTTCGGTCCCGCCAAATACCGTATCTGCCCCTGTTGCGCTTCATGGATGGCGTCCGGATAACCGGCGTCGGCGTAGCGCATGATACCCAGCGAAGTGTCGTTAGTCAGGGACAATGAGAGACGCGACGCCGCCGCTTCCGATCCGTCGGCGACCAGCGTGACACCGGCGCTCGTCATATAGCCGGAATACCCGCCCCCGCCCGAGTGGATAGCGACGAGATCGGCTTTCGATGAGCACAGCATCATGGCGTCGAGAAGCGGCCAATCGGAAATGACGTCCGATCCGTCGCGCATGTTCTCCGTCATGATTTTCGGATGCGTCATTGCGCCGGCATCGAGATGATCGCGCGTGAATGCAATGGGCCCGTTGAGTTCGCCGCGAGCGACGAGCGCATTCACAGCGAGCGCCAAGTCGGTGCGCTCGCGATGGCCAAGCCAGGCGATGCGCGCCGGCAAGCCCTCGAAAGGCACATGCTTGCGAGCAAGGGGAATCCAGTTCGCCAGAATCTTGTTGTCGGTAAACATCGAGAGAAGCAGGTCATCGATTCGGGCGATATCCGTCGGACTGTTCGACAGCGAGATCCAGCGGAACGGGCCGATACCGCGGCAAAACAGCGGACGCAGGAAGGCCTCCGTAAAAATTGGAATTTTGAACGGGTTTTCAACTCCGCCGTCCAGGGCCTGGCTGCGGATCAGATTGCCGTTGTCGAAGACGATCGCGCCCTTCTCCTGAAAGCCCAGCATCGCCTCGACATGCCGGCAGATTGAGGCGCGGCTTTCGGCCATCAGCCTTACGGGATCGCTTTCGCGCATCGCGCGCGCTTCTTTGAGCGTGCGCGTGGCCGGTACGTAGCCGTAGACGAGATCGTGCGCGGAAGTCTGGTCAGTGACGACGTCGGGAACAATGCCTCGGCAGAGGATTTCCGGAAAGATCTCCGCCGCGTTTCCGGTAATGCCGACGGACACCGCGCGCTTTTGCCCACGCGCGGCGTTTATCTCGGCAAGCGCCTCCTCAAGGGTTGCGGCGGCAATATCGAGGTAGCCGATCGCCTTTCGCTTGGCGATCCGCTCTGGATCGACATCGACGCACAGGATCGCCGCTCCTGCGAGGCGTCCGGCAAGCGGCTGCGCACCGCCCATTCCGCCGAGCCCGGCGGTCAAGATGAAGCGTCCGGCAAGACTTCCCTCAAAATATTGTGCGGCAATGCGCATAAAAATTTCGTAGGTGCCCTGAATGACGCCCTGCGAGCCGATATATTGCCAGTCGCCCGCGGTGAGCCCGCCCCAGCAGATCAGACCCTTCGATTGCAGCTCATAGAAAACCTCGGGCGTCGCCCAACGGCCGACAATGTTGCAATTCGCCATGATAACAATCGGCGCATCGGCATGCGTGCGCACGAGGCCAATCGGTTTGCCCGACTGGACAACCAGCGTGTCTTCCTCGTCCATATTCATCAACGCGTCGACGATCGTGTCATGCGCTTGCCAATTTCGCGCGGCCTTACCAAGCGCGGCATAGACGACCAGGTTGTCGGGATCCTCGCCGACCGCGAGCACGTTCTCTAAAAGCCGTAGCAACCCCTCCTGGCGCCAGCCGCGGCAGCGCAGCGTGTTCCTCGAAGTTACTTTAAAGGTGCGTTTCACGCCGCTTCACTCAATGCATATTGGGCGACGGGAATTCCCAGCGCCTTCTCGACGATGGGATACACGCTTGGGTCCCTCACGCTCGAGCTCAGCGGGATCACATTCTTCGAAATGTGCAGAACTGAGAGCTTGTCGCCTTCGCGAATATGTCCAACGGAAACCGGCCGCCCCTCATCATCTAATGTCGTAATCACATCGGGAAATGTGCTGATGCGCGCGCCGTCGCCATCTTCGACGGCGATATACTCGTTCATCACATAAAGCCGGCAGGAGCGCGTGCCATTGGCGAGCGTGATCGTGCCAACGTCGAATGCCTCGTTCGTGTAAGTCACTGCCTTTTTCGAGACGCGCCCGCCGAACAGGATCGTGCCTTTCATCGTCGTGCATATCGCCTCGATTACGGCGGTACCGCCTTTCGGCTCGGCGGCGATGATTGCTTCACCGAGCGACAGCGCGAGCGAAATCCCGCCGAGGGCGGCATGCTCGCGCACATAGGAGGCGCGCAGCGGATTGCGGCAGGAGGCGATGAATCCACCGGACATGTCCGCCGCCGTGCGCAGCACCGGCGAAACTTTCGCCGTCGCGCCGCGCACGACAAGCTCGATGTATTGGTTCTTGACGCGGTTGCCGCCGACCGCGGTCTGGATCATGCTCGCAGGCGAATTGGCCATGCCGAGGGAGCCCATGTCGCCCGTCGGATGCGCGCGCACATCGCCGACCGCGTCGACAACCTTCGTGCCAAGGACAGCGCCGGGCAGCCAGGCATTGAGGGTGCTCGACATGCCGTTCTGGCCGATGATCAGGCCGTAGATTGGTTCGCGGAGCGCATCCTGCAGCAATTTCACCGCGTTGACGTAATCGACGCCGAGCATCTGCCAATCGGTGGTGCCCGCCGGCGCGCCGATCGCGGCGGCGGTGGCAATCCAGGCATCGTCAGGCACTTCGTCGATCGACACCAGCTCGGGCTCGCCGGCATTCGTTGCGGCGGTGCCAAGCATCCGCCCGTGGTCCGCCCAGCCGCCGCCCCCCGCCGCGAAAATTGAGCCGCCTTTCACCGCAGCTTCGACGTCTTTCGCTCTTAATATTCGGCCCATTCGTTTATTTCCTCACGGCGTAGCTTCATGCCGATCGATGGCCAGAACCGCACGCAAAATGGTCGCGGCGCCAGCCGCGATCTCGCCTGGCTCGGCCCATTCTTCCGGACAATGGCTGCGTCCGTCGCGGCACGGCGTGAATACCATGGCGACAGGTGCGATGCGCGAGAAGTGCGCGGCGTCGTGCCCTGCGCCGCTCGTCATTCGCCGATGCGTCAAACCGAGTTTTTCCGCCGCATCGATGAGCGCGGCGCAAAGACCGGAATCCCCGTGCGCCGGGGCCGCGTCAGAGAGCGTGGCAATCGAAGAGAGCTCCGCACCGCTTGCCGCGACCACTGCAGGAATCTCGCCTTTGATGCGGCTGACAAACCGCTGCATCGTCGGGTGTCGTTCCGCGCGGGCATCGAGGATGAGCCGCACGCGGCCCGGCACCACGTTCGCGGCGTTCGGCTCAGCATGAATTTCGCCGGTGGTCGCGACGAAATAGCCTTCGCCGGTCTCAGCCATTTCGCGCGCGATGGCCTGAATCGCGAGGATCGCGCGCGCGGCAGCGACAAGCGCGTCGCGGCGCAGATTGAACGGCGTGGTGCCCGCATGATCGGCGCGGCCGGTGATCGTCACCTCCAGGCGTGTGATCCCGGCGATCGTCTCGACGATGCCCACATCAATGTGCTCTGCCTCGAGCACTGGGCCTTGCTCAATATGCAGCTCAAGAAAAGCCGTTATATCGGAACGCTTGGCCTCGGATAGGCGCTGCGGATCGCCGCCCATTCGCGCGATCGCCTGTGCCAGGCGCTCGCCGCCAGGCCCTTCATAAGCGAGCATCTCTTCCGTCAGAATGCCGGCGATTGCGCGCGAGCCGACGCAAGATATGCCGAAAGCGCTTACCTCCTCGGCAAGACAATCGATGATTTCGAGGTCGTGATCGAGATCGTGTCCCGCTTCTTGCAAAGCGCGAGCCACCTCAAGCCCAGCAAGCACGCCAGCCGCCCCATCGAACCGTCCTCCGGATGGTACGGTGTCCGAGTGCGATCCGACCACGATCGCGCCCGCTCCCCGCTTCGCACCAGCGCGACGGCCGATCAGATTACCGCCAGCATCTATCCGCGTATCGAGTCCCGCCGCTTCAAAGCGCGCTTTGAGCCAGTCACGGCCTTGCAAAAACGTCGGCGTGAACGAGCGGCGCGTATAAGGCTTGTCTTTCTCGGTGATCTCGGCGAGCCCCATCAGATCGTCCCACAGGCGATCCTGGTTGATCGGAAGGTTTGAGGTTCTCACGCCGCCATTCCGGCGATCTCACGTCGCGCGGCCGGCCCGCTCGGTGGCGTCGTGAACCGGCCGGTACCGGGCTCGGCCAGCACGTTGCGGCCATCGAACACCTTCTGCCCACGAACATACGTCGACTCCACCCGCCACGGCAGGACCATTCCATCGTATGGACTCCAATCGACGACATTGTGCCCGCTCGCCGCCGCCTCATAAGTGTAGGGTTCGCGCTTCATCACCGTGATGTCGGCATCGCGTCCGACATCCAGCGCGCCCTTCTCGAATAGCCGGAAGTGACGTGCCGGATTGCGCGCAAGGAGTTTTGCCGCATGCGTGAAGGAAAGACCGCGCTCTTCGAGCCCTTTAAGCAAAAGCGGATACAGCGCCTCGAGACCCGGCACGCCCGACGCGTTGTTGAGCATTTTTGGGTCCGACTTGCGGTCGCGTGACCAGCTGACATGATCGGTCGAGACGATCGTCACGTTGCCTGCGGCCAAATGCTTCCACAGAAGCTCCACTTCGGCGCGCGAGCGGATCGGCGGATTGATCTTAGCTAAGCCGCCGAGCCGCGCCACGTCGTTCTCTTCATTGAGAACGAGGTAATGGATGCAGGCCTCGACCGTCGCATCCGCGCCTTGCACGCGATAGGCCGCGCAAAGTTCATAGCCGCGCCCGATCGAGCAGTGCACGACGTGCGCCGGGCAGCCGGTCGCGATGCCGATCTCATACACTTCGGCCATCGCCAACGTCTCGGCTATCGGCGGCCGGCTTGCCGAATGTGCGCGATAATCGGTGATCCCCGCCGCTTCGACTGCAGCTATCGCCGCGCGCACGACTTCATCATTCTCATTGTGAACGCCGGCCGTAAGGCCCGTAGGCGCAATCGCGGTGAAAAAGCGATGCAGCTGTTGTGGTGGGATACGCGGAAAGCGCTCGGGATGCGTCCCGAACGTAGAAAATTTGAAAGCACACGCGCCTTCCCTGACCAACTCTTCCACCTCCGAGCCGTCGGACTGCGGATGCAGGGTTGCATAAAGCCCAAAGTCGACGCGGGCCTGTTGCGCCGCGGTGCGCGCTTTGTGCGCCAGGCGCTCGCCGGTGCAAATCAGCTCGCCATCATCATACGGCATGTCGACGACCGTAGTGACACCACCCGCCGCGGCCGAGCGGGTCGACCAGATGAAGTCCTCCTGGCCTTTTTGGCTGCGGCTATGAACCTGCCCGTCGATGGCCCCGGGAAGCACCAGATGGTGGCGATTATTTTCAATGACCTTACCGGACGGTCCGTCACCATGCCCGACTTGCGCGATTTTTCCGTTCGCAATGGCGACAAAACCATCATCGATGATCTCACCAGGAAGAACAATCCGGCCCCGCACGACACGATCGATCGCGTTCATTCTTCGCACTCCAGAATAGCGTCTTCTGGAAAAAGAAGACGTGCCGCACTCGCGATCAGCCCCATGTGCCGGCTTGCGCGTATCGAAGAACTTCTTTCAGAACTTTTTCGGCCAGGATGCAAGGGGCCGCGCTTGCTCTGGCCGGCTGATGCCCGCCGGCCTCCCGAACCTGTTGTTCTCTTAAACAACAAAGGTTGTGAGGCGGGATCTTCCATCCCATAGGCTGTTTCGCCCCTCGTCTATGTCGCGCTCCCCTTTCATCCCATCAGAAATGTGCCTATGCTCGCGCTCGAGATTGCCCGCACTCTGCTGCTGGGCCCTAAAGCCCCGCCATCGGCACAAATGAAGGAACAATAAGATGCTCAGCTTTGCTCGCGGCGTTTTGGGGGCGTTTGCTTTCTTTGTCAGTCAGGCTGCGCTTGCCGACGTGAAGATCGGCTTTCAAGCGCCCTTGACGGGGCTCGCCGCGACTGACGGTAAGTCGGCAAAAGCTGCCGCAGAGATTGCGATCGATGATCTCAACGCTGGCGGCGGCGTACTCGGCCAAAAACTCGAACTAATCACGTACGACGACCAGGCGAAGTCTGACCAGGCGATTTTCACGGCAAACAAGCTGATCGGCGACGATGGAGTCAAATTCGCTATTTCGGGCAGCTATTCCGCGGCAGGGCGCGCTGCAGCGCCCATCTTTCAAAAGGCCGGTGTCGTCTTCATCTCGGCTTACGGCGTGCATCCCGACATCACCAAAGCTGGCGATTATTGCTTCCGGCTGGTCCGGCTGGGTCCGCCGCAGGGGCGTGCCGCCGCCTTCTTCATTGCAGAGAGTTTGAAGCTCAAGAAGGCGTCCGTGATCAGCATGGACAATGACTACGGCGAGGCGACGCTGCAGGGCTTTCTCGGTGACGTCGATAAGTATGGGATCAAAGTCGTCAACAAATACAATTATTCGCTGCAAGACCGGCAGTTCGGTCCCATTGTCGCCGGCGTGAAGCGCGATGAACCTGAGGTTATCTACGCAACCGGCTATTTCTTCACGGCAGGGCCGCTTGTGGCGCAATTGCGCGCGGGCGGCGTGAAGGCGCCAATCGTCGGCTCGCAGGCCTTCGATTCCGGCAAGTTCATCGACATAGCCGGTGCCGCGGCCGAAGGCGTCTATATCGTCGATGGGTTCGATCGTTATCGTAAGGACCCGAAGCTCGAGCACTTCACCGCCGAGTTCCAGAAGCGGGCCGGATATCCGCCCGAAGGCGTTGCGGCGGAGGTTTATTCCTCGTTCGATATTCTGGTTGATGCGATGAAGCGTGCGGGTAGTCTGGAGCCGGCGAAAGTGCGTGATGCGCTTGCCGCGACCAAGGACTTCCCGATGTTGAACGAGACGCTCATCGGCTTCAACAAGGTGCACGAAGTCATCATGCCGGCGAGCGTTGACGTGGTGAAGGACGGCAAGTTCGTGCATTTCTCCACCATCGAGGACAAGAAGGTTCTAGCCCCGCCGGAGCAATAACGCGGCGGCGAAGGGGCGCGGTGGTTCCTTGTTCTATGTCGACCTCGCGGTAAGCGGTGTTGTCTTCGGGTGCATGTATGCGCTGATGGCCGTCGGACTGACGTTGGTCTACGGCCTGTTGCGCATTTTGCATATCGCGCATGCCGCGGTTTTTGCGCTCGGCGCTTACGTCACCGTGCTGGTAGCGAACGTCTCCGGAAGCATTCTGCTCGGCTTTGTCGCGGCAATTGCGATGACGCCGCTCTGCGGCATTGCGATCTACCGCATTCTCTATCAGCCGCTACTGCACTATCGCCCTGATGTGCCGATGATCGCCTCGATCGGGCTGCTCGTCTTCATGCAGGACGGGTTCCGCATTCTCTTCGGCGAGCAGGGCGTAACGTTCGTCAAGAATCCGCTGGCGATCGAGAGTGTGGACATGGCGGGGATAACGCTAACCTTCGCGCAACTCGCGGTGCTCGTCGTCACGCTGCTCATTTTCGTGGCGCTGCATCTGTTTACGACGCGGACGCGCATCGGCGTGGCGTGGCGCGCTACAGTCTCCAATCCGCGCATGGCCGCGAGCTTCGGCGTCGACGCAATCCGCGTGCGATATTTGAATTTCGGCATCGGTTCGGCGCTTGCCGGGGTCGCAGGCGGCCTCATTGCACTGTTGAACAATTTCGTCGATCCAACGATCGGGTACGTGGTGAGCTACAAGGCGCTGGCAATCATCGTGCTCGGCGGACTCGGCAGCGTGCGCGGCACGCTCGTCGCGAGCCTCTTCCTCGCGCTCGTCGAATCCTACGGCACGATTTTTATCGGTTCGTACCTGAACCGCGACGCGATCGCGTTTTTGGCGCTGATCCTCGTTCTTATGGCGCGCCCCCAGGGCTTTACCGGAGTCCGCACGGCATGAGCGCCTACACGATCAGCCTGTTGTCGATCGTTGGTATCAACGTGATGCTGGCGGTCAGCCTCAATATTATCAGCGGTTTTTGCGGGCAGATTAGCCTCGGCCATGGCGCTTTTTATGGCGCCGGTGCCTATAGCGCGGCGCTGGTCGCGGTTACCACGCGCAACCTGCCCCTGGCGCTCATTGCCGGTGCGCTTGTCGGCAGCATGCTCGGCCTCATCGTCGGCTTCGCTTCGCTGCGGGTGCGCAGCGACTTCCTCGCAGTGACGACGATCGGCATCAATTTTCTGTTCACAGGCTTCGTTCGCAAGCAGGGCTGGCTCGGCGGCGAGATGGGCATCAGCAGTATCCCCCCGTCCGGCCTCGGCGGCACCGGCAATATGGTGATGATTGAGCTTTTCGCCGCCGGCACTATCGCATTCAGCCTTTACGTGAATGCGAGCTGGATGGGGTTTGCCTTCCGCGCGGTCGCGGAGGATGAGGACGCTGCCGCGACGCTCGCCGTTAACGCCGTCTCCTACAAGCTCGTCGCTTTCGCCTTGGGGACGGCGTTTGCGGGCTTGGCCGGCGCGCTCTACGCATATTTTACCCAATTCATCAATGTCGATGCCTTCGATTTCATCACCTCGGTGATGCTGATGGCAATGGTTGTAATCGGCGGCATCGGGTCGACCTTCGGCGTCGCCATCGCCGCTGTTGCCTTGACTTTGCTGCCGGAGACCTTCCGTTTCATCAACGAATATCGGCTGCTCGTCTTCGGCGGGCTTCTGGTGCTGTTCATTTCACTCGCGCCGGGTGGACTCGCGTCCCTCTTTCACGGCACGCGCGCGCGGTTGCGGAGATGAACGTGCCCGCCCTCGCGCTGTACGATCTCGCAATCCGCTTCGGCGGTATTGCCGCTGTCGATCATGTGTCATTCTCGATCAGCGAAGGTGACTTTGTCGGTCTTATTGGTCCGAACGGCGCCGGCAAGACGACGCTGATCCGGCTGATCAGCGGCATCCTCGCTCCCCACAGTGGACGCGTCGATCTGCTCGGCGCCGACGTGACGCGCCGCTCGACCGCCACGCGGGTGCGCCGCGGCCTCGCGCTGACTCATCAGGTCGTCCGCCCGTTCCGCACGATGAGCGTCCTCGACAATATCGTGCTCGCCGCCGGCCACAGGCGCACCGTCGATCCGCTGCGTGCGCTGTTGCAAACCGATCGGCAGCCGGAGCGCGAGCGCGCCGAGTCCATTCTGCGCCAGGTCGGTCTCGCCGGCGTCGAAAGTAAGCTCGCCGGCTCGCTCCCGCTTGGCCAGTTAAAGCGCCTCGAGATCGCCCGCGCGCTCGCCCTCGATCCGACGATCGTGCTGCTCGACGAGCCGCTCGCCGGCCTCAACAACGCGGAAGCTGCCGAGCAGATCGACATGATCGGTGCTGTCAACGCGAGCGGCGTCACGATCCTTCTCGTCGAGCATAATCTTGAGGAAGTCATCCGGGCCTGCCGCCGGCTGATCGTGCTGGCGAACGGCCGGGTTATCGGCGACGGACTGCCGCGCGACGTGATGCGGCAAGACGACGTGCGCGCCGCCTATCTCGGTCAGAGCGTCGACGTCCATGCTTAGGGTTGAAGGCCTCAGCTGTGGATATGGGGCGATCCGTGCCGTCTCCGACGTGAGCTTCGTCGTCCCGGAGCGGTCGATCCTCGCCTTGCTCGGACCGAATGGCGCCGGCAAGACCTCGACGATCATGGCGATCATGGGCCATGTCGACGTGCATGCCGGCCGTGTGCTCTTCGATGGCGCGGAGGTGACGCGCCGCCGGGCCGTCGAGCGTGCCCGGCTCGGCGTCGCGCTGGTGCCCGAGGGACGGCAAATCTTTGCCGATTTGAGCGTCGACGAAAACCTGACGATCGGCGGCTATTCTTTCCCGGCTGATCGCGACCGCGCCAAACGCGATCGCGTCTTCGCGCTGTTCCCGCGTTTGCACGAGCGGCGCTCGCAAGTCGCGGGCTCGATGTCGGGGGGCGAGCAGCAGATGCTGGCGATCGGCCGCGCCCTAATGGCCGAGCCGCGCCTGCTGTTGGTCGACGAATTGTCGCTTGGCCTGATGCCGAAGATGGTCGATACCTGCATCGATTCGTTGCTGAAGCTTCGCGACGAGGGCATGGCGATCCTGCTTGTCGAGCAGGACACGTCACGAGCACTCGCGATCGCCGATACGGTGTGCGTCCTCTCATCGGGCAGCGTCGTATTCGCGGGATCGGCACGCGAGGCACGCGATGATCGCGAATTGCTGATGCGCTTTCTCGGCATGACGGAGCGGCGGCAAGCCTGATTTAGAAGGGGTAGATGTGGGACGACGGTTGAATCGCGATGATGTCGAGGCTGCGCTGGTTGCAGGCCTGTTTCTTTCGGCCGGCGGCAGCGGCAAGAACGCCGTCGAGCGAAATCGCGCGCAGGGACGCGCCGCGCTCGATTATGGCGGCTTCGAATTTATTGCGCTCGACGAGCTCGATCCCTCCGAACTGATCATCACCGCGACGGCTGTCGGCGCGCCGGGTTTCGCGAAACCCACCGTCTCCTGGCGCGACAGCGTGGACGCCGCCCGATTGCTCATCGAGAGAATCGGCCGCCCGATTGCGGGTGTGATCTGCGGGCATGTGCCTGGATTCAACGCGTGGCTAGTCGCATCGGCGCTCGGTCTGAAATACGTCGACGCGGCGTCGAACGGACGCGGCCACCCGACCGTCAAAATGGGCGGCATGGGACTCGCATCGCAGCCGAAGATCAGCATCCATCAGGTCGGGATGGGCGGATTAGACGAAGACGGTTCACAGCTCATCGTGACAGCCGAGGGCAACATCGTGCGGACCTCGAACGTTATGCGCCAAGCGGCCGTTGTGAACGGCGGGCTCATCTACGCTGCACGCGGTCCACTCTCGGCCGCTTTCGTCAAAGCGAACGGCGCGCCAGGTGCCATCTCGTTCCAGCTCGATCTCGGACGGGCAATGCTCGATTCAAACGGCACAGAGCGCATTCCCGCCACGGTCGCGTTTCTCAAAGGCGAGCATCTGATGACGGGGAAGGTCACGGAGAATACCGTCACATATTCCGGCGGTTTCGATCTCGGTTACATGACCGTCACTGATGGGCAGCGGCAGGTGCGCCTGGGCGTCTACAACGAATACATGACCGCCGATGTTGACGGCGCACGTGTGGCGACGTTCCCCGACATGATCGGCACGCTCGATCCGCGGAGCGCCGAGCCCATCGCAATTTCCGAGCTTTCGGTCGGGGCGGATGTTGCGATCATCATCGCCCATCGCAGCAAATTCCCCGTCGGACAAGGCGCGCGGGATCCCGCCGTGTTCCCCGAGGTGGAGGATGCGATGGGCGTCGATCTGCGTTCATATCTCTAAAGGACTCAAGTCATGCTTCGGCTTTACGACAGCCGTCTCTCCGGCAATGCCTGGAAAGTTCGCATTCTGTTAAACCAGCTCCAAATTGCATTCGAGCGCGTGACGCTCGATCTCGCCAAGGGAGAGTTGAATCGGCCGGAAGTTGCGCAGAAAGCTCGCTTCAAACGAATACCCGTCCTGGAACTCGATGATGGCCGCACGCTGGTCGAATCTTCCGCCATTCTGCTTTATCTAGCCGAAGCATCACCGCTCCTGCCAAGCGACTCATATTTGCGCGCGGACATCACGAGCTGGCTCTTCTTCGAGCAATTCGATCTGACACGCGCCCTCGGCTTTCCACGCTTCTTCAAACTGCGGGGCGTATATGAAGAGCAGAAGGATAAGGTGCGTTTCTTCCAAGAGATCGGCTATGCCGGCCTTAACAAACTGGAAGACTGGCTGAACCGCCACGCCTTTCTCGTCGATGAACGCTACACGCTTGCCGACCTTGGCGTGTTTCCCTATGTATCGCTCGCGCATGAGGGCGGTTACGAGATGGAGCGCTTTCCCGCCACCAAGGCCTGGCTCGCGCGCATCGCCTCTCAGCCCCGCTTCATTCCGATGCTCGAAGGGGCGAAGGGATGACCATTCCGGTTCGCCGCGGGCGAGAAGTCACTGCCGGTCGCGGGCTCGACCTGCGCTGCCGCGGCTGGCGGCAGGAGACGATCCTTCGACTTCTCGAAAATAATCTGGAAAACGCCGAGGACCCGGAAAACCTTGTCATCTATATGTCGATCGCGCGTGCCGCGCGAGATTGGCAGAGCTTTGACCGCATCGTTGCGACGCTGACGAACTTGCGTGAAGACCAAACGCTGGTCATGCAGTCGGGCAAGCCAATCGGCGTGTTTCCCGGCCAGATGACGACACCCCTCGTCATCATGGCGAACGGCAACATCGTCGGTGAGTGGAGCAACGAGGAAAATCGCCGCCGACTTGACGATACCGGGCTCACTATCATGCCCGGCATGACCGCCGGCGCCTGGCAGTACATCGGCAGCCAGGGAATTTTGCAGGGCACATACGAGACGTTCTCGGCCGTGGCGCGCAAACATTTCGGCGGTACCCTTGCCGGACGTCTTCTGCTGACCGCCGGCTGCGGCGGCATGAGCGGCGCGCAGCCGCTGGCGGGCAAGCTCGCCGGCGCGTCCACCCTTGTTGTCGAGATCGATCCCGCGCGGATCGACCGGCGCATCGCGACCGGTTATTGCGATCAGCGTACCGACAGTATCGACGAGGCGATCGCGACGTGGCTCGAGGCGCGCGAGGCGCGCCGGCCCTTGGCATTGGCTTTGTGCGCGAATGCCGCGGATGTGCTGCCGGCGATTCTCGCCCGTGGCATCGTGCCGGATATTGTTACCGACCAGACCTTTCCCGACCCCGTACGCGGCTACGTGCCGAGCCAACTTTCGCTCGAGGAAACCCGCGCCATGCGCAAAAGCGATCCGGCGTGCGTCGCCACCCTCGCCCGCGATTCAATTGCCGCGCATGTGCGGGCGCTGCTCGCGTTTCAGAAAAAGGGCGCAATCGTTTTCGAATATGGAAACGGATTACGCGCCGAGGCGCGGAGCGCCGGTGTAGACAACGCGTTCGACATCGGTTCCTTCGTCGATCTCTATATCCGGCCCCTGTTCTGCGAAGGAATGGGACCGTTCCGCTGGATTGCGGTGTCGGGGGATCCCAAGGACATTCACACAATCGACGACATTATTCTTAAGAATTTTTCGCAAAACCATCCCATCGTGCCGTGGATCGAAAAAGCGCGCAAGTATGTGCAGTTCACCGGGCTGCCAGCGCGTATCGGCTGGCTCGGTTACGGCGAGCGCAGCCGACTGGGATTACTTGTTAACGAAGCGATCGCCGACGGACGTATCTCGGCGCCGATCGCGTTCACGCGCGATCATCTCGATTCTGGCTCGGCCGCCATGCCCCATCGCGAGACCGAGAATATGCGCGACGGCTCCGATGCGATCGCCGACTGGCCGATGTTGAACGCGCTGTTGAATTGCGCGTCCGGCGCCGATCTCGTCGCCATCCACGGCCTCGGCAGCAGGGGCGTCAGTGCCGGCGTGACGATCGTTGCCGATGGGACGGCCTCTGCGGCGGAACGGCTGAAGCGCGTTCTCGATAATGATCCGGGTCTCGGCGTATTACGCCATGCCGATGCGGGGTATGAGACCGCGATCGAGCAGGCTGGCAAGACCGGTTACGCACCGGCAGTCGGACTGGAAGAGCAGCACACGACCTGAACCGCTACACGCGGGTCGAGAGGAAGGATCTTGGACCAGAGCTTTCGCGGCTTTCTCGCAGCCTTGGAGCAGCGGGGCGAAGTTCAGCGCATCAAGCGCAAGGTCGATCCGCGCTTCGAGCTCGCCTCGGTGCTGATGCTGCGCGATAACGGCCCCGCGCAGATATTTGAGAATGTCGCCGGCTATAACATGCCTCTCGTCGCGCATGTGCTGAATTCACGCGCGCGTTTTGCCGATGCGCTGGGCGTGCCGTATGCCGAACTTGAACAGCGGCTGCAGAGCGCGCTGCAAAATCCGATTCCGCCAATTCTGGTGAGGGAGGCGCCGGTGCAGCAATGCGTGCATGAGGCGCCGCTCGACATCGGTGCGCTCCTCCCTGTGCCGCACTGGTTCGAGCGCGAGAGCGCGCCTTACATCACCGCCGGCGTGATAATTGCCAAAGATCCGGAGTCGGGCCGCCGCAACGTGTCGATCGCGCGGCTGCGGCTCGAGGGTGGCACGCGGTTGATGGCGGGCATTGCTCCGAATCATCATCTCGCGATCCTCGCCAACAGAGCGCGGGAACGCGGGCGAAAGCTTGAAATCGCCATCGCGATCGCCAACCATCCGGCCGTTCTTCTGGCATCGCAAATGTATGTTGGTCTCGGCGAGGACGAGTTCGACATTGCAGGCGGCCTCCTTGCCGAGCCGGTCGAATTGGTGAAATGCCGGAAGGTGGATGTCGAAGTGCCAGCGCATGCGGAAATCGTGCTCGAAGCCTTGCTCGATGCCGGCGACCTGATCGACGAAGGTCCTGTTTCGGAATTTCACGGCTTCTACGTCGATTACGGCAACGGCATCGCCGCCGGCGTGCAGTGCATCACGCATCGCGAGCAGCCGATGTTTCAGGCGGTTCTGCCGGGCTTTGCAGCGGAACATTGTCTCCTCGGCGGCGTCGCCATCGGCGCGACGCTGACACGCGATCTCCGTCGCGCGATTCCCGCCGTGCGTCGCGTGTTTATCACCGATGGAGGCATGGGCCGCATGCATGCGGTGATCAGCATGCATCGCCCACGAATCGGGGAGGGCAAGCGCGCCATCATTCTGGCAATGGGACAGGTCAATCTTCTGAAGCAGGTCATCGTCGTCGAAGATGATATCGACCCGGAAAATCCCCGCATGGTGGAGTGGTCGCTGGCCGCGCGCTTTCGCGGCGAAGAAGACCTCCTCGTGTTAGCCGACATGCGCGCCGACCGCTGCGATCCTGTCGCGGATCATCAGCTCATCACCAAGATCGGTATGGTCGCGACAACTCGGCCGGGCGATGGCGCTCCGGGCAGCCGGTCCGAATTCACGCGCCCCCCGGATGCCGTGCTCGAAACTGTGCGGCGAAATCTCAACACCTATTGAGTATCGGATATGAGCGGCCCGGTGCTCTCCTTCGATCACGTACAGCGAACTTTCGCTGGGATCGGAGGCGGCGCGCCGACGCGTGTGCTCGACTCGATCAGCTTCGATGTCGCGGCGGGCCATTTCACCGCAGTCATTGGACCGAGCGGCTGCGGCAAGAGCACGCTGCTTCATATGGGCGCCGGCTTGCTTTCGCCGAGCGCCGGGAGCGTGCGCCACCGCGGCGCGGCGGTAAGCGGCGTCAATCGCGAAGTTGGCTTCGTACCGCAGCAGGCGCAGCTCTTTCCCTGGAAGACGCTGTGGCAGAATGTCGAACTGCCGCTCGTCCTGCGCGGCGTGGGGGCCGCGGAGCGCCGCCGCCGCGTGGCGGAGGCGCTGAATGCCGTTGGCCTCAATGGCTTCGAGCAGCACTTTCCCGGCCAGCTCTCCGGCGGCATGCAGAAGCGCGGCTCGATCGCCCGCACGATGGTCTACCGGCCCGATGTCATCCTCATGGATGAGCCGTTCGGCGCGCTCGATGCGCAGACCCGCATGGTCATGCAGGACGATCTGCAGACGCTGTCGCTTGACGCCGGCGCGACCATTCTGTTCGTCACGCACGACATCACCGAAGCCGTGCTGCTCGCCGATAATGTCGTTGTCTTGAGCCAGCGGCCGGCGCGCATTCTGGCCGAGATCGCGATCACGCTGGCGCGGCCGCGCGACGTGTTCCAGCCCTTCCGCAATAGCGGCTTCGATCTGGCTTACGAAGCTGTATGGTCGGCGTTCCGCTCGCAGGTGGATCTCGGCCGGCGGGCGCATTGAGCGCGGAGACCGGCACGATGGCCGAGACTGCCTCGGAACTGGCTCGCACGGGCGCTGCTGATCGGCCGCAGACGAGGCCGCCTCGATTCCGGCGGCTTTCACACCGCTTGCTGACGCTGTTGCCTGGCCTCGTGCTCATCGGCTTCTGGCAATGGGCGTCGGGCCGGCTCATTCGCGAAATCTACGTCAGCAAACCGAGCGCCATCGCCGCCCGGCTCTACGAAATTTTCGCGTCCGGCGAAATCTATCCGCATTTATGGACGACGGGGCAGGAACTTGTGCTCGGCTACGTGATCGGCGTCGGTAGCGGCATTATCGGTGGCTATGCGCTGGGTCGCGCGCCGCGCCTCGCCAATATTTTCGAGCCATATGTGATGGCGTTCTACGGCATCCCGAAGATCGCGCTGGCGCCGCTGTTCATCATCTGGTTCGGCATTGGCATGTGGTCGAAAGTGGCGCTCGCGGCGATCATGGTGTTCTTTCTGGTGTTCTACAACGTCTTCTCCGGCGTGCGCTCGGTGGATCGCGAGCTTGTGAACCTGACGCGAGTGATGGGCGCCAATGAGCGGCAGCTCACCTGGCACGTTTATCTGCCCGCCGCCGCGCCGTTCGTGATCCTCGGCATGCGCATGGCCATTCCCTACAGCGTCATCGGCGTCATCGTCGGCGAATTCACCTCGTCAATCCAGGGGCTCGGTCTGTTCATCCATGAAGCGTCGGCGACCTACGATCCCGCCGGCGTCTTTGCTGGAATCGCCATCCTGCTCGGCTTTGTCATTGTTGCGAACTTTCTCGCCGCGCGTCTGGAGCGCCGGCTCCTGCGCTGGCGAACGCCGGCAATCGTTGCCCCTGTCGACGTCTGACGCCCGCTCATCCGGAGAAGAGCATGCGCGTAACCCAAATCATTGCAGCCGCGGTGCTCGCGGCCGCACTCAGTCTCACGCCATCTCTCGGGAGCGCGCAGCAGACGGTGCGCGTCGGACAGGGTGTTCCCACGCTGAGCTTTCTGCCGGTCTGGGCGTCGCGCGCGCTCAACACGTTCGCGCCGCAGGGCCTCACCATCAGCGCTGCACTGATGCCCGGCGGGGACGCCTCGGCGCTCGCCGCGCTCGATGCCGGTGATGTCGATCTTGCCGCGGTCGGCTCGGAGACGGCCCTGCGCGCCGCGGCCAAAGGACAGCCCTTCGAGATCGTCTATTCGCTCATGTCGAAAGTGACGCTGCAGCTCGTTGCCTCGACATCCTTTCTCGAAAGCAAGGGCGTGAAACCGGGCGATCCGCTGGACAAGCGGCTCGCCGCCCTCAAGGGGGCCGTGATCGGCGTCAGCGGCATCGGCGGCGCCCAGGAGGCGGCGGCGCGCTGGGTTGCCGCGAAGGGAGGTCTCGATCCGAGAGCCGACATCAAGGTCGCACAGGTCGGCAACCCCGCCGCTCTCCAGGCGGCGCTGGAAAACAAGCGGATCGACGCGTTCGTCCTGTCGCCGCCGGAAGGCTATTTGGCCGAGAAGGCGAAGACGGGTGCCGTGCTCGTCTCGCTGGGCGATGATTTCCCGCTACTTTCAAAGCAGCCGTTTCTCGTGCTCGTCGCGAAGAAGCCGATCGATGACAAAGCGTCCGACCTTATTCTTCGCACCGCCAAAGCCATGCAGGCTGCGAGTGCCGCCGTCGTCGCGAAGCCGGAAGAGACGGCGTTGGCGATCCAGAAGCAGTTCTTTGTCAGAGCCGACCCCGATGCCATAATTGCCGCGATCAAAGGCATGACCAACGGCGTGACGGATGGCGGCCGGCTGGAAGCGCAGAGCATCGAAAACCTGCTGACTTTCTCGAGGGAAGTCGGCGTCAATTTCGGCAAGGACTTCGATGCGAAGAGTTCGGAAAACGATTCTTGGACGAACCAGTTCGTCGAACGCGCCGGAGCTAAGTGATCAGCGTCGCTAAACTGCGGCGAAACCGCTTGGCGACCACCTCCGCTTGGTGATGGCGGCCGTTGCTCACGACCTTTCTGCCGCGCGTCCAGACGCAATCGACTAGCGAGCGGCCGCCGCAGAATATCCACGCGTCGAGGATCGCATCGCCGGAGCGGCCCGCTAGCGCGATGTGATTGGCGTCGAGGCTTACGATGTCAGCCGCTGCACCTTCGACTAGACCGCCAGTGCCGGTCCCAAGGGCGCGCGAGCCTCCCCGCAGGGCAGCCTCGAACAATGCCCGCCCCGTCGAAGTCGCTCTCCTGTTTGTCAAAACGTTGCGCGCGTGTTTCGTCAAGCGCTGCGCATATTCCAGCTGTCGCAGCTCCTCGGCCGCGCCCACGCAGATATTGGAATCGGTGCCGATGCCGAAGGCACCGCCGGCAGTGACAAAACCGGCCGCGTCAAAAATGCCGTCGCCGAGATTTGCCTCGGTAATGGGGCACAAACCGGCGGTAGCGCCGCTTTCCGCCATGCGTCGCGTTTCGTCCGCGGTCGTATGCGTCGCATGAATGAGGCACCACCGCTCGTTCACGTCGGCATGGTCGAGAAGCCATTCGACCGGTCGCTGCCCGCTCCAGGCGACGCAGTCCTGGACCTCTCTGGTTTGCTCCGCGACGTGAATATGGATTGGCAGCTCATCGGCGAGAGCCGAAATGCCATTGAGCTCCTCCGGTGTGACGGCACGCAACGAATGCGGTGCGACACCGATGCCAGCGCCCGGCAATTGCGCGAGCGGGCGGCGGCTCGCTTCGAGCAGCCGCGCGAAGCCGTCCACGTCGTTGATGAAGCGTTGCTGGCCCGGCGCGGGCGCCTCTCCGCCGAAATTGGCGTGCGCATAGAAGACGGGAAGCAGCGTGAGGTTGATGCCGGTGCCGGTTGCCGCCGCTGCAATACGTTCGCCGAGCTCGGCCGGATTGGCGTAGGGCGCACCGGAAACGTCATGGTGGAGATAATGAAACTCGCCGACGCGCGTGTATCCCGTTTCGAGCATCTCGACATAGGCTTGCGCGGTGGTCGCCTCGACGTCTTCCGGGCGCAGGCGGTCGAGGAAGCGATACATCAGCTCGCGCCATGTCCAGAAATTATCCGCGGCCGGCCCGCGCGTCTCGGCGAGGCCCGCCATGCCGCGCTGGAAGCCGTGGCTGTGCAGATTGGAAAGGCCCGGCAACGCGATGGCGCCGCGTTCGTCTTCGGCATGCATCTGCGTGCCTGTCTCGAGCGCAGTGATTTTTCCGTCGGCAACGGCAATTCTGATATCGCGCGCCCAGCCCTGCGGCAGCAGAGCGGTGTCGAAGAAAAGATGCGGCATCGTCCTCCGTGCTTCCAGCTCTGGACATGTTCGAGACGGGCTATGTATGTGACAACCGGAATGAATGCCAAATTGCACAAGCAAGTCCGCGGCAATGCCGGTCCTTGATCGGCTTTGGCATCGCTGCCGCCTCGCAACGCTCTCGTCATCGCGTCCGGGACTCGGCATTATCGAGGACGGCATCATCGCTTCCCGAGGGGGCCGCATCGTTTACGCGGGAGCTGCGGCTGACGCCTCGTCTTCGCTCGACGCGCAAGAACGGATCGATTGCGACGGCCGCTGGATCACGCCGGGCCTGATCGATTGCCATACACATCTCGTCTATGGCGGCGATCGCGCAGGCGAATTCGAGCAGCGCCTCGCCGGCGTCAGCTATGAAGAGATCGCGCGCGCCGGCGGCGGCATTCTGTCGACCGTACGGGCGACGCGGCAAGCCAGCGAGGACGAGCTCGTCGCGTCCGCCCGTCCGCGGCTTGCCGCCCTCATGGCAGAAGGCATGACCACGATCGAGATCAAGTCCGGCTATGGACTGGAGCTAGAGACCGAACGCCGGCAATTGCGCGCGGCGCGGCGGCTCGGGCGCGAATGCCCGATCAATGTGCGTACGACTTTTCTCGGCGCGCATGCTCTTCCGCCTGAGGCGAAGGGCGATACGGCCGAATATATCGAGACGCTCTGCCGCGATATGCTGCCAACACTCGCCGCAGAGCATCTCGCCGATGCGGTCGATGCGTTCTGCGAGAGCATCGCCTTTTCGCCGGAAGAGACGGCGCAGGTTTTCTCGGCTGCCCGTGCGCTCGGACTTCCCGTGCGCCTGCATGCTGACCAGCTTTCCAATCTCGGCGGCGCCACGCTCGCCGCACGTTTCGGTGCGCTTTCTGCGGATCACCTCGAATATGCGAGCGACGAGGGGGTCGCTGCGATGGCCGGCGCCGGAACGGTTGCCGTGCTCTTGCCCGGTGCCTTCTACTTCATTCGTGAGAAGCAAGTCCCGCCGGTGGATTCATTTCGTCGCCATGGCGTGCCGATGGCGCTCGCGACTGATTCCAATCCGGGCTCGTCGCCGCTGACCTCTCTGCTACTTGCAATGAATATGGGCGCGACGCTGTTTCGGTTGACGGTCGACGAATGCATCGCCGGTGTGACGCGCGAAGCCGCTCGGGCGCTTGGGATGATGACCGAGGTCGGCAGTCTCGAAGCCGGCAAGTGGTGCGATCTCGCCATCTGGGACATCGAACGGCCGGCGGAACTCGTCTATCGCATGGGCTTCAATCCACTACACGCGCGCGTCTGGCGCGGTGAGATTCAGGACCGACAATGACTCGCATCGACAACATCCGTGTCGTCCGCGCCCCGCGCGGGCCGGAACTCTCGGCGAAGAGCTGGCTTACCGAAGCGCCGATGCGCATGCTGATGAACAATCTCGATCCGGATGTCGCCGAGAAGCCTGGCGAGCTTGTCGTTTATGGCGGCATCGGCCGTGCGGCGCGCGACTGGGAAAGCTTTGATCGCATTGTCGCGACGTTGAAGCGTCTCGAAGGCGACGAGACGCTGCTCGTCCAGTCAGGCAAGCCTGTAGGCGTTTTTCGCACGCATGGCGATGCACCGCGCGTCCTCATCGCCAATTCGAATCTTGTACCGCATTGGGCGACGTGGGAGCATTTCAATGCGCTCGATCGCAAGGGCCTCATGATGTACGGTCAGATGACGGCAGGCTCGTGGATTTATATTGGTAGCCAAGGCATCGTGCAGGGCACGTATGAGACCTTTGCCGAACTCGGGCGGCAGCATTTCGGCGGCTATTTATCGGGTAAATGGATTCTCACCGCCGGCCTTGGAGGCATGGGCGGCGCGCAGCCGCTCGCGGCAATCATGGCGGGCGCATCGTTGCTGGCAATCGAATGCCAGCCGTCGCGCATCGAGATGCGCCTGCGCACGCGCTATCTGGACCGGCAGGCGGGCAGTCTCGATGAAGCGCTGGTGATCATCGATCAGGCTTGCCGCGATAAGAAGCCGGTTTCGGTAGGGCTTCTCGGCAATGCAGCCGAGGTTTTTCCGGAACTGGTGCGCCGCGGCGTGCGTCCTGATGCCGTCACCGATCAGACCTCCGCACACGATCCGGGCAACGGTTATCTGCCGAAGGGCTGGTCGCTCGTCGAGTGGGAATCACGCCGCGAGACCGATCCGAAAAGCGTCGCGAGCGCCGCGCGAAATTCCATGGCAGAGCATGTGCGCGCGATGCTCGACTTCCATCGCATGGGCATTCCCGTCGTCGACTACGGCAACAACATCCGCCAGATGGCATTCGAGGAAGGCGTGGCCGACGCCTTCGATTTTCCCGGCTTCGTGCCGGCCTATATCAGGCCGCTCTTCTGCCGCGGCATCGGTCCGTTCCGCTGGGCGGCATTATCCGGCGACCCGCAAGACATTTACCGCACGGATGCAAAAGTGAAGGAATTGCTGCCCGGCAATGCACATCTGCACAAATGGCTCGACATGGCGAAAGAGCGGATTTCTTTCCAGGGTCTGCCGGCGCGCATCTGCTGGGTTGGGCTCGGCGACCGCCACCGGCTCGGCCTCGCCTTCAACGACATGGTCGCCCGCGGCGAATTGAAAGCGCCGATCGTCATCGGCCGCGATCATCTCGATGCCGGCTCCGTCGCCTCCCCCAACCGCGAGACGGAGGCGATGCGCGACGGCTCGGATGCGATATCCGACTGGCCGATGCTCAACGCGCTTCTGAATTGCGCGAGCGGCGCAACCTGGGTCTCGCTGCATCATGGCGGCGGCGTCGGCATGGGTTTTTCCCAACATGCCGGGATGGTGATCGTGTGCGACGGTACGCCGGAAGCGGCGAGGCGGATCGAGCGTGTGTTATGGAACGATCCGGCGAGCGGTGTGATGCGCCACGCTGATGCGGGTTACGAGGCAGCGATTGAATGTGCGCGCGAGCATAAGCTCGATTTGCCGAGTCTCAGCTGAGGACGCGGCTCGAACTGGCTCAGCCGGGGCGGTCATAGCCTGCGGCTTTTGCCTCGTCCTCCCAGCGCGCGACGATCTCGTAGTCGGCGAGATTGACCGGTGCGAAGCGCTCGAGGCAGAGCTGCTCGCGCAGCTCCGCGGCTTTCGGCGCTCCGCCCAAAGCGAGAAACGCTTCGCGCAGGCGCGTAACAATCATGTCGGGGCATCCGGCACTCGCGACTAAAAACGGGATCGGTGCGGCCTCGGTCGTCGCGACGATCCTGATGCGTTCTCGCAAATCCGGCTCGTGCCGCAGCATCAGATCGAGCGCGTAGCTGTCGAGCGGACCGATATCGATCGTATCGCTGAGCAGCGCCTCGATGACCCGGCGGGGCGTGTAGAGCGGGCCGACGCTTTCGCGATAGAGGTTCGAACCACGAGCCAGCCAATACGGCAGCAGGTGGTGACGCAACGCGTTCCAGCCTGAATGCGAATCTTCGACCGTATATCCGACGCGTCCGCCGAAAGTGTCTTCGATCGTTTGGAACGGTGAACCGGCCTTGACGACAAGGCGGGTGGCATAAACCGGCTGGCCGGCAACCGGTGCATGACGCGGCACGGGTGAGGCGATGGGTTTCGGCGGATTGCCTGTGCGAATGTAAGGCAGCCCGCACATGAAGGCAGCGGCAAGGTCGGGGCGCGACCACAATTCGGCGAGCGGCGCCGGAAAAGCATGGTCGACGACATCAAGATCGACGCCGCTTTCGCGAGAAACAAGAGAGAACAACTCAGCCCACGCCACGCGCGCCGGCGCGTTGACCGAATACATGCGGGCGTTGGCGATGAACTGCACGGCCGTGTCGCTCATGCGAAGCGAAGCCGCTGGCCGATGCCGAGCCGCGCGGCCTTCTCCAGCATCGCATGGCCGAGTGCAATGTCCGACAGCGACAGGCCGCGATGCCAGAACAGGATCGTCTCGTCGTCACTCTCGCGGCCGGGCTTCTTGCCGGCGACGATTTCCCCGAGCTCGGCATGCAATGTGTGCTCGGAGAGTTTCCCCGCCTGGACATGGGCACGCAAGCTGCCGAACTTCCCAGCCTTGCACTGCCCCCAATGGTCGACCACGAGCTTGTCCATAATGTCGGTTAGCGTGAGCTCGACCGCGCTCATCGTGCCATAAGGCACGACCAGCGCGCCCGTCTTGATCCACTCGGTCTTGAGGAGTGGCGCCGGCTCGTCGAGCCGCGAGGCTTCGACCACGATGTCGGCGCCCTCGACGCAGGATTGCCAGTCCGCGGTCGCGATCACCCGCGTGCCGAGGTCGCGCTCGAGCCGCTCGGCGAAAGCGTTGCGGCTCTCCTCGCGCCGCGAATGGACGCGGATCTCGTTGAGGTTGAGGAGGTGGTTGAGGAGACGCACGTTCCAGTAGGCCGTGCCCCGCGCCCCGATATGGCCAAGGACTTTTGCATCCTTTCGGGCGAGGTGTTTGGCGCCAATCGCGGTCACCGCGCCCGTGCGCATGTCGGTGATGCCGCTCGCATCGAGAATCGCCTTCGGTGCGCCGGTGCGCGGATCGAGCAGGACGAGGACCCCGAGCTCAGAGGGGAATCCCAGTTTGTAATTGTCCACGAAATCGCCAACGATCTTTACGCCTGCGAAATCGAGGGGCGCCTTAATGGCGCCCCGCAGCACGTTGAAATGCCCGTTCGCGACGCGGGGTTCGAGATGCACCCGTGGCTCGATGACTGCTTCATCTCGTCCTTGGCTGGCTAGGCCTGCCTCGACTGCGGCGAGGATTTCATCGTCGGCGATCTGCAGTTCGTCGATGTCGAGACGGTTCAGATACGAGATATATATCGGCGGCACGTACAATCTCCGCGGGTAAATGGCAGGGATGTCCCGCATCCTCGGGGCCCGCCTCGGCAGCTTCCGTGACTCGCCGAGCTCGCCCGACACTCACTGGCGGTACTGCGTAGCGTAAACATTCAAGCCTGTCAGTCCATCGTCCGTCTTTGGCGGGAGGCAGCCTAAAGGCGACTGCACGCGGTTCGGATCCGTGTGGTAGAACATCCATACGAATTCGTTCTGGCCGGGCAACACCCCATCACCGGATGACGTGCTCAA
>DATAOB010000101.1:0-31165 GCA_036265935.1 Beijerinckiaceae bacterium
AGAAACGAGCGAACAGAGTGGCGATGGTTCGGCCATCATCGGCATAAAGCGGCTGCACGAATGCAATCGCGCGGTCGAATCTAAGATCGAGCCGGCGCGCCGGCGGCAGCGTCTCGCCCATGGCGGTGGTCAGCAGTTTCAGGTCCGCCGCAGTCGGAGTACGCTGATCGAGCTTCGTCGAGGCGTGGTCGACGACTTTTTCATCGAGGCCGAAAATGGTCGCACAGACGAAATCGTCGTTTGTAGCGAGGCCCGAGACAGGCGATTGACGAGGTTCTTGTCCTGACGCGACACCGCGTCTCCGAGCGGCAACGACACGAGATCGAGCGAAAGCACGGCCCGATCCTGAAGATCCTGATGGGCACGGCTTGAATCATGGAACACGGCGGCGGCAATCACGCAGGCGAGCACCATTCCGACGACGCAGGTGACGACCGCAACAAGAATGCGCTGCAGCGACGCCGCGCCCTGACGCGTCTTCGTCTGGTTTGGCTTTCCCACGGGAAGCGGGATCGAAACTCTATTGGTGATGAATGTCATGCCCGAAACTCGGCACGCGCTCGGCCGCGCATAGCCAACGCGATTAGCGCGTAAGCTTAGAGACTTCGGCTTAAGTCCCCCTTAATAGGACCGCAGTGCATCTGAGAGGCGCGTTAACTCTGCCGGAGATGCGGAGAGCAAGTCCAAAAAGGCCTGCGAGCGCAAGAAGGTGAGCTCCGCGTCACGGCTCGCCGTCGCTGGATCAAGCCCGGCGAGCGCCTCGTCCGAGCGGCCGGGATGGCACATGACGAGGTGGAGCGGTCCGGGCGAACGCAAGTAGGCGGCGAAAGTCGCGGCGTAATCAGCGGCCGGATCGAAACCGGAAAACCCGGCAAAGCCGTCATTGAGTGGGAAACCGTTCGCCCTCGCACGTGCGGCAAAGCCGGCCGACAGCGCCGCCACGGCAAGCGCTTTGCCCTTCAGCGGCCGCGCGAGGATCGCGTGCAGCCGATCGCCCGGGTCTCGGAGCCAGAGGCGCCCGGCAAGGCCTCGATCGACGAGGGTCTGCAGTAGTGAATCCCTGATCCCGGGCAGCGCATGGACGTGCTGATGGCCATCAACGTAAGCCGGCAAGCACCCGAAATGCTGCGTAAAGGCGTCGATCTGGCGAGCGATCTCGGCGCCGATCTCTGGGAGCGGCAGCCGGCCCATCAGCGCGCCTCGGATAAGCGCAGCCAAGGCCGGGAATTTGCCGGCCGGCGCGAGCGCAGGCATCGGGTCCGAAGGCAAACCGAGCGTCAGGTTGAGGTGCAAGCCGATATCGGCGGCCTCGGCAAAAGGCCGGAGCGCGGCGGCGTCTTGCGGCCAGCCCGGCTGCGTCACCATCACCGAAGCGGCGGTGAGCCGACCCACTGCAAGCAATTCGAGGATGCCGCGGCTGACGCCGGGGGTCAGCCCGTAATCATCGGCGCAGAGGGCAAAACGCAGCATTTTTCCGTCGTCACCTCACACCAGGTTTGCTCAATTAACGCACAGATTCCACTTTGCCTTCAAAATGGCCTAGTCAGGCCGAACGCCAGACGAAGTCAGCGAGGAGGACGCCGAGCGATGCTCGATCGCCGTGAGGACCGGCAGCCCGAATTGAGCGTCGTTGTCCCGGTCCAGAACGAATCGGAAAATATTCGGCCGCTCCTTCAGCGGCTCGTGCCGGTTCTGGAACGTGCAGCGCGCAGCTTCGAGATCATCTTCGTCGATGATGGTTCGAGCGATGACACGCTCGATATTCTGCGCGCATTGCATGCAACGGAGCGTCGCATCGCGGCTATCTCGTTCAGCCGCAATTTTGGAAAGGAAATCGCCATCGCCGCAGGATTGGACCATGCCGCGGGACGAGCCGCGATTATCATGGACGCCGACCTGCAGCATCCGCCGGAGACTGTCGCGGAGTTCATCGGGAAATGGCGCGAGGGATACAAGAATGTCTTCGGTCAACGCCGTGACCGCTATGCCGACTCACCGCTGCGCCGCGCGTTGACGCACCGCTTCTATCATCTGTTCGATGTTTTCGGCGAAACCAACCTCCCGCCCGGCGCGGGCGATTTCCGGCTCTTGGACCGCCAAGCAATCGAAGCGATCGCGCGGATGCGCGAGCGAGCTCGCTTCTCCAAAGGGCTTTATGCGTGGATCGGCTTCAAATCGATCGGCGTGCCGTACGATGTCGCCGAGCGGGCTGCCGGCACCTCGAAGTTCTCGTATCGCAAGCTGACGCGCTTTGCGCTCGATGGGCTGATGTCGTTCTCGACGATTCCGCTTCGCGTGTGGACCTTTATCGGTTTTGCGATCTCGTTATTGTCGCTGTCGCTCGCGCTGTATTTCCTGGTTCGTACTTTGATTTACGGGATCGACGTCCCGGGCTTCGCATCGCTGATCATCTCGGTGACGTTTCTCTCCGGAATCCAGCTGCTGTCGCTCGGCGTGCTCGGCGAATATATCGGACGCATTTTCGCTGAGGTGAAACGACGGCCTCTCTATCTCGTCGCCGAGCGCATCGGCGGCGAGCGTGAGATTGAGGCGGGCGGTGCCGAGACCCGCGAAACGCAGGTCTGAGCAGCCGAATGCTGCGCAACCTCCTTACCGTTGGCGGTTGGACCATCGCCTCGCGCGTGAGCGGCTTCTTTCGTGACGTCTTGCTCGGGGCAGTGCTTGGCGCCGGACTGCTTGCCGACGCATTCGTTATCGCGTTTCGGCTGCCGAACCATTTTCGCGCGATCTTTGGCGAAGGAGCGTTCAACTCGGCTTATGTTCCCGCCTATTCGCGCGCGCTCGAAGCCGAGGGACCGGAACAGGCAAAGCGTTTCTCCGGGCAAATTTTCACGCTGCTCCTGATCTCGCAGCTCGTGTTCCTCGCCTTTGCGCTGATCTTCACGCCGCAATTCATTCGCGTGCTGGCGCCGGGTTTCGAAAGCGATCCGGAAAAATTCGCGCATGCCGTGACGCTCACGCGCATTACCTTTCCTTATCTGCTCTGCATCACGCTCGTCACGCTGCAATCCGGTACGCTGAACGCCAACGGCCATTTCGCCGCTGCGGCGTTTGCGCCGGTCCTGCTCAATGTGACGATGATCGCGTTTGTCGCGCTCGCCTTTCTGTTTCCCGATGCGGGCGTGGCGGCGAGCCTCGGTGTGACTGTGTCCGGCGTTCTGCAGCTCGCGCTGATGATAATCGCGGCGCGCCGCGCCGGCGTGCTGGAGGGAATCGAAAAGCCGCAATGGAGCGCGGATGTGCGGCGCTTCTTCCGTGCGCTTGGGCCGGCGGTGATCGGCGCCGGGGGCGTGCAGATCGCGCTCTTCGCCGACACGATCATCAGCTCGCTGTTGCCGACCGGCGGCCCGTCGTCGATCTATTATGCCGATCGCATCTATCAATTGCCGGTCGGCGTGATCGGCATTGCTGCGGGCACCGTGCTCTTGCCGGAGATGAGCCGGCTATTCGCGGCTGGCGACGCTGCGGCAGCGCGCCACGCGCAGAACCGCACCATGGCGTTGACGCTCACTTTGGCAGCGCCGTTCTTCGTGGCCTTCCTGGTCATTCCCGATCTCTTGATGCGCGCAATCTTTGTGCGCGGCCGTTTCACCATAGCCGACGCGGATGCCGCGGCTTCCGTGCTCTCCGCTTATGGCGTCGGGCTGCTCGCCGTCGTGCTCATCCGCTCTGCCATCGCAAGCTTTCAGGCGAAAGGCGATACGACGACGCCGATGGTGATCGCATTGACAGCCGTCGCGGTGAATGTCGCGTTGAAGATCGTGCTTTTTCGCCCCTTCGGTGCGCCCGGCCTCGCCTTCGCGACGGCGATCGGTGCCTGGCTCAATCTCGTCCTGCTCATCATGCTGGCTTTACGGCGGGGGACGATGCGGTTCGATGACGTGTTCACGCGTAGCGCGTTTGCCACGGCCGCGGGCGCGGTCGTGCTCGCCAATGTGGGACTATGGGGTCGCGAGCCTCTCGAACGGCTGTTTGGCGGCTTGCGTTTTTCGAACGAGATCACGTTCATCCTGCTCACCGCCGCCGGTGCAGTCGTCTATAGTGGATTTCTGCTGTTCGGCCTGCGTGCGCTTGGCATCCGGTTCTCGGATTTCAGCGGACGCGCCTCGCCCCGCCCGGTGTGACCGATGAATTACATCTATCTCTTCGACGCCTACGGCACGTTGTTCGACGTTCATTCGGCCGTGACGCGCTTTAAGGACGAGATCGGTTCGCATGCCGAGCCGATGTCGGAGATGTGGCGGATCAAGCAGCTCGAATATACCTGGACGCGTACGCTGATGGGCGAGTACCGCGATTTTCGCGAACTCACCGCGCAAGCGCTGGATTATGCCGCAGCGCGATTGGGCGGCATCTCCGCATCTTTGCGCGAGGAGCTTCTTTCCGCTTACGAGCGGCTGGAGCCTTATCCCGATGCGGCTCCGACGTTGCGCAAACTGAAAGAAAAAGGCGCGCGCACCGCGATCCTGTCGAACGGTACCCCGGAGATGCTGGCAAGTGCAGTGCAGAGCGCCGGGCTCGGCGAGTTTATCGACCGCGTGCTCTCCATCGACACAGTGCGCCGCTTCAAGACCGCACCCGAGACTTACGCGCTAGTCGACCGGGAATTCGGTGCACGGAGGGACGCGATCTCCTTCCAATCTTCCAATCGCTGGGACGTTGCCGGGGCGCAAAAGTTCGGCTTCCGCACGGTTTGGATCAATCGTGCCGGGCATCCCGACGAATACGCGGACCTGCCGCCGAGCGCGGTCCTGCGGAGCCTCGATGGACTGCTGACGCTTTAAATCGCACCGTAACTGAGATAAGCATCAGGAAAAGCGCGGCCCAGATCGCGACATGGGAGGAATTCGTGAGGCTTGCTCGTTATCTGGCACCGCTCGTCATTGCCGCTGGTCTGAGCGCGCCCGCTCTCGCGGAGACCAATCAGCTGCGCATCACGCATCAGCCGAGCACCGTCTATCTGCCGCTGATCATCATGGAGCATCTGAAGCTCGTGGAAGAGCAGGCCAAGAAAGCCGGCTTGAACGAGCTAAATGTGCAGTGGCTCACGCTCACCAGCGGCGGCGCCTCGGTCGACGCCCTGATGTCGGGCAATGTCGATCTGGTCACGAGCGGCGTCAGCAATCTTATCTTGCTCTGGGATAAATCGAAAGGCGAGGTGAAGGGCGTTGCCGGTGCTTCCGCCGTGCCGATGGTGCTGGTCACGCGTGACCCCGCAGTGAAAAAGCTCGAAGATTTCACCGACCGCGACCGCATCGCCGTGCCGACGGTCAAGGTCTCGATGCAGGCGATCGTCTTGCAGATCGCCTGCGAGAAGCAGTTCGGGTTCGAGAACCGCAACAGGTTCGATTCGATCACCGTTCAGCTCGGACATCCCGATGCCGCGGCGGCACTGAGCGATCCGAAGAATCAGATCAACAGCCATTTCTCACTGCCGCCGTTTCTCGCCATCGAGCTCGCACTTCCCGGAGTGCATCCAGTCTTGAATTCAAGCGACGTCATTGGCGGCCCGGTCAGCAATGGCGTCGTCTTCGGCACGAAGAAATTCTACGAGGCAAATCCGAAGGTGATGGCGGCGTTTCAGTCGGCGATGGACATCGCCATGGACATGATCAAGAACGATCCGCCCAAAGCCGCGGAAGTCTACCTCGCCTCAACCAAGGAAAAGATTTCGGCGGACGATCTCACGAGGCTCATCACCGCGCACGATCTTCTCTATACGAAAACGCCGACGAACACGATGAAGATCGCCGATTACATGCATCGCGCCGGCATGATCAAAAGCGATGTCAAGAGCTGGAAGGATTATTTCTTCCCCGAGCTGCATTCGCTGCCCGGGACGTGATCAGTCGTGCACGAGGATGTTGAGTAGGCGCCGAACGGACCGCGCATGTAGAAGCGCCGGACACCCCAGGGCTCGCGCTGGGGTCCATACTCGATCGAAAATCCCGCCGCGGTGACGCGCCGGTGAATCTCGTCGAGATCGTTGACTTCGATCGAGATGTCAGGCACCGGTGTTCCGGAGCCGCCTTCCGTCGCAATGCTGATTTGCGGCGCGGCTTGTATCGGCCGCGAGCGTGACGATCCAATCATGGTCCATAACCATGCGAAGACCGAGGATACCGACGTAGAAGGGCTTGGCGCGCTCAAGATTGTCGGCGGCGATATTCGTGACGATGCGCCTCACCGCCATCAGCAAACATCACACGAATTGCGACAGGCCTGGAATGCTGCCGGCGATGCGGCCGAGCCGCTCCTCGCCGACCTTTTCCTTGCAGTACGCGAAAATCTCGCGGCCGGCGCCCTGCATCTGG
The DNA here is from genome assembly GCA_036265935.1 of Beijerinckiaceae bacterium. Taxonomy (GTDB): domain Bacteria; phylum Pseudomonadota; class Alphaproteobacteria; order Rhizobiales; family Beijerinckiaceae; genus JAFASC01. Next base: position 6,336 of record DATAOB010000101.1, read on the forward strand.
TCCATGCCGAGGCCGAGGCCGGTGAGCTTGCCGGCAAGCCCCATGAGACCGCCGGTGCTGCCCATCATGCCCATGAGGCGGCTGCCGAGACCCTCCTCCTTCTCCTCCACCTCCGCGATCGCCGCGTCGGCGCCGGGGATCGCCGCCGACAAGGCGACGACGTCCTCCTCCGGCCCCTCCTTGGCCAAGAATCCGAGGATCAGGGCGATGGCCTTGCGGGCGGTGTCGGCGTCCATTCCGGTGGCGCTCGCGACGCGGTTGACTAGTTCGTCCATGGCCTCTCGCTCCTGATCTTCGCGCCTCACTTGTCGCCGCCCACGCCGGCAAAAGCAAGCAAAGCTGGACAGGAGCTGCCCGCCTACCTTCTATAGCCGGCGCGAATCCCTCCTCTTGCCGGACGTATCATGGCTGAATCCAAAAAAGCCGACCCGACCGATGTTCCCGGCAAAATCCTCGTCGGCAAAAGCGGCAATTCGTTTCAGTATCTGACGCTCGGCTTCGGTAATCGCCACGGCCTCGTCACCGGCGCGACCGGCACCGGCAAGACCGTGACGCTGCAGCTTCTTGCGGAAGGTTTCTCCAACGCCGGCACGCCCGTCTTCGCCGCCGACGTGAAGGGCGATCTTGCCGGGATCGGCATGGCCGGTGACGGCAAATCCGGGTTGATGAAGCGCGCGGCCGATATCGGCCTCACCTACACGCCCGACCGTTTTCCCGTCGTCTTCTGGGACATTTTCGGCGAGCAGGGCCATCCCGTGCGCGCCACCATCTCGGAAATGGGACCGCTCCTCGTCGCACAATTGCTCGAACTCAACGACACGCAGGAAGGCGTCCTCAACATCGTCTTTCGCATTGCCGACGAGCAAGGCCTGCTCATTCTCGATCTCAAGGATTTGCGCGCCGCCCTGCAATATGTCGCCGACAATGCCTCCGATCTGACGACGAAGTACGGCAATGTCGCCGCCGCGACGATCGGCACGATCCAGCGCCGCCTGCTCGTCCTCGAAAACCAGGGTGCTGACAAGTTTTTTGGCGAGCCGGCGCTGGAAATCATCGATTTTCTGAAAACCGATCGCGACGGGCGCGGCATCGTCAACGTGCTCGCGGCGGAAAAGCTCATGCGCTCGCCGCGTCTATACGCAACGTTTCTGCTCTGGCTCCTGTCCGAACTGTTCGAGCAATTGCCGGAAGTCGGCGATCCCGACAAGCCGAAATTGGTTTTCTTTTTCGACGAGGCGCATCTCCTCTTCGATAATGCGCCGAAGGAGCTCATGACCGCGATCGAGCAGGTCGTGCGTCTCATCCGCTCCAAGGGCGTCGGCGTTTATTTCGTCACGCAGAACCCGCTCGATGTCCCCGAGACGGTGCTCGGTCAGCTCGGCAACCGCGTCCAGCATGCCTTACGCGCGTTCACGCCGCGCGATCAAAAAGCGGTCAAAGCAGCCGCCGAAACGTTCCGGCAGAATCCGGGTTTCGACACCGCCAAGACCATCATGGAGCTCGGCGTCGGCGAAGCACTCGTGTCGATGCTGGAAGAGAAGGGCACGCCGGGCATGGTGACGCGCACGTTGATCGCGCCGCCCTCCTCGCGCGTCGGCCCGATCAGCGCGGATGAACGACAAGGCATCGTCAACGCAAGCGCGCTTCGCGGCAAGTACAACACGACCATCGATCGCCAGTCCGCCTTCGAGATTTTGCGCGACCGCGCCGGCGGCCGCATGTCGAAGGCGGGCGCGGCGCCGGCAAACTCGGCGCCCGCAAGCCCGGCTCCGAATGCGCCAGCCCAAGAAAGTGGTACGGCTACCGGTGGCGGCATTCTCGGCGAGATCGGCGGCATGCTCGGCGGCATTTTGGGCGGCCAGAGCCAACAAACAGCCGGCCGCGGACGCCAGCGCATGTCGACCGGCGAGCTTGTCATGCGCTCGGCAGTGCAGTCGGCGGCGCGCTCCGCCGGCACGCAGATCGCGCGCGCGGTTCTGCGCGGCGTACTCGGTGGAATGACAAGATGAGCGCTGCAACCAAACCGATCCACCAAGAGGAAAATAAGCCCCACATATTCGGCGCTCATATTCCCTTCGTGCATTTTTGCGGCATCGAGCCGATCTCCTCCGAGCCGGGGCGGACGCGGCTACGGGTGAAGCTCGAAGATCACCACATGAACCAGCTCGGGATCGCGCATGGCGGCGTCACGCTGACCTTGCTCGACGTGACGCTCGGTACGGCCGCCCGCTCGATCATGGAGAGCGCGGTGATGACGCTCGACATGCAGACGCAGTTCATCTCTCCCGGCCGTGGCACGCTCATTGCCGAGGGCCGCATCCTGAAGGCGGCCCATACTGTCGTCTTTGTCGAAGCCGATGTACATGACGAGCAAGGCACGCTCGTAGCCAAGGCGACCGGGATTTTCAAGCCGGCGCGCAAGCGCACGGCCGCGGAGGCCGAAGCCAATGTCGAAGCCTGAAATCCTCAAAAACCTGCGGCTGCCGGTCATCGGCGCGCCGCTGTTCATCATTTCCAATCCCGACCTCGTCATCGCCCAATGTATTTCGGGCGTGGTTGGCTCGTTTCCGGCCCTCAATGCACGGCCGAAAGAGCAGCTTGAGGAATGGCTCGAACGCATCACGGACGAGCTCAAGGCGCATGATTCGGCAAATCCGGAGTGGAAAGCCGCGCCCTTCGCCGTCAATCAGATCATTCACAAATCGAACGACCGTCTCACTCACGACATGGATCTTTGCGCGCGCTATCGCGTGCCGATGATCATCACCAGCCTTTCCGCGCCAACGGAGATCGCGCCGCGCGCGCACGATTGGGGCGGCATCGTCTTCCACGACGTGATCAGCGTACGCCACGCGCAGAAAGCCATCGAAGCCGGCGTCGACGGACTGATTTTGGTCTGCGCCGGTGCCGGCGGGCATGCCGGCACGCTGTCGCCGTTCGCGCTCGTACAGGAGGTGCGCAAGTTTTGGGATGGGCCGATCGCGCTTTCCGGCGCGATTACGACCGGCCGCGCCGTCGTTGCGGCGGAAGCGATCGGCGCCGATTTTGCCTATATCGGCACGCGCTTCATTGCCACGCATGAAGCACGCGCCGACGAGCGCTACAAGCATATGATCCTCGGCTCGGAAGCCGCCGACATTCTCTACACGCCGTATTTTACCGGGGTGCACGGCAATTATCTCAAGAAGAGCGTCGTCAATTCCGGTCTCAATCCGGAGGAATTGCCGATGCGCGAAAAGGATTCGATGACGTTCGGCTCGAACCGCGTGAAACCGTGGAAAGACGTCTGGGGTGCGGGCCAGGGCGTCGGCACGATTGACGAGATTTTGCCCGCCGCCGAAGTTGTTGCGCGTCTCGCCGCCGATTATCAGGCGACGAAACGGCGGCTAGCGGCGTGAAGTCATCCTGATGCGGCGTCATGCACGATGAATGATCCGCTTGCGCTGAGCGCCCGCCAGCTTACTGCGCTCTTTGCCAAACGCGCGCTGTCGCCGGTCGAATTACTGCACGCCGTGCTGGCGCGGATCGAACGCGAAGAGCCAAAGATCAACGCCTTCATTCTTCTCGATCGGGAGGGCGCGCAGAAGACGGCGAAAGCGAGCGAAGAGCGCTGGCGCAAAGGCGCGCCGCTTGGAGCTGCGGACGGGCTCGTTGCAACGATCAAGGACAATATCCTGCTCGCCGGCTTTCCGACGCGGCGTGGGTCGAAGACGAGTTCCGATGCGCCGGCGACGGAAGACGCTCCGGCATCGGCACGCCTGAAGGAAGCGGGATGCGTCATTGTCGGCAAGACGACGCTGCCGGAATTCGGCTGGAAGGGGCTCTGCGATTCGCCGCTGACCGGCATCACGCGTAATCCGTGGAAGCTCGATCGCTCGACCGGCGGTTCGTCGGGCGGCGCTGCGGCGGCCGCCGCGCTCGGCCTCGGCCAGCTCCATCTCGGTACCGACGCCGCGGGCTCGATCCGGATCCCCTCGGCGTTTTGCGGCGTCTTCGGGATCAAGCCCTCTTTCGGCCGCGTGCCGGCCTATCCCGCTTCGCCGTTCAGCGCGCTCGCGCATATCGGCCCGATTGCGCGCAGCGTCGAGGATGCAGCGCTGATGCTGTCGATCATCGGGCGGCCGGATGCGCGCGATTTTCTGGCGTGGAATACGCCCTGCCCGGATTACACGATCGGCCTCGATCGGGGAGTCACCGGGATGCGCATCGCCTACTCGCCGAAAGTCGGGTTCGACGTCGATGTCGATCCCGAGATCGCAACAGCATGCGAGAAAGCGGCACAGACGTTCGTCGAATTAGGGGCGAGCGTCGAATCGGCCGATCCGAAACTGCCGGATTGCCGGGCAATCATCGATAGGTTGTGGAAGGCGGTCGCCGCGTTCATCCGCGACGGCATTCCCGCCGACCAGCGCAGGCAATGCGATCCGGGATTTCTCCGCGATGCGGAAACCGGCGCCAAGGTTGCGACCGGCCACTATATCGCCGCCTCCGCCGAGCGCGCCAATGTAGCCCTCGCGATGGCGCGCTTTCACGAAGAGTACGATCTGTTGCTCACGCCGCAAATGCCGCTGCCGGCAATCGTCGCCGGACACGACGTGCCGCCCGGAAGCGGCATGACTCATTGGATCGATTGGTCGCCGTTCACTTATCCCTTCAACATCACGCAGCAGCCGGCGGCGAGCGTGCCGTGCGGCTTCACGCGCGACGGTCTGCCGATCGGCTTGCAGATTGTCGGCCCCGCGCATGAGGATGGGCGCGTGCTCGCAGCAGCACGGGCTTTCGAAAACGCGCGGCCGTTTGCGCGCATCGAGACGGTGCAGGATTAGATTTCGGCGGTCCCTGTATTTCGCCACGCCTTCAGCACGCCGGCAATTGCAAGCGTCACAAACAACCCGGCGATCTCGACGATGAACTCGGGGTAGAACGGCACCTTTGCAAAGAAAGACGCGAGCGCGCCTTCATCGAGCCAGCGGTCGACGAGTGGCTCGGCAGCGATCATCTCGCCGGCTATCCAGCCGAGCAACGCCGCGCCGCCCCACGCAATGATCGGAAAGCGATCGAGCAACTTCAAGAGCAGAGTCGAGCCGAAGACGATCAGCGGCACGGATAAAACCAGGCCGAAGATCATCAGCTCCAGCGAGCCGCGCGAGGCACCGGCGATGGCGACGACATTGTCGAGCGACATGACGCTGTCGGCGATCACGATGGTGGCGATCGCACCGAGCAGCGTCGTGCGACTCTTGACCTTGTGCTTGGCGTGCTCGTCGAGTGCGAGCTGCACGGCGATCCACAAGAGCAGCACGCCACCGACAATATGCACGGAAGGCAGCGCAAGCAGCTGCACGATCACCGCGGCGAACACGATGCGCAACAGCACCGCAGCGCCGGCGCCGAGGATGATACCCCAGCGCCGCTGCTCCTCGGGCAGCGAGCGGCAGGCCATCGCGATCACGACCGCATTGTCGCCGGAGAGGAGAAGGTCGATCCAGACGATCTGCAAGACCTGCAGCGCCAGCATGCCTAGGCCCGAATCCATGATCTCCCCTGATTGAGCTCGACCTTAGCTAGGCGAGAAGCGCGATTATTCAACGATTTCGCGTCACTTCAGCACGCTCCAGGCCGGCGCATGATCGCTGGCATTGTCCTCGCCGCGAACATGCTTGTCGACACCGGCCTCAACCAAACGCGGCGCTAGCGATGTGCTTAACAAGAGATGATCGATGCGCAAACCCGAATCGCGCTGCCAGCGCCCAAACTTGTAATCCCAGAACGTGTACATCGGCTCTTGCGGATGCAGCGTGCGCAATGCATCCGTCCAGCCCTGCTCGAGAAGCCGCACATACGCCGCGCGGGGTTCGGGCTGCACAAGCGCGTTCTTCGACCACGACTTGCTGGGATAAATGTCGGCCGGTGTCGGCACGACATTGTAGTCGCCGGCGAGCACGACCGGCACGCCGCTCCTCTGCAATTCCGCCGCATGCGCGATCAGCCGCTCGAACCAGGCGAGCTTGTACAAGAATTTCGGTCCAGGCTGCGGGTTGCCGTTCGGCAGATAAATCGAGGCGACGAGAATGCCCCGCACGGCCGCCTCGATATAGCGACTCTGCGTGTCGTTCGGGTCGCCGGGCAATTCGGTGCGCGTCAGGACGGGATCGGTGTTCTTCGCCAGGATAGCAACGCCGTTCCAGCTCCTCTGCCCGCGCCACACCGCGCGGTAGCCGGCGGCGCGGATTTCGGCCTCGGGAAAGGCGCGATCTTCGGCCTTGAGCTCCTGCAGGCAGGTGACATCCGGCGCGGATTCATTCAGCCAAGCGAGGAGGTTCGGCAGACGCTTGTTGATGTTGTTGATGTTGAAGGTGGCGATTTTCATACGCAGCGATCAGCTCATCGGAGACGTAGTGCCGCAGCCTCGTCCTTTTTCGCTCGCGCCACATATCTTCGCACAGTTCGTGCCGTTTTCGGATTTCCGCATGCTTTGCCGCCCTGCTCTGCTCTCTCTCGCGATTGCGCTTGCCGCCCCGGCTCACGCGGCGACGCTCCCCGCCAACAATACCGCGCCGCAAGCGGTTCCGCAGAGCGGCTACACGGCGCAGCAGATCGAAAAGGTGCTCGAGCGTATCAAATTGCCGAAGGGATTTTCGATCGCTCTCTACGCGCTGGTGCCGCAAGCGCGCCATATCGCGGTCGGGCCGCAAGGCAAGGTGATTTTCGTCGGCACGACCAGCACGAAGCTTTACGCCATCACCGCGGGCGACAATCGCGCGGCAAAAGTCGAGACGTTTGCGCCCTCAATCAACCTCGTCATGCCGAACGGGCCGTGCTTCGCACCGGACGGCAGCCTGTTCATCGCCGAGCAGAACCGCATATTGCGCTTCCCCAATGCGGAGCAGGATGCCGCTAGCAAATCGCTGCAGGCCGAGATTGTCGTGCCGCAAGGCGAGCTGATCCCGCGCTCGGAGCAAGGTCGCGGCCATTCGGCGCGCGTCTGCCGCGTCGGACCGGACGGCAAGCTCTACGTGTCGCTCGGCCAGCCCTATAATGTGACGCCGCCAAATAAAGTCGCGCTGTATCAGAAGCTCGGGATCGGCGGCATCATTCGCATGAATCTCGACGGCACAGAGCGCGAGGTTTTCGCCACCGGAATCCGTAATTCCGTCGGCATGGATTTCAATCCGAAAGATAACGTTCTCTGGTTCACCGACAACCAGGTGGACATGATGGGCGACGACATTCCGCCGGGCGAGATCAATCGCGCGTCGCACGCGGGCTTGAATTTCGGCTTTCCCTGGTATGGCGGCGGCCACACGCGTACGCGCAAATTCGCCAAAAGCCAGCCGCCGGACGGCCTGGTCTTTCCCGAGATCGAAGAGGTCGCGCATGCCGCCGATCTCGGCATAATTTTTTATCGCGGCAGCAGCTTTCCTGAAAAATATCGCGGCGGGATTTTTTCGGCGCAGCATGGCTCCTGGAACCGCACCAATCCGGTCGGCGCGCGCGTCATGTTCTCGACGCTGAAGCCGGACGGTACCGGCGACAAGAGCCAGCCTTTCGCCGAGGGCTGGAACATCCCGAATGGCGGCTATCTCGGGCGCCCCGTCGATGTCGCGGAAACGCCGGACGGCTCGCTGCTCGTCTCGGATGACGACGCCGGCGCACTCTATCGGATTACCTACAAGACGCCGTGAGTGCGTCGCGCCGCATCCGCCGCACATGCGCGGCGATCGCGATAAGCGCGGCTTCAACGGCGCGCGTCAGCGCGAGCAGCGTGATGGGCGCGGGCGCATCATCATCGTCGTCGTCCGGCTCGCGCCGCACGCCAGTTAGCCGCGGCACGTGAATAAACACCGCCGGCGCGTCGCCGCTCGCAAGACTCGCATAGAGCGTCTGGTTGCAGACATAGTCGCCGGCGTCGATCGACAGCTGCGCCGGCACGCCGGTGCGGGCCATCAGCATCGCCAGCGATAGCGTCGCAAGTGGCGAGCGCAGAGCCGGCAGTCCGCCGGCGCGCACGGCACGCGCGGCGGCACGGCGCTTCGCCGCATCGGGGTGGAGCGTGGTAATGCGATTGACCGCACGCGTCTCGACGCTCAGCTGCTTGCGCCACGACGCCAACCCGAGATGCACGATGGCATCGGGATGCGTACGCGCCACAAGCGTCTCGAGCTCGCGCGTCACTTCGTCATAAACGACCGGCAATACCGCCGTTTGCAGGCTGATCCCATGCAGCCGAAAGCGCCGCGCGTGTCTCTGCAAAAGCCGCATCACGATCGCCGCGCTCGGATTGACCGGCGCACCGGGGAAAGCCAAAAAGCCGGTGACGAGGATGGTGAGATCGCTCAAAGCCTCACACTCCGAGCATTCGCGCAATCTCGTCGACGGCAAGGGTCGGCGCGAGCTCGCCGTTGGCCACCCGCGCCTCCAGCGCAGCGACCTGGCATTTGAGATTGGCGTCCGAGCGCAACCTCGCATGCAGGCGCTCTTCCATCATCGTCCACATCCATTTCACTTGCTGCGCACGTCGTTTGGCGTCGAAATCGCCGCTCGCCTGCATGCGCCGGCGATGCTCCTCGATTTGGCGCCACATCGCATCGAGGCCCTCATTGGCCAGACCGGAGACGAGCACAACCGGTGGCGACCATGTCGATGCGGCGGGCTGCAGGATGTGCAGCGCCGCCAAATATTCCGCTTTGGCGGCCTCCGCCCGCCCCCGCCCTTCGCCCTCGGCCTTGTTGATGGCGATCATGTCAGCAAGTTCGAGCACGCCTTTCTTGATGCCCTGCAATTCGTCGCCGGCGCCGGGCAGCATCAGCACAAGGAAGAAGTCGGTCATCTCAGCGACAGCGCTCTCCGACTGACCAATTCCCACCGTCTCGACGAGGATCACATCGAAACCTGCGGCCTCGCAGAGCAGCATCGTTTCGCGCGTGCGCGTCGCAACGCCGCCGAGCGTGCCCGCGGCGGGCGAGGGACGGATGAAGGCGTTGCGATCGTTGGCAAGCCGCGCCATGCGCGTCTTGTCGCCCAAGATCGAGCCGCCGGTGCGCGTGGAAGATGGATCGATCGCCAGCACCGCGATTCGATGACCTTGTGCCGTGAGGTTTGTGCCGAGCATATCGATCAACGTCGATTTGCCGACGCCCGGCACTCCGGTAATGCCGACGCGAATCGCCTTGCCCGTCTGCGGCAGCACCAGCTGCATCAGCGTCCGCGCCATCTCCTGATGCGCGGGCTTGCGGCTCTCGATGAGCGTGATGGCACGCGCCAGCGCGGCGCGATCGCCGGAAACGAGGCGATCGGCGAGATGCTCGGGTACGACATCCGCAGCGAGGAGCGGCGTAGGCATGCTAGTCTCAGGGCCTGATGTCAGCCAGCGCAACGACTCGGTCTGCGAGTGGTGCGGTACTCATTTTGCGCACGAAGGCCTTATCGGCCGTACCGAAACGGCAATCGCTCTGGATCGCAAGAGCAAGATAAATGCAGTCGTAAGCGGGATGTCCAAGTTCGATCGCGAGGCGGGTAGCCGCCTCAAGCAGATTGCGCGTGGTAAGGATATCCACGTTAGCTTTTTGCAGAAGCCGCCCTGCGATCAGCGCTTCGGTTTGCGAGAGTTCGCCCCTTTGCACTTTTTTCCACAGAATGTTGGCGCATTCGGCAATGATGAGATCGGGAGCGATAAGTTCTGCTCTCGTGCGGAGCGCCAGCGCATCTTCGGTACCTTCTTCCTGCACGACCCACTTGATTGCGATGCTTGCGTCGATAACGAGCCGCGTCATCTCTCGGAGCGGCCGTCGCGTTGAAGCACCTCCGAAGGAGTCTGCTTGCGGCCTTGCGTCAATTTTCGAAGTTCCGCCGCGAGCGTATCGAAGGAAGGCTCGTCGTCCCCGGCAAGGGCTAGCCGGAGAATCTCGCGATGCTCCGCCTCGGTCGAGCGGCCGTGCCTTGCAGCCCGACGCTTCAGCCGGAGAATCAATTCATCCTCGAGATTGCGGACGTGGAGATTTCCCATGTCACCCCTACCAGTGAGAGCAATGCGATCATTGCTCTCATGTTTGGAAGGCGTGGGTCAAGCCCAACCACATCCCGCGGGCGTTCACCCGCCTCCCGGCAAATTTAGCCTTGAAATGAGAGCGATGCGTTCCCTATCCCGACCCACATGCGCGCTGCAGTTCTGACCGGCCCCGGCCGCATCGCGATCAAGGACGTGCCCTGCCCTGAGCCGGCGGCGGGAGAGGTGCGCATTCGGCTCGAAGGCTGCGGCGTCTGCGCCTCCAACCTCACCCCCTGGGCCGGACCGGATTGGATGAAATTTCCGACCGAGCCGGGTGCGCTTGGCCACGAGGGCTGGGGCGTGATCAACACGCTCGGGGACGCCGTGACAGGACTGGCGATCGGCGACCGCGTCGCAGCGCTCTCGTACAAAGCTTACGCCGAATACGACGTCGCCGATGCAGACGCGGTCGTGCGCCTCCCGGATGCGCTTGCCAGCCAGCCCTTCCCTGGGGAGCCGCTTGGGTGTGCGATGAATATCTTCCGCCGCAGCGAAATCGAAGCCGGGCAGACGGTGGCAATCGTCGGCATTGGTTTTCTCGGCGCCCTCCTGACGCGGCTTGCGAGCGATGCCGGCGCACGTGTGATCGCGATCTCGCGCCGGCCATTCTCCCTGGAAGTCGCGCGCCACATGGGCGCGACCGAGACGATCGCGATGGAGGATCACACCGCGATCATCGGCCAAGCGAAGGAACTCACCGGTGGGGTCTTTTGCGACCGAGTCATTGAAGCCGTGGGCAAGCAATGGCCGCTCGATCTCGCCGGCGAGATCACGGGCGAGCGCGGTCGGCTGATCATCGCTGGTTATCACCAGGATGGGCCCCGGCAGGTAAACATGTGGCTGTGGAACTGGCGCGGGCTCGACGTCATCAACGCCCATGAGCGCGATCCGAAGGTTTATGTGCAAGGGATTCGCGAAGCTGTGGATGCGGTTGCCTCGGGGCGGCTCGATCCGCGCCCGCTCTATACGCATCGCTTTACGCTCGAAGAGCTCGACAAAGCACTGGACGCGACGCGCGACAGGCCGAGCGACTTCTTGAAAGCTTTGGTCATCCCGTGAGGGGACCGCGGCTCGGATTACTTGGCGTTGGTTGGATCGGCCGCCATCGCATGCAGGCGATCGTAGAGGCTGACGTTGCAGATGTCGTTGCGATCGCGGATTCCTCGCCGGAAATGGCGGCGGAAGCGCAGAAGCTTGCGCCGAGGGCGAAACTTGTTGCTACCCTCGATCAGATACTGGACGCGCAGGTAGACGGGGTGGTCATCGCCACGCCGAGCGCGATGCATGCGGAGCAATCGATCCGCGCATTATCGCGCGGTATTGCCGTGTTCTGCCAGAAGCCGCTCGGACGCAATGCGGCTGAAGCGCAATCCGTCATTGATTCAGCGCGGGCGGCCGACAGGCTGATCGGCGTCGACTTTTCCTATCGCCATACGCAAGGCATGCAGCGCATCGCCGAGATCGCGGGCGCCGGTGAGCTCGGACATATCTTCGCGATCGATCTCGTGTTTCACAATGCCTACGGCCCGGACAAGGCGTGGTTCTATGATCCGGGGCAATCCGGCGGCGGCTGTGTGATGGATTTGGGCGTCCATCTCGTCGACCTTGCGCTGTGGGTGATGGCTTTTCCTGAAGTCACAAGCGTGACCAGCAAACTGTTTGCCGGCGGCGAATTGCTTGTGCGCGCGGCCGAACGTGTCGAGGATTATGCCACTGCCACGCTGCAACTAAGTTCCGGCACGGCCGTGCGGCTTGCCTGCTCGTGGCGTTTGCAGGCGGGCCGCGACGCGATCATCTCTGCCGCGTTCTATGGCACGAATGGCGGCGCCGCGCTCCACAATGTGGACGGCTCGTTCTACGATTTTGTCGCCGAGCGCTATCGCGGCACGGCACGTGAAATGCTAGCAAATCCGCCCGATGCGTGGGGCGGCCGCGCCGCGGTGGATTGGGCAAGGCGGCTTGCCGGCGGTGCGCGATTCCATCCCGAGGCGGTAAACCTCGTCAGGGTTTCGCGCGTGCTGGACCAAATCTACGGCCGTGCCGCGCTATCATAGAAAAAGCGTGGAGTCGCTTATTCCGCCGCCTGCACATAGAGCTGCCCGCCCTTTTCCAGAAACTCGGCGCTTTTCTGCGCCATGCCCTCGATACGAGCGCGCTCTTCCTCGCTCATCGCCTGCACCTCGGCGCGTAAATCCTGCGTGATTTTCATTGAGCAGAATTTTGGGCCGCACATCGAGCAGAAATGCGCGACCTTGTGCGCCTCCTTCGGCAGCGTCTCGTCGTGATAGAGCCGCGCCGTATCGGGATCGAGGCCGAGATTGAACTGATCCTCCCAGCGGAAATCGAAGCGTGCACGTGACAGCGCATCGTCGCGGATCTGCGCGGCGGGATGACCCTTGGCGAGATCGCCGGCATGCGCGGCGATGCGATAGGTGATCACGCCGACCTTCACGTCATCGCGGTCGGGCAGCCCCAGATGCTCCTTCGGCGTGACATAGCAAAGCATGGCGCAACCAAACCACCCGATCATCGCGGCGCCGATGCCGCTTGTGATGTGGTCGTAGCCCGGCGCAATGTCGGTCGTCAGCGGCCCGAGCGTATAGAACGGCGCCTCGCCGCATTCCTCGAGCTGCTTCTCCATGTTGATCTTGATTTTGTGCATCGGCACGTGGCCGGGGCCCTCGATCATCACCTGACAACCCTTGTCCCAGGCAATCTTCGTCAGTTCACCGAGCGTCTCCAGCTCGGCGAACTGCGCGCGGTCGTTGGCATCGGCGATCGAGCCCGGGCGCAGACCGTCGCCCAATGAGAACGACACGTCGTAGGCGCGCATGATGTCGCAAATCTCGTCGAAGCGCTCGTACAGGAAACTCTCGCGATGATGCGCGAGGCACCAGCGTGCCATGATCGAGCCGCCACGCGACACGATTCCAGTCACACGGTTGGCGGTGAGCGGCACATAAGCGAGACGCACGCCGGCATGGATAGTAAAATAATCGACACCCTGCTCGGCCTGCTCGATCAGTGTGTCTTTGAAAACGTCCCAGGTCAGCTTGATCGGATCACCGCCGACCTTTTCCAGCGCCTGGTAGATCGGCACCGTACCGATCGGCACCGGCGAGTTGCGGATGATCCAGTCGCGGATGTTGTGAATGTTGCGGCCGGTCGAGAGATCCATAACCGTATCGGCGCCCCAGCGGATCGCCCACACCATTTTCTCGACTTCTTCGGCGACCGAAGATGTGACGGCGGAATTGCCGATATTGGCGTTGACCTTCACGAGAAAATTACGGCCGATGATCATCGGCTCGAGTTCGGGATGGTTGATGTTCGACGGAATGATCGCGCGCCCGCGGGCGATCTCGTCGCGCACGAATTCCGGCGTGACGAAGGCCGGCACGGAAGCGCCGAAGCTTTCGCCATCGGCCAAGCGCGCCTCGGCGCCTTCGACCGCAGGCTCGCGGCCGAGATTCTCGCGATGCGCCACGTAAATCATCTCTTCCGTGATGATGCCGGCTCGAGCGAATTCATACTGCGTGACCGGTCGCCTGGGCTTGCCACGCAGCGGCGCGCGCGAGGCCGGGCACGGCGGCACGAGGTGCTCGCCGGAGGCGCCGCCATTGTCTTCGGGACGAATGCCGCGGCCGGCGTAAGTCTCCAGTCCTTCGCGACTTGCAAGCCAGGGCCGCGCCGACTTCAGGCCGGCGCCGAGATCGGGCGCGAAGAATTCCTCCGTATACGGGCCAGACGCATCATAGACGCGCACCGGCGGCTCGTTGGCGGAGGGGTCGAGCGCAATTTCGCGGAACGGCACGCGCACGCCATCTTGCGGCTCGACGTAAATTTTGCGCGAGCCGGTCAGCGGACCCGTCGTCACGCTTTCGGGAAGCAGCGGGCGCTTAGCGTGCATGTTCATGGAATGCGTCCTCCGTAGCCGGGCGGTCGGAAGACGGGCGGGAGTTGCTCCGCGAGCCTTCCCTGCGCCGGCATTACCCAGATCAGGTTCGACGGGTGTGATCTCAGCCGCCCTCCCTGAAAGGCAGCACCCCGTGGCTAGTGCGATGTTAGCGGTCCCGACGCGGGCCGGCAAGCGTTGCCGACTTGGCAAGCGCTCCGACCGAATGCACGCAAAAAGGCGCGGGAGACGCTCTCCCGCGCCCTTTCTCTAAACCTGTACAGATCAGCGGTTCACTGCGTTCGGCGGCTGCGGCAGCATTGTTCCAGTTCCGGGCGCGGCCGAGCGCCCCGCAGTTCCGTCAACCGTACCCATGTTTTCCCGCGGACCTTCGCCCGGGGAGCCCGCACCCCAGGCGCCAGCGCCGCGGTTCGGGACCATTGAGGGATTTCCCTTATTGATCGTGTCCTGCGCGAAGGCAGGCGCCAAGCTTAATGCGGTCGCGAATGCCGCAACCACCACTGTTATTTTCCGCATTCCGTCTCTCCCTTTTGTTGCGCCGACTAAACGAATGCCAATCGAGAAGGTTGCGCGAATCGACCTTGGACTTGGCAGCGCGTTCGGCTCATGGCAGAGCTCAATGGGGCGCTTGCGAATCCGCCCCTGTGCTTAAGAGAACCGTCTTGAAAGCTGTCAGCGTCAGCGGCCTGAGCAAGACGTGGGGGGATACGCACATCCTGCATGACATAAGCTTCAGCGTTGAAGCTGGGTCGTTTGCGGCGCTGCTCGGCCCATCCGGCTGTGGAAAATCGACGACACTACGCATCATCGCCGGGCTTGACGAGGCAAGCGCCGGGAAAATCGAAATCGCCGGCGAAGAGGTGACGTCCTGGCCCGCCGCCAAGCGCGGCGTTGCCATGGTGTTCCAATCTTACGCCTTGTTTCCGCATCTGAGCGTACGCGAAAATATCCTGTTCGGATTGAAAATCCGGCGTGTGCCGCGCGCGGCGCGCAACGCCCGCCTAGCAAAGACGGCGGAGCTTCTCGGGCTGACGCCGCTGCTCGAGCGCAAGCCGGCGCAATTGTCCGGTGGCCAGCAGCAACGTGTCGCGCTGGCCCGTGCGATCATTGCCGAGACGCCGGTCTGTCTCATGGACGAACCTTTGTCGAATCTTGACGCGCAATTGCGTGCCGAGATGCGCCGCGAATTGCGCGCGCTGCAGCAACGGCTCGGCATGACGGTGATCTATGTCACGCACGATCAGGTCGAAGCGATGACCATGGCCGATCAGATTATCCTGATGAATGCGGGGCGCATTGAGCAGGCGGCGAAGCCCACCGAGATTTACGAGCGGCCGGCGAGCGTGTTTGCGGCGCGATTTGTCGGCACACCGCCAATGAACGTGCTCGCGCCAGAAGCGGTCACCGCGCCCGGCGCTCATGCCGTGTCGAATGGGCGTAACCCGAAAGACCTGCTGCTGGGTGTGCGCCCCGAAAACATCCGCCTCGCCGAGAGCGGCGTGCCTGCGGAAGTCGAATCACTCGAATATCTCGGCGCCGAAACGCTAATTGAGGCGACGATCGCGGGAGCGTCTGTCCTAGCACGGCTTAATGGCCGACCGCCCTGCCGCGCCGGTGATAGGGTGCATCTGACCTGGGAAGCGGAAGCAGCGCACTGGTTCGACGTGTCAACAGGGCATCGTATAGACTGAGCAAACCGTAATGCGGCTCGGACCGCTAGGGGAGGACGGAATGGATCGACGCGATTTTCTGACGGGTACAACTGCGCTCGCCGGCACCGCGCTCGCGAGCGTGCCCACGCGCGCCGCAGAATCAACCGAGATCACGTTCTACTATCCCGTCGCGGTCGGCGGGCCGATCACCAAAACCGTCGACGGCTATGCCGCCGATTTCGAGAAGGTTAACCCCGATGTGAAAGTGCGACCGATCTATGCCGGCACATATCAGGAAACGATCGTCAAAATGCTGACGGCCCATAAGAGCGGCACGCCGCCGACGACTTCCGTTCTGCTCTCGACCGATATGTTCTCGCTGATCGACGACGATGCGATCGTTCCGATCGACGCCTTTCTAAAGACCGAGCAGGATCGGGCGTGGCTTAAAACTTTCTTCCCGGCCTTCATGGAGAATAGCCGAACCGGCGGCGAGACCTGGGGCGTGCCGTTCCAGCGCTCGACCATCGTGCTCTTCTGGAACAAAGATGCGTTCCGCGAGGCGGGACTCGATCCCGAAAGAGGCCCGGCGAATTGGGACGAGCATGTCGCCTTCGCGCAAAAGCTGACGAAGCGCGATTCCTCGGGCAATGCAACGCAATGGGGCACGCAGATTCCTGCGAGCGGCTTTCCCTATTGGCTGTTTCAGGCGCTCGCGACAGAAGCCGGCACGAAGCTGATGGATGAGGCCGGCACGCACACGTTCTTTGACAAGCCGGAATCGATCGAGGCGCTGCAATATTGGGCCGACCTCTCGCAGAAGTACAAATGCCATCCGCCGGGCATCGTCGAATGGGGGACGACACCGAAAGATTTCTTCGAGCGCAAATGCGCAATGATGTGGACGACGACCGGCAATCTCACCAATGTCCGCAACAATGCGAAATTCCCCTTCGGCGTCGCCATGCTGCCGGCGCATAAGCAACCGGGAAGCCCAACGGGCGGCGGCAATTTTTATATTTCCAAGAAAGCGCCGGCCGAGCAACAGACCGCTGCCTTGCGCTTCATCCAGTGGATGACCAGCCCGGAGCGCGCGGCGCAATGGAGCATCGATACCGGTTACGTCGCGGTGCGGCCGGACGCATACGACACGCCGGCAATGAAGGTCTATGTCGACAAATTCCCGCCGGCCGCCGTTGCGCGCGACCAGCTAAAATACGCGACCGCCGAATTGTCGACGCATGAGAACCAGCGCGTTACTAAGGCGCTGAACGACGCGATCCAGGCGACGCTGACCGGCGGCAAGCCCGCGGATCGTGCGCTCAAGGACGCGCAGACCGAGGCGGAGCGAATTCTGAAGCCATACCGCTGAGCCGCCCCGCCGTGAGAAGCTTCGCCCGGCAGATCAACGGCTGGCTGCTTCTGCTGCCGGCCATCTGCTTCTTGACACTGTTCACTTACTGGCCGGCGGCAAAAACGCTCATCGAAAGTTTTTACTCGACGGCGCGGCCGCGCCGTCCGGCACATTTCATCGGCTTGAATCAATATCGCCAGCTGGCAGACGATCCGGTGTTCTGGCAGGCCCTGACAAACAATGCCTGGTATGCGCTCGTCAGCATTCCCCTCGCAACCGGGATCGCCCTTTTGATGGCAGTATGGGTCAATGACCGCATTCCCGGTCGCGCGCTGGCGCGCATGGCCTATTTCACGCCAACCGTGCTGCCGATGATTGCGGTCGCCAATATCTGGCTGTTCTTCTACACGCCGCAATACGGGCTCCTGGAGCAGGTCGTCTCGCTGTTCGGCGGGCCACCGCATAATTGGCTCGGCTCCTCGTCGTCGGCGCTCGCGGCGGTCACCATTGTCGCGATCTGGAAAGAGGCCGGTTTCTTCATGATCTTCTATCTCGCCGCTTTGCAGCAGATTTCGCCGTCGCTCGGCGAAGCCGCGGCGCTAGAGGGCGCCTCGCGCTGGCAGTTCTTTTGGCGCGTACAATTCCCGCTGCTCATGCCGACAACGCTCTTTGTGCTAATCAACGCCATCATCAATGCGTTTCGCACCGTCGACCATATCATAGTGATGACGCGCGGCGGGCCCGACAATTCCACCATGCTGCTTCTCTATTACGTTTATCAGGTCGGCTTCAGCTTCTGGGACACGGGGTATGCAGCGGCGCTGACGATGATTCTGCTGGCGCTGCTCGCCGCCGTCTCGCTCGTGCAGTACGGCTGGCTCGACCGCCGCGTGCATTATCGATGACCGGACTCGCCCCCCGTTCTCCTTACGCGCCGAAAGGCGGCGGCCTCGTCGCGGAGAGCGCCGCCTCGTGGCTGCTCGCAATCTTCTGGATATTGCCGCTCCTCTATGCGATGTGGACGGCGTTTCATTCGGCGGAATTCTCGACGCGCTTCGAGATCGGCGCGCCGCTGACGCTCGATAATTTCCGCCGCGCCTGGCTCGCGGCGCCCTTCGCACGCTATTTTCTAAACAGCGTCGTGCTGGTTACCCTAATCTTCGGCGCCCAGGTCATTCTCTGCACGCTGGCGGCTTATGCCTTCGCGCGGCACGAATTTTTCGGCAAAGGTGTTGCCTTTGCACTCGTGCTTCTGCAGCTCATGATCATGCCCGACGTGCTGATCGTTGAAAATTACCGCATGATGAGCACGCTCGGCATCCTCGACTCTATTCCAGCGATCGCGCTGCCCTATGTCGCATCCGCCTTCGGCATTTTTCTTCTGCGCCAGACCTTCAAGACCGTGCCGACAGAGCTCGAGGACGCGGCGCGGCTCGAAGGGGCCAATGATATGCAGGTTCTTTTGAAGGTCTACATGCCTTTGGCCAAGCCCGTTTACGTCGCATATGGGCTCGTTTCGGTCAGCTATCACTGGAACAATTTCTTATGGCCGCTGATCGTGACGAACTCGGTGGAATCACGGCCGGTTACCGTCGGCCTGCAAGTGTTCTCTTCGGGCGATCAGGGCGTCGACTGGGCTATCATCTGCGCCGCGACACTGATGACATCGGCACCGCTCCTCATTGCATTTTTGATTTTCCAACGTCAGTTCGTGCAAAGCTTCATGCGCGCTGGTATTCGCTGAGTCAAAATGCGCTAAGTCCCCTCTTTGACAGAGGAATATGCGATAGTATGGTCCGCCGGCTGAGGTGAGGGGCGGTTCGGGAACAATGATGCAGCGCAATATCGTGGGGCCAATGCTGGGCGGGAGTACCCTTTCCTCTGCCCTGAAGCTGTTAGTGCGATCTCTCCGATCTTCACCATTATTGCAATGGTGCTCTGCGGCGTGACTTCCGAACGCGCCGGCGAGCGGCTTCAGCATATAATTCTTCTGTTCCGACTCGCGGCGCTCGGCTGGACAATTATTGCCTTGAGTGCGACTCCAGAAACACGTTTGCCCGGGTCGAGTCTCGTGCCCCTGCGTGCCCTTACCGGCACAGCCTTGTTTTGGGCGTTTTGCACGCCGCAAGATGTCGCTGCGCGTTAGCGGTACCAGCCTGGAGGGAGCGTGGCTGAAGCCCATAGAGCTCTGGAACTGAGCCGCAAAACTGGAACTGAGCATGTGCTCGATCCCGAGGTTGCGGAACTGCGCGACGCGATCGTCGCAAAGCTCCTATATTCGGTCGGCAAGGATCTCACTACCGCACGGCCGCGCGACTGGTTTATGGCGACCGCGCTTGCGACGCGTGATCGTATCGTCGATCACTGGATGGATGCGACGCGGCTGAATAATCTGAAGGGACATAAGCGGGTCTATTATCTTTCTCTGGAATTTTTGCTCGGAAGGTTGCTGGCCGATGGTTTGCGGAATCTCCACGCCCTTGACACCGCGCGCCACGCGCTGGCGGAGCTCGGTATCGATTTCGACGAGATAGTGATCGAAGAACCCGATGCTGCACTCGGCAACGGCGGCCTTGGCCGGCTTGCCGCCTGCTTCATGGATAGCATGGCCTCGTTGAAGATTCCTGCTTACGGCTACGGAATCCGTTACGATTTCGGGCTGTTCAGGCAAGTGATGATCGATGGATGGCAACACGAAGTGCCGGAAGACTGGTTGTCCTTCGGCAATCCCTGGGAATTCGAACGGCCGGAGGTTTCATATCGCATCAGTTTCGGCGGCTTTGTCGAATATATCGGTCGAGACGGCGATATCGCGCGCGGCATATGGCATCCGGCCGACACGCTGCAGGCAGTCGCTTACGACACGCCGGTGATCGGCTGGCGTGGTCACCACGCCAATACCTTGCGGCTATGGTCGGCGCGCTCGCGCAATCCGATCCATCTAGAGCGCTTCAATCGCGGCGATCACATCGGCGCTTTCGCCGAGCGCGATCATGCCGAAGCGATTTCGCGCGTGCTTTACCCGAGCGACGAAACGCCCGCCGGCCAAGAGCTGCGGCTCCGGCAGGAGTTTTTCTTTGTCTCGGCCTCGCTACAAGACATTATTCGCCGTCATATTTCACTGCACGGCGATTTATCGTCGCTGCCGGAACACGCCTGCCTGCAGCTCAACGACACGCACCCCGCAATGGCGGTTGCCGAACTCATGCGGCTCCTCTTCGACATGCATGAATTCGGCTGGCATGAGGCTTGGGACATTACAAGGCGCACGCTGAATTACACGAACCACACGCTGCTGCCGGAAGCGCTGGAGACTTGGTCTCTCGCGCTGATGAACAGGCTGTTGCCGCGGCACATGCAAATTATCTTCCTCATCAACTTCTTCCACCTCAACACGGTGCCAAAGCCGGTCGGCCACGACCCGCAGCGAGTCGCTGCCATTTCGCTCATCGAGGAGCATGGCGACCGGCGCGTCCGCATGGGCTATCTCGCCTTTGTCGGCTCGAGCCACGTCAACGGCGTCTCGGCCCTGCATACGGAGCTCATGCGCCAGACCGTTTTCCGCGATCTGGCGCTGGCTTATCCCGACCGTATCCTCAATAAGACCAACGGCATCACCTTCCGGCGCTGGCTTTACGGCGCCAATCCGCTTCTGACCGGGCTGCTTGTCGAGGCGCTCGGCCCGGCTCTCCTCGACGATCCCAAGCATTTGAGCGGGCTCGAGCATTTTGCCGAGGACGCGTCCTTACTGGAGAAACTTGCCGCCGCGCGCCGCAGCAACAAGGAGCGGCTCGCCCGTGTCGCACTCGATCAGGCCGGCGTGATGCTCGACCCGGATTCCCTGTTCGACGTGCACATCAAGCGAATTCACGAATACAAGCGCCAGCTCCTCAACATCCTGGAGACGATCGCTCTTTATCTCAGCATCGTGGACGAACCGGGAAAGGACTGGACGCCCCGCGTCAAGATTTTGTCAGGCAAGGCGGCGGCGGGATATGCGCGGGCCAAGCTGATCATCAAGCTGGCCAGCGACGTGGCGCGGCTGGTCAATTCCGATCCGCGCGTCGCCGACAAGCTGAAAGTCGTGTTCCTGCCGAATTACAACGTCAGCCGCGCCGAGATCATCATTCCGGCGGCCGACCTCTCCGAGCAGATTTCGACCGCCGGGCTCGAAGCCTCCGGCACCGGCAACATGAAGCTTGCGCTGAATGGCGCCTTGACGATGGGCACGCTCGACGGCGCCAATATCGAGATCGGCGAGAACGTCGATCGCGCTAACATTTTCATCTTCGGCATGACCACCGATGAGGTCGCGGCGCGGCGTCGAGCGCATTTCACTGGGCGGCAAGCGGCGGCGGAATCGCCGCTGCTCGCGCGCGTCCTGGAAGCGCTCGCCTCCGGCATGTTTTGCCCGGATGAGCCCCAGCGGTTCAGACCTCTGGTCGATGTCGTGCTCGGTCCCGACCCGTTCATGGTCGCCGCCGATTTCGACTCCTATTGGGAGACGCAGCGGGAAGTCGACGCGCGCTGGCGCGACCGGCGCGCGTGGTGGCGCTCGAGCCTGCTCAACACCGCGCGCATGGCGTGGTTTTCCTCCGATCGCACCATCGGCGAATACGCCGCAGAAATCTGGAACGTGCCGGTCGGCCACGCCTGATTTTCCCCCGGCACGGCTTATGCCGCAGCTGCGCCTCGCTAACGCCACGAAAGCCGGCCACTGATTCCGACGTGGCGGGGGAACAAGGAAGAACAAGAATGCGGTCTCCCCATGCGGCCGGCTCGTCCGCCAAGCTATTGATTTTCCTGGTGCTCGGCGCGCTTCCGCCGATCTCCGTCGGCGAGGCGGCGACGAAGTGCCCGCGCGGTGAGATTCTGCGCGTCAGCAAGGGCGTCTGCGTGCCGAAGGCGGAGAATGTCGAGCTGGTCAGGCACGCAACGAAGCAGCCGAACCCGCCCGCGACCGAAAAGAATCCCCTACCCGTCTCAGAGGTTTCCCCGAACGTGACAAGCGTCGAGCGGTCTGACCCGGCGACCTCGGTGGCCCTGGCCGAACGCGAGGCGCCTGCGCCGGCGGAACAATCGGAGCCGAGTCTGGCGTCCCGAGCAAAATCGGCGCTATCGCCCTTCGGCCAGCTTTTCGTGGGCGCGTTCCACAGCACGGTCTCATCCGGGCTCTCGGCGTTCCGCTAGTCGCACGCCGGCGCCTTGCCCTCCCTGCTCACTTGCGGGAACTCTCGCCGCGCCCCAACGGTTACTAGAAGCGTCGTGGCCTCGACCTTTCAGGTTTAATCGGCTTTCTTACCCAGACCAGGTCGGGGTCCACGACTTCCGAGAGATCGCGGCAGCTGGACCCGGCGCTTCGGCGCCGGCCAACGAAGGTGGGCGGCATGCAGGGCAGCGCGGTCCTCATTCTGGTCGTGGAAGACGATGCCGTTGCCGGCGGCGAGGTGAAGCGGGCACTTGAAGACGCGGGCTTTCGCGTTCTGCTCGTCCAAAGCGGCGAGAAGGCAAGCTCGACCTTCGATGAAAATGCCGGCGAAGTGGGTGGGCTCGTTGCCGATGTGAAGCTCGGCGGCAATGTCAGCGGTTGGGATGTCGCGCGCCATGCCCGCGAGGTGAACCAGGATCTGCCGGTCGTCTATATCACCGGCTTTTCCGCCGAGGATTGGCCCTCGCAAGGCGTGCCGAAGAGTATACTCGTGCAAAAGCCGTTTGCGCCGGCGCAGATCATCACAGCGATCTCGTCGCTGCTCAATGTGTCCAGCACGACTTTAACCGCGGGATAGCGCTGGGCCCCCGATCCTCATCGAATATCCCCGAGGCTATTGAACACGCGCGGAATCGCTGCTGCGTTGTAGCGCGTCGTGATTGGTGAAATGATGCGCCCGCCGCCGCAGCAGAGCGCGTGAGCTCGGCTGTGCCAGTTGGGAGGACGCTCATGGCAGAAAGCCTGTATAAGGTCATCGAGATCATCGGAACGAGCACGGAATCGTGGGACAAAGCCGGCAAATCGGCGGTCGAACGCGCTGCCCAGACGCTGCGTGACTTGCGCGTTGCGGAAGTCGTCGAACAAGACATCCAGATCAAGGATGGGAAATTAGAGCTCTACCGGGTCAAACTGAAAATCTCATTCAAGTTCGAAGATAGCGACAAACAATAGCGGCCTGAACGACAACGCCCGCCAGTGAAGCTGGCGGGCACCCTCGCCGCTAAAAAAATCGCGCCGAAAAGCGCCGATTATCGTTTCTGCGCATCCGTCTGCGACTACATGCGTAAGATCGCCTGCGCGGCCGCCGCCCGCCGCTGCTGCTCTTGCAAAACCCTGTGAAGCTCCTGGATGGCCTTCTCGACCCGCGCGTACCAACGCGCACTGGCTTCCGACATTTACGCGCACCCCTACCGTTTTACTGAGCTTTGCAGGGGATCAAGCAAAAATGGCGAAGGTAGGAATGAAGTGGGGCCGAAGGTGAGCAAACGAGCGTCAGCATGAGCCAGGGCCATCCGAAAAGAGCATGATGGAGCAGTCGATGATCCGCAAACCGGTTTTAATGGCGCGCTACCTGTGTAGCCGTCGTTACTGCTGCGCTTACAATGATGTCCTCCCGCTGCCATATCGCTGCGCACTCGCTTGGCGATCCCGAACACGTCTTGAAATCTCGCTCCGCCTCTTTCAGCATTTCGCCAGCTGCGAGCACGGCCTCCCTAGGGCCCTAAGAGGAGAAAAAGCCCAACGACGCCGCATAGGCAACAATGGCTGCGATGATTGCGAAAAGGCCGAAACCGTTAGAGCGCTTCATCGGAAAGTTCCCCAAGTGGAGCAAGACACGAGACGTGAGTGGCTCGGCGAGCGATCACACAACGCA
Organism: Beijerinckiaceae bacterium; assembly: GCA_036265935.1. Classification (GTDB taxonomy): domain Bacteria; phylum Pseudomonadota; class Alphaproteobacteria; order Rhizobiales; family Beijerinckiaceae; genus JAFASC01. The sequence goes on from DATAOB010000101.1 coordinate 30,169, forward strand.
ACGGCCTAGCGGAGCCGTTCGATGCGAAGTCGTCTTTGGTCGAATACAACGATTCACTTACGTGAATGCCACCCTCATCGGCTAGCGCAATATATATATGGGCGGGCGGTACAGCTCCCCGGCTCGGGCCGCCCAAGTGTCGATTATAAGAAAAAGCCCCGCCAGTTGCAGGGCCAGTTGGGAGGAACGCAGGGCTAGCCACAGGCCAGCCGTAAGCAATCATGCGTCCGATGGACGTGTGAAGCAAGGAAGCCCAAGTCCTAGCCCTGCCCCGCCCGGCGGGGTTTTTGTTTGGGGAGCTCGACGCATCGCCTGCGGAATAACCCACGCTGTTGCGCGCCGCCATTTAGGGCAGCGTCCTTCCTACCCGATTACTTCCTCCGGGCAATAGCCAAACCCCGCCAGCAAGCCCGTTAAAGCGCTGGCAGGGTTTTTTTGGCCGCTGTCACACTCCCCATTTGCGGGGTGACTAGACGACTTAAAAAGGCGGCCGTCGCCTGACGGTTGAAGACATTTGGGGAACATGGGGGGTGTCCCCCAAGGCTTCGTTCGAACGGAAGGTCCGAGAGTGCGGACTGGATTTAGAAAGACGCCACGTCCAGATTGAGCAGAAGCCCTATTATCGTGGCGAAGATGCCAAGTGCGGCGAAGGCGGAGACATAGCTGAATGAACGATCTTTGCGGGTATCAGCTTCGACAGCTTCCGTGCCGGCAGTCGGTAGGACGTTGGTAAGTGTGGCCTGCTGCCGGTTTGATGGACAGCAAGTTAAGCTAATCCGATCTTCCTTTCGAACTCAACCGGGCTGACGTAGCCGATCGATCTCGAGCTGCTCGGGCTTCACCTGCCCATGTCCAAGGAACGCCCCTGCCGGCGCCGCAGCAAACTCCTTCACCCATTTGCGCAGCACGTTCTCGTGGACATCGAGGTCCCGTGCCGCCTGGGCAGCGCTGACACCGCGGTCACGAACGAGCCGAACCGCCTCGACCTTGAACTCTC
>DATAOB010000102.1:0-9413 GCA_036265935.1 Beijerinckiaceae bacterium
ATAATTGCCGGTCGATGGCCAGATCGCTTTGTGCTCGGCCGGATCGAAGCGGCCGGTCGCAAGCCGCTGCGCGAGACCGGCATAGGCGGGCAACACTTTGTGCGCGCCGATCATCGGAAAGCGGCAGCCGAGCAGAACGACGATCGGCGCTTTCACGCCCGTGAGCGCTTCGGGAAGAACGATGTGCCCGGGCACATCGACGCGCTTGCGCCGGTCCGGTCCGTTGTACCAGTTCACGCGCCAGAGATTTTCGGAGCGCGGCTCGTCGGGGTCGATGCGATCGAGATTGTGTGACGGCGGCTTTGCAAGCTCACTGAATGTCGGCAGAACGACGCCGAACTCTCGCACGCGGCGGATCGCCGATCGCAGCCGCGCCGGGTCGACCACGTCCGGCGTGACGACCATCTCCTCTACGATGCGGCTCATCAACCGAACGACATTTCGGTCAGCGGAACAACCTTCACACCGGCGGCCTCGAGGCCCTGGCGCACCGCAGTCGCGACGGCAACGCCGGTCGGCTCGTCGCCATGCACGCAGAGCGTATCGACGTCGCACGGAATGCGCTTGCCATGACGCGAGACGATCGTCTTGTTGACGACCATCTCGATCACCTGCTTCTTCGCCACTTCCGGATCGTGATAGACGGAGCCCGGAATCTTGCGCGAGGTTAGATTGCCATCATCGTCGTACTGGCGATCGCAGAATCCTTCGCGCGCGACTTTGAGCCCGAGCTCGTGGCCGGCTTTCTCCATCTCCGAGCCCATGAGCGCGACATAGATGATGTTGCGGTCGACCGCCTTGATGGCGCGGCCGATCGCCAGGGCATAATCCTTGTTTTCCGCCGCCATGTTGTTCAGCGCGCCGTGCGGCTTCAGATGCGTCACCTTCATATCGGAATAAGCCGCAAGCGCCTGCAGCGCACCGATCTGATAGGCGATCATGTATTCGAGGTCGCTCGCCTTCATGTCGATGCGGCGGCGGCCGAAGCCCCAGATGTCGTCGAAGCCGGGATGCGCGCCAATGCTGACGCCCTCCTTCTTAGCGCCTTCGACGACGCGGCGCATCGTCAAGGGATCGCCGGCATGGAATCCGCAGGCGATATTCGCCGAGCGGATGACCTTCAGCAATTCGGCATCGTTGCCGATGTCATAGGCACCAAAACCCTCCGCCATATCGGCGTTGAGGTTGATCGAATTCGTCATTGCTATCCGTCAGTTGCGAGAAGAGGCGGAGCCGGGCCGCAGCGGGGCGGCACCATATTACCCTCGGCAGGGCGAGACAATCTTCCGGCCCGCCGCACCTACTTGCGCCAGCTGAGCAGGCTCGCCCACAATCTTCGCGCGCGCTCGGCGATTATTGGCCCGATCAGCGCGCCGAAACTCAATGCTGCCGGCGGGGTGGATTGAGTGCGGCCGCTTAAGCGGGCTTCCACATTTTGCGCGAAAGCGGCGGTCAGTCGTGCCGCCAAGTCCTGCACCAGCCCGGCGCGGCCGAACTGCGCCAGCATGCCGGTGAGGCGATAACCGATCGTCACGTCGACGCGAGTGGAAGCTTCATCGAGCGCAACCAACCTGTAGCGGAGATCACCGCGTGTCGCAGAGCTGGTACGCGCATCGCTGCCGGCCCCTTGGATGCGGCCCGAATGCGTGCGCTCGTCGCGCTCGATCTCTGCGACACCACGGAACTCTGCCGCAATCGGGCCGAGCTTGACGCGAATTTGGCCGGTGGCGCGCTGTGGCGAGGATTCTTTAATCGAGGCGCCGGGCAGGCAAGTCGCGACTTCATCGATCCGGCCAAAAAAATCCCATACTTTCGCAAGCGAGTGATGCACGATGAATTTCTGCTCAAATGAAGCCTGCGGCTGCCAGTTCGGATCGAGCGACGACGCGGCGATCTCCGCGCCAGCAGGAGCGATGCTTCGCGCGTCGTGAGCGGCGCGGAATTTTGCCTCTCCTGCGGTCGCGCCCGCATGCCCTGAGCCGACCGGGCCCAACGCGGTGCGCCCACCCCCTTGCACTGGCGCAATGGCGCGTGCGCGCCGCTCGGCGATCGTCATCTGCACCGCGCGAATGATGCCGACATATCCCGTGCAGCGGCAAAGGTTGCCGCTCATCGCAATGCGGATTTGCTGCTCGTCGGCGTCGGGCAATCGCACGACGAGGTCCCGCGCTGAAACAAGCATGCCTGGCGTGCAATAGCCGCATTGCAGCGCATGCTCGCGCGTGAAGGCGGCACGCAATTCGCGGGTGATCTCGTCCTCGTCGAGACCTTCGATCGTGGTCACCTCGGCGCCTTCGCAAGAAAGCGCGTAAGTGATGCAGGAGCGCGCCGGTACCCCGTCGATCAAGACCGTACACGCACCGCAGACGCCATGCTCGCAGCCGAGATGGGAGCCGGTGAGATTGAGCCTTTCGCGCAGGAAATCGGCGAGATGCGTCCGTGGCTCGACGGCAGCGCTGACCGGCTTGCCGTTCACGACGAGCGAGATTTCGCTCATTGCAGAGCCTGGGCCACGGCACGCCGCAAGGTGACGACGTGGATTTGCCGGTCGATCGGATCGCCCATTCCTGCATTGAGCAGGATGCGATCGGCCATATGCGCATCGAAAGCGCCGGGCGTGGAAATGTCAGGGCCGCCGCCGAACAGCTCGCGCGCGTCGGCGAGTACGATCGGACGAGACTCAGTCGCGCCAATCACCGCGCGGCGGATGTTGCGCTCAGGATCGACGAGCACCGCACCGATTGCATGCGCGAATTCGCCGGTCTTGCGGCATTTCTTCACGTAAGCCCAACGCGTGGGCTTCGAGAGCCGCGGCACGCGCACCGCCTCAAGCAGCTCGCCCGCGCCGAGCGACGTCTCAAGCGCGCCGACGACATAATCCTCGACCGGGAGCGTCCGCGTTCCCGTCCGTCCGCGCAGGATGACCTCGGCGCCCAGCGCCGCCAGCGCCGACACCCAATCGGCGGAGGGATCGGCGCTGGTGAGGCTCCCGCCGATCGTGCCGCGATTGCGCACGGCGCGATAGGCAATGCCAGCGGCAACATCGCGCATCGCACCGTTCGTCACGTCCGGCACGCGGCCGTCTTCGATGTCCGCGTGCGTGATGCAGGCGCCGAGCACAAGATGATCGGCGCTTTCTTCGACGCGGATCATCTCCGGGATAGCGGTGATGTCGACCACCAATTCGGGCTGCACCAGCCGCATGTTGAGCAACGGCCCGAGGGATTGGCCGCCGGCCAGCGCTTTCGCCGTGACGTTTTCGCCGGCGAGCAGCGCCAGGGCAGCGCCGAGCTCACGCGGTCGCTGGTAGTCGAAGCGCGCCGGTTTCACGCCGCCACTCCGGCCCTTTCGGCCTGCTTTGCCTTGGCCGCGGCGATAGCTTCGAGCACGCGCCGCGGCGTGATCGGCGAAACGTAGAGCTCGGCGCCTAGCCCCTTCAGCGCATCGTTGACGGCGTTGGTGATCGCCGCCGGCGGCGCGATGCAGCCGCCCTCGCCGATACCCTTCTGGCCGAACAAAGTATAGGGCGCCAGCACCTCCATATGATCGAGCCGCGGCGCCGGCACTTCGGTCGGGCCGGGGAGGAGATAATCGGCAAAGGTCGAGGCCAGCGGCTGGCCGGCCGAATCGAACGGCATCTCTTCATAAAGCGCGGTGCCGATGCCCTGCGCGTAGCCGCCGTAGATCTGGCCGTCGACGATCATCGGATTGATGAGCTTGCCGCCGTCTTCGACGATCACGTAGTCGAGAATCTCGACGTCGCCGAGCTCGGGATCGACGGCGACCAGCGTCGCATGCGCGGCGTAGCTGAACGTGCCAGAGTCGACCGGCGGCTTGTAGCCGATTGTCGCCTCGAGCCCGCCGCGATTGACGTCGCCGGGAAGATCCTGCGGCCGCAGGTACCAGGTGCGGGTGATGTCGGCGATGCCGACGTCTCCGGAGGCGGAGACGACGCGGCCGTCACGGAAGCTGACGCTCGCCGGATCGGCCTGCAACAGCTTGGCGCCGATCTGCTTCGCGCGTTCGGCAATCTCGCGGCAGGCGCTGGCGACCGCGCCGCCGGCCATGACAGCGCAGCGCGACCCCCACGTCCCGGTGGAATACGGCGTCAGCGCCGTATCGCCGAGCACGACGCGGACCTTGGCGGTGTCGACGCCGAGAATCTCGTGCGCGACTTGGGCGAGCGTCGTCTCGAGGCTCTGCCCGTGCGAATGCACGCCGACGCGTAGTTCGAGGCCGCCGTCCGGCGTCAGGCGCGCCGTCGCCTGTTCGTGGCCGGGGATCATCGGCACACCCCACCCGGCATAAACCGCGGTGCCGTGCGAGCCCTGCTCGCAATAGACGGCGAGGCCGAAGCCGATCAGCCGCCCGTCCGTCTCGCCGCGCTTTTGCCGTTCTCGGATCTCCGGCAGACCGATCGCCGCAACAGTGCGGCGCAGGGCTTGCGGATAATCGCCGCTATCGAAATGTTTTTTCGTGATGTTGTCGAACGGCATCTGCTCCGGCCGCACGAGATTCTTCAGTCGCACCTCGTGCGGCTCCATTCCCACTTCGCGGGCGATCGCATCGAGCATGACCTCCATGGCAAAGCAGACGCCGGTGCGCGCCACGCCGCGATACGGCAGGATCGGGCACTTGTTGGTCGCGACCGCAAAGGTGCGGCAGCGATACGCCTCGAAATCGTAGGGCCCCGGCAGGATGCTGACGACCTGCGCCGCCTCGAGACACGCGGAGAACGGGTACGAAGAATACGCGCCGGAATCGACATGCGCTTCGCAATCGATGCCGCGTAAGCGCCCGTCGCGATCGGCGTAAGCGGTGATCACATAATGGTGCTCGCGGCAATTGGCGCTCGCGGTCAGATGCTCGCGCCGATCCTCGATCCAGCGCACGGGATGACCGCGTTTCATCGCCAGCCACGATAGGCAGATTTCCTCGGGCAGCAGAATGCCCTTGTAACCGAAACCGCCGCCGACATCGGGCGACACCACGCGCACCGCCGCCTGGTCGAGCGACAAACATTCCGACAAGCCGTTGCGGTTGATATGCGGCATCTGCGCGGCGGTGTAGACCGTCAGCTGCTCAAGCCGCGAATCCCATGCCGCGACGACGGCACGGCCCTCCATCGGGCACATCGCCTGGCGCGATGTGCGGAGCTCCCGCGTCACCTTGATCGGCGCATCGAACGCTTTCGTGATGTCAACATCCGCAAACGTTTCGAGAAAGATATTGTCGCCCCAATGCTCGTGCACGAGCGGCGAATCCGGCGCGCGGGCCGCAAGCATGTCGTGCACGGCCGGGAGTTCCTCGATATCGAGCGTGAGCGAGGCGGCAATGTCCTCCGCCTCGGCCCGCGTTGGCGCCACGCACATCGCGACAAGTTCGCCGACCTGCCGCACCTTGCCCGTCGCCAGCACCGGCTGTTCGGAGGCCTTGAACCCCGGCAGGCTCGACACCGCACGGATCGGCTTCACGCCGACAAGATCGGCTGACGTGAATACCGCATTTTTGTATTGCGGCGGGACCGCAATGCCGCGAATGCGGCCATGCGCGATCGGGCTGCGCAGGAAAGCGACGTCCTGCATACCGGCGAGGCGGATATCGGCAACATATTGGCCGCGCCCGCGCATCAGGCGGTCGTCCTCCTTGCGCGTCAGACGCGCGCCGATTCCCTGCTCAACCAAAGCGCATCGCTCCAAGCTCTCCCTGACGTCAGGTTGGCATCCGGACCCCGGCCTGACAAGCAGCACGTCGCCGTAACAGAGGCCGGTTTGCCGCGGGCCATGCGCGTGATAGGCCACGCGCATGCTTCGACTTGGATACAAAGCCTCTTCCGAACAATTCGGACCGCGCGAACTTCTCGATTTCGCCCGTCTTGCCGAGCAAGCCAGCTTCGATTCGGTTTTCATCAGCGATCATTTCCAGCCCTGGCGGCACACCGACGGACACGCGCCGTTCGCCTTTTCGTGGCTTGGCGCGCTCGGCGCAAAAACGTCGCGGATTATCATGGGCACGAGCGTGCTGACACCGACATTCCGCTATCATCCCTCAATCGTAGCGCAGGGTTTCGCCACTTTGGGCGAGCTCTATCCCGGCCGGGTCGTGCTCGGCGTCGGCACCGGCGAATCGGTAAACGAAGTACCGGCAACGGGGCTCAAATGGCCGGAGCCGAAAGAGCGCTTTGCGCGGTTGCGCGAAGCATTGCGATTGATCCGTCACCTGTGGAAGGAAGATCGCGTCTCCTTCGATGGCGAGTTCTACAAGACCGTCAACGCGACGATCTATGACCGGCCGAAAGTGCCGGTGCCGATTTACGTCGCCGGCGCCGGTCCGATGATCTCGAAATATGCGGGGTCGACGGCCGAGGGTTTCATCTGCACGAGCGGCAAGGATCAGTCGCTTTATACGGAGACGTTGTTGCCGAACGTCGAAGCCGGCTTGAAGCAGGCGGGGCGTGCGTCAGACGCAATCGATCGCATGATCGAGGTTAAAGTGTCGTTCGATCCGAACCTTCGGCGCGCCATGGAAGATACGCGGAACTGGGCGGCGCTCAGTCTTTCTGCAGAGGAAAAGCTTTCGGTCGAAGACCCGCTCGAAATGGAGCGTCTCGCCGACGCGCTGCCGGTCGAGCGCGCGGCGCAGCGCTGGATCGTTTCATCCGATCCCGACGAGCACGTCGAGCGCATCAAGACATATGTCGATCTCGGCTTTCGCCATCTGGTCTTCCATGCGCCGGGCAAGGATCAGGCGCGCTTTATACGGCTTTATGCCGAGCATATCATGCCGCGGTTGCGGGCCCTCTCCTGAATGTCTGCGAAAAACGCGACGGGGATCACTTATACGGGATTGCCGGGCATTCCGCTGATCCGCGAAGGCGACGATCTCGCTGAGATTATCTCCGGTGCCTTGCGCGCGGCCGGTATTGTGCTCGTCAGCGGCGACATTCTGATCATCGCCCAAAAGATCGTGTCGAAAGCCGAAGGACGGCGTGCAAACCTGTCGGACTTCACGCCTTCCGCCGAGGCGCTTCGCCTCGCCGGGATCGTGAAGAAGGACCCGCGGCACGTCGAAGCGATCCTGTCGGAAAGCACTGAAGTCATCCGCGCAGCGGAAGGCGTGCTCATCGTTGCGCATCGTTTGGGCTTCGTCATGGCCAATGCCGGAATCGATCAATCCAATGTCGGTGATGATCCAGACGGCATTCTCATGCTGCCACGCGATCCCGATGCGACTTGCGCAAAACTCAAGGCCGAGCTCGATGGGCGGCATAACGTCGATATCGGAATCATCATCAACGACAGTTTTGGCCGGCCCTGGCGCAACGGCGTCGTCGGCGTGGCGATCGGCGCCGCAGGCACACCGGCATTGCAGAGTCTCGTCGGCACGCCCGACCTCTACGGCCGTGCCTTGCGCATTACCGAAGTTGCGCTCGCCGACGAGCTCGCGGCGGCGGCGTCGCTCGTCATGGGACAGTCGGCGGAGGGCCTGCCCGTGGTACATATACGCGGGTTTGCCGCGAGGGATCAGCGCAGCAATGCCGCCGCGCTGATCCGGCCGAAAGAACGGGATTTGTTCAGGTGACGGGCCAGCATGTCATCGCGCTCTGCGGCGGTATCGGCGGAGCGAAGCTCGCCCGCGGGCTATACGAGCTGATCGGGCCGGACCTGACGGTGATCGTCAACACGGGGGACGATTTCGAGCATCTCGGCCTCACGATCTCGCCCGATGTCGATACGGTGCTCTACACGCTGGCCGATCTGAATGATCGGGAACGCGGCTGGGGTCGCGCCGACGAAACGTGGAATTTCATGTCGGCTTTGGCCGAGGTCGGCGGCGAGACATGGTTCCAACTTGGCGATCGCGATCTCGCGCTGCATGTCGAGCGCACGCGGCGCCTACGAGAAGGTCACAGCCTCACGCGCGTCGTTACCGATGTCGCGCGGCGCTTCGGGATTTCGGCAAAAATCCTGCCGATGTCCGATGATGCGGTTCGCACCATCGTGATGACGGATGAGGGCGCGCTGCCGTTCCAAAAGTATTTTGTCGGATTGCGCTGCGCACCTGTCGTGCGCGCGATCGCCTTCGAAGGCGCGAATGGCGCGCGCGTGTCGCCGGATGTCGCCGCCGCATTCGAGCGGCGCGATCTTGCCGCAATCGTGATCTGTCCCTCCAATCCCTATCTTAGCGTCGATCCGATCCTGGCGGTGCCCGGCATGCGGGAGCTGTTGCAGCGCGCCGGCGCGCCGACAATTGCGGTGTCGCCGATCATCGGCGGTGCGGCGATCAAGGGTCCGACCACGAAGATCATGGCCGAGCTGAAGATCGAAGCGACGAACGCATCGATCGCGCGCCACTATGCTGGCATCATTGACGGATTGACCGTCGATCGGGTCGATGCAGCCGATGCGGCCTCGCCGCCGGTGGCAACGCTTACGACAGCGACGCTGATGACCAGTCTTGAGGACAGAGTAAATCTGGCGCGCGATGTGCTTGACTTCGCGCGGCGGCTCACCGCATCGAGTGAGCCCGCACCCCGGCAACATGGTTTTTGGATGAAGCAACAACGGTCGATTTGGGCGGTCGTGCCGGTCAAAAGCTTCGCTCGCGCCAAGGCGCGGCTGGCCGCGCTGATCGATTCCGCTCAGCGGGAGCAGCTGGCGCGCGCCATGCTGGAAGATGTGCTCGCCGGCTTGCGCGAAGTTGAGGAGCTCTCCGGAATTGTGGTTGTCAGCGCGGATAGAGGTGCCAAGGAAATCGCGCGTACACATGGCGCCCGCGCCATAGACGATCCGGTCGAGAACGGGCCGAATGAAGCGGTCAGGCTTGCGCTGCCGTTCCTGCGAGATATGCAAGCCGATGCGATGGTCGTCGTGCCGAGTGACGTGCCGCAGATCGAGCCGGATGAATTGATTCCGATTATCGCGAAGTTGCAAAGTCCTTCGGTTGCGCTCGTTGCCGCCGCGCGAGACCGCGGCACCAATCTCTTCGGCTGCGCACCGATCGATCTTATCGCACCGTGTTTCGGTCCGAGCAGCTTTGCCAAGCACGAAAATGCGGCCAGGCGTGCGGGGGTAAAGGCGAGCGTATTCGCGTGTCCCTCATTGATGAATGATATCGATCAACCGCAGGATCTTACGGGGTTTCGGGTGCGGTATCAGACGAAAACCGGAGCTTGTCTCGCCGAGTGGTTTGGACAGACACAGATGCTGGGCGAAGCGGCGTTGGCGCAATGAATGCGTTCGATCTTCTGCAACGCGCCGCAAAGGGCGCCTGGCTCAGCGCCGCTGAAATCTACGCGCTCGAGGCGGAGAGCGATCTCGGTCGGCTCATGCAAGCTGCCGCTTCGCGCCGCGATCTCGTGCACGGCGAGCTCGTCTCCTACTCGAAAAAAGTCTTCATTCCGCTGACGCAGC
>DATAOB010000103.1:0-21317 GCA_036265935.1 Beijerinckiaceae bacterium
GATCGCCAGCGCGATGTAATAGCGCGTCGTCGGCGTCGCCGACGCGCCGGTGACATGGATTCCGAATAGCGTTCGGCTTGGGACTTCGATGGCCCCGGACGGATTGTAATTGTAGAGCCAGGGAAGGCGAACGAAGCACCATTGCAAGAAGAATTGCGCCGCGAGCGTCGCGACGGCGAGGTAGAAGCCTTTGATCCTGAGACTCGGCAGGCCGAACAGCACGCCGACCGCGCAGGAGACAAACCCCGAGACGACGATCCAGACGAGAATGTTGATCGCCGGAAACGTAGTCGAGAGCTTGTAGCAGGCATAGGCGCCGACCCCCATGAAAGCGCCGGTGCCGAGCGATACGAGGCCGGTATAGCCGGTCAAAATGTTGAGACCGATCGAAGCGAGCGCCAGGATCAGGAACGGCACCATCACCGAGGCGATCATGAATTCGCCGGCGAAGAGCGGCAGCACGAGCGCGGCCACCATGATGAGCGCAAGCCCGATCCTGTCCTGCAGGATCGGGAAAATGCTCATGTCGGCCTGATAAGTGGTCTTGTACTGGCCGGCTTCGCGGTAGAACACGTCTGGCCCTCAAATCCGCTCGATGATTTTTTCGCCGAACAGGCCCTGCGGTCGAAACAGCAGCACGGCGAGCGCGATGAAATAGGCAAGCCAGCTTTCGATGCCGCCGCCGACGAGCGGGCCCCAATAAAATTCGCCGAGTTTCTCGCCGATGCCGATGATGAGGCCACCGACGATGGCGCCCGGGACGGAAGTAAGGCCGCCAAGGATCAGGACGGGCAGCGCCTTCAGCGCGATGATTTCAAGCGCGAACGAGACGTTCGAGCGCGCGCCCCACATGATGCCGGTGGCAAGCGCGACGAGACCTGCAGTGAACCAGACGATCACCCAGATTTGGTCGAGCGAAATGCCGACCGAGAGTGCGGCCTGGTGATCGTCGGCGACGGCGCGGAGCGCCCGGCCGATGCGCGTCCTCTGAAAGAAGACCGCGAGCACTGCGACCATCAGAGAGGCGATGATCGCCGCGGCAATGTCGATCTTCTGCAGCGAGACGAGGCCGCCGAGAATGTTGAAATCGAGCGACCCCGACGGCAACAAAAGCTCGCTCGTGATCATGTTTTTCGGATTGCCGCCGAAAACCAGCTCGCCGAGCCCGATCAATACGTAGGTGAGCCCAAACGTCGCCATGAACAGGATGATATCCGGCTGGTTGACGAGCGGACGCAGGATCACGCGCTCGACGGCAAAAGCGAGCGCGCCCATGACGAGGATCGTGAGGGCAAGCGCGAGGAAGGCAGGCACACCCTTCTCATGCAGGCCGACCAAGGTCAGCGCCGCGAACACCATCATGATCCCTTGCGCGAAATTGAACACGCCCGAGGCCTTGAAGATCAACACGAAGCCGAGCGCGATCAACGCGTAAAGCACGCCGCCGACGAGACCTTCCCACAGCGTCTGCACGAGCAGATCGGGCGCGCCGATCATCTGCACGAAGGGATCGACGAAAATGGAATAGAGGAAGCTCAATGCACCACACCCAGATACGCGTCGATGACCTTCCGGTCGCTTCGCACTTCCTCCGGCTTTCCGTCGGCGATCTTGTTGCCGTAGTCGAGCACGACGATGCGATCGGACAGATCCATGACGACGCCGATGTCGTGCTCAATCAGCGCGATCGTCGTGCCGAATTCGGCGTTCACGTCGAGAATGAAGCGGCTCATGTCCTCCTTTTCTTCGAGATTCATGCCGGCCATCGGTTCGTCGAGAAGCAGAAGGTCCGGCTGCATGGCGAGCGCCCGTCCCAGCTCGACGCGCTTCTGCAAGCCGTAGGGCAGACGGCCGACCGGCTCTCTGCGGATGCGCTCGATCTCGAGAAAGTCGATGATCTCCTCGCAATATTTGCGATGCTCGATTTCCTCCGTCAGCGCCGGTCCATAGCGCCAAAGCTGCCAGAAGAAGCTTTTGTGCATGCGCAGCGTGCGGCCGGTCAAAATATTGTCGAGCGTCGTCATGCCTTTGAACAGCGCAACATTTTGGAAGGTGCGAGCGATGCCCTGTGCAGCCGCCTGATGCGGGCGCATCCGGCGGCGCGTCGCGCCTTTATAGGTGATGCGGCCCAGCTGAGGATGATAAAAGCCGTTGATGACGTTGAGCATCGACGTCTTGCCGGCGCCGTTCGGGCCGATGATGGCGCGTATCTCGCCGCGCCTGATTTCGAAGGAGACGTCGCGGATGGCGCGCACCCCGCCGAAGGAGAGCGAGACGTTCTCAACATTAAGAAGCGTTTCGCCCGCCTCCTGCACGGGCGCGGCTGCCGCAACGCTCACGCGGCACGCTCACGGGGCATCTCGCGGAAGGGAGCGGTATCCGTCTCGACATCCTCGATGCGTACACGCGCGGCGAGCACGCCCTTGCGGCCGTCTTCGTAGGTAACTTCGGTCGAAATATCGGCCGAAGACGAGCCGTCATAAAGCCCGGCGCACAGCGTCGCGTAGCGCTCGGCGATGAAGACGCGACGCACCTTTTGTGTGCGGGTCAGTTCGCCGTCATCCGCATCGAGCTCTTTCGGCAGGATGAGGAAGCGCTTGATCTGCGCGCCCGCCATTTGCGGTTCGCGAGCCAACGCGCGGTTCACCTCGCGCACATGCTCAGCGATGAGCGCGTAGACGCGCGGATGCGCCGCGATCTCCTGATAGGACGCATAGGCGATACCGTTGCGCTCCGCCCAATTGCCGACGGAAGCAAGTTCGATGTTGAGCATCACCGTGACAAAGTCGCATCCGTCGCCATAGGCGACCGCTTCCTTGATATTGGGAAAGAATTTTAACTTGTTTTCGATGTATTTCGGCGCGAACAGTGTGCCGTCGCGCAGGCGGCCGACGTCCTTCGCGCGGTCGAGAATCCGCAACTGACCATCGGCGTCAAAAATACCGGCGTCGCCGGTCTTGACGAAGCCGTCTTCCGTCATCGCCTCTGCGGTCTTTGCCGGGTCCTTATAATATTCGATGAACTGGCCCGGCGATTTGAACTGCACTTCGCCTTCGGGCGAGAGGCGTAGCGCGACGTTCGGCGCGGCGGGGCCGACGGTATCGGCACGTACCGCCCCGTCGGGCTGGCAGGTGACATAGAGGAAAGCTTCGGTCTGGCCGTAGAGCTGCTTCAGATTCAGCCCGAGCGAGCGATAGAACGAGAAGAGGTCGTGGCCGATCGCTTCGCCCGCGGTATAGGCGGTACGAATGCGCGAAAAGCCGAGCACGTTTTTGAGCGGCGCGTAAACGAGCAGCGTGCCAAGCGCGTAATGCAGTCGCGCATAAAGCGGCACCGGCTTGCCGTCCATCATCTTCTCGCCCCAGCGCCGCGCGATGCCGAGGAAATGATGGAAGATCGCGCGCTTCAGCGCACCTGAATCTTCCATGCGGATCATGACGCGCGTCAGCAGCGATTCGAAGACGCGCGGCGGCGCGAAATAGAATGTCGGGCCGATTTCGCGCAAATCCTGCTGCACCGTGTCCGCACTTTCCGGACAGGCCATGCATCCGCCGGCGACGAACATCTGCGCATAATTCAGATAATGGTCGCCGACCCAGGCAAGCGGCAGATAGGCAAGCTGCTCGTCCTCATCGGTGATCTTGTCGAAGGCGACAGTGTCGCGTGCGGCGGCGACGGAGCGGCCGGCCGACAGCACGACGCCTTTCGAGCGGCCGGTCGTGCCCGACGTGTAAAGCATGATCGAGGCATCGTCCGGCAGCCCACGGTCGATCTCCGCATCCAGCTCCGCGGCAATCGTGGAATCGGCGAGCATCGCGCGGCTTGCCGCCATGACTTCAGCAATCGCATGCAGGCGCGTGTGGTCGTAGGTTCGCAAGCCGCGCTCTTCGTCATAGAGAATGTGCGTGAGGTGCGTCAGCTGTGCACCAATCGACAAAATCTTGTCGACCTGCTCCTGGTCCTGCACCAACGCGATCTTCACGTCGGCATTTTCGAGGACGTAGGCCATCTCCTCGGCGACCGCGTCGGCATAGACCGGCACCGGCACAGCCCGCAGCCATTGCGCGGCACTGATGCCCCAATAGAGCGCCGGACGATTGGCGCCGACGATCGCCACTTTGTCGCCAACGCCGACGCCGAGCGTGCGCAGCGCGTGCGCAAGGGCGCGAACATTCTCGTATGTCTCCGCCCAGGTCCATGTCCGCCAGATGCCGCGATCCTTCAGCCGGATCGCCGGCCGCGTGCCGCGCGCATGCGCATGGTGGCGCAGCCACTTCGGAAACGTGTCGAGCGCGGTGTCCTCGACCTCGCGCGGCGCGCCAGAGTGCAAGCCAACCTCCCCGTCGCGCCAGCCCGAGCGGCGCTGCTGCCGGCTCTCTTGCGGGGCCTCAAGGCAGCTAAAGCGGATGTTACAGGCTCACCCGGCCCTGTCCATTCCCGGAAAGGAGGGTCAGAACCGGACCAAAGCGCGCTGATGATGCCGCGCTCCGTCGTGGTGTTCACGCCCGGCAGGCCGACGATGCCGCCAATCTGCACGGCGATGCTCGGCGTCACATCATACACGGCGCTCAGTGTGATCTTGTTGGAGCGGGTCGGATAAAGCGGCGTCGTGTGCACGGCACTGATGTTGAAGGTCTGCAGCAGCACGAGGAGCTTGTCGAATGGCCTCACCCCAACCGTCGCGTCGGCGCGTATCTCGTGGCCGAAACCGCCGGGCGAGCGGTAGCCGATCTCCAAGCTGGAAAAGGCTGGAAAGCCAAGGAGCGTGAACGTGCGGCCGATCAACAGCCGCACGTCAGCCTGCAGGCCGTGGCCCATATCGACGAAGACGCGCGAGCGCGTATTCGTCGCCTCGCGCAAAGTGCCTTGCGCCGAGAACATCCATTCATCGAGTTCGTACAGCTTCACGCGCGCCCCGGCTTCGAGGACGCCCATGCCCGCGTAACTTTGCCCAGGCGGCTTGGCGCGAAAATCCAGAATGGAGGGGACAGCGATGAGCGTCCCTGCTCCATCGCGCCGTATTCCAAATGCGCGGTCAGCTCGAATTTTTTATAGGAGGAGACCGGCGCCAGCCGGCCGTTGACATCATAGGCCCGCAGCGAATCGGAAAATGTGCCGCCGAGAATGATTTCGCCCTGCCCCGGTGGCTCGAGCCAGGCGCCAGCTCGGGCTTCTGCCGCGACAAGCAGCAGAGTGCCGAATGCCAGGACGCGCAGGTAAACCGTACGCATGGAACGCAGGCGAGTTGAACGAAACTGAACAACTCTGGCGTTCGGCTGGGAGAGAAGTCAAAGGGGAAATCGCGCCGGAGCTGAACGCCAGCGTTCAAATGCAGCCGGTGTTGCTTGAAAAGGGTCTAACAGCGGGCTGTTCAGGAAAGTTCAGCCGATGCCAGGCGGGCATCGCCAACGCTCCTTGTCGGGATCCCCGCTCCGTCGCGCGGGGAATGAAATGGCTCAGCGCCGTTAGGATGAGATGGCCACGGGGCAAAAAACACCGAAGGCCGCAGCAGAGCCGGCCCGGCCGAAAAACAGCGGGCACGAGAGCGTGTCGCGGACTAGCGCTGGCCGGCGACCATCTTCTTCGCGGCGTCAAGAACCGCGGTGCGAAACGCGCCCTCGATCGAGACCGCGAAATTGTAGTGCGTCGGCGAGAACGGCACTGCGCGATACGGCTTGTTGCTGCGCCATCCAACCAGGATGGCGCCGAGCTGCATCTGATCGCCGCCCATCAGAACCGCGCCGCCGGAGGCGCCATCGCCGGTCTCGCAATCGAACGAGAATTCGCGGGTACCTTCCTGGCCGACGGAGAGCTGGTCGTGCAGCCGGCAAGCTTCCATCGACATGCGCCGACCGTCACCCCAATCGATGTGGCCACGCGCCACGAATTCGACCGGCGCCTGCGCCTGGACCGAATCGGAGAGCTGGTAAGGAGTCGCGTCCGCGATTGTTTTGGTCAGCTTGGCGACTGCCCAATCGTGCACGGCCGGGAACGCGTAGGGATTGGTGCTGCCCGCCTTGATCGAGGTCAGGTCGACCGGCACCCGCACCGAACGTCCGTCGATCTCGATCGCGAAGGTGCAGCCCGTGCCGCGCAGCGCGCCTTTTTCGTCATAGAAGACATGCGCCGCCGTGGTGATGACATTGCCGACGAGGGTCAGCTGGCCGGCGCCGTGCGCCTCGCCGCATTCCACGAGGCCGGAGGCGGCATGGGCGCGCTTCACGTCCTTCACATTGAGGCTTTCGGCGGCGGCGAACTGTTCCGGCGATTGGCGGCTGTTCTTGCCGAAAACCAGAACTTGGGTGATCGGCAGAGAGACGGAAATTTCTGAGGCCTTTTGGACTGGCAGCGCGCCGGCGGCGGCGGGGATGAACAATGCGGCGGTAAGCGAGAGGCCGGCAACACTAAGTCCCGAAAGCTGCGGCATCCGCATTCACCTCTTCCTGTTCCGCCGTTCAGTCTGCCCGCTAGCGGCTAAGCTCGACAAGCACGCAACGAAGAGAACGTTGGAGTTTGGCGCGAATTGGGCGCAGCTGTGATTGCGTTGCAACAATACAGAGGCGTCCGATCCGTTACCGAGTCGTTACAATTTGAGCGATCGGCGGTTACCAGCGGGTTAACGGCAGAGTGGGCGCGGCCGAGGCCGCCTGCTCTGATCCCGCTGCCACATGGGTGTGCAGTGCGGCATTTTTGCTTGCGTGAGCGCAGCCGGACGGATAGAGGCGCGAGCCGACCTTTGGGGATTGCGTGCCGCGCCTGCCAGTACGTTATCGGGATCTGATTTGCAGCGGCCGGTTCGAGCGCGATCCCGCTCAGGAACAGCTTGTGGAGCGGCTCGACGCGCTCGCCGCGCGGCTCGACGGCTATCGGCCCGCAAAAAAGGCCGGCGCACTCGGCTGGCTGTTTGCAGCGCGCCCGAGCGAACCGCTTTGCGGCCTCTACATTTGGGGGCCCGTCGGGCGCGGCAAGTCCCTGCTCATGGACATGTTCTTCGAGACGGTTCAGGTGCAGCGCAAGCGCCGGGTGCACTTCCACGCCTTCATGGCGGACGTGCATGCGCGGATCCATGCCTGGCGCCAGAATCGAAAAGCGGGGCGGACGAACGGCGGCGACGATCCGATCGCGCCGGTGGCCGAGGCCCTCGCCAAAGAGGCCTGGCTTTTATGCTTCGACGAATTCATCGTCACCGACATCGCCGATGCGATGATTCTCGGCCGGCTGTTCGCGGCGCTGTTCAAGCAGGGCGTCGTCGTCGTCGCGACCTCGAATGTCGAGCCGGACGAGCTCTACAAGGACGGGCTGAACCGGGCGCTGTTCCTGCCTTTCCTCGAGCTTTTGCATGAGCATATGGATGTAGCGCGGCTCGAGGCCCGCACCGATTTTCGGCTGGCGAAGCTGCGGGACTCATCCGTCTACTATGTGCCCGCCGACGAGCGCGCCCACGCCGCCTTGTCGCAGGCGTTCGAAACGCTGACGGGGCGAGCACACGGCGCGCCGACCACATTACGCGTGCTCGGTCACCCCATTGTCGTGCCCGAGGCGGCGGCGAATGTCGCCCGTTTTCCCTTCGCCGAGCTCTGCGAGAAGCCGCTGGGTGCCACCGATTTCCTGGCGCTCGCACGCGCTTTTCACACGATCATCCTCGACGACATCCCGCTCATCCAGGCAAACCAGCGCAATGAGGCGAAGCGTTTCATCAACCTCGTCGACGCGCTTTACGATGGACATGTGAAGCTGATCGCCTCCGCCGCGGCGGAGCCGCCAGAGCTGTATCTCGGAAGCGGCAACCGCGAAGCCTTCGAATTCGAGCGCACCGCCTCCCGGCTTATCGAGATGCGTTCGCCCGAATATCTGGCCATGCCGCACGGCACCGCCAAGCGCGTGGACGTGACCGGCCTCGTCGAGACGTAAGCAAATCCCGGCCGGCGAAGAACTTTGGCGATTTCCTTCCGTCTGGAATGTGGTATACCAGATGCGAGTTTGAGCCTCCCGGCGGCTTGCACCGATAGCACCAGCAAGGCAAAGAGGCGCGGGCGAGAGAAAGGCCCGGTTCAAGGTCGAGGAAGACGAATGGCGCGTACCAAGCTAGCACTGATCGGAGCCGGCCAGATCGGCGGCACCTTGGCGCTTCTCGCGGGCTTGAAGGAGCTCGGCGACATCGTGCTCTTCGACATTGCCGATGGAATTCCGCAGGGAAAGGCGCTCGATCTGGTCGAAGCCTCGCCGATCGAAGGGTTTAACGCCGACCTGATCGGCTCCAGCGACTATTCCGCGATCGAAGGCGCCCGTGTCGTCATCGTGACGGCCGGCGTGCCGCGTAAGCCCGGGATGAGCCGGGACGACCTTCTCGCCATCAATCTCAAGGTGATGGAGTCGGTCGGTGCCGGCATCAAGCAATACGCGCCCGAGGCCTTCGTCATCTGCATCACCAATCCGCTCGACGCAATGGTATGGGCGCTGCAGAAGGCCTGCGGGCTGCCGACGAACAAGGTCGTCGGAATGGCCGGCGTACTGGATTCAGCCCGCTTCCGCTATTTCCTGGCGGACGAATTCAAGGTCTCGGTCGAGGACGTGACCGCTTTCGTGCTCGGCGGGCATGGCGACGACATGGTCCCTTCGGTCCGCTATTCGACAGTCGCCGGTATTCCGCTGCCCGATCTCGTCAAGATGGGCTGGACCACGCAGGAGAAGCTCGACGCGATCGTCAAGCGCACCCGCGGCGGCGGCGGCGAAATCGTCAATCTTTTGAAGACGGGCTCTGCTTTCTATGCCCCCGCCGCCTCCGCGATCTCGATGGCGGAGAGCTATCTGAAGGACCAGCGCCGTGTCCTGCCTTGCGCGGCTTACCTCAATGGTCAGTACGGGGTCGACAATCTCTATGTCGGCGTTCCCGTGGTGCTCGGGGCAAACGGCGTTGAGAAGATCGTTGAGATCGAGTTTGACGCGAGCGAGAAGGAGATGTTCGTGAAATCGGTCGCGTCGGTGAAGGGCCTGGTTGACGCCTGCAAAAAGATCAATCCGGCTTTCGCGTGAAGCTCGAACAACTCGCGCCGTCGAGCGTCTAGGGGAAGAGATGAACATCCACGAATACCAAGCCAAGGCTGTGCTGCGCGAATTCGGCGTGCCCGTGGCGCGCGGCGTGCCGGTCTTGAAAGCGGGCGAGGCGGCGAAGGCAGCCAAAGAACTTGGCGGCCCAGTCTGGGTGGTCAAAGCGCAGATTCATGCCGGCGGCCGCGGCAAGGGTAAGTTCAAGGAGCCGGCGGCCGGCGACAAAGGTGGCGTGCGCCTCGCCAAATCGGCGGAAGAGGTCGACCAATATGCCGAGCAGATGCTCGGTAAGACGCTGGTTACCGCGCAGACCGGGCCTGCCGGTAAGCAGGTCAACCGCCTCTACATCGAGGAAGGCGCGGAGATCGCGAAGGAATTTTACCTCTCGATGCTGGTCGACCGCGGAACTTCGCGGGTTGCGTTCGTGGTCTCCACGGAAGGTGGGATGGACATCGAGAAGGTCGCGCACGACATGCCCGAGAAGATCGTGACTTTCGCGGTCGATCCGGCCACTGGGATCATGCCGCACCACGGCCGGAAGATCGCCGAGGCGCTTGGTCTTTCAGGCGATCTCGCCAAGCAAGCGGAAAAGCTGGCGACACAGCTCTATTCCGCATTCATCGCGAAGGACATGGAGCTTCTCGAGATCAATCCGCTGATCGTCACCAAGGACAATCAGATACGCTGCCTCGACGCGAAAATCTCGTTCGACAACAACGCGATATTCCGCCATCCCGACATCGCTGCCTTGCGCGACCAGACGGAGGAGGACGCGAAGGAGATTGAGGCGTCAAAACACGATCTTTCCTACATCACGCTCGACGGCACGATCGGCTGCATGGTCAACGGGGCCGGCCTTGCCATGGCGACGATGGACATCATCAAGCTTTATGGCGAGGAGCCGGCGAACTTCCTCGACGTCGGTGGCGGCGCGACGAAGGAGAAGGTGACCGCGGCCTTCAAGATCATCACCGCCGATCCGAAGGTGAAGGGAATCCTCATCAACATTTTCGGCGGCATCATGCGTTGCGACATCATCGCCGAAGGCGTGATCGCGGCAGTGAAGGAAGTCGGGTTGAAAGTGCCGCTCGTCGTGCGCCTCGAAGGAACCAACGTCGAGCTCGGCAAGGAGATCGTCGCCAAATCGGGATTGAACGTGATTTCAGCCGACGATCTCGACGATGCCGCGCAAAAGATCGTCAAAGCGGTCAGGGCTGCGGCGTGATGCAATTGATTGGCAGATAGAAGGCGAGATCATTTTTATGTCCGTCCTCATCGACAAGAACACGAAGGTCATCTGCCAAGGCTTTACCGGCCGCAACGGCACGTTCCATTCCGAACAGGCGATCGCCTACGGAACCAAAATGGTCGGCGGCACGTCACCCGGCAAAGGCGGCTCGACGCATCTGAACCTGCCGGTCTTCGACACGGTCGAAGAGGCGAAGAAGGCGACCGGCGCCGATGCGAGCGTCATCTATGTCCCGCCCCCAGGCGCGGCCGACGCCATTTGCGAGGCGATCGACGCCGAAATCCCGCTGATCGTCTGCATCACCGAAGGGGTTCCGGTACAGGATATGATCCGGGTCAAGCGCTCGCTCGCCGGCTCGAAATCGCGGTTGGTCGGCCCAAACTGCCCGGGCGTCATGACCGCCGGCGAGTGCAAGATCGGCATTATGCCGGGCCAGATTTTCAAGCGCGGCAGCGTTGGGATTGTCTCGCGCTCCGGCACGCTCACCTACGAAGCCGTGTTCCAGACCTCGCAGGAGGGACTAGGCCAGACGACGGCGGTCGGCATCGGTGGCGATCCGGTCAAGGGCACCGAATTCATCGACGTGCTGGAAATGTTCCTCAGCGATCCGGAGACGAAGTCGATCGTAATGATCGGCGAGATCGGCGGCTCGGCCGAGGAGGATGCGGCACAGTTCCTAAAAGAGGAGGCCAAGCGCGGCCGCAAAAAGCCCGTCGCCGGCTTCATTGCCGGCCGCACGGCGCCCCCCGGGCGCCGGATGGGCCATGCCGGGGCGATCATCTCCGGCGGCAAGGGCGGCGCCGAGGACAAGATCGCCGCCATGGAGGCGGCAGGAATCCGCGTCTCGCCTTCTCCGGCGCGGCTCGGCAAGACGCTGGTGGAGCTGCTCAAGGGCTGAGTTCGTAAAGGAAATCCCTCGAAGATGCTTTCATCTTCGCGTCAATAAGCCTATCTCTCGCCTCCCAGATCGAGACGTGGTTTCGCCCCTTTCGCGGCGTTGAACGCCCCGACCAGTGCTCACGGTTCGCCTCGCGCAGACGAAGAGCATGAGGCGTATTTCGAAGGGGCAATGCCCCGGAGGTTATGAGAATGGCTCGGCGAGAAGCCAATAGTAACAATGGCGGCGGCGGAGCCGCTCAGCCCAGGTCCAGCACCAACACAGCATTTGCCAAGACGTCGTTTCTTTACGGCGGCAACGCCTCCTATGTGGAACAGCTGCACGCCGCCTACGAGCACGACCCGCATTCGGTCGATGCGGAATGGCGGGACTTCTTCGCACAGCTGAACGATCCCGCCGCCGACATCGAGAAGAGCGCGCGCGGTCCTTCCTGGGCAAAACCGAACTGGCCGATCGAGCCAAACGGCGAACTGGTCTCGGCGCTCGACGGAAACTGGCCACAACTGGAGACCGAGATCGGCGGCAAGATAAAGGGCAGGGCCGAGGCGAAGGGCGCGCCGGTTTCGCACGACGAAGTGATGCGGGCGACTCGCGACAGCGTGCGCGCCTTGATGATGATCCGCGCGTACCGCATGCGCGGCCATCTGCACGCCAATCTCGATCCGCTAGGTCTCGAGCCGCGCCCCGATCATGTCGAGCTGCATCCCTCGAGCTACGGATTCAAGGAAAGCGATTGGGACCGCAACATTTTCATCGATCACGTTCTCGGGCTCGAATTCGCGACAATCAACGAAATGCTGGCGCTCCTGCGTCGCACCTATTGCTCGACGATCGGCTTCGAGTTCATGCACATTTCGGATCCAGCAGCCAAAGCCTGGATCCAGCAGCGCATCGAAGGCCCGGATAAGCAAATCGCCTTCACGCGCGAGGGTAAGCGCGCAATTCTCAATAAGCTCGTCGAGGCGGAAGGCTTCGAGAAATTTTTGGACATCCGCTACACCGGCACGAAGCGTTTCGGCCTCGACGGCGCAGAATCGATGGTGCCGGCGCTCGAGCAGATCATCAAGCGCAGCGGCGCGCTCGGCACCAAGGAAATCGTCATCGGCATGGCGCATCGGGGGCGCCTCAATGTGCTTTCCCAAGTCATGGGCAAGCCGCACCGCGCGCTCTTCCACGAATTCAAAGGCGGCTCGTTCGTGCCCGAGGCGGTCGAGGGCTCCGGCGACGTCAAATACCATCTCGGCGCTTCGTCCGATCGCGAGTTCGACAACAACAAGGTGCACCTGTCGCTGACCTCGAATCCGTCGCACCTTGAAATAGTCGATCCGGTGGTACTCGGGAAAGTGCGCGCCAAGCAGGACCAATACGGCTGCAATACGGAAGAGCGCGGCATCGTCCTGCCGCTGCTCATCCACGGCGATGCGGCCTTTGCAGGACAAGGCGTCGTCGCCGAATGTTTTGGCTTGTCGGGGCTGAAAGGTCACCGCACCGGGGGCTCGGTGCATTTCATCATCAACAACCAGATCGGCTTCACCACCTATCCGCGCTATTCGCGCTCGTCGCCCTATCCGTCCGATGTTGCGAAGATGGTGGAGGCGCCAATCTTCCACGTCAACGGCGACGACCCTGAAGCGGTCGTCTTCGTAGCGAAAGTCGCGACGGAGTTTCGCCAGAAGTTTCAAAAGCCTGTCGTCATCGACATGTGGTGCTATCGCCGCTTCGGCCATAACGAAGGCGATGAGCCGAGCTTCACGCAACCCTTGATGTACAAAAAGGTGCGCGCGCATCCGACGACATTGGAAATTTATTCGAAGAAGCTTGTCGAAGAAAATATCGTCACCCAAGAAGAAGCCGACAAGGCTCTCGCCGATTGGCGCAAGCGTCTCGAGGAAGAGTACGAGGCCGGACAATCTTACAAGCCGAACAAGGCCGACTGGCTTGACGGCCGCTGGTCGGGATTGCGGCCCGCCAATGAAGCAGAAGAGGCGCGACGCGGCCAGACCGGCGTCGATTTCGACCGCCTGAAAGAAATCGGCCTGCGCCTCAATGAAGTTCCCGGTGATTTCAATCTGCACAAAACCATCCGGCGCTTCCTCGACAATCGACGTAAGGCCATCGAAACCGGCGAAGGGATCGATTGGGCGCTCGGCGAGGCGCTTGCCTTCGGCTCGCTCGTCGACGAGGGGCATCGCGTGCGTCTCTCCGGCCAGGACAGCGAGCGCGGCACGTTTTCGCAGCGCCATTCGGTGCTGATAGATCAGGAGACGGAAGCCCGCTACGTGCCGCTCAACAACATTCGCGACGGACAGGCGCGCTACGAAGTCATCAACTCGATGCTCTCCGAAGAGGCCGTTCTCGGCTTTGAATACGGCTATTCGCTCGCCGAGCCGAACGCGCTGACGCTCTGGGAAGCGCAGTTCGGCGATTTCGCCAACGGCGCGCAGGTTGTCTTCGATCAGTTCATCTCGTCGGGCGAGCGCAAGTGGCTGCGCATGTCCGGTCTCGTCTGCCTGCTGCCGCACGGCTACGAAGGCCAGGGGCCCGAACACTCATCCGCTCGCCTCGAGCGCTATCTGCAGATGTGCGCCGAAGATAACATGCAGGTGGCAAACTGCACGACGCCGGCAAATTACTTCCACATCCTGCGGCGCCAGTTGAAGCGCGACATTCGCAAGCCGCTCATTCTGATGACGCCGAAATCGCTGCTGCGGCACAAGCGCGCCGTGTCGCGTCTCGACGAGATGGCGATCGGCACCTCCTTCCATCGCGTCCTGTGGGACGACGCGGAATATCTGAAGAGCGAGAAGATCAGGCTCGTTCAAAACGACAAGATCAGGCGCGTCGTTCTGTGCTCCGGCAAAGTCTACTACGACCTCTACGAAGAGCGCGAGAAGCGTGAGGTCAACGACGTCTATCTGATGCGCGTCGAGCAGCTCTACCCCTTCCCCCTTAAGGCGCTTGTCACCGAGCTCACGCGTTTCAAGAACGCGGAGATCGTGTGGTGCCAGGAAGAGCCGAAGAATATGGGTCCCTGGAGCTTCGTCGAGCCCTACCTCGAATGGGTCTTCAATCAGCTCGGACGCAAAGGACAACGCGCCCACTACATCGGCCGGCCCGCGGCTGCGGCAACGGCAACGGGCGTGATGTCGAAGCACCTGGCGCAATTGAAGGCGTTTTTGGATGAGGCCTATGCGGACGCGAGGCCGCGTGCCGCCGTCGCGGCGGAGTGAGTAGACTATGGCGACAGAAATTCGCGTACCTACACTCGGTGAGTCCGTCAGTGAGGCGACGATCGGCAAATGGTTCAAGAAAGCCGGCGATGCCGTCAAAGCCGACGAGCCGCTGGTCGAGCTCGAGACCGACAAAGTCACGCTCGAAGTGAACGCGCCGACCGCGGGCGTGCTCGCCGAAATCACCGCGAAGGACGGTGAGACGGTCACGCCGGGTGCGCTGCTCGGGCAGATTAGCGAGGGCGGCGCCGGCACGGCGGCCGCTCCAGCGAAGAGCGCGGCGAAGCCTGCTCCAGCCCCTGCCGCGAGCGCGAAGCAAGCCCCCGCCGCTTCACGCGCCGCAGCTGTTGCAACGAACGGCGGCGCGCAATCCAAAGCAGCGCCGACTCAAATGCCGCCAGCGCCGTCCGCCGCGAAAATTGCCGCCGAGCGCGGCATCGATACGAGCGAACTCGCCGGTTCGGGCAAGCGGGGGCAGGTGTTGAAGGGCGACGTTCTCGCTTTCACGCCGCAAGGCGCGCCAGCATCGGCACCTGCGCCAACGCAAGTTCGCGCACCATCCGCGCCGGACGATGCCGCCCGCGAAGAGCGCGTGCGGATGACGAAATTGCGTCAGACGATCGCGCGCAGGCTTAAGGAGGCGCAGAACGCCGCCGCGATGCTCACGACCTTCAATGAGGTCGATATGAGCGGCGTCATGGGACTGCGCGGCCATTACAAGGACATTTTCGAAAAAAAGCACGGCGTAAAGCTCGGTTTCATGGGCTTCTTCGTCAAAGCCTGCACGCAGGCGCTGAAGGATATCCCGAACGTCAATGCCGAGATCGACGGCACCGACATCGTCTACAAGAATTACTGCCATGTCGGCGTCGCCGTCGGCACCGACAAAGGGCTTGTCGTACCGGTCATCCGCGACGCCGATCAAAAGCCGATTGCGGACATCGAACGGGCGATCGCGGATTTCGGCCGGCGCGCCCGCGACGGTCAGCTGAAAATCGAGGAGATGCAGGGCGGCACGTTCACGATTTCGAACGGCGGCGTCTATGGCTCGCTGATGTCGACGCCGATCCTCAACGCGCCGCAATCTGGCATTCTCGGCATGCACAAAATTCAGGAACGGCCGATGGTCGTCGGCGGCAAAATCGAAATCCGCCCGATGATGTATCTCGCGCTGTCTTACGATCACCGCATCGTCGACGGCAAGGAGGCAGTCACCTTCCTGGTGCGCGTGAAGGAAGCGCTTGAAGATCCGGCACGGCTCGTGCTCGATTTATAATCCGCAAGGCAGCTGAAGGGCGCTCATCATGCCGCTGGAACTCAAACTTCTCGCGTGGAGCGTCGTGCTCCTCCTCGTGCAGATCGTCCTGCAGGCGGCAACCTCCTCGAGCGAGCTCGGGCTTCCCTATGCAATGTCGCCGCGCGACGAGGGGCACGAGCCCCGCAACGTCTATGCCCGACGCATCCGCCGTGCGCTCGACAACCTGCTCGAAACCTATCCGGCTTTCGTGGCACTTGCGCTGGGGCTCGTCGTCGCCCGCAAGACCGGTGGAGCGGGCGAAATCGGCGCCGAAATCTATGTCGCCGCGCGCGTGCTCTACCTGATCATCTACGCCGCCGGCGTTTCCGTGGTGCGGACGCTGTTCTGGGCAATCTCCATGATCGGCTTGGTCATGATGCTGGTGCGGCTGCTCGGCTGAGCATCGGATGCCGACCGTCGCGATTGTCGACGGCGTGAAGATACAGTTCTAGCCGGATGAACACGCGCCGCCGCATTTTCACGCCGTTATTGCCGAGCGCGTCGCGCAAATCAGGATCGATCCACCTTCCATTTTGCGCGGTTCGCTCCCACATGCGAAGGTCCGTTCGATACTTCGCTGGGGCCGCTGAGCATCGCGAGGCATTGAGCCGCGCTTGAGGAAGGCCGGAAGCCGGAGAAGATACGATGAACGAAATCACGCGTATGAAATCTGTCGAACCGGTGCTCTACGGAGTCTTGAAGATCGCGTGGCTTGATGGCTATCAAGGTGTAGTCGATCTTCGCTCGCTTCTTGCGGACGGAGAAATCTTCGAATTTCTGCGCAAGACACCAGAACGGTTCAACGAGGTGAAACTCGAGGATTATGGCCACACGGTTTTTTGGATCGACGACGACGGCGATGAAATTGATCTAGGCTCTGACTCGCTTCGTCGTCGAGCCGAACGACAAGCCGAAATCCTCCGCCTCGCAAGCTGAATAGCTGGTTTCATGTCCTACGATCTCATCGTCATCGGCACCGGCCCCGGCGGCTATGTCTGCGCCATCCGCGCCGCGCAGCTCGGCATGCGCGTTGCCGTCGTCGAGAAGTGGAAGACCTATGGCGGCACTTGCCTGAATATCGGCTGCATTCCGTCAAAGGCGCTGCTCTACGCCTCGGATATGTTTGAAGAAGCCGCGCACAGCTTGCCCGCACTGGGCGTCGTGACCGGCGCACCAAAACTCGACTTAGCAGCGATGATGAAACACAAGGCCGACACCGTCGCCGCCAACGTCAACGGTGTTGCGTTTCTGTTCAAGAAAAACAAGGTCGACGCGTTTATCGGCACCGGCCGCATCACCGCGCCGGGCAAGGTCGAGGTCACGTCCGAGGACGGCAAGAAGCAGACGCTCGAGACAAAGAATATTGTCATTGCTACCGGCTCCGACGTGGCCACGTTGCGCGACAAAGATGGAAACACAATCGAAATTGATGAGAAGACGATCGTCTCCTCCACCGGCGCTCTCGAATTTTCTTCCGTGCCGAAGACGCTTGTCGTAGTCGGGGCCGGTATTATCGGTCTCGAACTCGGCTCAGTGTGGCGGCGTCTCGGTGCAGAGGTGACTGTCATCGAATTCCTCGACCGGATCCTTCCAGGCATGGATCTGGAAGTTTGCAAGCAATTCCAACGCATGCTGGAGAAGCAGGGATTCAAGTTCCACCTGTCGAGCAAAGTGACCGGCGTGACCAAAAGAGGCAAAGGCGCGAGCGTCACATTCGAGCCGGTTGCCGGCGGCGACGCGAAGACGATCGAGGCCGACAAAGTGCTGATCGCGACGGGCCGCGTGCCTTACACGCAGGGGCTTGGCCTTGAAGAGCTCGGCATCACGCTCGATCGCGGTCGCATTCCCATCGACGAGCATTTCGCCACAAGCGTTTCCGGCGTCTATGCGATCGGCGACGTCGTGCGCGGGCCGATGCTCGCCCACAAAGCCGAGGACGAAGGCATCGCAGTCGCCGAGATTCTCGCCGGCCGGGTGGGCCACGTGAACTATGAAGCCATTCCCGGCGTCGTCTACACAATGCCGGAAATCGCCGCCGTCGGGGCCACCGAAGAGGAGCTGAAGGAGCGCGGCGCGCGTTACAACGTCGGCAAGTTCCCCTTCACGGCCAACGGCCGCGCGCGCTCGATGCGCCACACTGAGGGTTTTGTGAAGATACTGGCAGACGCCGAGACCGATCGCGTGCTCGGCGTGCACATCGTCGGCGCCGGCGCCGGTGAGCTCATCGCCGAGGCCACCATTCTCATGGAGTTCGGCGGCTCATCCGAAGATCTGGCGCGCACCTGTCACGCGCACCCGACAATGTCGGAAGCGGTGAAAGAGGCTGCAATGGCGGTGGAAAAGCGCGCGATTCATATCTGAATCGCGCGCCGCGCTACAAACGTACTTCGGATTAGTGTCGCGCGGTCTTTTTCTTTGATTTCACCGGCGCCACCGGCGCCGGCGCCTCGTCTTCCTCGACCGCCGCGGCGGGCGCGGGCTCAGCCTGTCCTCCCCAAATCTGCGAGGTCGGCATGTTGATTTGCCGCGCGTCGCCGAGGCCGTTCACGCCGCCTTCGAACTGCGCGAAAGCCGGCGAAGCAGCCAAGGCAAGAAGGCCGCCGAGCAACATCAATTTACGCATTCGCTTTCTCCTGGTTGAGAGCTGTGAAAAAGATCAGGTGCCGTCTGGCGCGCCGGCGAAGGATCGAGGCGCCGGCGACACGACGGTCGTCGCGCCGTTGTTGATCTGCAGCACGGACAATCCGCGCTCGTTCTGCCCGTCGGGCCGGAAGCGGAAGACGCCATCGGCACCGTTGAAGCCGGCAGGGTTGGTCAGCACGCTATCCGAATAGCGCTGCGGGCCCTGGCTGCGCGCCAAAGCCGTCGCGAGCATCGTGGCGTCATAAGCGAGCGTCGCAATACGCGTTGGATCGCTGCCGAACTTGGCGCGATAGCGTTCGGCAAATTGGTTGAAGCCGCCATTTTCCGGCGCGGCGAACCAGGCGCCCTGCAGGGCCGGCAATTTCAGGACGCGTGCGTCGTTCCAAAGCCCGGTGCCGAGCAGTTGCACTTTGGCGGGATCGATTCCGGCGGCGCTGAGCTGCTGCGAAACGGCGCCCATCGCTTCCGTCTGCTCCGGAATGAACAGCGTGTCGATCTGCCCGCCAAGCGCGGCGATCTTCTGCACCGAAACGGCAAGAGTGGAGGGCGTGTAGCGCTCGATCATCATCACGCGCAGACCGCGCCGCGCGGCGACCTGCTGGAACTCCGCCAGGGCCACGTTGCCATAATCGTTCTGCGGAACGAGCGCGGCGACCGATCTTTTGCCGCGCGAGGCGGCGAAATCGATGATCCGGTCGACATAAGATTCGACCAGGAACGACAGAAGATAGACGCCGCGCGTCGCCGCCGACGTATCGGTCGAAAAGGCGATGACCGGCTTGCCGGCCGGACGCGCAACGCGACCTGTCTCGCGCACGTCAGGCGCAAAAAGCGGTCCGATCAGAAGCTCGGCGCCTTCGCTGACCGCCGCCTGCGCCGCGGCGCGCGCCCCCTCGGGCGTCGAATGGTCGTCCTTCACAAGCACGGTGATGTCGTTCGAGCCGGATTCCGCCACCGCCAGTTCGGCGGCGTTGCGCAACGAAGTACCGACGACGCTCGGCCCAGAGCCTTGCGTCAGCGGCACGATCAGGCCAATGCGGGTCGGGCCGCTGCCGATCTGATCGCCGGAAGCGGCGGGACCGCCGAGCGGCTGACTTTCGACCGGGCTCGTCGGCGCGCCGAGGAATTCGTCCTTCTCTTGCTGCGACAACCGCCGGCCACTGCCCATCGAGCAGGCGGCGACGGCAACCGCGCAGGCAAGCGCCACAGCGACCTTCAAATGACCGCGCCCCAGGGCGGAATGAACGGACAAAGGAACCTCCACGGCCTCCGCACGAGCCTGAAGCGCGTAGGAGGACGGCCCTAGAACGTCGCACTCAGCCGCAATTTTGCGGGCAAAATAGGGCTTTACTTTCCGAGCAGACTTCGTTCTGTATTTCGAACAAATCCGTTTCTTTGACGAACGATGGTCAGCACAGACGCTCCCAAGCGGAAAGCCCCCGCCCCACCGGGCAGGCATGCCAGCAGCTTCGTCGCCCTCGGTCTGCGGGCGGAGGCCGAGCCGATCGAGCCTGGCCTGCACGTTGTCGCGACTCCGATCGGCAATCTGCGCGACATCTCGCTACGCGCGCTCGGCACCCTCGCGGCCGCGGATGCGGTCATCGCCGAGGACACGCGCGTCACCAAGGTGCTGCTCGCCCATTACGGCATCGCGACGCCGCTTGTCGCCTACCACGAGCACAACGCCGCGGTGGTGCGCCCGCACCTTCTGGCCCGCCTGGCCGGCGGCGCGGCGCTGGCGCTGGTTTCCGACGCGGGCACGCCGCTTGTGTCCGACCCCGGCTTCAAGCTGGTTTCCGAGGCGCTCGCTCAAGGGACGCAGGTCACCTCTGTACCCGGCGCCTCCGCCGTGCTCGCCGCGTTGGTCGTCGCGGGGCTGCCGACCGATCGCTTCTTCTTCGAGGGTTTTTTGCCGCAGAAACAGGGCGCCCGCCGCACCCGCATCGCCGAGCTCGCGGCGATCCCCGGCACGCTCGTCTTTTTCGAATCGCCAAGGCGGCTCGCCGACATGCTGGCCGACCTCGCCGCCGTCCTTGGTACCCGCCAGACGGCAATCGCGCGCGAACTGACGAAGCATTTCGAGACGGTGCGACGGGGCGCGCTGCCGGAACTCGCGCGAGCGCTGGCGAACGAGGAGCCGCCGAAAGGCGAAATCGTCGTGCTTGTCGCGCCGCCTGCCGAGAACGAGGCGGCCGGACTCAGCGATGCGGCAATCGACGCCAAACTGCAGGACGCGCTGCGCACGTTGAGCGTCAAGGATGCGGCAAGCGTCGTCGCCGCCGAAAGTGGGCAAAAGCGCCGCAAGG
The DNA here is from genome assembly GCA_036265935.1 of Beijerinckiaceae bacterium. Classification (GTDB taxonomy): domain Bacteria; phylum Pseudomonadota; class Alphaproteobacteria; order Rhizobiales; family Beijerinckiaceae; genus JAFASC01. Next base: position 20,672 of record DATAOB010000103.1, read on the forward strand.
TCTATGCGCGTGCGATCGCGCTTGCGGCGGGCGACAAGGCCAACGACTCCGAATGAGCCGCGACAAGCGGCTTCGCGCCGGACTTTTCGGCAGGCGCGCCGGACAGCTCGCCATCCTGTTCTTGCGCGCGAAAGGCTACCGGATTCTCGCGCGCACGTACGTCGTCCGCGGCGGCGAGATCGATATCATCGCACGGCGCGGCAGCGCGGTCGCTTTCGTCGAAGTGAAAGCGCGTCCCAGCATCGAGGACGCGCTGATCGCGGTCACGCCGGCGAAGCAGCGACGCATGTCAATTGCCGCACGCCACTGGCTCACCTCAAACCAATGGGCGATGCGCTGCACGCAGCGCGGCGATCTCATCGCCGTCGCGCCGTGGCGCGTGCGGCGCCATCTCGTCGGCGCGATCGAGCTGCGCCTCGATTGAACCTCAAGCCCCCGCTGTTTCAGCGATCGTCTCCAGCGGCGACACCGTCACATCGCCGCCGGCGACGGCTCGTGTTTTCTCCGTGTAGGCTTTGAAGAAATCGCGCTGCTGCAGCGTTTTCACGGCGTTATCGTCGGCGGGCGTTGCGATGTGGTAGTAATCCGCACCATCTTTGGTTTTCATGACGCGATATGAAATTCGCCCCTTGAGATCGGGATCGCC
>DATAOB010000104.1:0-2671 GCA_036265935.1 Beijerinckiaceae bacterium
CGGACGCCGAGCGGCGCATGCGGTCCGGCCAGCTCCATCACTGGCTCTATGTGCGGGGAGCCCGCTCCTTCGCCGCGATGACCAATGTCTCCAAGCATTTGCGGGCGGCGCTCGAGGAGCGCTTCAGCCTCGACCGGCCCGAAATCGTGGCCGAGCAGGTCTCGGCCGACGGCACGCGCAAATGGCTGATCCGCATGCCGCCTGCGGGCCCGCACGACCGCGGCGCCGAGATCGAGACCGTCTATATTCCCGACGAGAGCCGCGGCACGCTGTGCGTCTCGAGCCAGGTTGGCTGCACGCTGACCTGCACCTTCTGCCACACCGGCACGCAGCCCCTCGTGCGCAATCTCTCGACGCGCGAGATCGTCGCGCAGCTGATCATCGCGCGCGACCGGCTCGGCGATTTCCCCGGACTCGCTCCGCCCGGCGATGGCCTCGTGCCCTCGGGCGAGGGCGTGCGCGCAATCTCCAACATCGTCTTCATGGGTATGGGCGAGCCCCTCTACAATTTCGACGCCGTGCGCGACGCGATCGACATCATGTCGAACGGCGACGGGCTCTCCTTGTCGAAGCGGCGCATCACGGTCTCGACCTCCGGCGTCGTGCCGGAAATCCCGCGGCTCGGTCAAGAGTCCGGCGCCATGCTGGCAATCTCGCTGCATGCGATCCGCGACGACCTCCGAAACACGCTGGTGCCGCTCAACAAGAAATATCCGCTCGCCGATTTGCTGGAAGCGTGCCGTACTTATCCCGGCGCCTCGAACGCGCGGCGGATCACCTTTGAATATGTGATGCTGAAGGGCGTCAACGATTCGCCGGCGGAAGCGCGCGAGTTGGTGCGGCTGTTGAAGCGTATCCCGGCGAAGATCAATCTCATCCCGTTCAATCCCTGGCCCGGCACGAAATACGAGTGCTCGGAGTGGGATGTGATCGAGCGCTTCTCCGACATCGTTTTCAATGCCGGTTATGCGAGCCCCGTGCGCACCCCGCGCGGCCGCGATATTTTGGCGGCCTGCGGGCAATTGAAGAGCGAGACGGAGAAAGTCCGCGCGCGGGCACGGATGATGGAGTGAACATCAGGTCTTCTTCGCGACCAGGGGACAGCCGCCCTCGCTAAGCGGCCGCCAGGCCTGATCGACGGGGATCTCCTTCACCATCTTGTAAAGGTCCCACTCGGACTTCGACTCGGCCGGCGCTTTCGCCTGGAATAGATACATAGGGTGCATCTTGCGGCCGTCCTCGCGGATCGTGCCTTTGCCGAGCACGTCGTCATCGGTCGGCATTGCCTTCATCTGCTCGATGACCTTCTTGCCGTCGCGCGTCTTCACCACTTCCATCGCTTTCAGAAAGTGCAGCGCTGCGCTGTAAGACGCCGCGTGATTCGACGTCGGATAAGTCTTGTGCTGCTTGGCGAAGCGCTCCGACCAGGCCCGCGTCTTGTCATTCAAGTCCCAGTAAAAAGACTCGGTGAACAAAAGATTTTGCGCGACCGGCAGGCCAAGCGAGTGGACGTCGGTCAGGAAGACCAGCAACCCCGCGAGCTTCTGTTTCGGCGTGATGCCGAACTCGGCCGCCTGCTTTATCGCGTTGACCGTGTCGCCGCCGGCATTGGCAAGGCCGATCACTTTGGCGCCCGAGCTCTGCGCCTGGACGAGAAACGAGGAGAAATCCGGCGTGTTGAGCGGCGCGCGCACGGCGCCAAGCACCTTGCCGTTCTGCTGCTTGACGACGGCCGAGGTCTGCGCCTCGAGGTCGTGCCCGAAAGCATAATCGGCGGTGATGAAGAACCAGGTGTCGCCGCCGGTCGCCACGACAGCGCGCGCGGTGCCGTTCGCCAGCGCGAAATTATCGAAATTCCAGTGGATCAGGTTGGCGTTGCACGCATCTCCGGTGAGCCGCGTCGTGCCGGCGGACGCGTTGAGGTTCACCTTGTTGTACTGCTTCGTGATGTCTGCAACGGCGAGCGCGACGGCCGAGTTCGGCACGTCGATGATCGCGTCGACATTCTCGACCTGATACCACTGCCGGGCGATGTTGGAGCCGATATCGGGCTTGTTCTGATGGTCTGCCGAGATGACCGTCACCTTGAGCGCGCTCTTCGGATTCATCTTCATGTAATCTTCGACCGCCATCCTGACGCCGAGGAGCGAGCCCGGCCCGGTCGTGTCCTGATAGAGCGAGGACATGTCGTTCAAGACGCCGATCTTGACCTCGAATTGCTGCGGCTGTTGCGCGCCGGCGGGCGCTGCCCACAGACTGAGCGCGGCGATTGTAGTGGCGAAAACAAATCCAGATCGGCGCATGTTTTCCTTCCGTGATTTTTGGCAGAGCCTATCGGGTTCCTGAGCGCTGGCAAGGCTGTCATTGCGAGCGAAGCGAAACAATCCAGAAGCAAACGCCCGACGATTGCAGAACTTGCCCCTGGATTGCTTCGTCGCTCACGCTAGGAATATGTTCCGAGTATCAAGGGCTGTGTCGCGACCACTGCATTGCGGGGCCCCCGCGGACGACGCAATCCAGTGGCAAGTGCCGCAATCATGATGCGTTTGCTTCTGGATTGCTTTGCTTCGCTCGCAATGACGGCTAACGTCGACACATGCCGCTCCCCGACAGATCGATGTCCTGGCCTGCCCTCCCCTACGCGGAGCTGCGCCCGACACTGGAGACCCTG
>DATAOB010000105.1:0-38910 GCA_036265935.1 Beijerinckiaceae bacterium
ATGGACGTCGACTGGAAATCGCCGCGCTGGGCCGACGCCATCCCGGCATTCGTGCAACGCTTGGCCGAACGCAATATCCGCTTCGGCGTTATTCACAACGGCACGTTCGGTTCTCGGGAGAATTGGATGTCCACCGCGATCAACAATGTGCTGCGCTATCGCGCCGCAAATCTTCCGCCGCCTCAGCAGGTGATTTTTCAGAGCTGGGAGGCGTGTGATCCTGACCGTCATGATGAAAATCTTTTTTACAACGTCGCTCCCCCGGCCAATGATCGACGCGATGGCTTAGGCCGACTCGCTCAAGCGCGGCCCGCGCCTTGGGGCGCGTTTTACGGTACGTCCTGAAGTTCAGGTGCGGGATACACGTATGAAGGCATTGCGTTTTATGTCTTTGCCGAGCCGCTCGACGGAACCGTTCCGCAACCGTGGCCAAACAGCTATTTGACAAAGACAATCCGGTCGGGGTGAGATCCGCATCGCGAGTGTGCCGTTTCAGGTGATTGGGGTGCTCGCCGAAAAAGGCCCTTCGGGCGCCGGACAGAACCAGGACGACATCGTCTTCGTGCCGATCTCGACCGCAAAGCTACGCCTGATGGGCGGCGCCAGCGAAGTTAATCGCGAAGCGGTCGCTTACATTCTCGTCAAGGCCGTTTCCGATGAGGCCATGGCTGTCGCCCAAATGCAGATCGAAGCGCTTCTGCGTCAGCGCCACAGAATCGGCAGCGATGGCGAGAGCGATTTCCAGGTGAGCAACCCGGCCGCGGCTATGGCGGCTCAGCGCGTCGACGACGACTATCGCGTGGCTCCTCGCGGCGATTTCCTCCGTATCGCTTCTCGTCGGGGGCATCAGCATCATGAACATCATGCTGGTCTCGGTGACAGAACGGACGCGCGAGATCGGGCTGAGACTCGCGGTCGGCGCCCGCCGCCGCGACATCCGCAATCAGTTTCTCACAGAAGCGGTGACGCTCTGCATTTTAGGCGGCTGTCCCGGGCTTGTTCTCGGAGCCGGGGCGGCCGGCGCCGTGGCCAATCTTGCGGGGTGGCCGATCTTTCTCGGGATCGACGCCGTCATGTTGGCGGTGTTGTTCGCCACCGGGATCGGCATCTTCTTTGGCTACTATCCGGCGCGAAAGGCAGCGAGGCTCGAGCTGATCGATGCGTTGCGCGCAGAATGACTGGACGGGATCGCTGCATCACTCCCGCGGGTCGCCCAGCACCCGCGTCGCAAGCTCGGTGTCCTGATATTCCGTCACCTCTTTGAGCTTGCCGCCTTCAAGCCGGAAGACGAAGCAATAGGTGTTGCAGTAGGGCTCGCCCGCTTTGGTCACGTTCTCACCGCGCGCCTCGACGGCAACCAAGTCGTCATCGGCGATGATCCGCGTCGCCCTCGTCTTGATCGCGCCTTCGATCTTGCGGCGCAGCGGCCGCATGAGTTCGTTCGCCACCGCCTCCTTGCCCGCATAGGTTCGCGACCATTTGGGCGTGCCCGGGATGATCCAGCGGAAGTCGTCCGCCATACTCTCGAAGAAGAGCCGCCCGTCACCTATCTCCAAGCCAGCAAAGATGCGCGCGATGACGTCTTTATTCTCGGCCGTGCCCATGAATGCGATGACTCCAAGTGAATTGTCGGAGGCGCAGATCGGCGCTCTTCTCGACCTATTCTACACGAGGGTGCGGGCCGATCCCGAGCTTGGGCCGGTTTTTGCCGGCGCGATCGCCGATCACGAATGGCCGGCGCATATCGCCAATATCCGGGATTTCTGGTCGGCGGTGATGCTGAGGAGCGGCCGCTACAAGGGTAATCCATTTGAAGTGCACAAATCAGTAGAGGGCATATCGCCCGCGCTGTTCGAGCGCTGGCTCGCTTTGTTCGACGAGTCCTGCCGCGAGGTGCTGCCGCCCGAACTAGCCGAGGCGTTGCTCGGGCGTGCCGTGCAGATCGCCGAGAGTTTGAAGGCCGGCCTGTTCTTTCGCCCGGCAACTTCGGGCTGAGCGATGGATTTGCAAGCAAAACTCGGCGAGGCGCTGCTCGGAACGATGTCGGACGCGATCGTCGCCAGCGATCGCGATGGCAAAATCACCTTCTGGAACCCCGGCGCCGCGCGGATTTTCGGCTTCTCGCGAACCGAAGCAATCGGGCAATCGCTCGACCTCATCATCCCCGAGCGGCTGCGCGCCCGGCACTGGACCGGCTACACGCAAGTCATGGCCACGGGCGAAAGCCGCTATGGCCATGGCGACCTTCTCTCCGTGCCGGCGCGACGCAAGGACGGCACGCCTCTGTCGATCGAGTTCACAGTTTTGCCGCTGAAGGATGAAGCCGGCGCGATAGCCGGGATGGCGGCGATCCTGCGCGACGTCACGGCGCGTTTTGAAGAGATGCGGGCGCTGCGGCAGAAGGCGGGCGATCGGCTAATTAGCGCGCCGAAAAGGACTATTTCGCCGGGAAATGCGAAGGGCAGCCCTAGAGCTGCCCCGCGCGTTGGTCGGTCTTGAGAGTTCTCAGTAATCCATGCCGCCCATGCCGCCCATACCGCCGCCAGGCATACCGCCGCCGGCCGGTTCCTTCTTCGGCGCTTCGGCGATCATCGCCTCGGTGGTGATGAGGAGGCCGGCGATCGAGGCGGCATCCTGCAGCGCGACACGTACGACCTTGGCCGGGTCGACAATGCCGGCGCTCAACATGTCGACGTAATCTTCGCTCTGCGCATTGAAGCCGTAAGTCTCCGACTTGTTGCCGAGAATCTTGCCGACGACGATGGCGCCTTCGGCACCCGAATTCTCGGCAATTTGGCGGATCGGCGCTTCGATGGCCCGGAGCACGATATTGATGCCGGCCTGAACGTCGGGATTGTCGTTCGTCAGCTTACCGACGGCCGCCTTGGCGCGGAGCAGCGCGACCCCGCCACCGGCCACGATGCCTTCCTCGACAGCCGCGCGGGTCGCATGCAGGGCGTCATCGACGCGGTCCTTCTTCTCCTTAACCTCGACCTCCGTCGAGCCGCCGACGCGGATCACGGCAACGCCGCCGGCAAGCTTCGCCAGCCGCTCCTGCAGCTTCTCCTTGTCGTAATCGGAGGTCGTCTCCTCGATCTGCGCCTTGATCTGAGCGATGCGGGCCTCGATCGCCTTCTTGTCGCCGGCGCCATCGATGATGGTCGTGTTCTCCTTCTCGATGCGGACACGTTTGGCACGTCCCAGCATCTGTAATGTCACGTTCTCGAGCTTGATGCCGAGATCTTCCGAGATGGTCTGCCCGCCGGTGAGGATAGCGATATCCTCGAGCATCGCCTTGCGGCGGTCGCCGAAGCCCGGCGCCTTGACCGCCGCGACCTTGAGGCCGCCGCGCAGCTTGTTGACGACCAGCGTCGCGAGCGCCTCGCCCTCGATATCCTCGGCAACAATCAAAAGCGGCTTGCCCGTTTGCACCACCGCTTCGAGGATCGGCAGCAGCGCCTGCAGCGACGACAGCTTTTTCTCGTGGATGAGTATGTAGGGGTCCTCGAGCTCGGCGACCATCTTCTCCGCGTTGGTAATGAAATACGGCGAGAGATAGCCACGATCGAACTGCATGCCCTCGACGACGTCGAGCTCGGTCTCGGCGGTTTTCGCCTCCTCGACCGTGATCACGCCCTCGTTGCCGACCTTCTTCATCGCCTTGGCGATCATCTCGCCGATCGACGCATCGCCGTTCGACGCGATCGTGCCGATCTGGCCGATCTCCTCGGACGAGCCGACCTTCTTGGCGCGCCGCTCGATGTCCTTCGTCACCGCCGCCACGGCAATGTCGATGCCGCGCTTCAAATCCATCGGGTTCATGCCGGAGGCAACGAGCTTGATGCCTTCCTTCATGATCGAGGCGGCAAGCACGGTCGCCGTGGTCGTGCCGTCGCCGGCAAGTTCATTGGTCTTGGAGGCGACCTCGCGCACCATTTGCGCGCCCATATTCTCGAACTTGTCGGAAAGCTCGATTTCCTTGGCGACGGTGATGCCGTCCTTGGTGATGCGCGGCGCGCCGTAGGACTTGTCGATGACGACGTTGCGCCCCTTGGGGCCGAGCGTCACTTTCACGGCATTGTTTAGCGTATCGATGCCGCGCAGGAGCCTGTCGCGGGCGTCGGTCGAAAAGCGGATTTCTTTGGCGGACATGATGTGAATTCCCTAGGTGTGGATGAACGGATTCGGCTTTACGCCGCTTTCTTCAGTTTGGCGGCGCCTTCGATGATGCCCATGATGTCGGATTCCTTCATGATGAGGAGGTCCTCACCGTCGATCTTGACCTCACTGCCCGACCATTTGCCGAACAGCACGCGGTCGCCCGCCTTGAGATCGAGCGGCACGAGCTTGCCGTTTTCGTCGCGGGCGCCGGGGCCGACAGCGATGACTTCGCCCTCCTGCGGCTTCTCCTTGGCGGTGTCGGGAATGATGATGCCGCCCTTGGTTTTCTCCTCGCCTTCGATACGGCGGATGACCACGCGGTCGTGCAGGGGGCGGAATTTCATGGGGGAGTCCTCGGGTGGGAAGCGGGATTAGCACTCTATAGAGGTGAGTGCTAATAGCAATCGGTATCTTCCTCCCGACCCCGACAGCCGGCCGGTTTGACAGCCGGCCCGCTTCTCCCCATTTTCCGCGGCGCCGGGCCGGGCTTCCCCCGCCCGCATCTTTTCTGATAACCCGCCGCCTCCCGCCGCTTCGTCGAGCTTGAGCCGAGCCGCGCCTAAGGATTTTGCATGAACGTCGTCGTCGTCGAGTCGCCCGCCAAGGCCAAGACGATCCAAAAATATCTCGGCAAGGATTACGAGGTCCTGGCCTCCTTCGGGCACGTTCGCGACCTGCCGGCCAAGGACGGCTCGGTCGACCCGGCCGCCGATTTCGCCATGAAATGGGAGGTCGACCCGAAATCGGGCAAGCGCGTCACCGAGATCGCCAAAGCGGTGAAGGACGCGGAGAAAATCATCCTCGCAACCGACCCGGATCGCGAAGGCGAGGCGATTTCCTGGCACGTCCTGGAAATCCTCCGCGGCAAAAAAGTCTTGAAGGACAAGCAGGTAGAGCGGGTCGTCTTCAACGCGGTGACGAAGGAGGCGGTGCGGGAGGCGATGAAGCATCCGCGCGCGATCGACGCCGCCTTGGTCGACGCTTATCTCGCCCGCCGCGCGCTCGACTACCTCGTCGGCTTCACGCTGTCGCCGGTGCTTTGGCGGAAGCTCCCGGGGGCAAGGTCGGCCGGTCGCGTGCAGTCGGTGGCGCTGCGGCTCGTCTGCGACCGCGAGCTCGAAATCGAGAAATTCGTCCCGCGCGAGTACTGGTCGCTCGTCGCCCACCTCCAGACGAAGGACGGCGCGCCGTTCACCGCCCGGCTCGTCGGCGCCGACGGCAAGCGGATCAACCGGCTCGATGTCGGCACTGGTGACGAGGCGGCGGCCTTCAAATCGGCACTGCAAAAAGCCGCGTTCACGGTCCGCTCGGTCGAGGCGAAGCCCGCGAAGCGACACCCGTATGCGCCCTTCACCACCTCCACGTTGCAGCAGGAGGCATCGCGCAAACTCGGCTTCGCCCCGGCGCGCACGATGCAGATCGCCCAGCGCCTGTACGAGGGGGTAGACATCGGCGGCGAGACCGTCGGCCTCATTACCTATATGCGCACCGACGGCGTCGACATGGCGCCCGAGGCGATATCCGGCGCCCGCAAGGTCATCGCCAGCGAATACGGCAAGAAATATCTGCCGGACGCGCCGCGGAAATACACCGCTAAGACAAAGAACGCCCAGGAAGCGCATGAGGCGATCCGTCCGACTGACATCAGCCGCCTGCCGAACCATGTCGCACGGCAGCTCGAGCCCGAGCAGCAGAAGCTTTATGAGCTCATCTGGACGCGCACGCTGGCGAGCCAGATGGAATCGGCGGAGCTCGAGCGCACCACCGTCGACATCGAAGCCAAAGCCGGCGCGCGCGCGATCGATCTCCGCGCCACGGGTCAGGTCATCCGCTTCGATGGTTTTCTCAGGCTCTACCAAGAAGGCCGCGACGACGACGAGGACGACGAATCCGGCCGCCTGCCGCCGATGTCCGACGGCGACGCGCTGAAGCGCGAGAAGATCGAAGCGACGCAGCATTTCACCGAGCCGCCGCCGCGTTTCACCGAGGCGACGCTGGTGAAACGCATGGAAGAGCTCGGCATCGGCCGCCCTTCGACTTACGCGTCGACGCTCGCGGTCTTACGAGATCGCGATTACGTGCGCCTCGACAAGAAGCGGCTCTATCCCGAGGACAAAGGCCGGCTTGTCGTGGCCTTTCTCGAGAGCTTCTTCGCGCGTTACGTAGAATACGATTTCACCGCCGATCTCGAAGAGAAACTCGACCAAGTTTCGAACCACGAGATCGACTGGAAGCAGGTCCTGCGCGATTTCTGGCGCGATTTTTCCGGCGCTGTCGATGAGACAAAAGATCTGCGTACAACCGAGGTGCTCGACAGTCTCAACGATCTTCTCGGCCCGCACATCTTTCCGCCGAAAGCCGACGGTTCCAATCCGCGCGCTTGTCCGTCGTGCAACGATGGGCAATTGTCGCTAAAGGTCGGCAAATTCGGCGCCTTCATCGGCTGCTCGAATTATCCGGAGTGCCGCTATACGCGGACGCTGACGCCGCCCGATCCGAACGCGCCGGAAGGCGAGAAGCCCGGCGTCAAAGTGCTCGGCCGCGATCCCGAAACCGGCGCTGAAGTGACGCTGCGCGACGGCCGCTTCGGCACCTATATCCAGCTCGGCGAGCCGGAGGAGGAGGGCGATAAGCCGAAACGCTCATCGCTGCCGAAGGACCTTAAACCCGAGGACGTCACGCTGGAGAAAGCACTGAAGCTGCTCGCGCTGCCGCGCGAGGTGGCGAAACACCCGGAAAGCGGCGAGCCGATCGTCGCCGGCATCGGCCGCTATGGTCCTTATGTGCAGCACGGGCGGACCTACGCCAATCTCGGACGCGACGATGATGTCCTGGAGATCGGCGGCAATCGCGCGATCGATTTGATCGTCGCGAAGGAGAGCGGGCGCGGCGGCGGGCGTTTCGGCTCGGCGCCGGCGGGACGCGCGCTCGGCGACCATCCCGAAGGTGGCGCGGTTGCGGTGAAGCCCGGGCGTTTTGGCGCCTATGTGAATTGGGGCAAGATCAACGCGACGATCCCGCGCGGCACCAATCCCGACGAGCTGACATTGGAACAGGCCGTCGAATTGTTGCGTGCCAAAGCGAGCGGCGCGCCGGCCGCCGGTGACGGCAAAGTGCTCGGTGAGCATTCCTCCGGCGGCAAGATCGTGCTGCGCGAAGGCCGCTACGGCCCGTATGTCAGCCACGGCAAGGTCAATGCGACGCTGCCGAAGAGCGTCGCACCTGATGCAATCTCGCTGCAGGACGCGATCGAATTGATCGACGCGAAGGGCGGCAGCGCGAAGCCGGCGCGCAAGGGCACGGCGCGTAAAGCGCCGGCAAACAAGGCTGCGCCGAAGCGCGCGGCGGCGAAAGCGCCTGACAAGAAGGCGGCGAAAGCAGCTGCGCCTGCGAGCAAGCCCGCTAAGAGAGCAAGGGGTTAGCGGCACGGTTCGTGTGAGGAGGCGAAGCCGACGAAGCAATGCACGGACTTCACATTGTCCTGAAAGTTAAGCCATGCTCCGCAAGCAAATCGATTTTTGGTTCACGATGGGAAGCACGTACACCTACCTGACGGTGAACCGGCTTCCTCAAATCGCTAAAGCCACCGGCGCTGAGTTCCGCTGGCGGCCGTTTCATCTCCTCATCATCCTGAAGGAGATGAACCACGTTCCCTTTGCCGACAAGCCGGCGAAGTGCGCCTATATGTGGCGCGATATCGAACGGCGCGCGGCAATGTACGGCATTCCTGCACGCCTGCCGGCGCCATACCCCATCGCAAATTCCGAGCGCGCCAATCTGGTCGCGATCGTCGGCATGCGAGAAGGATGGGGAGCCGACTATGTGCGTGCGGCCTACCGGCACTGGTTCCAGGCGGGCTTGGAGAACGGCTCGGACGAAAACATCGCGGCGAGCTTGCGCGAAGTCGGTCAGGACCAGAAGCGGGTGCTCGCCGCCGCAGAGCGTGACGACACGAGGGCTGCGTTGATTGCTGAAACCAAATCAGCGCGCGAGCTCGGCATCTTCGGCTCGCCGTCCTTTGTTGTCGAGGGCGAATTATTCTGGGGTGACGACCGTCTGCAGATGCGCTTGATTGGGCGAGTCGGACTCGCGTCGATAGCTGAAGGGCTGGTTACGCCGCCGGAGCGGCTAGCCCGTACCGCTCACGCAGACCCAGCAAGTAGACACGGGTCCAGGCGACGAGTGCAGCCAAGGCACAGAGCGCCATGAGCGGCGAGATGATCACCACCTGCGCCGGCTGCAGCCACCATGCGCAGGCAATGCCAATCACGGCCTGCAACACATACCCGATCCCCCAAATAGCGGTGACGCGCTGCAGCGCGGCGCGAAACGGCGCACGCTGCCATAGGCTTTCCCACCATTGTAGCCGCACGGGATCCTCGCCGGCAATAAACTGCCGCAACAGATAAAACATCAGCGGCCGCGGGGTTACGAAAAGCGAGCCGAGGCAAAGCAGGCCGAACGTCCCGGCCAGGAGGAAGTCCTTGACGAGGGCGACGAAGACGCTGCCTGACACCAGCGCCGCGGCGGTCCCAATCGCAATGAAGGTGATGACGATCACGCCGAGCGGCTGGATTCGGTGCGATCTGATCCACGTGCGGGCGATATTGAGCGCCGGGAACACACCGCCCGCGCACAGCGCCAGCAGCTTCGCGACGCCGAAACCGGTCAGCACGAAATAGGTGAGGACCGGCAGCGCCAAGTCGAAGACGAGCGGCGGCAGGATCTGACCGACGCTGACACCAGGCTCGATTTTCGCGGGGGACAGATCGGAATGGGTCATGACGGGCGGCGATGTTCACTGCTCCCTGCCAGCCGTCAAGGGTAAAATCATGGCGGGAAAAATCACTCGTTCCGCGTCACGCCACCGCTTGGGCGACGCGCGAAACCAGCTCGGAAGCCGACCACGGTTTGCGCAGGAACTCGGCTGACGGGAATTCGCCGCCGAAATAGCCAGAGGTGACGATGACCCGAAGCGCCGGCCATTTGCGCTTGGCCACGCGCGCCAGATCCAATCCGCTCATCGCGCCCGGCATGCGGATATCGGTAAACAGCACGTCGACATGATCTGCGTCTTTTTCGAGAAGATGCAGCGCCTGGTTCGCATCCGCCGCGGCGATCGTGTCGAAGCCCGCATCCGACAGAATGTCGGTCGCGAGCGCGCGTACGGCCGGCTCGTCGTCGACGATCAGAACGCAAGTGGCCAAGATGCAGCTCCATCGCTGTCGTCAGTGTGCGCATTCTGCGCGTTCAATCAGGCGGAAACGCGTCGCCTGGAGCGCAGGCGTAGTGCACGTTCGGGCATAATTCTGCGCTCACACGTTGGTGGTCGATTTCGCGCCCCGCTCCGCTTCCGCCGTGCCGGGCACGAGGCCCTTGACCGTCACGTGCTTGACGAAGCCCCCGACCCATGCGTCGAACGCGGCGAGCGCTTCGGTTTCGCTCATCATGTCGTCGGCCTGATCGTCGGCATAAGGGCGGTCGAGGCCAATCGGGGCATGTTTCCAAAGATGGTCCGGCACTTCGATGCCGCTGAAGTGACACTGCCAGACGAGCCCCTGATATGCCTCACCTCCCCGCCATGATACGGCTCCTCGCCCGGCACGAACCATTGCTTCTGCCGCAGAATTTTTGGGCGCCGAAGCTATCGAGCTCATCGGCGCCAAGATTCCGTAGCAGAAGAACGCCGCGGTGCGGCCCTCGAGATGATTGCGCGTGAGCTCCTGCCATTGCGGGCTCTTTTCCAGTGCCTGCGCTTTCAGCGTGCTCTTCTTATCGATGAGATCGGGGCGCGGATTGCCACCGCTCATGCAGACGAGGCGGTCGAACATCGTTTTAAGGTTCGTGCTCGGTCCGTACCACCACACCGGCCCGATGATCGCCCAGGCGTCGGCGCGCGAGGCGCTGATATAGATTCAAGTCCCACATGAGATCCGGCTGCGTCTTGCTGCGCGGTCCGTAACAATTGCAGGGCCAGACGCAGAGCGCCATCGACGAGCCGACGCAGCCGTTGCAGCCCTGGATTTTCGGCTTGCCGCGCTCGTTGGAAATGTCCTCGTGATCGACCTGCCAGCCGGCCGGCATCTGGCCGATCATGCGATGCATCAGCGCGCGGGCTTTTGAATCGAGACCGGGGCAGCCGTCGATGCGCCGCGCCGAACCGGCGATGACAATGATTTTGAACGGACGCTCTTCTAGCGGCATCACAGCCAAAGACGCCCTACTCCGCCGCCGGGCGGGCGCCAGGCGGTGCGGCGTCAACGGTCTGCAGCACCTCAAAACCTTCGAATTGCGGATGGCCGAGATAAAGCGGCTTGTTGTCCCCGGCGCTGCGATGCGCCGCACGGAAAGCCTCCGACTTGGTCCAGGCGGTGAAAGCCGCCTCGCTCGCCCAGACCGAATGCGAGGAATAGAGCCTGTGGTCCTCGTATTCGGGCCCGCGCAGCAGATGAAATTCGATGAAGCCCGGTATGCTTTCGAGATGCGTCTCACGCGAGAGCCAGACTTGTTCGAAAGCCTGCTCCTCGCCTTTGATCACTTTGAAACGGTTCATCGCGATGTACATGTGAGCCTCACTTTTTCCCAGCATGAGACATCAGCGCGCGCCGGCAAGTGCAAACCCGGCCGTCTTCTTGTACTCGTCTGAGAGCGCCCGCAACTCGTCCTGGGTGATGTAATCATCGAGATTATCGAACGGCCTGTCGCCGACGAGCTCCTCGACCTTGATATTGATGAAATCCGGCGGGAATTCGCGGTTGGTGCGGACGACGCGGGCGGTCGCCGGCAGGCGCTCTGCCTCATAAGCTCGGAGCGCGTCGCGCGGATCGGCCGCTTGCTGCAATGCATCGGCGAGCACGCGCGCGTCGATCACCGCCTGCGCCGAGCCGTTGGAGCCGCGCGGATACATCGGATGCGCCGCATCGCCGGCGAAGGTGACGCGACCGAACGTCCAGCGCGCGATCGGGTCTTTGTCGACCATCGGATATTCGAGAATGATCTCCGACTCCCGGATCAATTGCGCTACATCGAGCCAATCGAAGGTCCATCTCTCGTAAACCGGATAAAAATCGGCGAGCTCGCCGGGCCTGTTCCAATCGTTCTTGCGCGGCGCGTCGCGCTTTATCTCGGTCGTCCAGTTGATGAGCTGATTCCCACCGCCGTCGATGTCATCGACGATCGGATAGATGACGATCTTGCCGGTGAGAATGGAGCCGATGCGAAAATAGGTGCGGCCGTCGAGTATGGGCTTGCGCCGCGTCACGCCGCGCCAGGTGTTGATGCCGGTGAAAACAACGTCGTCGCCGGGATAGAATTTCTTGCGGATGATGGAATTCACGCCATCGCAAGCGATCGCGATTAGTCCCTCTGCCGACGCCAGCATCTGACCATTTAGCGTCTCCTGCAACAGCACGCGTGCGCTTTGCTCGTCCTGCTCGATCCCGACGCAAGTGCGATTAAGCTCGATCCGCTCGGCGCCGAGGCGCGCGCAGGCGCTCTCGTAGAGGATCATTTGCAGCCGGCCGCGATGGATGCCGACTTCTGGAAATTCGTAACCGGCGGCTTTGCCGCGCGGCTCGCGATAAATCAGCTGACCGAAGCGATTGTAGAAGCGGCTTTCGCTGTTCTCGATGCCAGCTGCAAGCAGTTTTTCCTGCAGGCCGAGCGCGGTGAATTCGCGCATGCCATGCGGCAAGAGCGTGATGCCGACGCCGAGCTCTTTCATCTCCGGCGCGCGCTCGAAGACGCGGCAGGACATGCCGCGTTTATGCAGGTTTAGCGCCAGCGTAAGCCCGCAAATGCCGGCGCCGACGATGAGGACCTCGTCCATCGGACCGCCTCAATGGCCCGCAGCCGCGACGCCGATCGCGCGCCGCTCGAGATAGCGCTTCGACGATGGCAGCTGACTCATCGCCAGCACCGCGAGGCTCGCGATGAGCACCGGCAGCGCGCCGATGAGAAAGATCGTCGGCGTATGCCAGCCGGCCGACAGCATGAAGCCGCCGAGCACCGGCCCGACGATCGAGCCGATGCGGCCGATCCCGAGCGCCCAGCCGACCCCCGTCGAGCGGATGGCCGTCGGATAGAAGGTGGCCGCCAGCGCGTTCGATCCGATCTGCGCGCCGACGACGCAGAACCCGGTAGCAAAAACCGCCGGCATGAGCAGCGCGATCGTATTCCCCGCAGAGCCGATGCTGGCGATCAGCACCGCCGCAAAAAAGAACGCGCAGCCGAGGACGAAGTACGGATTGCCGCGGTCCATCAAACGCGCCATGACCAGCACGCCGACGACGCCGCCGACCTGCAAGAGACTCGTCGTGATCACCGCGAGTTCGACGGAAAGACCGGCATTGTTGATGACGGTCGGCAGCCAATTGGCGAGGAAGTACAGGTCCAAAAGGTTCATGAAGAACATGACCCAGAACAGCAACGTCGCAACGGTGCGTCCTTCGCCGAACAGGTGCTTCACGGTGAAGCCGCGCGGGTGCTCTTCGCTGATGACGAAATGCGCTTGCGCGAGCTGAAGATCGGGATTGATCCGCGCCATCAGTCCGCGGATGCGCTGGTCTTCATTGCCGCGCAGCGCAAGCAGCCGGATCGACTCCGGCAGGACAAAATACAGAACCGGCGCGAGCACGATCGGCACGATGCCGCCGAGCCAGAAGACCGAGGTCCAACCGTATTTCGAGATGAATTGCGCCGCGATGAGCCCGCCGAGCGCCGAGCCCAGCGAGAAGCCGATGAACATCAGCATGACCATCGTCGCACGGCTGCGCTGCGGGCTATACTCGGAGGTGAGCGCGATCGAATTCGGCATGGCGCCTCCGAGACCGAGTCCGGTCAACAGACGCCACCAGAACAGGCTGTCGAGCGAGGTGGCGGTCACCGTCAGCAACGTGCAGATGCCGAACCATAGCACGCTCGCGACAATCACCGGCTTGCGGCCGACGCGGTCGGCGACGGGACCGAGGATCAACGCGCCGAGCATCAAGCCGAACAGACCGGCGCCGAAGACCGGGCCGAGCGCGGCCTTTTGCGGCTTCCAGGCGGCACTCAGGCTCGGCGCGACATAGCCGATCGCCTGCGCATCGAAGCCGTCCATGAACACGACCGCCGCACAGAGCACCGCGACGAGGATCTGGAAGCGGCTGATCCTTTGCTCATCGATGAGTCTAGTGACATCGGCATCGGCAGGCATGAACGCTACTCCCTTATTTTTATTGCGGTGGGCACATTGGCGAACCGACCCGGCGGTCCTAAAGTGGCGGCTCTCCGTTCGGCAGGTGTCCCAGTGCTTCGCGCCTCTCTCTCGCTGCTCTCTCTTGCGTCCTTTGTTCTAGCGGCCGCCGCGCAGGAATCGATGCCTGCCGCCAAGGACCTCGCACCGAGCGGCAAGCTACGAGTGGCCATCAATTTCGGCAATCCCGTCCTGGCGCAGCGTGGGCCGAATGGCGAGCCCCGCGGCGTCTCGGCGGCGCTTGCCCGCGAACTCGCCAAGCGGCTTAACCTGCCGATCGATTTCGTCACCTTCGAAGAGGCCGGCAAGGTCGCCGAAGCCGCAAGCCAGAACAAATGGGACATCGCTTTCCTTGCGATCGATCCCACGCGCGCCGCGACCATCGACTTCACGCCGCCCTACGTGCTTATCGAAGGCACATACCTTACGCCCGCAAACTCGCCGCTGCAGAAGGTGGAGGATGTCGACAAGGACGGCATTCGCATCGCCGTTGCCGAGAACAGTGCATACGACCTCTATCTCACGCGCAGTCTCAAACATGCGAAGCTCGTCCGCGGCGTGAACACCGCCGCGGCCGTGGCGGAGTTTGAGCAGGGCAAGACCGATGTCCTCGCCGGCGTGCGGCAGCCGCTCGATACTTACGTCAAGGCCCATCCGGGAACGCGGGTGATGGAGGGTCGCTTCATGAGCATCCAGCAGGCCATGTGCTCGCCGAC
Organism: Beijerinckiaceae bacterium; assembly: GCA_036265935.1. Taxonomy (GTDB): domain Bacteria; phylum Pseudomonadota; class Alphaproteobacteria; order Rhizobiales; family Beijerinckiaceae; genus JAFASC01. Next base: position 14,113 of record DATAOB010000105.1, read on the forward strand.
CGGCCGCGAAACCGGCGCCCGCTATCTGCGCAATTTCATCGAGGAGATGAAGCAGTCGGGTTTTGTCGCTCAGGCCCTGGCGGAAAGCGGGCAATCTGAAAGCGTCGCGCCGCCCGCGGGCGAGCGCTAGAACCAGCCCTTCACCTTGAACCAGATGATCGGGACGATGCCGCTGAGCGCAATCACGGCGAGACCGATCCAGTAGCCCCATTCCCAATTGAGCTCGGGCATGTTCTTGAAATTCATGCCGTAGATGCCGGCAATGAGGGTCGGCGGGATGCCGACGATCGAGACGACCGTCAGAATGCGAAAAATGTTGTTCTGGTCGATATTGGTCAGCCCGAGCGTGGCATCGAGCAGGAATTGGATCTTGTCGGTGAGATGCGTCTTATAATCGTCAAGCGAGGCCACATCCTGCTTGACGACGCCCAGCCGCTGCTTGTTGTCAGACGAAATCCAGTCGCCGCCGTGATTTTCGACATAAGGCACGATTCGGCCGATCCCCAGCAGGCAGTCGCGGATATTCGATGTCATGTCGCCCGAGCGTCCGACCTGCCGCAAAATCCCTCGTAGGCGCTCGGTTTCGCGGCCCGGCTGTTGTGCTTTCTTGGCCGCGGCTTCTTCGCGAAAGATCATATCGGAGATTGCGTCGAGTCTCGCTTCGACATGCTCCAGCACATCCGCCGTGCGATCGACAATGGCTTCAAGAATGCTGACGAAAATGCCGACCACACCTCTACAATCCTGATCCTTGGCAGCGAGGCGCTGCCTCACGTCGGCGAACGCCTTCAGTTCTTCGAAACGCACCGTGACCAGAATTTTCGACGTGAGCAGAAAGCCAAGCGGGGTGCGCCCGAGCATGTCGTCGTGTCGAAAAATCGTCGGCATGCTCAAATAGAAAGCGCCGTCTTCGATATGCAACCGGCTCGAATTCTCGATTTCCACGAGCTTGTCGCGCCCGGGAACCCTCAGACCCGCCGCGCGCTCGATATAAGCGATCTCCTCCGCTGTCGGGTTGAACAGATCGATCCATCCGACGTTCGGCGGGAGTTTATCGGCCGAAAGATTAGCCTCAACCTCGCCTGCGTGCGAAAGGCGCTCCAGCTTCAGCATCGATCTAAATCTTGCGTGGCATAGGGCTAATGTTCCGCCCGACGAACCCGCTTCAGCAAAAAATCCGCCATTTGCGCAAGCGACGCGCGTCCCTCCGGAAGAATGCGCTGGAAAATCTGCCAGACATGCGGAACCACCGGCCAGATCGATAATACAACCTCGGGGCCGGCCGCGCGGATGCGCTCGGCCAGTCGGGTCGAATCATCGAGAAGGATTTCGCGTTTGCCAACATGGATGATCATCGGTGGCATGCCGTGCAAGTCCGCATAGAGGGGTGACGCCAAGGGCGTCCGTGGATCGGCGCCGCGTAGATAAAGTTCCACAGTCCTTATTGCCCCCTGCGGATTGAGATAGGCATCGCGGCCCGCATTCTTGTGGACGCTTTCTCCTGTTATCGCGAGATCGGTCCACGGCGACAGCAGCGCCGCCGCGGCGGGCAGCGGCCGATTGCGATCCCGCAACGCGACGAGTAGCGCCAGCGTCAGTCCACCGCCGGCGGAATCGCCGGCAACAACAATCATTCCGGGACGCACGCCGCGCGACAACAGCCCTTCATACGAGGAGAGCGCGTCATCGACCGCCGCCGGAAACGGATGTTCCGGCGCCATGCGATAATCGGGACAGAAGACGCGAAAGCCCGCATGCGCAAAAAACCCGGTGATCGGCCGATGCGTGCGCGGCGAGCACACGACGTAACCGCCGCCATGCAGGTACAGCATCACCGGCGCGTCGGCCGCGACCCCCGGCACCTCCACCCACTCGCCGAGGCAGCCGACCCGCGCCTGGCTGATGCGCACGCCTCTGGGCGGGCGCCCCGCCATCTTCTCGATGCGCGCGCGGAGCTTCGGGATGTCGATATCCTGCGGCAGCCGTCGTTTGACGAACAGCCGCAGCGCCGCGTCGATCGCGTGCGCTTGCCAGCTTGCCATGTCCCTCCTTCAGCGGCCCGCGATTACGGCCGGTTGCGGCCGAGCTCGTCATGGCTCGAAACCCAGTCGCCGGCAAGAATGGCGCTCGACAGCGACGTCTCTCCCGCGAGCACGACGCCGGCGCAGATTTCGGCGAATTTGTTCGCCTTGCCCTTGCCGTAGCAGCCGAGCATCTCCAGGCATTCTCTCTGCGTGGCAAGACCCGTACCGCCGCCATACGTGGCGACGATGAGCGACGTCAGCGTAATCGACCAGTAAAAGTCGCCGTTGTCGAGGAGCTGATTGTAGACGACGCCGGCGTGCGATTCCGACACGTTGGCGACATCCTGTCCGGTGGCGATGAACATCGCCGTCAGTCCATTTGCCGCGTGTGCACCGTTATTGGCCGAGCCGGCCAAGAACGCGCCGGCCTGCGAAATCTGGCGCGAATAGAAGAGATCCTTCGTGTCGACACGCATCAGGTTTTTCAGAATATCCTTCTTGATGATGGCCTCGGCGACGACGCGCTTACCACGTGTGACCAGCATATTGATACGCGAATGCTTCTTGTCCGTATCCATGTTGCCGGAGAGGATGTAACGCGCGCCGCCAGGATAATTCTTCTTGATCCATTCGCAGGCGGCGAACGTCGCCTTACCCGTCATGTTCTGCCCCGCGGCATCGCCGGTCGTGTAATTGAAGCGCAGGTGGCGCAGCGGCCCGATCGAATATTGGTAGATGTTCTGCAGCTTGCCGGAACGCGTGGTCGTCTCCGCCGCGGCTTTGATCGGCTCGAAATTCTCTTCGACCCATTTGCCGAACTCGCGCGCCTGTAGCGCATCATCCCAGATGAAAACCGGCGAGCGCTGCATGTACTGTTCGACGACGGTTGTCTTCACCCCTCCGCATTCGGAGAGAAGCCGCATGCCGCGGCTGTAGCTTGCGACCAGCGTTCCTTCCGAGGTGGCGAGCGGCGCGTAGAAATCGCCCTTGGCATGTTCGCCGTTGATGCGCAGCGGCCCGGCAAGCCCGATCGGCACTTGCGCGACGCCGATGAAATTCTCGACATTGCCGGGCAGCATCGACGGCGAGAACGAATATTGACCGACATGTTCGAGCTTGACGCCGGTTTGCTCCGCGACGAAGGCGCGGCGCTTGGCGGCGGCTTCGGGCGTGTAATCGTTCTCTTTGTCGCGCGGAATGCGTGTCCGGCTGATCGTCGAATGCACCGTCATTTGCGCCTCCCTGCTCGGATCGGCTTGATGCACCGATCTCCTTGCATGCCAGGACTTTCCAGCTGCGTCAGAAAGGGTAGCGCGGCGACTCGCCTTTTCCACCGGAGCACGGCGCGCTCGCCCCGATTGTGCGGCGCAAAGCCGGAACGGCGGGCTCGCAGGATCGTTTCGAATGACAGCCCGAAGCAGCGCAAACCTGGACAGCGGCGCCAGGAAAGCTACTGTCCCGAACGACGGAGCGACAGCCGGGCTCAACCGGCGCGAAGCCCTTTGGGGAGAGACGCGATGACTGAACTACCCTGGATCAAATCCTATCCGAAGGGCGTGCGCTGGAACGCCGAGCTTCCGACCATGCCGCTCCAGCAAATTCTGGAGGACTCGGCGAAAAAATGGGCCGACAAGCCGGCGCTCGAGTTCATGGGCCGGCGGATCAGCTATCGCGAGCTGAACGACCTCGCCAGTCGCGCCGCCAAGGGATTGCAGACCCTCGGTGTGAAGCCGGGGATTCACGTCGGCCTCTACCTTCCCAACACGCCGCATTACGTCATCGCGTTCTTCGGCATCATGAAGGCTGGCGGTACCGCCGTGAACTACTCGCCGCTCGATGCCGAGCGGGTGCTCGAACATAAGGTCGAGGACAGCCAGACCGACTTCCTCTTCACGCTCGACCTGAAGGCACTCTATCCGCAGATGGGACGGCTTCTCGGCAAGACGCGGCTGAAGAAGCTCATCGTCGGCGAGATCGCCGAAATGTCCGGCGCACCGGACATGGTGCGAGGCCAGATGACCAAGACCGATCAGCTCGCGCAGGTGCCGAGCGATGATCGGCACATCACCTTCCAGCAATTGCTCGACAATGACGGCCGCTATCAAGCCTACCGCATCCCCGACCTCAACGAGACCATTGCAGTCCTGCAATATACCGGCGGCACGACCGGGCTGCCAAAAGGCGCGATGCTGACGCACGCCAATTTGTCCGCGGCGACGAGCCAATATGTGGAATCGACGCGAACCGAACCGCCGGTGCTGGAAGAAGGGAAGGAGCGCGTGCTGGCGGTGCTGCCGCCCTTCCACATTTATGCGCTGACCGTCAACATGCTTCTCGGCTTGCGCATCGGCGCCGAGCTGGTGCTGCATACGCGCTTCGATGTCGATGCGGTTGTCAAAGACATCGCCAACAAGAAGATCACGTCCTTCCCGGGCGTGCCGACGATGTATGTCGCAATCATCAACTATCCCGACATCGAGAAGGTCGACGTCTCCTCCTTGAAGTGGTGCGCGTCGGGCGGCGCGCCGCTGCCGCTCGAAGTGCAGCAGCGCTTCCAGGAGATCACCGGCTGCCGGTTGGCCGAAGGCTGGGGCATGACCGAGACGTCGCCGACCGGGACATTCACGCCGCCGAACGGTCCGGTGAAGCCCGGCTCCTGCGGCATTCCCATTCCCGGCATCACGATCAAGTTCGCCAACGTCGAAGATCCGTCGAAATATGTGCCCTACGGCGAAAAGGGCGAGATCGCCATCGGCGGTCCCAATGTGATGAAGGGCTATTGGAAAAAGCCGGATGCGACGGCGGACGTTATGACGCCCGATGGCTTCATGCGCACCGGCGACGTCGCCTATATGGACGCGGACGGCTATATCTACATTGTCGACCGCACCAAAGACATGCTGCTGTGCGGCGGCTTCAACGTCTATCCGCGCATTATCGAGGAGGCGATCTACAAGCATCCTTCCATCGAGGAAGTCTCCGTCATCGGCATACGCGACGAATATCGCGGTCAGTCGCCGAAAGCCTTCATCAAGCTCAAAGCCGGCGCGCCGCCGATCACGTTCGAAGAGATGAAAAACTTCTTGAAGGACAAGCTCGGCAAGCACGAGCAGCTCGGCGCCATGGAAATACGCCCCGACTTGCCGAAGACTGCCGTCGGCAAACTGTCGAAGAAGGAGCTTTACGAGGAGGAGGCGCGCAAGCAGGCTGCGGCTTAAAGCTCACCCTCATCCTGAGGAGCGCCGCAGGCGCGTCTCGAAGGACATGGCAGATGTTTTTGCCCTTTGCAGCCCTTCGAGACGCCTCCTTGCGGAGTGCTCCTCAGGGTGAGGGTTACTGCTTCTGTCCCTCGTCCGGCTTCTTTCCACGCAACGCGTTCATGTTCTCCTCGACGCGCTTGCGGATGACCTCAAATGCATCGCGCTGCGATTTCGCCGCCATCTCGGCGAGCTCGCGCATATTCGCCAACGCCGTCTCGAAGGCGCTGCGCGCCAGTTCCGCGCCGTTCTTCAATGCGGTTTGATTCTTCGCGTCCTCGACGGCGCGCTTCATCGAATCCTGCAGGATTTCGCTCTGGCGCCGCACCAGATTCTGCCAGCCTTCGAAAGCGATGCGGTTTGCTTCCGCGAGCGCTTCGATGTTCTTACGCTCGCGCTCGATGATCGAGGCGAAGTCGACGCCGGGAATTTGGAACTGCTGCAGCATTTTTGTGAAGTCGAAAGCAGACGTCTGGCCGCCGGGGCTGCCGCCGCTTCCGCCGTCCTTGTTCTGTTCAGCCATCTTATCTCTCCCATGCTAGGCACAGGCTGATCACCTGAGCCGCTCTTCTTCGCCCTCGCCTCTCCTAGAGGAGGGTAAGCTTCCTGCCGCTGCGTTCAAGCACCGCGGCTCACCTAAAACGCGCTCGTCACCCCGTAGGCTTCCATCTGCGCCTGAACCCGCGCGACGTCATGGCTCAGGATGACGATATCGTGCTTGTTTCCGTCCGGATCCTTGACTTGGTCGCGCAGCAACGCCTCTCCGCGGAAGCCGAGCCCTTCGAAAATCTCGATCGCGCCGCGTTGGTCGACGGTCATGTGCGCGCAGAGTTTTTCGAGACCAAGGTTTAGCGCGATGGCGAAGGATTCTTCGATAAGTGCCCGCCCGACGCCTTTGCCGCGGACGGCGGCACTCGTCACAATGCGTAATTCGCCGACGTGACGCGCCCAGGACAATGGATCGCGCACGATTGCGGCGCATCCGACCACTTTGCCGCCGATGGTCGCGACGAGGCTCACGAACGTGCCGCGCTCGATTTCGCCGAGCCACGCGTTCAGAACCTTCTCCTCGCTGATGTCGCGCGGCAGGAAGAGCAGATCGTGGGCCGGAAGCTCGCGCGCGAAAGCAAGCACCGCCGGCCCATCCGCGGGCGTCATGAGACGGATATCCGCGGTGCCTCCTTCAAACCTGACAGCGCGCGGATATTTGCGATTGATGTCGTTCAAACCGATCTCTCCCCCAGCCACTGATCGAGTGCGGGCCATAAACGTTTGACGGCGTTCGGCCCGGCGACGACGCTGACATGACCGCCTTTCAGCACGATTTCTTTCTTATCCTCGGAACCGACCGAGGCGACCAACGGCTTTGCCGCATCATAGGGCACGATGTGATCGTGCTGCGCGACCGCGTGGAACAGGGGTACCTTGATATTTCCCATGTCGACGCGCCTGCCGTTCAGCGCCAATGTGCCGTGGTAGAGGCTGTTCTCCCACATAAGCTCTTTGGTCGTCTGGCGGAAATACTCGCCGGCGAGCGGCAGCGTGTCAGTCGACCAGCGATCGAACATGCGGTAGGATTTCACGAAATCGTCATTCCACATGTTTTCCCAGAGCTGCACCTGCCCGGCAATGCGGGTTGCCGGCCGCAGCATTTCGAAGGACGTGAAAATCAGCTCCGGCGGAATGTTACCGAGCGTATCGACGAGCCTGTCGACCTCGAAATAGCGGCGGTCTGACCAGCGCTGAAACATGGTCATGTGCCGGTAATCGATTGGCGTCGTGAAACAGGCGAGATTCTTGATCGGGCCGTCGTTATGCAGAGCCGCATACATGACCGACAGCACGCCGCCCATGCAATAGCCGACGACGGTTACGTCCTCCTCGCCGGAATCTTCCTGCACGCGGCGCACGCATTCCGGGATGAAGTCGAGGACGTAAGTTTCGAGCGTAAGGTTCTTTTCGTCCGCGCGCGGCGGATTCCAGTCGATGACGTAAACGTCATAGCCTTGCTTCAAGAGATACTCGACGAGGCTTTGCCCCGGTGCAAGATCGAAAATGTAGCCCTTGTTGGTCGTCGCCATAACGAGAAGCAGCGGCACGCGATAGATTTCGTCGGCCAGCGGGCGATAATGATACAGATTGAGCGTGCCGCGCGAATAAATGAGATCTTTCGGCGTGGTTCCCATAACGGGCGCCGGTGTGGCGATATATTCAAGACCCTTGATGTTGCGCTGAATAGTGCGTTCGACGAGCGCCTGAATTCGTGCGCCTAGATTCGGGTCGGCGCCTGCGCCTTCTTTCGTCGCGGTGGCGGATGCCGCATTCATCAGGCGCTCCCGCCCTGCTCAGCCGAGGGCGGCCGCTTTGTGCGCGGCGGACCGGCCGGCGCCCCGCCCGATGTCGACGCCCCCAACTTGTCCAATTGCGCAGTAATGCGGTGAAGACTCGTTTCGATCGCCTGCAGCCGTTCGCCGATATTCACCATTTCGGTGCGCGTCGGCAGGTTGAGACTCGACAAATAACGCCCGATCAACTCGCCGAGCTGCTGTTGCATCGTGGTCGTCGTCGTCGTCGCCTTGTTCATGACCCGCGCGAACTCGTCCGAGTTCATCGCCTTGCTGGCGAATTCGTTGAGGCCCTTTTCCCATTGCGTGACGAGTTCGCGGAATGCCGCGACGGGATCGGGCGTCGATTGCTGCTCGGCCATCCTGCGATCCTCCCCCCGACTCGTTAGTGCGGTCGCGCCGCCGCGGCGCTGTCGCTCGACGCGCGCATCGTCGGCGCCGCGGCGGGTGCGCCGAGTTCGCTCGGCGGCAACGCCTCGAGCTCGGCATAGGCCGCCTTCATGTCTTTGATGAGCGCATAGAGCTCCGATTGCGGCATGGCACGACGGCACGCCGTCAGGCCGAAATCCATCGATCCGGCATAGCTCTGCACGGTGATATTCAACGCGTTGCCGTGATAGGGAATCGAAACCGGGAAATAGCTCACCATTTTCGCGCCGGCGACATAGAGCGTTTTCTGCGGGCCAGGAACGTTGGAGATTACCACGTTAGAGAATGGCGGCATGCGATCGGCGAGATTGGATCTGCCGTAAAGCATGGCAAAACCGCTCATGATCCACGGGGAGCCGATCATCGGGAAGTCAGTGGCGATAATGCCTTTGACACGGCCGAGCGTCTCCTTCGATTCCAGGGCCGAGTTGCGGATCGCGTCGAGGCGCTTCGCCGGGTCGGCGATGTCGGTGGCGAGGCTGATGCGAACCATCGTGACCTGATTGTTCATCGACTTGTCCCCCGGCTCGCGCAGGCTTGCGGGCACGCCCGCCTGCAGCGGCTCGTCGGGAAGCGCGTTGCGCACTTCGAGGAACTTGCGCACGCCGCCGGCGCAAACCGCCATGACGATGTCGTTCAGTGTCGCGCCGTGGCACTTGGCGAGCGCCTTCATGTCGGCAAGCGGAATCTGCATCCCGGCAAAAGAGCGCTGATTGGTAATCCCGACATTGAACAGGGTTCGCGGCGCCGGCCGGACATTCTGCGCGCCGCCTTGCGAGCGATCGGCAAGACGCGTCGCCGCGCCGGCGAGATCGTTCATCACTTCCGCCGCCTTCGGCCACATCTGCGCGAGCTTCGCATATTGCGTGGCGGCATTGCGCAGGCCCGCTTCGAACATTTCGGTGATGCCGAGCTGGTAGCTTCCGGTCTGCCGGCGCGCCGGCGGTTCGAACACGCGCGGCTCGGGAGTCGTGTCGTAGAGAACGTTGGCGAGCTCGGTCCCGGCTTTGCCGTCGATGCCGCTGTGATGGATTTTGTTGTAGTAGCCGATCTGTCCGTTCTGCAGCCCCTCGATGACATAAATTTCCCAAAGCGGGCGGCTGCGATCGAGTGCGCTCGAATGCAATCGCGCAACTAACGTGTCGAGTTGCTCCATCGTGCCGGGTTGCGGCAGGAGCACATGGCGGACGTGGTAATCGATGTCGATGTCGTCGTCTTCGATCCAGACGGGATCGCCGAGCTCGAACGGCATCGGCGCAAGCTTCCGGTGCATCACCCGGGCGAGGTGGAGGCGGTTGGCAATGAGCTTCTTTACCTCCTCGTAAAAGTTGCCTTTGTAGCCGTCCGGAAGTTCGAGGAGCAGGAGGCTCGCCACATGCATCGGCGTCTCGGGCGTCTCGAGATGCACGAAGGAGGCGTCCAAACTGCTGAGGTGTTCCATCTGTTCCTCCCGGCTTTTTCTCAAGTTATGGTGTTTGCGGGGGTGCAGGGAAGGCCTAGATTTCCGAGGGACTGCATTCCGCGAGAATTTGTTGGCATGCCACCGCCGGAGCTCCGATGCCGCCGCGTTACGATCTGAAACCGCCGTCGCGCACGCTTCTGGCAATGGAAGGGCGGGGCCTTCTCGACATTGCCGGCCTTTTTGCCGCCGCTCCGTTCTTGGCGACGGCGCCGCGTGGCACACCACATCCGGTCATGGTGCTGCCAGGGCTCGGCGCCGACGACCGCTCGACCATCGCGATCCGGCGCTTCACCTCGATGCTCGGTTATGAGGTGCATGGCTGGGGCCGCGGCCGCAACGTTCGCGCCGCCAGACTCGATCTTCCCCACCTCGGCAGGCAAATCGAGGATCTGCATGTCAGATCGAAGCTGCCGGTGAGCCTGATCGGTTGGAGCCGCGGCGGCATCATGGCGCGCGAAATCGCCCGCGAGATTCCGCACGTGGTGCGGCTCGTCATCACGCTCGGCAGCCCATTCAACGCACCACATGCAAGCAATGTCGGTGCGTTCTGGCAGGCGATCACTGGGGAGGAGGGGCAGGTTGCGATCGATCCGACGCGCTTTGCGCATTATGGGCGGCCGATCCCGGTGCCGGCGACGGCGATCTACACCCGATCGGACGGCGTCGTCGCCTGGGAGGCCTGTCTCGAAGAGGAAAGCCCGACAAGCGAGAATATCGAGGTGCGCACGACCCATTTGGGTCTCGGCTTCCACGCGCCGGCTTTGTGGGTCATAGCCGACCGGCTTGCGCAGAAGATCGGCGAGTGGAAGCCGTTTCGGCCCGGGCCGCTTGTTACGGCCTTCTTCCCCTCGACAAGCCGCGAGCGGGCGTCCTCTCGCGCCTGACGCCGCCAAGCAAAATGCCCGGCGCAAGGCCGGGCATTGGAAGGGAAAATCGCGCGGCTGATTACTTGCTGGCGGGCGCCGGAGTAGTGGCCGGCGCTGCAGCGCCGCCCGCCGCCGCCGTGCCGCCCGAGGCTTCGAGTTTCTTCCGCTCTTCGTCGGCGCGCTTCTGCAGCTCCTCCTGCAGCTTCTTCTGCTGCTCTTCGAGCACCTTCGGATCGATCGCCGGCCCGTCATAGGCCTTGCCGAAATTGGCGAGCGGAATGTTGAAGTTCACCTCGGCATTGACCTGGTTCTTCACCGTCACGCTGAGCGCCGTTGCCTTCTTCATGCCGTCAATCACCGACGCCTTGACCTTCGCCTCGCCGAAACAGCCGTTCGGGAAGCAGATTTCATAGCCGCCTTCCATCAGCGGCCCCTTGTCGATCGAGAAGCGGAAGCCCGGCCGCAGCATCAAGCCGACCGGCACGAGCATGCGGATGATCTTGGTGTCGTCGCCTTTGATATCGTAGACGGCGAGCGCGAGGACCGGCGGCTGATCGGCCTGCGTGCCGAAATCGCGGGTCGTGTAGCAAATCTCTTTATTGGCGCTCTGGTCCCTGCCGCAGACTTTGGTCCAGTCAGGCTGGCTGGCGATCAGGTCGACCTTCATCGGACCCTGCGGCTGGCCTTGGGCGGGCTGGGCCTGCGCCTGTTCGGGCGTCGGAGCGGGGGTCGGGGCCGGGGCCTGCGCCTGGGCGGGCTTGGGCGCGGCGGGCTTGGCGGCGGGCTTCGGAGCCGGATGCCTGGCGGCGGGCTTCGCCGGCTCGGCGGCGGGCTCGTTATCCTGCTGCGCGAATGCCTGGGCGCCGGCAAAAATCAGGGACCCGGTGAGGACGGCGGCCAAAAGGCGCGTCGGGTGAAACGACATTGAACTTCCTTTCGAGTGGTCGAACCCTCGGACCAATCTCGCGTCGAGAGGGGGCGGCAGCTCGCGGCGCAACGAAACGTGCCGCGGGCGCACCGGCTGACGCTCGGCTGTTTCTGCCAGGACTGAGGCGACAAGTTGACGGGCGGCAAGGCCCACGGCGTCTTCACCCGGCGGGCTCACGCCTTGTCGGCGACACCGGCCTCCGCAAAGGTGGACATGCCGCTATGACATGCGAGCGCCGCCTTCAGAATGCCTGCCGCGAGCGCCGCGCCCGAGGCTTCGCCGAGCCGCATGCCGAGATCGAGGAGCGGCGCCTTGCCGAGCCGGCGCAGCACCTCCCGATGCGCGCCCTCCGCCGACACGTGACCGGCCACGCAATGGTCGAGTGCGTGCGGGTCGCAGGCCTGCAGAATCGCCGCGGCGGCGCAGACGGTATAACCGTCGAGAATCACCGGAATGCGCTGCAATCGCGCCGCGAGAATCGCGCCGGCGATGGCCGCGACCTCACGGCCACCAAGCCGGCGCAGGACCTCCAGCGGATCGTCGAGATGGCGCTCGTGCAAGGCGACCGCCCGTTCAACGGCGGCGACCTTGCGATCCCAACCGGCATCATCGATGCCAGCGCCGCGGCCGACCCAATTCTCGGCGCTCCCACCGTAAAGGGCATGATAGATCGCCGCGGCGATGGTCGTGTTGCCGATGCCCATGTCGCCCGGGATCAGCAGATCGGGGCCATCGGCGATCGCTTGCATGCCGAAGGCGAAGGTTGCGGCGGCGTCCCGCTCGTCCATAGCCGCATCCTGGGTGATGTCGCGGGTCGGCATGTCGAGCGCGAGCTCGTAAACTTTGAGGCCGAGGCCGAAGGTCGCGCAGATCTGGTTGATCGCCGCACCGCCGGCGGAAAAATTTATGACCATCTGGCGTGTGACCTCGGCGGGATAGGCGGAAACGCCTTGCGCCACGACGCCGTGATTGCCGGCAAAGATGGCGACAAGCGGCCGGTCGTTTGTCGGCATGTCCCTGCTTTGCCACCCGGCAAGCCAGGCGACGAGCTCTTCGAGGCACCCGAGCGAGCCTGCCGGCTTGGTCAACCGGCGCCGGCGCTGCGCGACGGCCTCCATCGCCTGCTGCGAGGCCTCCGGCATGAGGGCGAACAGCGCGCGGATGTCATCGAAGGCCGAGGGTGCGGGCATGAAACTGCGTCTATCGGCTTGCAGCGACGCGAGCAAAGCGCGCGCCGCCTCGACAGCAGCGACGCCCTCCTGCATGTCAACGCGGATGCATCGCGTTTTGTCCGATTTGGCTGCCTGCCTGCGCTTTTACACGCGCGTGCCGCTCCCAGCCTTTGGCAGCGACGGCGCTCAGCACGCCATACCGGATTTTGCGCGCGCCGCTTACCTGATGCCGATTACCGGTGCGCTGATCGGTGTCTTCGCAGCCGTCGTTCTGGCGCTCGCGGTCCACCTCGGTCTCGCACCATGGCTCGCCGCAACAATTGCCATCGGCTTCCTCGTTCTCATCACCGGCGCGATGCACGAGGACGGTCTCGCCGATCTCTGCGACGGATTCGGCGGCGGTGCGACGCCCGAGCGCAAGCTCGAAATCATGCGGGACAGCCGGCTCGGCACGTACGGAACGGCGGCACTCGTACTCTCGCTGCTCCTGCGCATCGGCGCTCTTGCCGGGCTGATTGCGATCGACCTGCGCCTCGCGGCCGCAATTGTTGTCGCGGCGGGCGCTGTGTCGCGCACCGCCAGTCTCTTGCCGCTCATCGTGCTGCCGCCGGCGCGCGCTTCGGGAGCGGGTTACGCGGCGAGCGCACCAACCGCCGCGGCGCTGCGGATCGCGGCGCTCGTCGCTTTCATCTGCGCATGTCTGCCGCTGCTTGCGGGCGCGAGTTTGTCGCGTGTCATCGCGGCGTGCCTTTTCGCAGCACTCGCCGCCTACGGCATTACTGCATTGGCGCGCCGCCAGATCGGCGGTCAAACCGGCGACGTCGCCGGCACGGCACAGCAGGCGGCGGAAATCGCTGTTCTGCTTGTCTTCTCCGCGGGCGGAGTAGTTTAAGCCGCGAGCGCCTGTCGCTCGCAGGCGCGATCGATTTCGCCGACTGCATGCGCGATCACGTCCAAACCTGCGTGAGGCTTCACCGCCTCTGTTGCGAGCACACGGCGGTAAGCGCGCGCGCCTGGTTTGTCTGCAAACAAACCGAGCAGATGCCGCGTCATCGCGGCGAGCGGCACGCCACGATCGAGCTGCATGCGAATATATGGCAGATACGCTTGCAGCGCCGCGCGCGAGTCTCCGAACGGCGCCGGCTCGCCAAACAGAAGCGGATCGAGGTCCAGCAAAAGCTCGGGATTCTGGTACGCGGCACGGCCCATCATCACGCCGTCGACATAAGCAAGCTGCACGCGCGCATCGTCGAGCGACGCAATGCCGCCATTGATGATAATGGGAATGCGCGGATATTCGCGCTTCAACGCGTGCACAAGCGGATAATCGAGCGGCGGAATCTCGCGATTCTCTTTCGGCGAAAGTCCTTTGAGCCACGCCATGCGCGCATGGACGATAAGCGCATCGACATCCGCCGCAATCACCTTTTCGGCGAACGTGAACAAAGCCTCCCGCGGGTCCTGATCGTCGACGCCGAGACGGCATTTGACAGTGACCGGCACGCCCACCGCGCGCTTCATCGCCGCAACACAATCCGCGACCAGATCAGGCTCGCGCATAAGACAAGCGCCGAAGGCGCCGCTTTTTACGCGATCTGAGGGACAGCCGACATTGAGATTGACTTCGCGGTAGCCGAAATCCTCGGCGATCTTCGCGGCCTCAGCGAGCGCCGCGGGCTCAGAGCCGCCGAGCTGGATGGCGACCGGCTGCTCCGCCGGATCGAAGCCGATCAGCCGCTCGCGCGACCCATGCAGGATCGCGTTCGCCGTCACCATCTCGGTATAAAGCCGCGCGCGGCGCGACAGGAGACGGTGGAAGACGCGGCAATGCCGGTCTGTCCACTCCATCATCGGTGCAACACAAAACCGGAACATTCTGAGTTCGTTCGATTTTTCTTGATTATTCAACCAGATAGCCTTTGCACATTCGGGGACATTCCCGGGACATTCCCGGGCATTTCCGGGCTTTTTGGAAGTTGAAGTACAACAAAGTTGGACTCAGACTGCCCGAGTTGTACCGGAGCAGTGGGCCAATGGGAACGATCACAGAACGGAAATTAGCTGACGGAAGCAAACGTTTCCTCGCCCAAGTCGGCGTGAAGAAAAGGGCAAATGGCTCTACCGCGAGAACCAGACCTTTGAGAGCAAGCGCGACGCCACGCTTTGGCTAGCCGAGCGCGAAGTCCGTATGGCTAAGCCTGGTTTCCTGGAACGCGTCCATCCAACGGACCTACCCCGTCATTCGTCATCGATGAGTTCACCTCCACGCGAAAAAGGCTTGGCCGCACACAGGAACAGGTGCTCCGCTCAATCCAGACCTATCCTCTTGCCATGCTGAAGTGCTCCCAAGTCAACAGCCAAGCCATTTGCAGCCTCATCGATGCGCTTTCAATCGGGCGAGCTCCGCACCCGTCGAAAACTATCTGATGCACCTGAGCGCCATTTTCCGGGTCGCACGGCCAAAGTGGGGATATCCGCTAGATGCTCAAGCTTTGAGGGATGCCCGCACGGTCGCGCGGGACCTTTAGCAAACCGGCAAGAGCATTGCCCGCGACGTCGGCCTACGGTCGAAGAAATGGTCAAGCTAATTGCCTACTTCCTCGCGTCGTTTGCTGGCCGTCCTGATTCAATCAACATGGCGGGGTCACCGGTCTGTATTCCCAACATTTCGGAAAACGCTCAACTTCGCGTCGGGTGTACGCAAGCTGTTGGTGCGGCAAATCCGCTGTAAAGCCCCGACGTTACTTAAACGGCTTCAGACGTGGTCCCTCGCGTCTTTCAAGCTCGGACGCATACCAGACCCTGAAAATACAGGGACTATCCGTTTTTCAACACTATCCGCCCAAACACGCCATTCAGAGCTGCTACTTCATGATTTCGAAAGCGGTCATCCGTTCAGCCCGCACCTTCTATAGAGCGGCTTGAGATTTCCCGAACTCGGGTACTAACGGCGGATTAGGCGTGAGTGACGAGTTTCATCATCAGCGGCGGCCTCTTGTTGCGCTCGTAGACGCGCGACAAAGGTGTCTGCGGCACGCAGTATGTGTTGGCGGCTGAGCTTTTCTGCCGAATTGCGATCCCCGGCACTAATCGCTTCGAGAATCCCGGCGTGCTCGTCCCAGATGTTCTGAGGCATTTTTTCGTCGTCGCGCAGCACCTCGCCCATGACGCGTCGCAAATACGGCCAGTGTGGCGCCGTGGTTTCGCCGATCAGTGGATTCCCGGAGAGATCAGTGACAAAGGCGTGGAAATTCATATCCGCAGCTATCTGATCGCTTAATGAGCCGCTCTCGACGGCGGCGCGACCGTGCGCGATCAATTCGGGACCATCCTTTTTGGCGCGGGCGGTGCCGTGCTCAGCGGCGCATCTCGCCGCCAGCCCGTCGAGAACGGCGCGCACCTCATAGAGATTGCGCACGAACTCAATGTCGAGTGGCGACACGATCAGGCCGCGGCCTGGCGCTTCCCGCACTAATCCTTGATTCTTCAATAGAAGCAAAGCCTGCTGCACCGGCTGGCGCGAAACACCGTAGGCGCGCGCAAGTTCATCTTGAATCAAGCGCGCATTGGACGGGAGTTCGCCATCGACGATCTCGGACACGATCGCGTCTACAACACGGTCGACCAAGCTTGGCTGTGTGGGAAGGGGGGCGCGCATGGGGTCTCCGTCGAATCGCGCACATTTATTGCTGCGCTGCGATAAAGCTATTGCATGGAATTCGAATTCAGAGTATGAATTCCGCATGCAGAATGCAATAGGGCATTCGACGGGGAACTGGAAGCCCGCCTACAAGGCATGGCATTCGGGAGGAAACACAATGCAAGGTGTTGATCGGCGGACGTTTTTGAGGAGTGGCACCGCGGCCTTAGGCTTCGCGGGGGCGATCGGCGGGGTGGGTATTTCCAGGGCCCTCGCCCAGGGGGCGCCCATAAAGCTCAAATTCGGCAACGACCTGCCGGCCACCCATTCCGTCAACGTGCGGCTACGCGAGGCAATTGAGGCCATCGCCGCGGAAACCAGCGGCAAGGTCACGATTAACCTCTTCCCGAACAATCAGCTCGGCAGCGACACCGATATGATCTCTCAGCTGCGCTCGGGGGCGCTCGAGCTCGCTACGATGCCGAGCACGGTTCTCTCCACCTTGACACCTGCCGCGTCGCTGACCGGCGTCGGTTTCGCGTTTACCAGCTACGACAAGGTCTGGACCGCGATGGATGGCGAGTTCGGCGGCTATGTACGCCGTAACATCGAGAAGGTCGGACTTACGCCTTTCGAAGCCGCCTGGGATAACGGTTTCCGGCAGATCACGAGCAGCACTAAACCAATCAAGACGCCCGGGGATCTCGCGAATTTTAAAATCCGCGTTCCCGTCGTGCCGCTCTGGGTGCAGATGTTCTCGGCGCTTGGTGCCGCGCCTGTCAGCATACCGCTCAACGAAGCCTATTCGGCCTTGCAGACCAAAGTGGCCGATGGCCAGGAAAATCCGCTCACGCTCATCGACGTCGCGAAATTCTACGAGGTGCAGAAATTCTGCTCACTGACGAACCACGCGTGGGATGGTTTCTGGCTTGTAGCGAGTGGCAAAGTCTGGCGCGGTGTTCCAAAAGACGTGCAGCAGGTCCTGGAAAAGCATCTGAATGCCGCTGCCAAGAAGCAACGTGAGGACAGCGAAAAGGCGAACGCCGAGCTGCAAAAGGCGCTTGAAGGCAAGGGGCTGACCTTCAATACGACTGACGCCAGCGCCTTTCAGCAGGCCCTCGCCAAGACATCTTTCTACAAAGACGCCAAGGCGAAGTTCGGCGAAGAAGCCTGGAGCATTCTCCAGAAATACGCCGGCAATATCGGCTGACGGCCATGCATCTCGCGGAAGACGCGGGCGCGGTTCTCGACGCGCCCCCAATCACGCGCGTCGGCGCGGTCCTGCAGCCCGTCGAACGCATCCTCGGCGGCATCATCGGTGCGGCGGCGGCCTTTCTGGTCGTCGCTGAGATCGTCGTGCTCTTCACTGGGGTCTCGTCGCGCTATCTTTTTCATAAACCGATCATCTGGACAGACGAGCTCGCCGGCATCCTATTCCTGTGGCTTGCAATGCTCGGTGCGGTGCTCGCTTTCCAACGTAGTGAACATATGCGCATGACGGCGATCGTTGGCATGCTTACGCCAAAGATGCGCGCATTCTTCGACGTGCTGGCCATCACGGCGCCCCTCGCCTTCCTGATCCTTGTCTTGCAGCCGGCCTACGAGTTCGCATCCGACGAAGTTTTTGTCAGCACCCCTGCCCTTGATATATCGAACGGCTGGCGCGCCGCGGCACTTCCGGTCGGCATCGCACTGATGCTGTTGATAGCATTGCTGCGGCTCGTCGCGACCGGCAATTGGCGCCTCACGCTGAGCTCGGTCGCGCTCGTCTGCCTTGGGGGCGGCGTCCTCTATCTGCTCGGCCCCACGCTGGCGCCGCTTGGCAATATAAATCTTGTCATCTTTTTCGTTCTCATCGTCGGCGTGCTGGTCTTCGCGGCAGTACCGATCGCCTTCGCGTTTGGGCTGGCAACCTTTGCTTACATTACGCTGACAACCACCACCCCTGACACCGTTGTCGTCGGTCGCATGGACGAAGGCATGAGCCATCTCATCCTGCTCTCCGTGCCGCTCTTCGTATTTCTCGGCCTGCTCATCGAGATGACCGGCATGGCGCGCGCAATGGTCGGCTTTCTTGCAAGCCTGCTCGGTCATATCCGCGGTGGTCTGCAATATGTGCTGATTGGTGCGATGTATCTCGTCTCCGGGATTTCCGGGGCCAAAGCGGCGGACATGGCAGCCGTCGCTCCGGTCCTCTTTCCGGAAATGCAGAAGCGCGGCGCAAAGCCGGGCGATCTCGTCGCGCTCCTGTCCGCGACGGGCGCCCAGACTGAGACGATTCCGCCAAGCCTCGTGCTGATCACGATCGGCTCTGTGACGGGCGTTTCGATCGCGGCCCTGTTCACCGGCGGACTCCTTCCGGGATTGGTGCTCGCGATCATGTTGTGCGCAGTCGTGTGGCGGCGCTATCGCAATGAGGACCTATCGCATGTAAGGCGTGCGGCCGCGTCCGAAATTGGCCGCGCGTTTTTGATAGCGATCCCCGCAATCGCTCTCCCATTCGTGATCCGCGCGGCCGTTGTTGGCGGAGTGGCCACCGCGACCGAAGTCTCCACCATCGGGATCGTCTATTCGATTCTGGCAGGCCTGCTGCTCTACCGGCAATTCGAATGGGGGCGGCTTTACTCAATGCTGACGGAGACCGCCGCCTTATCTGGCGCGATCCTGCTCATCATTGGCGCCGCCACCGGCATGGCCTGGGCGCTCACCCAGTCCGGCTTCTCCGACTCGTTAGCCAAGTTCATGACCGGACTTCCCGGCGGCGCGCCGGTGTTCCTTGCCGTCACTATCGTCGCGTTCGTAGTGCTCGGCAGCGTGCTTGAGGGAATCCCGGCGATCGTGCTGTTCGGACCACTTCTGTTTCCTATCGCCAAGCAGGTCGGCGTGCATGAAGTTCACTATGCAATGGTGGTGATCCTCGCGATGGGTATCGGCTTATTCGCGCCGCCCTTCGGCGTCGGATATTACGCGGCCTGTGCCATCAGCCGCATTCACCCCGACGAAGGCATCAAGCCGATGATCGGCTACATCCTCGCCCTGCTCGTCGGCACGATCCTGATCGCCGCAGTACCTTGGATATCGATCGGCTTCCTTGATTAGCAAAGCGGTTGCGACGCGCAGCAACGCGTCGCGAGCCCTCGGAAGATCATAGAGGAGAGGAACGTGAAGGACCTGTTGAATCTCGGGCAGATGCTGTCGGTTCATGCCCGACTCTCACCCGGCCGGATCGGCGCGCGAGACCTCGAGCGCTCCATGAGCTTTTGGCAATGGAACGATCGTGCATGCCGACTGGCGAATGCGCTACTCGGCCTCGGCCTCTCGAAAGGCGACCGCGTGGCGGTGCTCGCCTACAATTGCGTGGAGTGGGCTGAAATCTACGCCGCCGCTGCGAAAGCCGGGCTGGTCGCCGTACCGATAAACTTTCGGCTCCTCGGCAAGGAAGTGCAATATATCGTGGAGAATTCGGAAGCCGCTGCGCTTATCGTCCAGGATGAGCTGCTAAGCGTCATAGAAGAGGTCCGCAACGACCTGCCGGTTGGCGCGGACCGTCTGATTCACTTTGGAGCTACTTCGTGCCCCGCCGGCTACCGCGCCTACGAAGACATAATCGGAGCGGCTAGCGCCAAAGAGCCCGAGCAGCACGTCGCGACGTCCGACCCCTGGATTTTCATGTACACGTCCGGCACGACCGGCAATCCGAAAGGCGCCATCCGTAGTCATCGCGGCGGAATTCTTCTGTCGCTAGTCACCGAGATCGAACTTGGATTGCATCGACATGATGATGCCTTGCTCGTCATGCCGATGTGCCACGCGAATTCGCTCTACTTTTTTGGCGCATTTTCCTATTGCGGTGGAACAACGACCATCTATTCGCGCAAGAGCTTTGATCCCGAGCATTGCGTTCGCACGCTAGCCGAAGACAGCACCACATTTACGTCGCTCGTGCCTACGCATTACATCATGATGCTGAGCCTGCCGCAGACGGTTCGCGCCAAATACAATGTCGATTCCGTGACGAAACTTATGATCTCCTCGGCGCCGGCACGACCGGAGACCAAGCGCGCGGTCATGGAAATGTTCCGCAATTCCGGGCTGTTCGAACTCTATGGCGCGACCGAGACCGGATGGGTGACGATGCTGCATCCGCACGAGCAGTTCACCAAACTCGGTTCTGTCGGACGCGAACTTGTCGGCGCTGCGCCAATCAAGCTGCTGGATGAGAACGGCGCCGAGGTTCCGGACGGCGATGCCGGCGAACTCTATTCGTGCAATCCGCACACATTCGACGGCTACTGGAAACTACCGGAAAAGACCAAGGAAGCCTTCCGGGGCGACTATTGCACCGTTGGTGACATGGCCCGGCGCGACGCGGACGGCTACATCCATCTCGTCGACCGCAAAAGCAATATGATCATTTCCGGAGGCGAGAACGTCTACCCCTCAGAGGTGGAGGCGCTCGTTGGCGCACACCCGTTAGTGAAAGACGTCGCCGTTATCGGTCTTCCCGACGCGAAATGGGGCGAGCGCGTGCACGCCGTGATCGTGCTGCACGATAGCGCGAAGCTGCAGGAATCGGAGCTGATGGATTGGTCCAGACAACGCATGGCCGGCTACAAGCGGCCGCGCTCCTACTCCTTCCTCGCCGAGGATGAAATGCCGCGAAACGCGACGGGCAAGATATTGCATCGCGAGCTCAAAAAAAGGTTTGCGCCTTGAGCGTATCAACCTGAGGCGAGTGTATGCAAGCCGTCCTGAATGCCGCGGTGCCGATCTTTGCGCTGATCCTTACGGGATTTCTTTGCGCGCGATTCGGCGGCTTCGACCGTTCTGCGACGGATAATCTCAACCGCTTCGCGGTCTACCTCGCTCTGCCGGCGTTGATGTTCCTGGCGATGTCGAAAATCACTCCGGACCAAATCAGGCAATTTGGCTTTGCTCTGACATTTGCAGGCGGGATAGCAGTTACGTTCGCTATTGGCTTCGGATTGAGCCGCTTGCGTGGGCGGGCAGTCGCTAATTCGAGCATCGAAGGCTTGGACGCCGGCTACAGCAATGTCGGATTTATGGGTATTCCGCTTTGTCTCCTAGTATTTGGGCAAGCAAGTGTGCCGGCGGCGATCATCGCAACGCTGTTCACGGCCTGCATTCTCTTTCTCTTTGCTATCGTGCTCATCGAAGTTGATGTGCATAAAGGCGCTTCGCTGGTCAGGACCGTCGGTAAGGTATGCCTTTCGCTCGTCCGCAATCCGCTTCTTATCGCACCTATAGCCGGTCTGCTCGTCGGTTTGAGTGGCATTATACTACCCGCGCCTTTGGAGCGATTCGCTTCGCTGCTCGGCGGAGCGGCGTCACCTTGTGCTTTGGTCTGCATCGGACTGTTCCTCGCGCAGGAGCGCGTTGTGAGCGGCGATGCCACGTCCATTGCGGCGCTCGTCCTTCTGAAGCTGCTGGTACAGCCCGCCGTTACGGGATTGTTCGCCTTCTATGTCTTCGAGGTCCCGAGCCTTTGGGCTCGCTCCGCTGTTCTCCTGAGCGCGCTGCCAATTGGGTCGGGACCTTTCACCATCGCAAAACTTTACGGACTGGAAGCCGGCGTGACCTCGGGCGCGATCTTGATATCGCATGTCTTCTCCGTCGTGACCGTATCACTGTTGGTCGCGTGGCTCGCATGAGAACGAACTGTAATGACATTGGTTCAACAATAATCCATGGAGCGAAGCTATGAAAGTGTCTGAAAACAGTGCGGCCGATCTCATTGCGCGGCTTTTGAAGCGGCGTGGCGTCGAACGTGTGTTTGCGCTCTGCGGCGGACACATCATGCCGATCTGGATGCGGCTCGACGCGCATGGCATTCCAATTATCGACGTGCGCGACGAGCGCGCTGCGGTTCACATGGCACAAGCGCACGCGGAGCTTACCGGGAAGCTGGGGGTCGCTCTGGTGACGGCCGGACCCGGGCTGACAAACGCGATAACGGGAATAGCGAATGCGCACGTCTCGCGCGCGCCTGTGCTTGTTCTCTCGGGCGGCAACCCGCGACCGCAAGAAAACCGAGGTGGCCTCCAGGACCTAGATGCCACCCATCTCGTGCGCACGATCACGCGATATGCGCGAACCGTGCGCGAGGCTTCGCTTGTCCTGCCGGAACTTGACGAAGCAATCGCCCGTGCTTTCGGCGAAGGCGGCGATCCCGGTCCTTCCTACATCGATTTTCCCGTCGATACCTTGCGCGACATTGTCCCCAAAGCGCTGCAACTTGAGGAACATTTGCGGCCGAAGCCGCGCAGCGTCACGCGTCCCGATTCGCATCGTGTCAAGGAAGCGCTCGATCTCCTTTGGTCGGCGAAGCGCGTCTTGGTAATCTCCGGCCGGGGCGCGCGGGGCGCCGGACCCGAACTCGTTGCGTTGCTCGATCGTCTCGGCGCGGTCTATCTCGACACGGGTGAGAGCCGTGGGCTTGTACCGGATGCGCACCCTTCCGTCGTCGCGGCAATGAGGGGTGCCGTGATGCAGGACGCCGACGTCGTGATGACCGTGGGGCGCCGTCTCGACTTCCAACTGGCTTACGGTTCCCCGGCGATTTTTGGGGAGGCGAAATTCATCCGCATCGGGGACGCCCCGAGCGAAGTGAGGGACAACCGTCGTGGTGATGTCGAAATCCTGGCTTCGCCTGCGGAAACATTGCGCGAGATCGTGGAGACAGCCGGCAATCGGGCGCCTGCCCTCGACAAGCAATGGGCCGCAAAACTGCGGAGCGGCCACGAAGAGAGAGCACGCAAACTGCAGCATACCATGTCATCAGCTCCTGCGGGTTCCGATGGACGCCTGCATCCGAACCGCGTCCTCGCTGTACTCCAGCAAGCGATCGGCGAGAACGCGGTCGTCATCACCGATGGCGGCGATTTCCTGAGTTTCAGCCGAGTCGGATTGAATGCACCGGCCATGCTCGATCCAGGTCCTTTCGGATGCATTGGCGTCGGTGTGCCATACGGGGTGGCGGCGAGCCTCGCTTATCCCGATCGCCCTGTCGTGGTCGCGACCGGCGACGGCTCCTTCGGCTTCAACGCCATGGAGGTCGATACCGCCGTACGTCACAAAGCGCCCGTTCTCATCGTCGTCGCCAACAACGGCGCGTGGCAGATCGAAGTGCACGACCAGAAGGTCACGCATGGCAAGGTGGTCGGCACGCAATTGCAGTTCAGCGATCACGCCGCAATGGCGCGCGCCTTCGGTATGCATGCGGAGCGCGTCGAGACGGCGGACCAGCTCAAGCCTGCGATCGAAAAAGCCCTCGCCAATCGCCCGGCGCTGCTCGACGTCATCGTAACGCCGGAAGCGGTTTCTTCCGACGCCAAGACCGGTCTCGCCTGGGTACCGGATCTGCAGCCGCTCGCCGCTTGGGATGAGGCGGAGCGGAAGTGGCGTGGCGTAGCCTGACGTTGGGTTAATAGGAGCCTTTTGTGTTCGAAATTGCCGGCAAACATGTCCTCGTCACGGGCGCTTCGAGCGGGTTGGGACGGCACTTTGCAAAGATGCTCGCCGGCAAGGGGGCGAGAGTCACCCTGGCGGCGCGCCGAGTTGATGCACTGACCAGCGCAGTCGAAGAGATCAAGCAAGCGGGGGGTGTCGCTCAGAGCGTTCGGCTTGACGTGACGGCGTCCAGCAGCATCGATAAAGCGCTAGAAGATGCGCAGGCAGGGTTCGGTTCCCTTCACGGCGCCGTGAACAACGCCGGAGTGACAGCTACAAAGCCCGCCCTCGAGCAGGATGAGCATGCGTGGGACAGCGTCATCGACACCAATCTCAAAGGTGTGTGGCTGGTGGCAAATGCCGTTGCGCGCCAGATGATCGCCCATAATGTCGGAGGGTCGATCGTGAACATCGCATCTATCCTTGGACTGCGCGTGGCTGGCGCGGTCGCGCCTTACGCAATTTCCAAAGCCGGCGTCGTACAAGTGACTAAGGCGCTGGCCCTGGAATGGGCCCGTTACAGCATCCGGGTCAATGCATTGGCGCCGGGCTACTTCGCGACGGAACTCAACGACGACTTTTTTGAGAGCGATGCGGGGAAGGCGCTGATCAAGCGTATTCCACAAAGACGGCTTGGCCACGTTGGCGAACTCGAAGGTCCCCTTCTTCTGCTTCTCTCAGATGCCGGCTCCTACATGAGCGGAAGCATTGTCCCGGTAGATGGCGGTCACCTCGTTTCTAGTCTGTAACTTCAGATGAATCAGGTAGTTGATTTTCCCACCGCGAAGCAAAGCCGACTAGTCATCGGCGCTGTGCAAGCGCGTGCCGTTCGTTCGAATGGCGTAAAGATCGCGTTCAACATACAGGGTAATGGGCCGCCCCTCGTCCTTATCATGGGCTACCGGCTGAATTCGAGCGCCTGGCCGCAAGACTTCCTCGATTCGCTGGCCCGTCGTTTCACAGTCATTACCCCTGATAATCGAGGCACTGGAAAAAGCGATAAACCGCTCGACGGATATGCGATTGCCAATCTCGCGAGAGATGTCCATGGTTTGCTGGACGCACTCGGAATCGATCGAGCGCATATTCTCGGCTATTCTATGGGTGGCGCAATTGCGCAGGAATTCGTCCGTCAATTTCCGGAGCGGGTCGCGGGCCTTGTACTCTGCGCCACCATGTGTGGCGGTCGTCGTGCGATTTATGCA
>DATAOB010000106.1:0-37231 GCA_036265935.1 Beijerinckiaceae bacterium
TCCAGAGGCTTGTGTTTATGGATTCCGGGTTCGCAGCCTGCGGCTGCGCCCCGGAATGACAATGTTGTTGCAAGGTCCGGCGAAATGAGCGCCGCCGAGACGCTGGCCGACGCCGATCTCGTGTTGAAGGTGCGGCGTCCCTCGGCGGCCGAACTCCCGCTCTACAAGCGCGGCGCGCGCGTCATCGCCACCATGGACCCCTATGGCCACGAAGAGGCGCTGAACGCCATGGCGGGCGCGGGCGTCGACGCCTTCGCGATGGAATTCATGCCGCGCATCACCCGCGCGCAGGTGATGGACGTGCTCTCGAGCCAGGCCAATCTCGCCGGCTATCGCGCGGTGATCGATGGGGCTGCCGAATACGGCCGTGCCATTCCGATGATGATGACTGCGGCGGGCACGATTCCCGCCGCGCGCATTTTCATCATGGGCGTCGGCGTCGCCGGCCTGCAGGCGATCGCCACCGCTCGGCGGCTTGGTGCAATCGTCACCGCCACCGACGTGCGGCCCGCGACGAAAGAGCAGGTCGAATCGCTCGGCGCGAAGTTCCTGGCGGTCGAGGACGAGGAATTCAAGCAGGCCCAGACGGCGGGGGGCTACGCCAAGCAGATGTCGCCGGAATATATGGCAAAGCAGGCGGCGCTTACCGCCTCGCATATCGCCAAGCAGGACATTGTCATCACGACGGCGCTGATCCCCGGCCGGCCGGCACCGCGGCTGATCACGGCGGACATGATCCGCTCGATGCGGCCGGGTTCGGTCATCGTTGATCTCGCGATCGAGCGGGGCGGCAATGTCGAGACCGCGCGCGCCGGCGAAACGGTCATCTCCGAAAACGGAGTGCGCGTCCTCGGCGCGCTCAATATGCCGGGCAGGCTCGCCGCGAGCGCATCAAGTCTCTACGCGAAGAACCTGCTCGCCTTTGTCGAGACGCTGATCGACAAGGAAACGAAATCGCTCGCGATCAAATGGGACGACGAGCTCGTCAAAGCGACGGCGCTGACCCGCGACGGCCAACTCGTCAATCCGATCTTCCAGCAACAGGCCGCCTGACCCGGCGCCCGCACAATCAATTCGGGGACTTCGTCATGGCGACCGAAGACATCCAAGTTCTTCATGATCGCGCCCAGGCGGCGGCTGCGGCGGCGCGGCAAGCCGCGGACGCGGCGCAGGCCTATGCCGATCAGATCGCGACCGCAGGCGCCGCTGCCGCACACGCCGCGACCGGCGGCGCGATCGATCCCTTTGTGTTTCGGCTGGCGATTTTCGTCCTGGCGATTTTCGTCGGTTATTACGTTGTGTGGTCGGTGACGCCGGCGCTACACACGCCGCTCATGTCGGTGACCAACGCCATCTCCTCGGTGATCGTCGTTGGTGCGCTGTTGTCGGTCGGCGTCGAGGCTTCGCGGATCGGCGACGACGGGCCCTTATGGGCGCGCATCTTCGGCTTCATCGCGCTGATCCTTGCCTCGGTGAACATATTCGGCGGCTTCCTCGTCACGCAACGCATGCTCGGCATGTACAAGAAGAAGGGCTGACGCGATGAACGCCAATATCGCCGCCGTCCTTTATCTCGTCTCCGGCGTTCTGTTCATCTGGGCATTGCGTGGCCTGTCGTCGCCCGCCTCTTCGCGGCAGGGCAATCTCTTCGGCATGATCGGTATGGCGATCGCCATCGTGACGACGCTCGCCTATCGCCCGCCCGTCGGCCTCTCCGCCTGGATTCTGGTCGTCATCGGCATGGCGATCGGCGGCACGTTCGGCGCGGTGCTGGCGCGTCGCATTGTCATGACGAAAATGCCGCAGCTAGTAGCGTTCTTCCATTCGCTGGTCGGCTTTGCCGCGGTGCTGGTCGCCGCCGGCGCGCTTTATGCGCCGCAAGCTTTCGGCATCGGCGTTCCTGGCGACATCCATGGCGCGAGCCTCGTTGAAATGTCAATCGGTGCGGCGATCGGTGCGGTGACTTTCACCGGTTCCGTCATTGCCTTTCTAAAACTCGACGCGCGGATGTCCGGCGCGCCGATTCTGCTGCCGCAGCGTCACGCGCTGAATATCGCGCTCGGTGTATTGTTGCTCGTGCTGATCGTCGTCTTCGTGCGGACCGAAAGCCATTTCGTCTTTCTCCTGATCGCACTCGTCTCGTTTACCCTCGGCGTGACCCTGATCATTCCGATCGGCGGCGCCGACATGCCGGTCGTCGTTTCGATGCTGAACTCATATTCGGGGTGGGCCGCGGCGGGCATCGGCTTCACGCTGGGCAATCTCGCGCTGATCATTACCGGGGCGCTCGTCGGCTCGTCCGGTGCGATCCTCTCCTACATCATGTGCAAAGGGATGAACCGCTCGTTTATCTCGGTCATCCTCGGCGGGTTCGGCGGCGAGACGGCAGGCCCCGCAGGCGCCGTCGAAACGCGGCCGGTGAAGCAGGGCTCGGCCGACGACGCCGCCTTCATCATGAAGAATGCCGGCAAGGTGATCATCGTGCCGGGCTACGGGATGGCGGTGGCACAGGCGCAGCACGCCGTGCGCGAGATGGCCGACATCCTTAAGAAGGAAGGCGTCGACGTGAAATACGCGATCCACCCGGTCGCGGGACGTATGCCCGGCCACATGAACGTGCTGCTCGCCGAGGCGAACGTGCCCTACGATGAGGTATTCGAGCTGGAGGACATCAATTCCGAGTTCGGGCAAGCGGATGTTGCTTTCGTCATCGGCGCCAACGACGTCACCAATCCGGCCGCAAAAACCGATCCGCAATCACCGATCTACGGCATGCCGATCCTCGACGTCGAGAAGGCGAAGACGGTGCTCTTCATCAAGCGCGGCATGGGGTCCGGCTATGCCGGCGTCGAAAACGAGC
The DNA here is from genome assembly GCA_036265935.1 of Beijerinckiaceae bacterium. Taxonomy (GTDB): domain Bacteria; phylum Pseudomonadota; class Alphaproteobacteria; order Rhizobiales; family Beijerinckiaceae; genus JAFASC01. Next base: position 2,861 of record DATAOB010000106.1, read on the forward strand.
TGTTCTTCCGCGACAACACAATGATGCTGTTCGGCGACGCCAAGAAGATGACGGAGAGCATTGTCAAGGCACTCGCGCATTGAAGCGTCGTCTTCGCATCAAGAGCGTCACTGCGAGCGCAGCGAAGCAATCCATGCGCGCCGCTGTGGATTGCTTCGTCGGCTTCGCCTCCTCGCAATGACGGCATGATTCGATCTGACGCGAATAAACAACCTTCATTCGTCGAAGCTTCGGTACGCCGCCTCCACTTGCTCATCACTGGCAATTTCCCCACGCTCGGGCTCTCCCAGACCGCGCATGACGCCCGGCTCGATCGGCAGGATCAATCTCTTCAGGTGCGGGGAATCCGGTTCGAGCAGGTTCATAAATGCCCGCGCCAGATAATCCTGACGCTAGGCCGGAAGCCGCTTCGCGGCTCCTCAGCGTGAGGGGAACTCACTCCGCCTCCGCTGGCGAGGCGACATCATCGAGATACCACGGTACGCTGATGACGGTGAGATCAGCGCCGCCATAAGCAAGCAATTGCTTGCGCAGACGCCGGGCGCGATAGGTGTGCAGGATGCGCTGATACCAGCGCTGTTTGACAAGCTCGGGGATGAGCACGGCGACGCGACGACCGGGAAATTTCGCACGAAGCTCCTGCACGAGCCTTAGCACCGGTTCGTGCATCGCTCGATATTGCGCATGCAAGGCCATAAGCCGCGGCGGGGCGAGCCCGGCCCGACGCGCCGGCTCCGCGACATTCGTCTCCCATTGCATGCGCATCGAGCGCTGGTCTTCCTCGCAATCGGGTCCTTGCAAGTGCGTCAGGTGCAGCCCGATCACGTCCGGCGAAAGTGTAAGTGCGAGGCCGATGGCTTTGGCGGCGAGCTTGCTCCATCTCCCAACGGAGACCAGAACGATCGGCGGCTGCGTTCCTCCGCTGAGCTCCAGCGGCCGGCCTTCGCGCACCTGTGATTCCAATTCATCATAATAGTGCCGCACCGTCTTGAGGAGCGCGATGGCGCAAGGGATGGCGAAGATGGTGATCCAGGCGCCCTCGGTGAATTTCGCGACGATGATGACGACGAGGGCGAGCCCGGTCGTCATCGCGCCGAGCGTATTGATCCAGAAATGCGTGTGGTGCGTGGCGCGCCTGCCTTTCGCTTCCTTCTCGCGGATCATCCGCCACCAATGAACCGCCATCCCCGTCTGCGATAGCGTGAAGGTCAGGAACGCACCGATCGCAAAGAGCGGAATGAGATGATCTGTGATCCCGCCGAAGATCAGAAGTAGCGAGCCCGAGCACGCGGCGAGATAAAGAATGCCGACAGAGAAAACGAGGCGGCGTCCGGCAATGGCAAATGGTTTCGGCAGGAATCCATCTTCGGCGACCGTCCGGCATAAACGCGGAAAACCGACGAAGCTCGTATTCGCCGACAGGGCGAGCACGCAAAGCAGACTGCCGATCGCGACGTAGTAAAGCACGCCCCTGCCGACAATTGCGCCACACAATTGCGACAATACGCTCTGATACCCCTCGCGCGTTTGATCCATGGCGCCGATGCCATACGCCGTCGCCATATGCGCGATCGCGATCAGCAATAAACCCAGGATGACGACGATTGCCGTTAGCGTGCGGTGCCCATGTTTCACCGCGGGTTCGCGGAAGGCACCCATGCCATTGCTGACCGCCTCGACGCCGGTCATCGCGGTGCAGCCGCTGGCGAACGCGCGCAACAGAAGCCAGATGCTCGCCGTCTCGGTCGCTTCCGGTAATGACGCCGGCGGCACGACCGGCGGCGGGTGTCCGGCGGCAGCGAGTGCCTTGTACGTTCCAAGCCCCAGAATGATCGCGAAGCTCGCGACGAACAGGTAAGTTGGCACCGCCAGGACCCGGCCGGATTCCTGCGTGCCGCGCAAATTGATCAGCGTGATCACAAGCAGAATGCCGAGGCAAAGCCACAGGATATAGGAGTGCAGCTCGGGCACGGCCGAGACAAGCGCGCCGACGCCGGCCGAAATGCCGACCGAGACGTTGAGCACATAATCGATCATTAACGCGGCGGCGGCGAGCAGACTCGCGTTCGTGCCGAGATTTTCCTTGGCGACGATGTAGGCGCCACCGTTGCTGGGATAGGCACGGATCGTCTGCCAGTAGGAGGCAAACAGGATCGCGAGCAGCGCCACGATCGGCGCCATGACCCAGCCGATATAGGAGAGGCTCGCGGCGCCGAGCGGAATGAGGATGGTGAGCGCGGCCTCTGGGCCGTAGGCGGATGAGCCTAGACCGTCGAGGCCCATTGCGGGCACGCCTTCGAAGGCGCCGATCTTCCGCTCGTTGAACTCGCGGTTCGCAAGCCGCCGACCAAGCAGCAGCTTGCGGACATTCACATGCATCATATGCTTGCGCTTCCGGTATTCCCGCGGAAACAGCCGGAGCCCGCGAATGTTCCCGGGCAGTATCCCGGGCCGCTTTTTCGTTACGCGAAAAGCGCGACGTTTTGACGACCCACCATCATCGGCTCGCGTCGGCTGTTCCAGACGTTGATCGTCTCGGTGGAATAACCGTCCCTGGCGAAATCCAACCGGCGGCGGATAAGCCAGAAACCTTCCTGGGTCGACGGTTTGTCGGTGAGGACATCGAGCGACCAAGCGATCGTGCTGATCGGCGAGGGCGTTTTCAGCATCAGCACGCCACTCGAAGGCGGCGCGTCACCTATACCGACCAGCGCGACGGACGGGGGGATGTCGGCATTGCGGTCCGCTTCGGCACGAAACCTCATCCAAGTCAGAAAATCCGGTTCATTCGTGCCGCTGAAGGGCATGCTCTTCCCGGCAATGCGCATCTCGAAATTCTGGAAGAAAACCGGCGCGCCCGCGCGCGGCGGAGGTGCGAAGAGGGGATATTCGCGGGGCGCCTTCACATCCGGCGCGATGAGGTCGTCGTAATCGATCGCGGAAGCGCGCGCGTTGCCGAAGCAAAGATGTGCATGGACCAGCATGCCGTTGGCATCGCTCATCTCGGCATGCCCAATGACGGCCGACTTACCGCGGCGAAGCAGCGACGCCGAGATCTGTACGATTTCCGTTGCCGGCCCGACGAACAGGAATTGTGCCGAGCGCAGCGGCGGCAGATCGGGAATCGCATCGATAGCGGCTTGCACGCAAAGCGCAGCGGCGAGCCCGCCGAACATCGCGCGCCCCTGCCGCCATGTGTCAGGCACCGAGATTGTATGGTCGGGCGATTTGCTGAGCGCCTGCATGATCGCGGAGAAGGGAACGCGATCGCTCGCGGCGTCTGCGCTCACGAGCGATAGTCTCCGTTGATAGCAACATATTCCTTGGTGAGATCGCAGGTCCACACAGTCGCGCGGCCCTTTCCGATGTTCAGGTCGACGCGAATGTCGATCTTGTCGCGTTTCATAATTTCGGAGACGTCGGCTTCGTCGTAGTCGGAATCGCGCAAGCCTTTATGCGCGACGCGCACATCGCCGAAATAGATCGACAGACGGTCGCGTTTGGCTTTCTCGCCCGCCTTGCCGACGGCCATGACGATGCGGCCCCAATTGGCATCTTCGCCGGCGATTGCGGTCTTCACCAGAGGGGAGTTGGCGATCGACAGCGCGATGCGCTTCGCCGCTTTATCGCTGGTAGCGCCCTCGACCTGCACTTCGACGAATTTGCGGGCGCCCTCGCCGTCGCGTACGACCTGCTGTGCTAGATCGAGCAGCACGGAATCGAGCGCGCGCATGAAGTCGGCAAGCTCGTCATCGCCAGCCGATCCCACGCGCGGCGCCCCGCGCGCTTCCGCCGCGCCGGTCGCAAACAGCATCAGCGTGTCTGATGTCGACGTGTCGCTGTCAATCGTGATCGCATTGAAAGAGCCTTCTACGGATTTCGACAGCATCTTCTGCAGGACAGGCGCATCGATCGACGCGTCCGTGAAGACGAAGGACAGCATCGTCGCCATGTCGGGCGCGATCATGCCGGCGCCTTTGGCGATACCCCCGATGGTCACTTCGACGCCGCCGATCTGGGCCTTCGCGCTCGCAAGCTTCGGAAACGTGTCCGTCGTCATGATCGCGCGCGCCGCGTCCAGCCAGCCGTCCGGTTGCGCCTCGGCTGCGAGTTTCTCGAGGACACCGTCGAATTTGCTCGCGTCGAGAGGCTCGCCGATCACTCCCGTGGAGGCCAGAAAAATCTGGTTCTGTTTTGCGCCGCTCGCTTGCGCCGCCAGTTTTGTGGCAAAGCGCACGGAATCGACGCCGCGCTTTCCGGTAAACGCGTTGGCGTTGCCGGAATTGACGAGGAGCGCGCGCGCCTTTCCCTTCTTGAGCTTGGCGCGGCACCAGTCGACAGGGGCGGAGGGGCATTTCGATTTCGTGAACACCCCCGCCGCCTGCGTGCCCTCGCTCATCAACACGAGCAGAACGTCGGTGCGATCCTTGTAGCGGATGCCCGCCGCTCCCGTCGCGAAGCGTACGCCCTCGATCGCCGGCATGTCGGGGGTGGATTTGGGCGCGAGCGGAGAGATCGGAGCGGGACCGGCCATCGGCGTTCCTCGAAGAGGCAAAAATGCGGACGGCGCACATTGCGTGCGCCGTCACTTTCGCCTCCGCTTTGCGGCCTCGCTCAGCCCGCGTCAAGCGCGCCTATTTCGAGGACGATGCCGGCGCGGACGGATTGGCCGGAGCCTTCGATTCGGGTCCGGGCGCCGGCTTCGCGTCGGCCGGCTTCTCCGGTTCGGTTCGTTCCACCTTCGCCTCCTCCCGCAGCTTCAGGATGAGCTCGCTCTGCGATTTCTGCACGACGTAGCGGGTCACCTGATCGCGCACTTGGTCGAGGCTCGGGAACTGCTTCTGCCGGCGCTCCTCGAGCTGGATAATGTGCCAGCCGAACTGCGATTTTACCGGGTCGGAAATCTGCCCAGGCTGCATCTTGAAAGCCGCCTCGGCGAATTCCGGCACCATCCGCTCCTTGGTGAACCAGCCGAGCTCGCCGCCCTTCGAACCCGGGTCCTTCGACATCTCGTTCGCGACCTTGGCGAAATCCTCGCCTCCCTTGACCCGCTTCAAAGCAGCTTGGGCGTCGGGCTCGGACTCTACCAGGATGTGGCGGGCGCGCACCTCCTCCTCCGGTTTCTGCTGCTTTGCCACATCGTCATAGGTCTGCTGGATGGCGGTGTCGGTCGCGGCATCCTTCGCCACCTTCCCGAGCAGGTCCTCCATCAGCACCTTGTCGCGGTAATAGGCGACTTTCTTTGCAAATTCAGGGCCTTCGCCCATCTTGTCGGCTTCCGCCTTCTGAGCGACGAGCTTCGCATCGATCAGATAATCCAGAATGTAGGCTTGGCGCGCCGGCCCCTCGATCTGCTGGGGTAGGGAGGAACCGATGTCCTCCATCGCAATCTTCACATCCTCATCTGTGATCTCCGCGCCGTTCACGCGCGCGAGAACCTTAGCCGAGGCGGGAGCCGCCAGGGTGAGCGCGACGCCAACGGCTAAGCCAGCGCCGGTGAGGCGTAGAAACTGGGATAAGTTCATGAATGTCTCCGCGGCGGCATCAGCCGCCCCTCGAGGGGAGCCCCGCAAGCATCGCAAATGCGCTCGCGATGCGATTTGGCGGTCCTTTATTGCCTTCGCGTGCCGCTTTCAAGGCAGGCGCATCGCGTTGACAAGGTTTGGACCGGCTCTTATCTCTCGGCTCTACATCTAAGCTGTGCGCCGGCTTCGGATTTCGGAGCTTTTGCCCCGCCTCCGCATCGCGTTTTCCGGCCGCAAGGCCCGAGCGCATCTCGCGCAGCCCAATTTTGGCGCATTCGCCGGTACTTAGAAGGGCGCCGCTCGCAGACATGGCGCCGCGCCGTCAAGAAAGGTCTTGGCTTCGATGCTGGGCACGCTCGCAAAAAAGATTTTCGGTTCCGTCAATGACCGGCGTTTGAAGAGGTATGCGCCGCGCGTCGCCGAGATCAACGCGCTCGAGCCGGAAATCGAGAAGCTTTCGGACGCCGAACTCGCCGCCCGCACCGATGCCTTCAAGGCCGAGCTCGCCGCCGGCAAGAGCCTCGAGGACATCCTCGTTCCTGCTTTCGCAACCGTGCGCGAAGCGGCAAAGCGCACGCTCCACCAGCGCCATTTCGACGTCCAGCTCATCGGCGGCATGGTCCTGCACGAAGGCGCGATCGCCGAGATGCGAACCGGTGAAGGCAAGACGCTTGTTGCCACGCTCGCCGTTTATCTGAACGCGCTCGCCGGCAAGGGCGTGCATGTCGTCACCGTAAACGATTACCTCGCCCGCCGCGACGCCGAGTGGATGGGCCAGATTTACAAGTTCCTGGGCATGAGCGTCGGCGTTATCGTGCATGGGCTCGATGACGAGGAGCGCAAGGCAGCTTACGCCTGCGATATAACCTACGGCACGAACAACGAATACGGCTTCGATTATCTGCGCGACAACATGAAATACGAACTCACGCAGATGGTGCAGCGTGGGCATGCCTACGCGATCGTCGATGAGGTCGACTCGATCCTGGTCGACGAGGCGCGCACGCCGCTGATCATTTCGGGTCCGTCCGACGACAAGTCCGATCTCTACAATCAGATCGATCTCCTGATCCCGAGACTCGGCAAGGAGCATTACGATCTCGACGAGAAGCAGCGTACGGTAAACCTCACCGAGGCCGGCAACGAGTATATGGAAGAACTGCTGCGCGAGGCCGCCATCCTCAAGGACGGCTCGCTCTATGAGGCAGCGAACGTCACGCTTGTCCACCACATCAATCAAGGCTTGCGTGCGCACCGCCTCTTCCAGCGTGATAAGGATTACATCGTTCGCAACGGCGAGGTGGTGATCATCGACGAGTTTACCGGTCGCATGATGCCCGGCCGGCGCTATTCCGAAGGCCTGCACCAGGCACTGGAGGCCAAGGAGCACGTTCAGGTTCAGCCGGAGAACGTGACGCTTGCCTCGATCACGTTCCAGAACCTCTTCCGCCTTTACAAGAAGCTTGCCGGCATGACCGGCACCGCGGCCACCGAAGCCGATGAGTTCGCGGAAATCTACAAGCTCGACGTCGTCGAGATCCCGACCAACATGCCGATCGCGCGTGTCGACGAGGACGATGAAGTCTACCGCACGCAAGCCGAAAAGCTGAAGGCGATCGTTGCCGAGATCCAATCGGCGAATTCCAAGATGCAGCCGATGCTCGTCGGGACGACATCGATCGAAAAATCCGAACAGTTGGCCGAGTTCTTGGTGGAACACGGCTACAAGCAGATCGATTTCGACGATCCGAAGAAAGCGCTGGCCGGCCTTTATGCGGCCGCGCGCAGCGGCAAACCATCGAAGCTCTTTGCCGTTCTGAATGCGCGCTTCCACGAACAGGAAGCCTATATCGTCGCCGAGGCCGGCGTGCCCGGCGCGATCACCGTTGCGACCAACATGGCGGGCCGCGGCACCGACATTCAGCTCGGCGGCAACGTCGAGATGCGCGTTGCTACGGAATGCGAAGGCCTGGACGAGGGCGAGCGTGCCGCAAAAGAAGCTGAGATTCGCGCCGAAGTCGCCGACCTCAAAGAGAAGGCGATCGCGGCCGGTGGGCTCTATATAGTGGGTACCGAGCGCCACGAAAGCCGGCGCATCGATAACCAGCTGCGCGGCCGTGCTGGCCGTCAGGGCGACCCCGGACGCTCGAAATTCTTCCTGTCGTTGCAGGACGATCTCATGCGCATTTTCGGCTCCGAGCGCATGGATACGATGCTGCGCAAGCTCGGCCTCGAAGAGGGCGAGGCGATCATCCATCCCTGGATCAACAAGGCGCTGGAGAAAGCGCAGCAGAAGGTCGAGGGGCGCAACTTCGACATCCGCAAGAATATTTTGAAGTTCGACAACGTGATGAACGATCAGCGCAAGGTCGTCTTCGAGCAGCGCCGTGAAATGATGGCGCAGGAATCGCTCGAAGAGACCGTCACCGATATGCGCGAGGGCGTGATCGAGGATCTCGTTTCGAAATTCATTCCGCATGATGCCTATCCCGAGACTTGGGACGTCGCCGGGCTGCACGAAGCCGTGCAGAACACGCTGAATCTCGATCTCCCCATCGCCGATTGGGCCAAAGAGGAGGGGATCGCCGATGAGGAAATCCGCGAGCGCGTGCAGAAAGCGGCGGACGAAGCTTACGCCGCGCGCGTCGAGAAGAACTCGCCCGAAGTCATGCGCTACGTCGAGAAGCAGATCGTGCTGCAGGTGCTCGATCACCTCTGGCGCGAGCATTTGGTCACGCTCGATCATTTGCGCCAGGTGATCGGCTGGCGTGGCTACGCGCAGCGCGATCCGTTGAACGAATACAAGTCTGAAGCCTTCGAGCTATTCGACGCGCTGATCACGCGCTTGCGCGAGCTGACCACGGCCCAATTAATGCGGGTAGAGGTCGCCTACGAGCCGCCGCCTCAGCAATTGCCGCCAATGCATGCCTCGCATTTCGATGCGACGACCGGCGAGGACGATTTGGCAATCGCCGAGATTAACTCGCGCATTGCGGCCGGCGATTTCGCGCCGCAGCAGCTTTTCGCCGCGGCTCAGGCCGATCCGGAAACGATGGTGCGCGACCCGGCAAATCCCTCAAGCTGGGGCAAGGTCGGGCGCAACGAGGCGTGCCCCTGCGGCTCGGGCAAGAAATTCAAGCACTGCCACGGCGCGCTGGTTTAGCGCGCAGCACGCGCGTTTTACATCCCCAAATAAGATCGCCGCACGCGGTCGTCAGCCAAAAGCTCGGCACCGCTGCCAGAGAGCGTGATCGCGCCGTTCTCCAGGACATAGGCGCGTTGCGCCAGCCGCAATGAGGCAGCGACGTTCTGCTCGACCAGCATGCACGTCATGCCATCGCGATTGAGATCGCGGATGACCTCAAGGACGCGCGCGACCATTGTCGGCGCAAGGCCGAGGGAGGGCTCGTCGAACATGATGAGCTCCGGCTCGCCCATCAGACAGCGCGCGATCGCTAGCATCTGCTGTTCGCCGCCAGAGAGCGTACCCGCTGCTTGCGTCGCACGCTCTTCGAGGCGCGGGAACAACGTGAACATGCGTTGAAGATTCTGACCTCGGCGCGAACGGGCGCGCGGTAGAAGCGAGCCGGTAAGCAGGTTTTCGCGCACGCTGAGCGTAGGGAAAATCTGCCGGCCTTCGGCGACTTGGCCGATGCCGAAATCGCACACTCGTGCGCTGGTCAGGCCGGCAATGTCGCGATCCTTGAAGCGGATTATGCCGCGCGCCGGCTTCAGCATGCCGGCAATGGCGCGGATGAGCGAGGTTTTTCCCGCGCCATTGGCGCCGACGATTGCAACAATGTCGCCCCGCGGCACTTCAAGCGAGACGCCTGCAAGCGCCTGGGCGTCGCCATAAAACAGGTCGAGATTTTCGATCGAGAGCATCAGGCGAGCGCCTCCGCGCCGAGATAGGATTCAATGACGCGGACATCGCGCGTGACTTCCGCCGGCGTTCCTTCGGCAATGGTCGCGCCATGGTGCAGCACGTGAACATGGGTCGCGAGCGCCATCACCGCGCGCATGACGTGCTCGATCATGAGGATCGTGATGTTTTCCTCAGCGTTGAGCGTGCGCAAGATCTTGACGATGCGGTCGGTCTCGGTCGGGCGCAGCCCCGCCATCACTTCGTCGAGCAGCAAAAGTTTAGGCTGCGTCGCCAGCGCCCGCGCGACTTCGAGCCGCTTGCGATCCGGCAGTGTGAGCTCGTGCGCCTTGCGCGCGCGCCTGTCCCAGAGATCTAGCCGCCGCAGGATTTCGCCGGCACGCGCGTAGGCGTCATCCATAGCGGGCGCGCGGAGCATGGCCCCGATTGCTGCATTCTCGAGGACGGTGAGTTCAGGGAAAGGCCGCACAATCTGGAAGGTCCGCGCAATACCGAGCTGACAAATATGTTCGGGCGCGGCGCCTTCGACGCGCTCGCCGGAGAAGGTGATCTCGCCCGCATCGGGGGCGAAAACGCCGGCGATTAGATTGAACAAAGTGGTCTTGCCGGCGCCGTTAGGGCCGATAATCGCGAAGATTGCGCCGGATTCAACCGCAAACGACACCTTACTGACCGCGACAAGACCGCGGAAGCGCTTCGTCACACTATCAACCGCCAAAAGGCTCATCGCGGTGCGCTCCGCAAACGCAGCACGCCGGCCAGCCGCGGCCAAAGGCCGCTCGGCACGCCGGCGATGATCGCCATGAGGAACAGTCCGAAAAACAGCGCCTTTGTTCCCGGCGCATTCAGGCCGATTGCACCTGTGAGCGAAATCAACGCCTCGCCGAGCGGCGCAAGAACGAACGCACCTAGAATCGGGCCAAACAGCGTGCCCACCCCGCCGATGATCGGCGCCAAAATAATATCGATCGAGCGCGAAATATCGAAAATCTGCGAAGGAAAAAGGTTGTTCGCATAAAACGCGTGAAACACGCCGGCGATTCCGGTCATGGCGGCAGAGAGAAGCAATGCCGACATGCGGGCGCGATTGACATCGATACCGAGCGCGCGTGCTGCTTCGGGATCTTCGCGCACGGCGACCCAGCTGTGGCCAAGACGCGAGCGCCGCAAAATAGCGCAGAACACCAAAGCGACCGCGGCCAGCAGCAGCGCGAGATAGTAGAAGAAAATCGGCCCGCTGCGCAGGTTCCACCATTGGCTCTGATCTTCCGAACGCACCGGCAGAAAGAAACCGCCGGCGCCGCCGGTCGCGCCAATATGATCGAAACCGATACGCGCCACCTCGGCAAAAGCAATCGTCAGCAGCGCGAAATAGACGCCCTCAATGCGAAAGCGGAACGCGAGCCAGCCGAGCAAAGCCGCGACAGCAATGCACGCTGCGATCGCCGGAAAAATGCCGAGCCATGGGCCAATTCCATAGTGAACATAGAGCGCGGCGGAAACGTAAGCGCCGAGACCAAGATAAAGCGCGTGTCCAAGCGACAGAAGCCCGGCAAAGCCTAAAAGGATATTCCACGCTTGCCCCGTGTAGGCAGCGAGGCAGACGAGAATCAAAACCGATAAGAGATAGCGATCGAGGAAGAGCGGCGCCGCCAGCATCGCGATTGCGAAAGCCGCAATGAGAACCCGCGCGCGTGCCGAGACCTGCGCAAACGCTTGCGCGATCACGTCGCCGCTTTCCCGAGCAGACCTTGCGGCCGAAGCGCCAGAACCACGACGAGCAGCGCAAAGGACACCATGCTCTTCATCGAGGGCGCTAAGACCGCGCTGGCGAGGGCCTCGACGACGCCGATCAGCAAGCCGCCAAGAAGCGCACCCAGCATCGAGCCAAGACCGCCGATGATAACAATAGTAAAAGCGAGCAGCGTAAAGGACGGCGCCAGCATCGGGGTCACGTCGGTCAGCGCCACCATGATTGCGCCGGCGGCACCGGCGCAGGCGAGGCCAAGACCAAAGGTCAGCGCGTAAAGCTTTTTGATGTCAAGCCCGACGACGGCGGCGCCGGTGAGATTGTCGGCGCAGGCGCGGATTGCGGTGCCCATCAGCGTGAAGCGGAAGAACGCCAGCAGCGCGATCGTGATCGCCACGGCCGCGGCCGCTGCATAGGCGCGAACCTTATCCACGATAATTGGGCCGACAAACCAGCTGTCGTAAGAATACGCCAAGTTGGTGTGACGCGAATCCGGCCCGAAGGTCATGAGAAGCGCATTGACGAGAACGATCGCGAGACCGACGAGCAAGATGAATTGGTCGTGCTGCGGCCGCACGATGAAAGGCTGCACGACAAGGCGTTGCAAGAACCAGCCGACGAAAAAGAACAATGCCGCCACCGGAATGGCGGCGAGGATCGGATCGATGTGCAACAGCGTGAACAGGACGAAGGACGCATACATTGCGAGCACGGCGAATTCGCCATGGGCGAAATTGACGACGCGCACGACGCCGAAAATGACAGAGAGGCCGAGCGCCATCAGGCCGTAGACGAGGCCGGTCAGCACGCCTTGCAGGAGCACTTCGACGTAGAGGGACAGGGTCATCGCGTCTGATGCAGCTCACTTTCCCGGAGCCGCGAAGCGGCATCCGGGACCCAGGAGCAGATGCATTTGCCTTGGACCCCGGGTCGCGTCGCGCTTCGCTTCATGCGTCCGGGGAGGTGGCTAAGAATTTACGGGCGTGCAATTCAGCTTCGTCCCTGCCAGCTCGGCATCGGCAGGACCGGCGAGGCGGCGGCGACGTCGGCCGGCAGCACCACGGTCGGCGTGCGCTTCAAATTCTGGACGACAGCGGAGCCGATATTCTGGTTTTGGCCCTTCTCGTCGAACGCGATCGGGCCGCCGATGATGACGTGCTGGTCAAGCTTGGTCTCTTTGACCGCCTTCATCAGGGTTGGGCCTTCGGCAGTGCCGGCGCGCTTGAATGCATCGGCGGCAATAAGCAGCGCCTCAAACGTAAACCCGGCATTGAAGCAGTCGACGGGAAATCGATGCGCCGGATTCGCCTGCTTGAACGAGGCCTCCAGCGCTTGCGTCATTTGTGACTTCGGATTTGCCCAGGGCAGGTTGTAGATGAAGAAGGCCGACAGGGGTCCGAGCGTCTGGAAAAATTCCTCGTCGTAGAGGCCCGGCGAACCCGGCGAGATGATCGCCTTCGGCTCGAAGCGCTGGCGCACCATGTCGCGTACCAACTTGATCGCGTCGCCGGCGCGGGTGACGACCATCACGAGATCAGGATTAAGCGAGCGCAGCTTCGTCACCTCGACCGACAGATCCTGCGCGCGCGGATCGTAGGCGATGCTGTCGAGAAGCTTGAACGGCATATTCTGCTTCGGGAAAATCGCATCCATCGCGGTGCGCTGCGCGGTACCGAACGTGTCGTTGGCGTGTAGGAACACCGCGTTCTCGAACTTGACCTTCGTCGCGTCGGAAACCGCGTTGATGAGGCGCAAGCCGTTGGTGACCAACATTCCGCCTGTCGGGAAATTGCGGACGAGATATTTGTAGCCCTGTTCGGTGATCTGCGGCGCCGCCGCGACATTGATGACGAAGGGCACCTGGCGTTGCTCGGCGACCTGTGCGATCGCCAGCGTCTGGCCTGAATCGAAGGCGCCGATCAGGCAGCCCGCACCTTCGTTGATAGCCTTTTCGGCTTGCGTGCGGGCAAGATCGACATTGGATTCCGTGTCGATGTGGACGATCTCGACTTTGTAACCGAGGTCGGCAAGCACTTTCGGAGCAGCGAGCGCGCCGCGATAGCAACTCTGACCGGCTTGTGCGAAGAAGCCGGAGCGCGGCAGAAGCACGGCGATCTTCAGCGCCTTATCCTGCGCGCGCACGATGGCCGGCGCCGCGAATGCAGTGGCCGCCACCCCGCCGACAAAGACGCGACGGTCGATCTTGTGCGATGATAGTTCGGTCACAATCCCCTCCTGGATTATCTCGTTTTGTCCGGCTTCGCCTCTTCGCCGCGGCCGAGATGTTCGGCCACGGCAAAAATGTCCTTGTCGCCGCGTCCGCACATATTCATCACCATCAGATGATCGCGCGGCTTCTTCGGTGCGAGTTCGATGACGCGTGCCAGCGCATGGGCGGGCTCGAGCGCCGGGATGATGCCCTCGAGGCGCGAGCAGAGCTGGAAGGCGGCGAGCGCCTCGTCGTCAGTGGCAGAGAGATAGGTGACGCGGCCAGTGTCGCGGAGCCACGCATGTTCCGGCCCGATTCCGGGATAATCGAGACCAGCCGAAATCGAGTGGCCTTCGAGAATCTGCCCGTCATCGTCCATGAGCAGATAAGTACGGTTGCCGTGCAGCACGCCGGGCTTGCCGCCTGCGAGCGAGGCGGCATGCAGCTTGTCGAGTCCGTAGCCCGCGGCTTCGACGCCGTAGATTTCAATCTCCCGGTCGTCCAAGAAGGGATGGAAGAGGCCGATCGCGTTGGAGCCGCCGCCGATACAGGCAATCAGCGAATCCGGCAGGCGCCCTTCCGCCGTCAGCATCTGTGTGCGCACCTCTTCGCCGATGATCGACTGGAAGTTACGCACCATCGCAGGATACGGATGCGGGCCGGCCGCGGTGCCGATGCAGTAGAAGGTCGTCTCGACGTTCGTCACCCAGTCGCGCAGCGCTTCGTTCATTGCGTCTTTCAGCGTGCGCGCGCCTGACTGCACCCGCCGCACCTCGGCGCCGAGCATATGCATGCGAAAAACATTCGGCTTCTGCCGCTCGACATCGACGGCGCCCATATAGACGACGCATTCGAGGCCGAAGCGGGCACAGGCCGTTGCGGTGGCAACGCCATGTTGGCCGGCACCTGTCTCGGCGATGATGCGCTTCTTGCCCATGCGCCGCGCCAGCAGAATCTGGCCGAGCACATTGTTGATCTTGTGCGCCCCGGTGTGATTGAGCTCGTCGCGTTTGAAGTAGATTTTGGCGCCGCCGAGATGCTCGGTCATGCGCTCGGCGAAATAAAGCGGGCTTGGCCGGCCGACGTAATTGGTGTGCAGGCTCGCCAGTTCCGCGTGGAAGGCCGCATCACCGCGCGCCTCATCATAGGCGCGCTCGAGCTCGAGGATGAGCGGCATCAACGTTTCGGCGACAAAGCGGCCGCCGAAAATGCCGAAATGACCGTGCTCGTCGGGACCGGTGCGGAAGGAATTAGGGTTTTCGGGTTTAACCACGGCGCTCTCCGAGAGCGCGTTCTAGCGGCTCCGGCCTGTCGGGGAAAGCGCATGCACCGCCGCGACAAAAGCGGCGATGCGGGCGGGGTCTTTGACCCCGGGGGCGCTTTCGACACCGGAAGACACATCTACCCCGCGCGCGCCGGTCGCGGTCAGCGCCTCGCTGACATTGCCGCAATCAAGCCCGCCGGACAGCATCCAGGGGCGATCGCCCGCAAAGCCCTTCAGAATGGACCAATCGAAGGCCAGGCCGTTGCCGCCGGGCAAGAGGGCCTCGGGCGCGGGTTTGGCATCAAAGAGCAGCATGTCCGCGGCCTCGGCATAAAGTTCGGCCCTGCCGAGGTCCGAAGTGGACGAAATGCCGATGGCCTTCATCACAGGGATGCCGAAGCGGCTGCGGATTTGCCGGACGCGTTCTGGTGTCTCGCGCCCATGTAGCTGCAAAATATCGGGCGCCAGCGCGTCGACGATCGCCTCAAGCTTTGCGTCGTCCGTATCTACCGTGAGAGCCACCTTTTGGGCCCGGTCTTGCACTTGGCCTACCAGCGCACGCGCTTGCTCGGGTAACAGATTGCGCGGGCTCGGATCGAAAAAGACGAAACCAACCATGTCCGCGCCGGCTGCGAGTGCAGCATCCAGCGCCTCCACCGAGGAGAGGCCGCAAATTTTCACGATCGTTTGGTGCTGGTCCACGGCTTCAATCTGGGCGAGGCGGCCACCCTTTGCCAGACCGGTATCATGGCCGCAAGGAGTGTGGCCGCTCTAGGCAGCGTCGCGGCGCACCGTCAGTGCAGAGGATGGCGACGCGGTTGCCGGTCGCGCCGGCGGATTGACCAGCATCTCACGCCTGAGCCGCGCTGCCTCGGCGCGCGCCTCTTCGGCCTCGGCCTGCGCCTCGCGCACTGCGCGCTTGAGCCTCGCCTGCTTAAACCAGGCGGCGACCCCGCCAAGGATCACGCCGACTCCCGCCGAAAGGATTAACACGATGAAGAGTGGCGCTCTGATCGCCGGCCCGGCAATGTCGTTTCCGGCAAAGGGGTCGAACGATACCGTCACAAGATGCCGGTTCGCAAACGCGAACATCAGAAGCACGATCGCGATCGGCACAATGACGAAGAGACGGAACAACGTACGCATGAATTAGGTTCCGCGGTCTTCGTTCAGTCGCTCGCGCATTTCCTTACCGGTCTTGAAGAACGGGACCGATTTCTCTTCGACTGAAACATGCGCGCCGGTGCGCGGATTGCGGCCGATACGCGCGTCGCGCCGCTTCACCGAAAAGGCACCGAAGCCACGCAGCTCGACACGGTCGCCGCGCGACAGCGCGTTCGTGATTTCGTTCAAAATGGCGTTTACGATGTTCTCGACGTCACGAAGGTAAAGATGCGGATTGCGGTCGGCGATCCGCTGAACAAGTTCGGATTTGATCACTCGCAACTCCCCTTGCGTCCGATCTTCCCCGAAACGTCGCTGAAATGGCGGCGAAACACTGCCAAACGCCCAGAATTCCAAGGCTATTGGAGCTGATCAGCCTGCCAAATCGCCAAGGGACCGTCAAGGAGACGAAGCGATTGCGCGAGGTCAAGGCGATCGAGATTTTGGGCAAGCGATTCCAAGCCAAATAGTTCCGCAACCCGTGCCGCGGCACCGAAAATACCGAGCCGTTCCAGGCTGCGGCCCTTCTTCCAGTCCTGCACAGGCAAGCCCTTGCGAATTCCTTTGTCGGTTTCGAGCCACTCGATGGCTTCGCGTTCGCCGCCGAGTTTGTCGACAAGCCTCAGATTGAGCCCCTGCCGACCGGTGAAGACACGGCCATCCGCCACTGTCGCAAGCTCGGCATCACTCATTTGCCGGCGGTCTTTCACAAGCGCTTTGAACCAGTCATAGGAATCGACGACCAGCGAAATCAGCGCCTGCTTTGCCGCCTCGCTGGTCGGCTCGTAGCCGCTCGGCGCGGCCTTCAGGGGCGAAGACTTTATGGACTCTACCTGTACGCCGACTTTGTCGAGGAGTTTCGACACGTTGGGGATTTGGAAGAGGACGCCGATGGAGCCGAGAAGCGAATTGCCTTCGGCGAAAATCTCGTCCGCACCGAGAGCTGCAATATAGCCACCGGAAGCTCCAAGCGTGCCGATCACGGACACAAGCGGCTTCTTCTTCGCAAGCCGGCGCAGCGCATCGTAAAGACGCTCGGCGCCCGTCGTCGTCCCGCCAGGGCTCTCGATTTCTATGAGAACGGCAGAGGCATGCGAATTGCCGATATCGTCGATGAGTTTCAGCGTGTCCTTGTCGCCGGTAATGACGCCTTCGATAGACAGGCGGGCAATATGCGGGATGAGCCGCGTTCCCGGCGTGCCGCCGGTGATGCGAAGACCTGCGATAACAATGCCGAGGAGCACCGCGCCGAGCGCGATAAGGCGCCAGAAGCTCAGCTTGCGCCGCAGATTGCGGCGATCGACGATATAATCAGGCGGGAGCGAAGTCATGGGATGTGCGGCGCTCTGGGAATCGCGCCGGAACTTATGGCTTTGCCGGTAGCGGGGCAAGCCAGCCAGCGGTAAATCGGCGGCGCAGGTTGGGTTTGCACCCAGGCGCCGCGCCGCCGAAGGGAAGCAATTACTTTTCGGCTTCTGAGCTCTCCTCGGCAGCGGCCTCTGCTGTCTCGGCAGACTCGGCTGTCTCGTCTGCCTCTACAGCCTTCTTCTTCTTGGGTCTGCCGTCGCCGCGCGCCTTCAACGCCGCGCCGAGAATGTCGCCAAGCGAAGCGCCGGAATCGGCGGAGCCATATTGCGCGATCGCTTCTTTCTCTTCGGCGACTTCGAGCGCCTTGATCGAGACGCCGATCTTGCGCGCACGACGATCGAACTGCGTAATCCGCGCATCGACCTTCTCGCCGACGGCGAAGCGCTCGGTGCGCTGATCGGCGCGGTCGCGCGCAAGCTCGCTGCGCTTGATGAACGCGGTAAGGTCGGTGCCGACGATTTTAACGTCGATGCCGCCGTCCTTCACGTCAATCACTTCGCAGGTGACGACCGAACCCTTGCGCATGTCGTTCTCATCGCCGGTCTTGGCGAACGGATCGCTCTGCAGCTGCTTCATGCCGAGCGAAATGCGCTCCTTCTCGACGTCTATATCGAGGACCCTGGCGCGCACCATGTCACCTTTCTTGTAATCCTCGATCGCCTGCTCGCTCGCCTTGTTCCAATCGATGTCGGAGAGATGGACCATACCGTCAACATCCCCCTCGAGGCCGATGAACAGGCCGAATTCGGTCTTGTTCTTCACCTCACCCTCAACCTCTGTACCAACCGGATGGGACTCGGCGAAGGCCTGCCACGGATTGGCCAGCGTCTGCTTAAGGCCCAACGAAATCCGCCGCTTGACCGAATCGACCTCGAGCACCTGGACGTCGACCTCCTGGCTGGTCGAGACGATCTTTCCGGGGTGCACGTTCTTCTTCGTCCACGACATTTCAGACACGTGGATGAGGCCCTCAATGCCAGGCTCAAGCTCGACGAAGGCGCCATAGTCGGTGATGTTGGTGACGCGGCCGTGCAGCCTCGCGCCGACGGGATATTTCGCCTCGATGCCCTGCCAGGGATCGTCCTGCAGCTGCTTCATGCCGAGCGAGATGCGGTGGGTGTCGTGATTGATCTTGACGATCTTGACCTTCACCGTTTGGCCGATGTTCAAAACCTCGCTCGGGTGATTGACGCGCCGCCAGGCGATGTCGGTGACGTGCAGGAGCCCGTCGATGCCGCCGAGATCGACGAAGGCGCCGTAATCGGTGATGTTCTTCACGACGCCGTCGATGACCTGCCCCTCTTCGAGGTTAGCAACGATCTCGTGGCGCTGCTCGGCGCGGCTCTCTTCGAGCACGGTTCGGCGCGAGACGACGATATTGCCGCGTCGCCGGTCCATTTTCAGGATCTGGAACGGCTGCGGCACGCCGATCAGCGGCGACACGTCGCGCACCGGGCGGATGTCGACCTGGCTGCGCGGCAGGAAGGCGACGGCGCCGTCGAGATCGACGGTGAAGCCGCCCTTCACCTGGTTGAAGATGATGCCTTCGACCTTTTCGTTGCCCTCGAACGCCTTTTCGAGCTTGACCCAGCTCTCTTCGCGGCGCGCCTTGTCGCGCGAGATGACCGCCTCGCCGAGCGCGTTCTCGACCCGCTCCAGATAGACTTCGACCTCATCGCCGACCTGCGGGGCGGGATCGCGGCCATGGCCGGTAAATTCCTTTAGGGGGACGCGGCCTTCGGTCTTCAGGCCGATATCGATGACGGCGACATCCTTCTCGATGTCAACCACTTTCCCCTTGATGACGGAGCCTTCGAAGGCTTCGTTCTCGCCGTAGCTCTCGTCGAGCAAGGCGGCAAAATCTTCGCGCGTCGGCGCGCGTTCGGCGGCTGCAGTAGAGGCCATTAAATCTCCTAAAGCCCGTTCGGGCTGATGCCGGCGGTTCGTGTTGCGAATGCATCCGGCCGTCGGGTCTCCTCTCGAGGCGGCTTGGCCGTGGAGCGAGGGTTCCGCTGACGAGAGCGGGCCGGCAAAGGTCCGGCGGGCGGATGCGGGAGCGTGGCTCTTAGCAAGAAAGGGCCGCCCTCACAATAGATAAGCAGAAATCGCGCGTTTTACAGCCGCTTACCGCTCTCGGCATCGAACAAATGCACGGCCTCGGCGGGAATGGTGACGCCGATCGTCTCCGTGGCTGTGAGGTGCTGATCCGGGGCGATTGCAACCGTCACCGGCGAGCCGGCGAGCTGACCATGGAGGAGGCGGCCGACGCCGAGCTCTTCGATGAGCTCGATCGTCATCGGCAGCCCCTCGCCGAGAGGCCGCACCAGCGCCCGCTCCGGACGGATTCCGGCAACGACCTTTGCGCCGCGAGGAACAGCGGCATGTGCGGCGTTGCAGGCGAGCTCCGCCCCGTCATCGAGGCGCACCATCGCCGGCGATTCGAGCGTGCCCTTCAGAAAGTTCATCGGCGGCGAGCCGAGAAAGCCGGCAACGAACAGCGTCGCGGGGCGCTCATACAATTCGAGCGGTGCACCGGCCTGCTCGATGCGGCCGGCATTTAAGACGACCAGCATGTCGGCGAGCGTCATCGCTTCGACCTGGTCGTGCGTGACATAGATCGTCGTCGTTTGCAGCCGCCGCTGCAGCCGCCGGATCTCGATCCGCATCTGCACGCGCAGCTTGGCGTCGAGGTTCGACAGCGGCTCGTCGAACAGGAACGCTTTCGGCTTTCGCACGATGGCGCGGCCCATCGCGACGCGCTGGCGCTGCCCGCCTGAGAGCTGGCGTGGCTTGCGCAGGAGCAATGCCCGATCGAGCTCCAGAATCTGCGCGGCTTCCGCGACGCGCGCCTCGATCTCGGGCTTCGGCGTCTTCAGATTGCGCAGACCGTACGCCATGTTGTCGTAGACGCTCATGTGCGGATAAAGCGCGTAATTCTGGAACACCATGGCGATGTCGCGCTCTGTCGGCTCGAGCTGATTGACGACGCGCTCGCCGATGCGAATGTCGCCGGCGGTGATCGTCTCCAGCCCGGCGATCATCCGCAGAAGCGTCGACTTGCCGCAACCGGACGGGCCAACGAGCACGCAGAAGCCGCCGTCGGGCACCGCGAAGGACACGCCGTGAACGGCGGTGAAGCCGCCGGGGTAGATTTTTTTCACGTTGGTGAGTTGGACGTCAGCCATTGCAACGTCCTCGGCCACATCCCCGAACGCCGAAGGCGATCCGGGGTCCAGGCGCAGAGATATTTGCTCCGGGAATGTGGCGGGGACCGCCCATGTATCCGGTACAACTTCATTTCTCCGTCTCGATCAAACCCTTGACGAACAGCTTCTGCATAAAAATCACCACGGCGACGGGCGGCAGCATCGCGAGAACTGCGGTCGCCATTGCGAGCTGCCATTCGGTCAGCGCATCGTGCGTCGCGACGATTTTCTTGATGCCGATCACGATGGTCTGCATGTCGTCGCGCGTCGTGATCAACAGCGGCCATAAATATTGATTCCAGCCGTAGATGAACAGGATGACAAACAGCGCCGCGATGTTGGTGCGTGACAGCGGCAGCAGAATGTCGCGAAAGAACCGCATCGGCCCGGCAGCGTCGATCTGCGCGGCCTCGACGAGCTCGTCCGGAACGGTCATGAAGAACTGCCGGAACAGCAACGTCGCCGTCGCGGAGGCAATCAGCGGCACGGCGAGGCCGGTATAGGTGTCCAGCAGATTGAGATTGGCGGCGATCGCATAGGTCGGATAAATGCGCACTTCGACCGGCACCATTAGGGTGAGAAAAATCACCCAAAACGCCGTGTTGCGAAACGGAAAGCGGAAATAGACGATCGCAAAGGCCGAGAGCAGCGAGATCGCGATCTTGCCGAGCGCGATTGCCAGCGCGACGACGAAGCTGTTGAACAGCATGGTCGCAACCAGCGCCCTCGTCGTGCGGGTGGTGCCGACAAAAAGCGCTCGGCGATAATTCTCGAAGAGTTGATCCCCAGGCCAAAGCGGAAGCTGCCCGTTGGCGATCGTCTCGGCCGTGTGCGTCGAGCCGATGATCGCCAGATAGACCGGGAAAGCCACGATTAACACGCCGACGATCAGCACGAGATGCGCGGGAAGATTCCCGAGGCGCCGGTTCTCGATCATCAGTAGTTGACCCTGCGGTCGACGAAGCGGAATTGCACGCTCGTCAGCGCGACGACGATCAGCATCAAGATCACCGATTGCGCCGCCGAGCCGCCGAGATCGCCGCCGAGCCGGCCGTCATTATAGACCTTGTAGACCAGCGTCTGCGTCGCCTGGGCCGGGCCGCCGCCGGTCACCGCGTCGATGATGCCGAACGTGTCGAAGAACACGTAAACGATGTTCACCGCGACGAGAAAGAACGTCGTTGGCGACAGAAGCGGGAAGATGATCGTGAAAAACCGCCGCCATGGCCGTGCCCCGTCGATCGCCGCGGCCTCGATCAAAGATTTCGGGATCGCCTGCAGGCCGGCGAGGAAGAATAGGAAATTGTAGCTGATCTGCTTCCATGTCGCCGCGACAATGACGAGCGTCAGGGCCTGCTTGCCGTCGAGCAGCGGATTCCAGTCGACGCCGAGTGCCGTCAGGCCGCGCGCCAGCATTCCGAGCGAGGGCTGGAACAAAAAGATAAACAGCACGCCCGCAATGGCAGGCGCGACGGCATAAGGCCAGACGAGGAGCGTTCGGTAGGCGGTCGCGCCCTTGATTTCGCGATCGGCCATCACCGCAAGAAGCAGCGCGAACGACAGCGAGCAAATGGTGACGGCAGCGGCGAAGATCGCCGTCGTGACGATCGCCTTGTAATAAGACGGATCGGCAAAGACGTAGCGGTAGTTTTCCAGCCCGACGAAATCGGAATTGGTGCCGAACGCATCTTCGATGAAGAAGCTTTGACGAAGCGCTTGCGATGCCGGCAAGTAGAAGAAGATGATTGTGATCGCGAGCTGCGGCGCCAGCAGGAGATAGGGCAAAAACTTGTGCGAGAAGACGGCGCGCTTTTCCATTCAGCCCCTGAACCGACACTCGCAACACGAGCGAACCATCAGGCGGGCCCCGCCCGATGGTTCAAGATCATCTTCGAGTCTACCGTGCCGCCGTGCGTTCGAACTGGCGCAGCATGGCATTGCCGCGCTGCACCGCCGTGTCGAGCGCCGCCTGCGCGGTCTTTTTGCCGGCGAGCGCCTCCTCGATCTCCTCAGCCCAGACGTCGCGCATCTGCACCATGTTGCCGAGCCGCAATCCGCGCGAATTCTCGGTCGGCGGCTTGTTGGTCAGTTCCTTCAACGGCACTTCGAGGAGCGGCGTCTTCTGATAGAAGCCTGACGCTTTCGTCTGCTCATAGGCGGCTTTGGTGATTGGCAGATAGCCGGAGAGCTGGTGCAGCTTCGACTGCCGCTCCGTGTCGGAGAGAAAGGCGAAGAATTTTGCGACGCCCTTATATTCCTCCGGGTTCTTGCCGCCCATCACCCAAAGCGATGCACCGCCGATAATCGAATTCTGCGGCGCGTCCTTCACGTCGGGATAATAGGGCATCGGCACGGCCGTGTAGTTGAATTTCGCATTGGACCGGACGTTGCCGTAGAAGGCCGAAGATGTCAGGAACAGCGGGCATTCGCCTGAGGTGAAGCGGCCTTCGCCGGTATTGGTGCGGCCGGAATAATCGAAGGTCTTGTCCTTCTGCAGATCGACAAGCGTCTGCAGCAAGCGCACATGCAGCGGCGAATTGAATTTCAGCACGGTGTCGAAACCGTCAAGACCGTTGGCTTCGGTCGACAGCGGCACGTTATGCCAGGCTGAAAATTGCTCGAGCGTCGACCAGGTGATCCATGCCGAGGACATGCCGCATGTCGGCGACGTGGTTGCCCTGAGTTTCTTCGCCGCATCGAAAACTTCCGGCCAGGTCTTGGGCGGGTTTTCCGGATCGAGTCCGGCTTTCGCGAGCGCATCCTTGTTGACCCACATGACCATGCTGGACGAATTGAACGGGAAGGACAGCATCTCGCCCTTCGACGTCGAGTAGTAACCGGTGATCGCCGGCAGGTAGGCCTGCGGATCGAACGGCACCCCGGCGTCTTTCATCAGCTGGTAGACGGGTTTGACGGCGCCCTTCGCCGCCATCATCGTCGCCGTGCCAACCTCGAAGACTTGCAGGATATGCGGTGCGTTGCCGGCGCGGAATGCCGCGATTCCGGCATTCATCGTGTCGGCATAGCCACCCTTGTAGCTCGGGATGACACGATAGTCCGATTGCGCGGCGTTGAATTCCTCGGCGAGCTTGACGATCACGTCGTTGTTGGCGCCGGTCATCGCGTGCCACCAGTGGATATCGGTGGCAGCCATGGCCGAACTGGTCGCAAAGAACGCGGCAATGCCGGCAGCAAAAATCGAACGGCGCATAGAACCTCCCGAGTGGCCAGGCGCTCTTAATGGCGCTGATCGTCACTTCCGTGACATTGGCGTGAAATCCACGATGGCGAAAGAGCGCCGCCCGGGCAAGCCCTATAGGGCCACGAGGTCTCTATTGGGCCGCGAGGTCCTGGCCAAAATCGGAGCCTCTCAGATCCTCCGGCCGCGGCATGGAGATGATGTTATAGCCGGCATCGATATGATGGACCTCGCCGGTCACGCCGGCCGAGAGATCGGAGAGAAAGTAAAGGGCCGAGCCGCCGATCTGCTCGATCGTCACCGACTGGCGCAGCGGAGAGTGGGCGCGCTGGAAGGAGTACATGGCGCGCGCGTCGGTGATCCCGGCGCCCGCGAGCGTGCGGACCGGGCCCGGCGACAAGGCGTTGACGCGGATGCCCACCGGCCCGAAATCGGCGGCAAGGTAGCGCACGCTCGCCTCCAATGCCGCCTTGGCGATCCCCATCACATTGTAATTCGGCATGACCCGGGTGGACCCGCCATAGGTCATGGTCAGCATCGAGCCGCCGGACGGCATCATCGCCGCGGCACGCTTGGCAGCTTCGGTAAACGAGAAGCACGAGACGATCATCGTGCGCGAGAAATTCTCGCGGGTCGTATCGGCGTAGCGGCCACGCAATTCGGTCTTGTCGGAGAAGCCGATGGCATGAACGAGGAAGTCGAGCCCGCCCCATTGCTTCTCGATCTCGGCAAACGCCTTGTCGACCGAGGCAAGATCCTCGACATCGCACGGAAAAACCAGGTCGGAACCGAGCGATTTTGCCAGTGGACCGACGCGCTTGCCGAGCGCCTCGCCTTGATAGGTGAACGCCAGCGCGGCCCCTTGCTGCGCAACGGCTTTGGCAATACCCCAGGCAATCGAGTGATTGTTGGCGACCCCCATGATCAAACCACGGCGGCCTTCCATCAGTCTCGACGATTGCTCCATCCGCTATTGCCTATGCATCGACATGTTTCAGGACGATCGACGCATTGGTGCCGCCGAAACCGAACGAATTGGACAGAACGGCGCCGAGCTTCACATTGTCAATGCGCTCGCGGACGATGTTCACGTCCGCGAAAGCCGGATCGAGCTCCTCGATATTGGCGCTCTCGCAGATGAAACCGTTCTGCATCATGAGTAGCGAGTAGATCGCCTCCTGCACGCCGGCGGCGCCGAGGGAATGGCCGCTCAACGATTTGGTCGCGGCGATCGGCGGGCATTTGCCGTCGGCGCCAAAGACGGCGCGAATCGCCTCGATTTCCTTGAGGTCGCCGATCCCCGTCGAGGTCGCGTGCGGGTTGATATAGTCGATCGGCGCCTTCACGCTCGCCAACGCCATGCGCATGCAGCGTTCGGCGCCCTCGCCCGAAGGCGCCACCATGTCGTGGCCGTCCGAGGTTGCGCCGTAGCCGGCAATCTCCGCGTAAATCTTGGCGGCGCGGGCACGGGCATGCTCGAGCTCCTCGAGCACGACGACGCCGGCGCCGCCGGCGATGACGAAACCATCGCGGTTCTTGTCGTAAGCGCGCGAGGCTTTCTCCGGCGTATCATTGAAGTTCGACGACATCGCCCCCATCGCGTCGAACAGCACGGACAGCGTCCAATCCAGTTCCTCGCAGCCGCCGGCGAAAATCATGTCCTGCTTGCCGAGCTGGATCGTCTCGTAGGCATTGCCGATGCAATGGTTCGACGTCGCACAGGCCGACGAGATCGAATAATTCACACCCTTGATCTTGAACCAGGTGGCAAGCGTCGCTGAGGCTGTCGAGCACATCGCTTTTGGAACGGCAAACGGCCCGACCTTTTTCGGCCCCTTGCTGCGAGTTGTATCGGCAGCTTCTACGATGGCGCGGGTCGAGGGCCCGCCCGAGCCCATGATGATGCCGGTGCGCTCGTTCGAGACTTCCTCCGGCTCGAGGCCGGCGTCGCGGATCGCCTGGTCCATTGCGACATGGTTCCAGGCCGTGCCGGCGCCATGAAAGCGCATGGCGCGCCGGTCGAGAGCGTCGCCCGGATCGAGCGTCGGGGCGCCGTGCACCTGGCATTTGAAGCCGAGCTCGGCATAGGTGTCGGCCCGCACAATGCCCGACTTTGCCTCGCGCAAGGACGCGAGAACCTCCTGAGAATTGTTGCCGAGCGACGACACAATCCCAATGCCCGTGACGACGACGCGCCTCATTTCCTCTCTCCAGCAAGCTCCCTAGGCCGCCGTTTTAGGCGACCGCCTGCGGTGACCGGTCCGGCGCGCCTTAAGCTGCCGCCGGCGTAGTCGTCGGTTGGAACAGGCCGACGCGAAGCTCCCGCGCCTCATATATGCGCTGGCCATCGGCTTCTAACCACCCGTCGGCAATTCCCAAAATCAACTTGGTTTTGAAAACACGGCGGAAATCGACCCCATACACGACCCGTTTCACCGTCGGCATGACTTGGCCGGCAAGCTTGACCTCGCCGACGCCGAGCGCGCGTCCGCGGCCCGGCAGACCCAGCCAGCCAAGGAAGAAGCCACATAGCTGCCATAGACCATCAAGGCCAAGACACCCGGGCATTACGGGGTCGCCTTTAAAATGGCAGCCGAAGAACCAGAGGTCCGATTTGACTGCCAGTTCGGCCCGTAAATATCCCTTGCCGTTAGCACCGCCCTGCTCGGCAATCTCGCCGATGCGATCGAACATCAGCATTGGCGGCAGCGGCAGCTGGGCGTTGCCCGGTCCGAACAGCTCGCCGCGACCGCAGGCGAGCAAATCTTCGAATTCAAAAGTCGAGCGCCGTTCGCTCATCGTCCATTCTCTTCCGCTCGGCGTCAGGGCGGCGTGATAGGCGGCCTTCTAACATAGGGTCCTGTCCGCCGAAAGCCGCGTTACCGTGGCAGCGGGGGCTCCTCCGCACTACATATCGGAAGCGAAGGTTGCGGTGTGGCGCTCCCCTTCGTATGATGGCGGAACGATTGGCAAGGCCGTCCAACGCGATTTCCAGGGACGGCAAAATGGCAGGTGAAGTTTTGTCGCAGGTAAGCCGCCCCGCTGCGGGCCTTCCGGAAGGTCACGCCGACCACATGGCGGCTTGCCCGGTCCATGCGCTCCGTGGCCGGCTGCGCCGCGTCGGGCTGCGTCCGACGCGGCAGCGAGTGGCGCTCGGCTGGCTGTTATTCGGCAAGGGCGACCGGCACATCACCGCCGAAAAGCTCTACGAAGAGGCGACCAGCGCACGCGTCGCGATCTCGCTCGCAACCGTCTACAACACTCTGCATCAGTTCACCGAAGCGGGTCTGTTGCGCGAGATCGCGGTCGATGGCTCGAAGACCTATTTTGACACCAACACGACCCACCACCATCACTTCCTGATTGGCGAGACCAATACGGTTCTCGACATTCCCGGCCCGCAGGTCTCGATCAGCGATTTGCCGGAGCCGCCGGAAGGGATGGAGATCGAGCGGGTCGAGGTTGTCGTGCGGCTGCGCAAGAAGACGCCCGCAAGACGTGCCGCACCGACTACCGCCAGCTGATCTAATCGAGCTTCTCGCCGGGATACACGCCCCAGAGATTCTGCTGCTCGACATAGCCGTCGAAGCCTTCGCCGGAAAGCCGGCACCACGTCCCATCACACGCGCGTACCGAGCCGACCACACCGGCCTGCAGCCGCGCGACCGCGTCGGCACGATTGCCGGGCTTGGCAAAAAGCTCAACCGAATCGGCCTTGCGCGAGGGGAAGATCAGCCCCGTCCGTCGTCCCGAAAGCAGGGAATGCAAGACCCAGCCCTCGGATCCTTCCGAATCGCGGATTTTGCGCCACGTCTCGAACTCTGCGGTGATTTCGACGGGCAGGCCGGCGCGCTGAAACACCCAGCTCGTGCGATAATCCTTTGAGGGGCCTTCGCGCAGGTTGACCCGATCGGACTTCAGGCTGACGTAACGGGGCACGGGCAGCCCGGTCGCGGTGCCGAGCGGCCCCGTTGGCGGCGGGACGGCGGCAACGTTTTGCGCCGCCGATGGATGTGAGATCGCCAGCGTGTGGACGGCCGTCCAGAAGACGCCGACGGCAAATGCGAGACCGCACAATCCGATGACGGTAGCGAAGCGCCGTCGAGCTTTCGCGCGTATTGGCGCTATCCAGTCGCGTCCTTGCACCTGCGCCGCTATCCTTGTCTTTGCCGTGTCTTCTGGTAGGAGATTTCTGCGGAGGAAGTTGGGCTAAGCGATCTCGCCCCAAGGCCCTTAATACCCGATGAAAGCGGGCTCGGCGCACAACGAATCGAGCTGCTCGGTTGCGGCCGATGAGCAATAGACGAGGGACGCCGGGAAGATGGGCATAAAGAAGCCGCTCGTTGTCGTGACGCGCAAGCTGCCCGACGTCGTCGAGACGCGGATGTGCGAGCTCTTCGACACCCGGCTCAACGTCAGCGATACCGCAATGGCTCAGAGCGAGCTTGCCGAGGCGATGCGCACGGCCGACGTGCTCGTGCCCACAGTTACCGATCGCATCGACGCCGGCCTGATCGGCCAGGCCGGCGAGCAGATGAAACTCATCGCCAATTTCGGCAACGGCGTCGATAATATCGATGTGACGTCGGCCCTGCGGCGCGGCATCACTGTCACCAACACACCCGGCGTGCTGACCGAAGACACGGCCGATATGACGATGGCGCTGATTCTCGCCGTCGCACGCCGCATCGCGGAAGGGGCGAAGGTGATTCCCTCGGACGAATGGGCGGGCTGGTCGCCGACCTGGATGCTCGGCCACCGCATCACCGGCAAACGGCTCGGCATTGTCGGGATGGGGCGGATCGGCCAGGCGCTGGCACGCCGCGCCAAAGCCTTTGGCCTGTCGATCCACTATCACAACCGGCGGCGCGTGGCGCTCGCGATCGAAGAGCAGCTCGAAGCGACCTATTGGGAATCGCTCGACCAGATGTTGGCGCGCATGGACATCGTCTCCGTGAATTGTCCGCACACGCCGGCGACGTATCACCTATTATCGGCCCGCCGCCTCAAATATTTGCGGCCGACCGCGATTGTCGTGAACACGGCGCGCGGTGAAATCATCGACGAGAATGCGCTCGCCCGAATGCTCGACGCGAACGAGATCGCCGGCGCCGGGCTCGACGTGTTCGAGCACGAGCCTGCCGTATCGCCGAAGCTCGTGAAACTTGCCAAAGCCGGCAAGGTCACGCTCCTCCCGCATATGGGATCGGCGACGCTCGAAGGCCGTATCGATATGGGCGAGAAGGTCATCATCAACGTGAAGACGTTCATGGACGGTCACCGCCCGCCCGACCGAGTCCTGCCGAGCATGCTCTGAACAGGCCAAGATCGGGAAAACTAAACTCCGAGTCTGCGGAAAAAATCCCAGATCATGTGCGCCGCATCGAAATCCTTCGTATGCGCGCCAACCGGCTGACCGCGCGTCGTGCCGGCCGTGAAGCGGCCGGGGATTGTGTGCCCTCCCCCCTCGATACGGATCAGTTCGACCGGCGCCTTGCAGCCGTTGAGCCGGTCGATGTAGCTGCGGGTTCCGTCAGTCGGATCCTTATCCGGTAGCGCGATCGTGGTACGGCCGTCGCCACACCCGTCGGCTTTCGCAAACGGCGCCAAGGTCGCGTCGGTCGAGACTACGTCGGTTTTGCTGTCCGAAAACGCCGTCTTGCCGCCCGCATAAGGCATGATCGGGTTGGCGGTTCCGTTGATGACCATCAGCGGAATGGGTTTCGGCGGTTGGCAGCTCTCCGCGATGTCGGCGGGCAAATTGGCGATGATCGTCGCGATCCCGGCGTAGATCTCGCCGGAGCGCTCGCAGGCGATGCGCAGCGCCAGCATTCCGCCGGTCGAGGAGCCGACCAGGAAAATCTTGCGCCGGTCGGCTGTGCGGTTGGCAATCAGCTGATCGATGAGGGTGCGTAGAAAATCGATATCCCGCTGTGCGGTCTCTTTCGTTTCTCCCCAATGGCCGTGGATGGCGTCGGGGTAGACTAAGATGACATTGCGAGAGCGGATCGCCTCTTCAAGCCCAAGGCTGCGCCGCACCCGCGCGCCTGAGCCGCTGCCGCCGTGCAGAACGACGATCAGCGGCCGGCGCCCCAGCTTCAGCCGCTCGCGTTCGACGAGAACTGCCGTCCTGCGAACGCCCCCGGACTCGATCGCGATATGCCCGGCGGCCGCGACGGCTGGATTGCTGAACGCAACTGCCTCGACGCCAAACCAGCAGAGACCAACCAGAGCGAAAGCATTTAGAATGCGCTGCCGCGGCGCAACGGGCATCTCATCGTCTCCAGACTGGGCCGCATTGTCCAAGCTTTTCGCGTCCGCAGCAACCGACTGACGATGGGCCCGGCCTTTGCTCCCTGCGAGGACACGGCTCGCGTTGCACTGCGCAATCGATTGAGCTACTGATTTCCCGGTCTTTTCCCGCCGCTCGAAAGGCTTTTGGCATGTCCGAAGTCGAGCAGCGACGTCCTCTATCGCCGCATCTCCAGGTCTACCGGCCGATGCTGACGATGATGATGTCGATCATGCATCGGATCACGGGCGCAGCCCTCTACGCCGGGACGCTGCTCCTTGTCTATTATCTTGTTGCAGCTGCGAACGGGCCGGCCTCATTCGCCACGGCATCCTGGCTGTTCGGCTCCATCATCGGGCAGATCGTGCTCTTCGGCTTCACCTGGGCGCTGTTCAATCACCTTCTCGGCGGTATCCGGCACGCGATCTGGGATACAGGTTACGCAATGGATCACCCAGCCCGCGAATATCTGGTTCAGGCAACCGCGATCGGCGGCATCGCGCTCGCCGTAATCGTCTGGGCGTTCGCCTATATGATGCGCTGAGAAAAGAGCACGACATGGCCAACGATCCACGCTCCCTGCGCACGGCGCTCGCCCGCATCCGATTTCTTGGCTCGGCGAAATCCGGAACGCATCATTCCTGGCACATGCGGGTGACGTCGGTCGCTCTCATGCCGTTGTCCATCCTATTCGTGTGGATTCTCGTGTCGCTTGCCGGCAAGAACTACAACGCCGTGCACGCGATGTTCGCCGATCGCTTCCTGCCGGCAACCGTCATAATCCTGTTCATCCTGACGAGCGCCTACCATATGCGCCTCGGCATGCAGACGATCATCGAAGACTACGTCCACGACGAGCCGATCAAGACGTGGTCAATCATGGCCAACCTCTTATTTTCCGTTCTGGTCGGATTTGCCGGCCTGTTTGCAGTGTTGAAACTCAGCCTGACCTGAGGCGCGTCCCGCGCGCGGGTCCGGTTCGACGGAGCAGATGATGGCGACAAACCCCGATGCGAATGGCGGCGCGAACGGCAGGGCCGGTCCGTCGAACCCTGCGCAAAACGGGAAAGCCTATCCGATCACCGATCATACGTTCGACGTGGTGATCGTCGGCGCCGGTGGCGCCGGCTTGCGCGCCACGGTCGGCTGCTCGCAGGCGGGCCTGCGCACGGCCTGCATCTCGAAGGTCTTCCCGACGCGCTCGCATACGGTCGCGGCACAAGGCGGCGTTGCCGCAGCGCTCGGCAATATGGGGGCGGATTCCTGGCAGTGGCACATGTACGACACCGTCAAGGGTTCCGATTGGCTCGGCGACCAGGACGCGATCGAATATCTCTGCCGCAACGCACCCGCCGCAGTTTACGAGCTCGAACATTGGGGCGTGCCGTTCTCGCGCACCGAGAGCGGCATGATTTATCAGCGGCCCTTCGGCGGCATGACCACCGACTTCGGCAAGGGGCCGCCGGCGCAGCGTACTTGCGCCGCCGCCGATCGCACCGGCCACGCGATGCTGCACACGCTCTATGGCCAGGCGCTCCGCAATCGCACGGAATTCTTCATCGAGTTCTTTGCGCTCGACCTGATCATGGACGACCAGGGCCGCTGCCGCGGCGTGGTTTGCCTGAAGCTCGATGACGGCACGATCCATCGCTTCCGTGCCAACCTGACGATCCTCGCGACCGGCGGCTTTGGACGCGCCTATTTCTCCGCCACCTCCGCGCACACCTGCACCGGCGACGGCAACGCCATGGTGCTGCGCGCCGGACTGCCGTTGCAGGACATGGAATTCGTGCAGTTTCACCCAACCGGCATTTACGGCGCCGGCTGCCTGATCACCGAGGGCGCGCGCGGCGAAGGCGGCTATCTCACGAACAGCGAGGGCGAGCGCTTCATGGAGCGCTACGCCCCGTCGGTGAAGGATCTCGCACCGCGCGACATGGTCTCACGCGCCATGACGATGGAAATTCGCGAGGGACGCGGCGTCGGCAAGAACAACGACCACATCTATCTCCACCTCGACCATCTCGAGCCCAAGATTCTGCACGAGCGCCTGCCCGGCATTTCGGAAAGCGCGCGAATTTTCGCCGGCGTCGAGGTGACGAAGGAGCCGATCCCGGTTTTGCCGACCGTCCATTACAATATGGGCGGCATCCAGACCAATTATCACGGCGAGATCGTCACCAAAGTCGGCGAGGACCCGGACGTGCTCGTGCCGGGTTTGATGGCAATCGGCGAAGCGGCCTGCGTCTCGGTGCACGGCGCCAATCGCCTCGGCTCCAATTCGCTGATCGATCTTGTCGTGTTCGGCCGTGCGGCGGGACTGAAGGCGGCGGAGCTGGTCACGCCCGGCGAAAAGCAAGCGAACCTGCCGGAGAATTCGGCCGATCTCGCGCTGTCGCGGCTCGACAAGTTCCGGCATGCGAATGGCGGCACGCCGACGGCGGAGCTGCGCCTGCGCATGCAGAAGGTGATGCAGAGCAATTGCGCGGTCTACCGCACCGGCGACGTGCTCGAAGAGGGCACGAAGCTCATCCATGATGTGTGGAGGGGCGCAAGCGACGTGTCGATCACCGACCGCTCGCTGATCTGGAATTCCGATCTCGTCGAGACGCTGGAATTCGACAATCTGATCGTGCAGGCGGTCGTCACCATGCAATCGGCGGCCAACCGCAGGGAATCGCGCGGCGCGCATGCGCGCGAGGATTACCCGAAGCGCGACGACGTGAACTGGATGAAGCACACGCTGACGACGCTCGATGATCACGCAAAACGCGTGACGATCGATTACCGGCCGGTGCATTCCTACACGATGACCAACGAGGTCGCCTATATCGAGCCGAAGGCGCGGGTGTATTAATCAAGACCTGAACGCCTTCTTGCGGCTGCGCCTTGGAGCGGCTTGCCTCACTCGGGGCGCAAAAAGTATACGCCTTGGTAACAAGGCCTTCGCAATCGGATAAAGACTAACTTAAACGCCCTGCTCCACGCTGCGCCCGCCTGTATGGGCTTGGAGCGCCTCATGTTCTGCCGGATTTCGAGAAATCGCCTGAAGGCGAGCGTCTGCCGGTTTCCGCTGAATCGGAGCGGCAGTACGGCGATGACTTTCGACGTCGCCATCCTTCCGCTTCTCGCCGGTGCAGGTGTGGCCATCGATTTCGCCCGCATCGCCACAAAGCATACGAGCCTGCAGCAAGCGACGGACGCCGCTGCCTTGGCGATCGCCCAATCGGCCACCGCCTCGACCACCAACGCCGACGTGATGGCGCAGGCGCAAAACTATATCTCGACGAACTATTCCAATCGGACCGCGACGATCACCTTGGCGACGATTTCGAGCGATCACACCTCCGTCTGCGTCAACGCGCAGGACACGGTGCAGCTCGGCATCATGTCGATGTTCAACATCCGCTCGAAATCGGTGGAGGCTTCGACCTGCACCACAATTGCCGGGGGCGAGCAATTACGAAATCGCGCTCGTCCTCGACAATTCCGGCTCGATGAACGAGTCGGTGAGCGGAAATTCGAAAATCGCCGCGCTGCGCACGGCCGCCACCAATTTCGTCAACACCATGTTCAATGCTCCTTTCACCGGCAAGGTGAAAATGTCGATCGTGCCGTTTGCTGGCCGTGTCTCGGTTTCCTCAGGCGACACGTCGAACGGATCGGCGAGCTGGATCGATACGCAGGGCAAGTCGTCCTGGCATTGGAAGACGTTTTCCGGCGCGACGGCAGCGGGCTTCACCAATCGCCTCGACATTTTCAAAAATCTGAAGAGCGATTGGGTCTGGGCCGGCTGCTTCGAGACTCAGCCATACCCGCAGAACGTCAACGATACGCCTCCGACGAGCGCGACGCCCGATACCCTTTATGTGCCCTACCTCGCGCCGGACGAAGTGGATCCGAAGCAAACGTGTACCAGCTGGTACTGTTCGACCACACCGGCCTATCAGAACAACTACATCAATGACACTCCCTCGAGCGGCTGCTCTGGCACCGCGCCGACGGACGACCAGTCGCTGACCAGCCGCTCCTGCAAGTACAAGAGCCCGTCGGTGACCAACACCAGTACCTCCGGGCCGAACGGCATGTGCCTGTCGCAGCCGCTGATGCCCTTATCGCGAACTGTGCCACTTCGCTGATCAACGCCTTCGCTCAATGGCGCGGGCGTGGGCAAGCTGCGCATCAAGAGCTGAGCTCGCCGGCAGAGGCGACGCCGAGCAGCGGGAGCGCCGCTCCCGCTTCGTTTTCGGGGCCGGGATTGCCGCCGGAACGGCCGGCGGTGTAGGACCCCGCCTGAAAGAGCGCCGAATCCTGGGCCGGTAGCTCAATGGTTAGAGCCGGCCGCTCATAACGGTCTGGTTGCAGGTTCGAGTCCTGCCCGGCCCACCATCTTCCCCTGAATCACTTGATACTTCTAGCGTTATTTGCCGGTGGGACACGGTCCGGGCCCGCGGTGGGACACTTTCATCCTTATTCGTCTCCTTCCTGGGCGCCGAGAGGCCGGCCGTTTT
>DATAOB010000107.1:0-8849 GCA_036265935.1 Beijerinckiaceae bacterium
CCAAAAAGCCGGTGAGCCCGGGCATGGCCGCGTTCCACGAGCGTGAGAAGAAGTGCGGCGAGGAATGGCGCGCCAATACCGATCAGATCAAAGCGCAGACGCCCGGCATCACCTGGCCGAAATATCTTAGTGCGTGCAACAAGCGGCTGAAAGCGGCCGGCCAGTAGTTCGAAACCGGAAACGCGCGGCGGGCCTTCGCACGGCCAGGCCGCCGCGCTGCATCAATAGACACGCTTCGGGCGGCCGGTTATTAGGGCTCGCGTCCATCGACCACGCGAGAGATCGAGACAGCCCATGCCGCCCGACTATGCCGCCTTACGCCGCACGATGGTCGAGCGTCAGGTCCGCACATTCGATGTGACCGATAAGGCGGTCATCGCGCGGATGTTCGAAGTGCCGCGCGAAAAATTTCTGCCGGAAAGTCTCGCGACGCTCGCCTATTCGGACGTGGCGCTCGACCTGCCGACGTCCGGCGGTCCGCCGCGCCGGCTTTTGGCGCCGCTGGTTTTTGCCCGCATGCTCCAGGCGAGCAAGGTCGGTCCGCAGGACCGCGTTCTCGATATCGGCGGCGCGACGGGCTATTCGGCGGCCGTCCTCGCCGGCTTGGCGCTGTCGGTCGTTGCGCTCGAATCCGAGTCCGATTTCGTGACAAAGGCGAAAGCCTGCCTTGCCGATGAGCCGCTGCCGGTAAAAATCGTCGAGGGCGAGTTGACCAAGCCGCCGGCGGGCGAGGGGGCTTTCGACCTGATTTTCGTCAATGGCGCGGTCGAGGCGAATTTCGAGCCGCTTCTCGACGCGCTCGCGCCGCTCGGACGGCTGGTGACCGTGTTCCGTGAATCTGGGCTCGTGTCGCGTGCCGTGCGGTTCGACAAGGATGAGCACGGCGACGTCGGGCGTCGCGCGCTGTTTGACGCGTCGGCAGCCACGCTGCCGGGCTTCGAGAAGGCGCCGTCTTTCGTCTTCTGAATGGGCAAGTGTCGCATTTTTGCGCCACCTCCCGGCTTTCACGGAAAAAATCGTCTTTGCAACGCCCACGGCTCGCGCCTTGGACATAAATTCGCCCGGCGGCGCTCCTGATTGTGCGCCGCGGCCAAGCCATCTGGCAGCCTGCAACCGGCATCGAGGATCTATGTCGAGGTGTAAAAGTGCGTCCAGGCCGGCCGAGCGATTCGGCCGACGCGTGGGCGCGCTTCGGAAAACGCTGACCTCCGCGATTTGCCTCTGTGCCGCCGTGGGCCTCGTGCCGCTCCGCGCCGACGCGGAGACGATGTCGAGCGCGTTGTCGCGCGCCTATATGGGCAATCCCGACCTCAATCAGCAGCGCGCCAGTGTCCGCGCCACTGACGAGAATCTACCGCGCGCGCTTTCCGGGTTTCGGCCTACTGTGACGGGGACGGGCAATGCGGGCGTGGCATATCAGGAGAACCGTGCAGATTTAGCCCCCGGGAGCTCGAGTAGCAGTACCTCGAGCGGCAGCGGTTCCGGAGGCGGCAGTTCGACCATTCACGTCCACACCCAGAACCTAAGCTTTCCGCGCGGCGTCGGCGTCAGCGTCCAGCAAAATTTCTACAACGGCGAGCGCACCCGCAACTCGGCGAAACAGGCGGAATCGCAGATCGATGCGGCGCGCGAGACGATGCGGTTGACCGAGCAGAATACCCTGCAGAACGGGGCGACGGCCTACATGAACGTGCTGCGCGACACCGCTATCCTCAATCTGCGCAAGAACAATATCACCGTCCTTGAGGAACAGCTGCGGCAGACGCGCGACCGCTTCGAGGTTGGCGAGGTGACCCGAACCGACGTCGCACAGGCGCAGTCGAGTTTGGCGCAAGCGCGCTCGGACTTTTACACCGCCCAGGCCAACCTACAGAACAGCATCGCCAATTACCGCCAGATCATTGGCGTTGAGCCGCGCCGTCTTGAGCCTGCGCAGACGATCGAGAAGCTCTTGCCTAAGACTCTGACCGCGGCGATCGCGCTCGGGCTCGTGGAACATCCGGGGATCGTCGCGGCCTTTCATCAGGTCGACATCGCGGCGCTGAACGTGAAGATTCAGGAAGGCGCGCTGCTGCCGTCCCTCAATGCCGTCTTATCGGTCAACCAGAACTGGGACCCTTCGGGCATACCGAGAACTCAGGTTCTCACCGCGGTGGGTCAGCTGCAGCTCAACGTGCCGATTTATCAAGGCGGCATCGAATACGCCAACATCCGCCAGGCGAAGGAGCAGCTCGGGCAGGCGCGGCTCAATGCCGACCTGCAGCGCGACACGGTGCGCGCCACGATCGTGTCGACCTGGGGTCTACTCGAAACGGCGCGGGCGACGATCTATTCCGCGGAATCGGCCGTCACGGCTGCCGAGATTGCCCTTGCCGGCACGCGCGAAGAGGCGCGCGTCGGCCAGCGCACGACGCTGGACGTCCTCAACGCGCAGCAGACGCTGCTCAATGCGCGCGTGAGCCTCGTCAGTGCACAGCGCGATCGCGTGGTGGCGTCCTATGCGGTTTACGCGGCGATCGGCAAGCTGACGGCGGAGAACCTCGGGCTTGACGTGATCCTCTATGACCCGACCGTCCATTTCGATCAGGTCAAGGGCAAGTGGTGGGGCACGCAGAATCCGGATTGGCGCTGAGCGGCGAATCGGCCGGCTCCGTCACCGCGATTTCGACAGGCGAGTGCAGGGGGCCGCTTGCGGAGCCCCCGACCGCGTGAGACTCTCGCCTTTGCATCGCGAATCGGGGCGGGCAGCGCGTTGTGGCGCGCGCTCGTCGAGTGATCCAGCGGCGCAGATGCGCGCAAGGCCATGAGCACAGCAAACCCGCAGCCTTCTCATCCAAGCCTCGAGTCGGAGCAGCGGGCGCACGAACCCTCGATGGAGGAGATTCTCGCCTCGATCCGGCGAATCATTGCCGACGACGATGCCCTGCCGCTGGTGCGGCGCCCCGCCTTAGTCACGCGTGAACCGGCGGCGACGCCGGTCTCAACCGAGCCGGAGCGGCGATCGGATTTGCCACGTCAGCCGGCCGCGTCCTCGCCGGCGCTGCAAGTGCATCTCGTTGCCGTCCCGGAAAGCTCTTCGCCGCGAGCGCCGGGCGACTCGGGCGAAGCGGATGCGGCCATTGCCGAACAACCCCAGCTTTCAGCTGGCGCCGCCCGCCCGGAATCGCACCAGGCCGGCGATGAGGGATACGGTGCTCAAGGACGAATGGCGGAGGAATACGAGCTGCGCGGTCCGGTGCGCGACGAGGCTTTCCGAGAGGAAGAGCACGGCGCCTCGGTCACAGCCCGCGAGCATCGCGACAATGAGCGAACCCGGCTTGTCTCCCCTGCCACCGATGCCTCGGTGGCTTCCTCGTTCCAGTCGCTGGCGACGAGCATGTTCCTGCGCGATCCCGACCTCATTGCGCGCACCGCCCGCGAAATGCTCCGGCCGATGCTGAAAGCTTGGCTCGACGACAACCTGCCGGTCATGGTCGAGCGGCTAGTCCGCGCCGAGATCGAGCGCGTCGCCCGCGGCGGGCGGTAGCCGCGGAGCCGGCAAATTACTCCGCTGCCGCCAGCACCTTCTTTGCTTGGTCCGGCAGGCTGAACAGAAGCGTCAGCAATGCGCGCGCTGCAGGATCGGGTCTGACCCTGTCCTGTTCCCAATTCCGCAGGGTCGCAACAGGAATACGCAGCATGTGCGCCATCTCTTCCTGTGTCATGCGCAGTTTCTCGCGAACTAGCTTCGCCGGGATATTCCAGGTGAATCCCTCAAGAGACGCATCTGGATCTTCGCCATCCTCGATCTGATGGCGGCGAATGTCATCCTCGGTCACGCGGGCAAGTGCTTCGTGATCGACGTTCGATTTACCCGCCTTGATCTCCTCTAGCGATTTACGAACGATAGCCACTGGGCGCGCTCCTTTGCTTTGGCGCGTCGGACCGAGATGATGCGGCGAGCTGCCCCCGATACGTGTATACGACGAACAAGATTTCCCCTTCTGCAGCACCGATTGCCCGAATGGGCGTCTCGCCATAATCGGCGCGATCATCGATTTTTTCGAGGACCGGGCCGTCGAAGATCAGGGTCGCGAAGGCGAAATCCAACTTGCGTGCACGGACATTCTTCTCGCTCTTCGCCTCGTCCCACTCGAACTCCACGGGCTTTTTATACGCTTGAAGCGTAGCGCTGTCGAATGAAAACCGATGCCCGGCGCTCCGCGAATGTTTGACTTCTCCGTCCGGGATCGCCTTTAAGCGGCCTCGTTTCCCGCTTCGCCGACCAACCGAAAGCCTCATGGACAAGACGTTCGATCCTGCCGCCGTGGAAGCCCGCGTTTCCGCGGCATGGGAGCGGGCAGGGGCGTTTCGCGCCGGGCGGCCGGACCGGATGAACGCGCCGCCCTTCTCGATGGTCATCCCGCCGCCGAACGTCACCGGCTCGCTGCATATGGGGCACGCGCTCAACAACACGCTGCAGGATATTCTGTGCCGCTTCGAGCGCATGCGCGGCAAGGACGTGCTCTGGCAGCCGGGCACCGACCACGCCGGTATTGCGACGCAGATGGTCGTCGAGCGCCAGCTCATGGAGCGGCAGGAGCCGAACCGCCGCGATCTCGGGCGCGAGAAATTTCTGGAATATGTCTGGGCCTGGAAGGCTGAATCCGGCGGCGCAATCGTCAATCAGCTGAAGCGCCTCGGCGCCTCATGCGATTGGGCGCGCGAGCGCTTCACCATGGACGAAGGGCTGTCGCGCGCGGTGGCGAAGGTTTTCGTGCAGCTTTATCGCGAGGGGCTGATCTACAAGGACAAACGCCTCGTCAATTACGATCCGAAACTGCAAACAGCGATCTCCGATCTCGAAGTGCAGCAGGTCGAAATCAAAGGCAGCCTGTGGCAATTCAAATATCCGGTGATCGATCAATCCGGACGCGACACCGGCGAGTTCATCACGGTGGCGACGACGCGGCCCGAGACGATGCTCGGCGACACCGCCGTCGCCGTGCATCCCGACGACGAGCGCTACCGGCATCTGCACCGCAAGCGTGTGCGGCTGCCTCTCGTCGGCAGATCGATTCCGATCGTGACCGACGCGTATTCCGATCCGGAAAAGGGAACGGGCGCGGTCAAAATCACGCCGGCGCATGACTTCAACGATTTCGAAGTCGGGCGCCGCCACGACCTACCGCTCGTCAATGTGCTCGATGCCGACGCGAAGATCACGCTGCGCGATAACGAATCCTTTCTTGCCGGCGTGCCGCAATCGGCTGACCTTAACGAAACGATCGCTGCGCTTGACGATCAGGATCGCTTCGTCGCGCGCAAACGCGTCGTCGAGATGATGGAAGCGCGCGGTCTGCTTGCCGCGACCGAGCCGCATACGCATGTCGTGCCGCACGGCGAGCGTTCGGGTGCTGTCGTCGAGCCGTGGCTTACGGACCAATGGTATGTCGACGCGAAGACGCTGGCACAGCCCGCGCTTGCCGCCGTGCGCGAGGGCCGCGCCAATTTCATTCCCAGAAATTGGGGGAAAACCTATTTCGATTGGCTCGAAAACATCGAGCCCTGGTGCATTTCGCGCCAGCTCTGGTGGGGTCACCAGATCCCGGCGTGGTATGCGCCATGGGGCGCGATCTATGTCGCTGAAACCGAAGAAGAGGCCATTGCTGAGGCGCTCGGCGATGCCGTCACGCGCGAAATCTATGACGACGAAGAAGCTGCGCGGATCGCCGAGGACCCGCAGCGCTCGCGCGAGCTTCTGACGCGCGACGAGGACGTGCTCGACACGTGGTTTTCGTCCGCGCTCTGGCCATTCTCGACGTTCGGCTGGCCCGACGAAACTCCGGAATTGAAGCGCTATTATCCGACCAGCGTCCTCGTCACCGGCTTCGACATCATCTTCTTCTGGGTCGCCCGGATGATGATGATGGGTCTGCACTTTCGTCACGAAGTGCCGTTCCGCGATATCTACATTCACGCGCTCGTCCGCGACGAGAAGGGCGCGAAAATGTCAAAGTCGAAGGGCAATGTCATCGATCCCCTGCATCTGATCGATGAATACGGCGCTGATGCGCTGCGTTTCACGCTTGCGGCGCTTGCGGCGCAAGGACGCGACGTGAAGCTCTCGACGTCGCGCGTCGAAGGTTATCGCAATTTCGCGACCAAGCTCTGGAATGCCTTCCGCTTCGCCGAGATGAACAATTGCGTGCATCTCGACGCTTATGAGTTCCGCTTGAACTCGGTCGAGATCAACCGTTGGATTCTTTCACAGGCCGCATCGGCGGCTGCCGAATTGACCGCGTCGATTCAAGCTTACCGCTTCAACGATGCGGCGCAGGCGGTCTACCGCTTCATCTGGAACGTCGTCTGCGATTGGTATCTCGAACTGGTCAAACCCCTGCTTGCCGGCGGCAGCGAAGAAGAGCAGCAGGAAACGCGCGAGACCATTGCATTCGTCCTGGAGATTTGCCTGAAGCTGCTCCACCCCTTCATGCCGTTCCTGACCGAAGAATTGTGGCACCAGACGCGTACCGCGCCGCGGTTCGACAATGTGCTGGCGCTGGCGCCATGGCCGGACCTAACCGGCTACGGAAGCCCCGAGGACGAGGCGCAGATCGGCTGGATGATCGCTCTGATTTCGGAAGTCCGCTCGATCCGCGCCGAGCTCAACGTGCCGCCTGCGGCGCAGATTCCTGTCATCCTGGTCGATGTGGCGCCTGACGTGGCCGCCCGCGCCGCCAAATGGAACGAGACGATTCGCCGCCTGGCGCGCCTCTCCGAGATCGGTACCGCCCCCGCGGCCCCGGCCGGCGCCGTGCAGGCGATCGTCGGACACGCGACAATCGCGCTGCCGCTCGGGGACTTCATCGACATCACCGCCGAGCGCGCCCGCCTGCAGAAGGAGATCGCGCGAGAAGAAAAAGACGGCGCCAAGCTCGATGCGAAACTCGCCAATCCTGATTTTATCGAGCGGGCGCCGGAAGAGGTGGTGGAAGAGAATCGCGAGCGCCGGGCCGAGGCCGTAGCGCGCATCGCCAAAATGCGTGCCGCGCTGGAGCGGCTGGCGCGGCTCTAACGCGCTGCCTTGGCAGAGCTCGCGAGTTCCGGCGCGGGCTTGCGCGAACGCTTCGCCTCGACGCCAAGCGGTTTGTGCGGCGTCAGCCGGCTCGCTTTTTCGAGCGAGATCAAGGTCTGTCTGTTTGCGACGAGACCCGAGGCGTTCGAGACGCTGACGAAGTCGCTTTCCCGATGCGGCGGACCGCCGCCGCCGCGATAGACCATCAAGCCTTTTGTGGTGACGACGACATCGCCGGAGCGCAGCGTCGGGTCATTGACGAACGGCCCGAGCGGCCCCTTGCCGCCCTTCACGGCCTTGATCGCGGCCATCACTTCTTCTGGCGAGGGGCCGTAATGGGCGGGTTCACTCGGCCGCAGCTGACCCTCACCATCGACGTCGCGGTTGTACGGATCGGAATAGCCGTATGAAGGCGTCCGGTATCGGTATCCAAAGGAAGGCGCCGGCACGTAGCTCGGCGCCGGGACATAGGCCGAGCGGCCTTCCATGGGGGAGCCGCCGAAAAGGAACGCGAATGGATTGGAACTCTGGGCCGACGCCGCGCCGGCAAACGCGAACGCCGCCAGGAAAGCAAGCAGACCCGCCTTCCCAAGGCTTTTTTCGGACGCGTCCCTGCTGACCATTATTATTACCCTCGCTTCCCGCTCCTCTAACAGCTCAGGTAGCCGATGGGTTGCGTGCGGCATCGCACATTCAAGCAGCGGCGGTGGGACGGGCGCTGCAGAATAACCGGTAAGATTACCTCCGTTGATGACCCGCAGGGCGCCCGGTAAGCGTGTGGCGAAAGGGTCACTCTCGCTCTAATACGGAGCGGAGACGGCCCGCCGGATTGCGAGAATCTTGAATTCCCTGCCTACTGTGCAAGTCGCAGGAGGTCCCTCATGCTTGTGAGACCGCTTTTCTCCGCGGTTGCGCTGTCGTCTTTGGCGGTCGCGGCATTCGCCGCAGACCTTCCGTCCCGGAAGGCGCCTCCAGCCGTCTATATTCCGCCGCGCCGATCTTTACGTGGAGCGGCCTTTATGTCGGCGTGAATGCCGGGGCTGCATTCGGCGGCTCCTCGACGGATCGCGCTGACGCCCTCTGTAGATTTCGGCGCGTTTCCATCCGCTTTCGCCGCGGCGCAATCGATCGGTGTCTATCCATTCGCCCTGCCGAGTCGGCGAACTAGGTTCATCGGCGGCGGACAGATCGGTTTCAACTGGCAATTCGGTCCGATCGTCGCGCGAAGCCGACATGCAGGGCCTGCCCCGGCAGGACACAGTGTCGTCGACGCTCTTCAATCCTTCGCCGCCGGCGGCCGTCTTCCTTGCCGGAACGTCCTGCGTCGCCAAAGCCAATATCGGTTACACGCTCGGCGGCGGCGTCGAATACGCCGTCTGGAACAATTGGTCGGTCAAAGCGGAATACCTTATTACGACATCGGTCGGCAATCGACGACGATCGGTGCCGCGTTCACGAATTTCGCCCCGGTGACGGGCGGCTTTTCGACCGCTTCGGTGCGCGAGAAGGGCCACATCGTGCGCGCCGGCTTGAACTACCGTTTCGACTGGGAGCCGGCGCCGCCGGTTGTCGCGCGCTACTGACTTCCACTGTGATTTTGCGAAGGCCCCAGCTCAGTGCCGGGCCTTTTCATTTTGACACACGATTTCGCGAAGTTCCGGCGTCGCGCTTGTGACTTCGGCGACACAGCGCAAGTGCTTCTTTCCAAGGCAAAACTTGGTCACAAAATGTGCCTGCATTCAGCCATGAATCAGCGGCTAATTTGAATGATCAAAGGAGCCGGTGAGGCACC
>DATAOB010000108.1:0-23526 GCA_036265935.1 Beijerinckiaceae bacterium
AGCCATGATAGAGCGTCCCGTTGCGACCCGATGCGAGGATGTAGAACGTAGCGGGCATGCGCGCTGCTGTAGACGAGAGCGCTTAGATTAACATGATCCGAAAAAACTGTTGCTACAGTGGCCACATCCCCGGGCGTCGAACCCCGGATTAAATCCGGGGGACACGGGGTCCGGGGCAAAGGCGCCCTCCGTCCAAAGCAGACCCGGTTGCCCCTGGGTCCCGGATGCCGCTCCGCGGCTCCGGGAATGTGGCTAACGATCAGCTATTCAGCTCGTAAGCATCGCGCTCGCCGCCGCGCCAAATCCCCGGACGCATGACGCGCAGCGGAATGCGGTCCGGGGTCTAGGGGCAGATGCACTTACTCTGCAAACGCGGAGGCGTTTGCTCCGGGGTCCCGCATCGCGCTTCGCGCGTCTGGGAAAGTGGCTAGCGATCATCTATTCAGCTCGTAAGCATCGCGCTCGCCGCCGCGCCACATCCCCGGACGCATGAAGCGCAGCGGAATGCGATCCGGGGTCCAGAGGTAGACGCAACGGGCCGTCATTGCGAGAAGCGAAGCGACGAAGCAATCCAGGGACCGGTTCTGCAATCATCGAAGCGTTTGCCTCTGGATTGCTTCCCCCGGATTTAATCGGGGGTCGCTCGCAATGACGCGCCTTAGCTCGCCAGCGCTTCTTTCTGGCGCACCGCCTTCTTGCGGTCGTTCGGGTCGAGGATCGCCTTGCGCAGCCGGATCGATTTCGGCGTCACCTCGACGAGTTCGTCGTCCTCGATATAGGCAAGCGCTCTTTCGAGCGTCATCTTGATCGGCGGCGTCAGGCGCACCGCCTCGTCCTTGCCGGCGGCGCGGATATTGGTGAGCTGCTTGCCCTTCAAAACATTGATTTCGAGATCGTTGTCGCGCGTGTGCTCGCCGACGATCATCCCTCTGTACACTTTTGCGCCGGGCTCGATCATCATCGGGCCGCGATCCTCGAGCTTCCACATCGCGTACGCAACGGCGTCGCCCTGCTCGTTCGAGATGAGCACGCCGGTACGCCGCCCCGCAATGTCGCCCTTCCACGGGGCGTAACCGTGGAACAGCCGGTTCAGAATCGCGGTGCCGCGCGTGTCGGTCAAAAGCTCGCCTTGATAGCCGATGAGCCCGCGCGTTGGCGCGTGGAACACCAGCCGCAGACGGCCGCCACCGGAAGGACGCATCTCCGTCATCTCGGCTTTGCGCTCCGACATTTTCTGCACGACGATTCCGGAAAATTCCTCGTCGACGTCGATGACGACTTCCTCGATCGGCTCCAAAAGCGTGCCGTTCTCGCCTTTCTGAAACACGACCTTCGGCCGCGAGACTCCCATTTCGAAACCTTCGCGCCGCATCGTCTCGATCAGGATCGCCAGCTGCAATTCGCCGCGGCCGGAGACGACATAAGCATCGGAATTCGGCGCCGGCTCGACGGAGAGGGCGA
The DNA here is from genome assembly GCA_036265935.1 of Beijerinckiaceae bacterium. Classification (GTDB taxonomy): domain Bacteria; phylum Pseudomonadota; class Alphaproteobacteria; order Rhizobiales; family Beijerinckiaceae; genus JAFASC01. The sequence continues at coordinate 1,462 of DATAOB010000108.1, forward strand.
CATTGCCTTCAGCCTCTTTGTAGAGGCGGTCGCGGATGACGCGGCTCGTCACCTTGTCGCCTTCGGTACCGGCAAGCGGCGAATCGTTGACGAGGAAGGTCATCGACAGCGTCGGCGGATCGATCGGCTGCGCCTGCAACGGCTCGCTGACGTCGAGCGCGGCGAGCGTGTCGGCGACGTTGAATTTTTCCAGGCCCGCAATGGCGATGATGTCGCCGGCTTCCGCCTCTTCAATCGGCTGGCGCTCGATGCCGCGAAACGCCAGGATTTTTGACACGCGGCCCTGCTCGACGATCTTGCCTTCGCGATTCAAGACTTTCACCGGCTGGTTCGGCTTGACGCTGCCGGCAAAGACACGGCCGGTGATGATGCGGCCGAGATAAGGATTGGCCTCGAGCAGCGTGCCGAGCATGCGAAAGCCGCCGTCTTCGACGCGCGGCTGCTTGACGTGAGTGAGCACGAGATCGAGCAGCGGCGCGACGCCCTTGTCTTTCGGTCCCTCGGCTTTTGCCGCCATCCAGGCCTGCTTCGCCGAGCCGTAGACGATCGGGAAATCGAGCTGCTCGTCGGTCGCATCGAGCGCGGCGAAGAGATCGAAGACGTCGTTGACGACTTCGATTGGCCGCGCGTCGTGCTTGTCGACCTTGTTGATGCAGACGATCGACTTCAGCCCGATCTTCAGCGCTTTGCCGACGACGAATTTCGTCTGCGGCATCGGACCTTCCGCCGCATCGACAAGCACGATCGCGCCGTCGACCATGGACAGAATGCGCTCGACCTCGCCGCCGAAATCGGCGTGACCCGGCGTGTCGACGATGTTGATGCGCGTGTCTTTCCACAGAATGGAAGTCGCTTTGGCGAGAATGGTGATGCCGCGCTCGCGCTCGAGATCGTTGGAATCCATGACGCGCTCGGCAACGCGCTGATTGTCGCGAAACGCGCCGGAGGCTTGCAGCAGGCGATCGACGAGCGTCGTCTTGCCGTGATCGACATGCGCGATGATCGCGATATTGCGGAGCTTCATGGGTGCGAGCTTTTGGGGGAGGTGATGCTGCGACGCAAACGCAACATTTGCACCGCAACACATAAACGATCCCAGGCGATTCTTAAAGCGCGGCCGCGATGTGGCATTGCACACTCGGCAAATTGCCACGTTTCAGGTAGAAGATCGCTTCTGGCCAAATTGTCGCAGCTGTGGACCGATTTGGTGAGACGCTTGTGTTCGACTGAACGAACATCGAGCTTGTGCGTTGCGGACCGGAAAGGAAAACGCATGCACGTACCCAGTACCGAGCCGAAACTCCAGCCGCCAAGCCTTCTGCTTCTAGCACTCGAAGGGACGCGCGCCGTGTGGGAATTCGGTGCGAGCCTCGCCGCTTTGCCGATCCTGCAATCGGCGCCGCGCGGCGACGGGCACTCGGTCCTGATCTTTCCCGGCCTTGTCGCAACCGATCTGTCGACGCAGCCGCTGCGCCGCTACCTGCAGGCCCAAGGCTATGAGCCGCATGCCTGGGGCCTCGGCCGCAATCTCGGGCCGCGGCCGGGCGTGCTCGACGCCTGCCGCGAGCGCATCCGCCGGCTACGGCGCGAATCCGGCCGCAAGGTGTCGCTGATCGGCTGGAGCCTCGGCGGCGTCTATGCGCGCGAGATGGCGAAGGATTTGCCGGGCGACGTGCGCTGCGTCATCACGCTTGGCACGCCGTTCCGCGGTTCGCCGCGCGCCACCAATGCCTGGCGCGTCTACGAATTTGCCAGCGGCGAGACGGTCGACACGATCAACCGCGAGGAGATCGAGCGGCCGCCGCCGGTGCCGACGACCTCGATTTTCAGCCGCACCGACGGCGTCGTTGCCTGGCAATGCAGCGTCGAGCGGGAGGCGCGGGAGGTTGAGAACATTGAGGTTGAGGCGAGTCATATCGGCCTCGGCGTGCACCCCGCCGTCCTTTACGCCGTCGCGGATCGCCTGGGGCAGCCTGAAGGCGCATGGCAGCGGTTCGACCGCGTAAGCGGATTGCGTGGCCTCTTCTACAAAGATCCGCAGCGCGGAACAGATCCTCGTACGGCCTCGGGCGAAGGAATGGGGTGGGCGGCGGCGGCCTAGCCGCGCGCGTGCTTCTCAACCTCCTCAACCACCTCGTCCCAGACCGCCGGCGGCAGCGCGTGGCCCATCCCCTCGATCTCGACGAGCCTGGCGCCCGGCACCCCGGCGGCGATGGCGCGGCCGCCCTCGACCGGCACCAGGGGGTCGGCGGTGCCGTGGATGACCAGCATCGGCACCCGCACCTTCGGCAGCGCCGCGCTGCGGTCGCCTGAGGCAAAGATCGCGGCGAGCTGACGCGCCACGCCCGGCGGATTGATCCCGCGCGCGAAAATCCGCTCCGCCCGCGCCCGCTCGCGCGCCTCGTCCTCGGGAAAGGCGCTGCCGCGCAGCACCCGCCAGGTCCACAAAAACCGCTCCATATAGGCGTCGCGGTCGAGCGGCGTCGGCGTCATCAGAACTGCCATCGCTTCCTGCGTCGGCGGCGGCAGGCGCGGATCGCCGCTCGTCCCCATGATGCAGGTCGCGGTGAGGAGCCGGTCGGCGAAATTTATCGCCAGCTCCTGCGTGATCGCCGCGCCCATCGAGGCGCCGACGACATGCGCGCGGCTGATCCCGAGCGCGTCCATGAGCCCGACCGCATCCGCCGCCATGTCGCGCAGCGTATACGGCGCCTCGATCGGCTTGCCGGTCAGCGACTGCTCCAAAAGCTTCGGCAGCGGCGGCGCCTCGCCGGCGACCTTTGTCGAGCGGCCGATGTCGCGATTGTCGAAGCGGATCACATAGAAGCCGCGCGCCGCAAGCGCCGTGCAAAATCCGTCGTCCCAGAGGATCATCTGGGCCCCGAGCCCCATGATCAAGAGGAGCGGCGGGTCCTTGCGATCGCCGAACGTGTCGTAACAAAGCTCGATGCCGTTGGCCTTGGCGAATTGTTCCGGGGAATGGGCAATCGGTTTCGACAAGGCGCGCTCCTCAAGGGAAAACAGACAAACGAAAGCCCGCTTGCGCGGGCTTCCGAGTACTCCAGACTATCTTCGCCGATTACGCAGCGCGGGGGAAGACCTTGGCGAGGTTCTCGCGGGCGTTGGTGGCACCTTCGGTGACGCGGTCCTTGACGTAGTCGGCCGCGCCGCGGAGCGCCGCGAGGTTCGTCTCGTTGGCGTTCTTCAGGTAGTCCGAATAGATGCGGACGCCCTCTTCGAACGATTTGGCGCCGGACAGGCTCTTCACCAGCTCGAGCTGGGCCTGGGCGTTGCGGAAGGCAAGCTCGGCCGCGTTGCGGCTGACATTGGCGTAGGTCTCGACGCCGTGAACGATGGCGGTCTCGAGCGAGCGCGAGAAGCTCGTCGCGTTCTCATGATAGCTCGTCAGCGATTCCTGGGCGCGGCTGGCGCTGCGCTCGACATATTCGCGGGCGGCGGTGCCGAGCTGGAACTGGCCGGTGACGTCCTTCAAGGCCTTAAGGACCGGCTCGAAAGACGGGATTTTGGTGACGTTGGTATCGGACATGGTTGAAAACCCTCCACAGACGGAAACGTGGTCATGGCGACCTGATGGAGGGGGTATAGCAAATGTTTTGCTGCATTGCAACAATTATTTTGCGGTGCGGTAGAGCTGGTCGGAGCAAATTGTCGAGCTGGCTGACGAGTCCCGTAGGACCGGCTGGATCAGCGCCTAGAGCGAAGTCGTAGTTCAGGCCCTCCGGGCCCGCCAAAAATCCTGTTAAACTTAAACGGGCGAATAGCCGCTCACTCGTCGTGCGTGTATGTAAGGTCGAATCACTCGCTTGTCCCTTCCGGCTTCCCAGAATGACTGCGGAGGGCTGACGCTCGGCCTGAAACTGGCTGGGTTCAATGTTGTAGCGGCCATCGAAAATGACCCCTTGGCGGTCGCCACTTATAAAGTGAACCACCCGGGAGTTCACATTTGTCACCGCAGATATCAGAACAGTTAGAGCGAAACGCCTTCGAGAACAGCTCAATCTCCGCGTTGGCGAACTAGACCTGCTTGCTGGCTGCCCTCCTTCAGATCATGCATCTCGCCACCTCTTTCTCTGACCTGCGGTACTTTTTGGAGTGCCCGCACGATTTTTACCTTCGAAAGGTGTTGGGATTTTCCCTACCATTGACCAGGCATTCGGCTACGGACGCGGGGTTCACAACCTCTTGCGAGCTATCCACTCCGATCCAAAAAAATGGGGAAAACTTGCAAGCGATCCCGTCGCGCTCCAGCGCGAGATTCAGTTCCTGATCGATCGAGGTCTTTTCTATCTGCGATACACGACCTCTGATCCAGCGGAGTTCATGAGGAAGAAGGGATTGCGAGTCGTGGCTGACTATGTCGCGCACTACGCCGACGAGCTTAGCCGGCTTGAGTTCGAGCCAGAAAAGGCGTTCGAGACGTTGGTCGAATATGGGGACCAAGATGGTGGTGCGCTTATCACGGGAGCCATTGACATCGTTCGCCAAGATGACCCTCCACGGGTGACCTTAATTGACTTCAACTGGCATGGCTGCCCCATTCATGGGCAGATTCCGCAGACTAACCGCGAGTTCTGGCAACGCAAATTGCTGCGCAACAAACGGCGCGATTCTGAAGTTAACAGGGAATTACGCAGGCAAGGCTGGAAAACCGTTAGGCTTTGGCAACATGAGCTTTGTGACTCAAAAAAAGTGGTGCGAAAGCTCAGTCGATCCATTCAGCGCTCTGCTCCGACGGCGCTGACCGCCACAAACCGCGCCAGTTCCAATCGGCTAGAGCGGATACGTGGATGACGTAAGCGGCGCCCCCATGGCAACGCGATCGGCCTCTCCGCGACCGCCTCGTTCGCTCGCCTCACCCGCGCCCCGCCACAAGCCCCCGCGCACTCATCCACTCGGCAATCGTCGCATTCACCGCATCGGGGGCGTCCTGCTGCACCCAATGCGAGGCTTGGGGCAGGCGCCGCAGCGTGAAATCGTCGACGAGGCCGTCATAACCCTCCGTCAGCTCGAGGCCGAGGGCGGTGTCGTGCTCGCCCCAGATCATCAGGGTGGGCACGTGCACCGGTTCGGACCGCGCCGATTTCACGAAGGCCGGCGCGTTGGCGCGATAATAATTGAGCATCGCCGTCATGGCGCCCGGCTGTAATGCATTGTCGCGATAGCGCGCGAGAATATCGGGCGGAAACGCATTGGGATTTTGCGCCATGCCGGTGAACGTGCGTTCGACGGCGCGTGCGCCGGCGAAGGTCAGCGCCATCTCGGGCAAAGACGGCAGCTGGAAGAACAAGATGTACCAGGAGCGCAGGCGCTGGCTCCAGGAATGGCGGATGACGCGGCGAAACACCTCGGGGTGCGGCACGTTGAGGACGATCAGCGCGTCGAGCGGAACGGCGCGCTCGATCGCGACGCTCCAGGCGATGAGCGCGCCCCAATCATGACCGACGAGCAGCTTGCGGCGCGCGCCGAGTGCCGTGAATAAAGCGGCGACGTCGTCGACGAGATGGCGCAGACGGTAAGCCGCTTGACCCGGCGGACGCGTGGTGTCGCCGTAGCCGCGCAGGTCGGGCGCAACGACGCGCCAGCCGAGGCGCGCCAGCGGGGTGAGCTGATGGCGCCAGGAGATGCGGCACTCGGGAAAGCCGTGCAGCAAAAGCGCGACATCGTCGCCCGTGCCGCATTCGTCGCATGCGAAGGTGATGCCGTTCGCCTCGACGCGGCGCTGGATGATTGGAGGATCGTCGCTCATCGCTTCACGTTTCCCACTTCCCCGGACGCATGCAGCGAAGCGAAATGCGATCCGGGATCCAGGGGCCGGATGCTCGTGTTTTGCCGGCCAGCGTGAATTTGCTCTGGACCCCGGATCGCCCTTCGCGCGTCCGGGGATGTGGGATGCGCTGACCCGCCTCAGCCGAACGTGTCCTGGTGATAGCGGCCGGAGAGCACCATGCTTTCCAGCCATTCCGACGATTTCTCGAAGCTCGATCCCTGCTTCTCCATGTGAATTTTGATGAGCGCGGTGCGCACCGCCGGCGCCATGAAGCGGCCTTCGCCGCAGACATAGAAGAGCCCGCCCTTCTCGAGAATGTCCCACACCGCGTCGCGCTCGGCGGTCAGCGCGTCCTGCACGAATTTGTGCGGGCGCGGCACCGTCGAGAAGGCGACGTGCACGTCGGCAACGCCGTCGCCGGCCCAGGCCTGCATCTCGTCCTTATAGAACCAATCGTGGTCGGGATGGCGGCAGCCATAGAAGAGCAGCGACTTGGCGACAGGCTTGCCGGCCTTCTTCTCCTCGGCGCGCTGCTGCAGGAAACCGCGGAACGGCGCAAAGCCGGTGCCGGGGCCGACCAGGATCAGCGGCACGCTCGGATCGGCGGGCGGCGCAAAGGGCGGGTTCGGGCGGCGCACGAAGCCGAGCACGGTCTCGCCGGCCTGGCGGCCCTGCATGTAAGTCGAGGCGACGCCCTGATATTGCCCGCCGCCCGACCAGGCCGGCGCCGCCAGCGTGCCGACGGTGAGGTTCACCGCGCCCGGCAAACACAGCGGCGACGACGAGATCGAATAGAAGCGCGGCCGGATGGCAGAGCACATGCCGAGGAATGCTTCGAGCGGCACGTCGAGCGCCGGAAAGCGCATGAGCAGGTCGTAAAGCGTCACGCGCTTTTGCGTGATGTCCTTCTGGAAGAGCTCGGTGGCGGCCTCGCCTTCCGCGGTATATTTCTCGAGCTCGCCGCGCGTATGCGGACATTGCGTGTAGTTCAGAAGCTCGCGCATGTCCTTGCGCGTGACCGGGTCCTGCAGCTCGATGAAGTCGCTCAAAAGCTGCCGGATCGTCACCGGCCGGCCGATCGGCAGATGCCGCATGCGCTGCGATTGCAGCGTCACGACGGTGTGCGAGTTTAAGTGCAGACGCTCGATGATTTTCGCAAGGATGTCCGGGCGGTTGCGCGCATAAACCGCGAGATGATCGCCGGCGGCGTAGGTGACGCCCTCCGGCAATTGCAGCGTCATGTGCCGCGTCGAGGAGCGCGGCGCCTCGATCGCAAAATCCCACAAGCCGGTCGGATCGCGCACGAGCTCGTCGTTGCCGAGCACGAACAGCTCGGTCGCATGCTCGGGCAAAACAGCGGAGCGGGCGCGATCCTCGCTTTCGTAAGCGATGGTGAGCGCGGGGCGCCGCGTCTCGTCGGTCTTGGCGCCGAGCACTTTCCAGAGGCCGTTCATCCACGCTTCGATGGCGCCGTCGAAATCGCCGCTCGCATCCGCCTCGCCGCGCGGCACGATGCTTTTCGCGCCGGTATCGCGCAGCGTCGCATCGACCAGCTTCGGAAAGGCCTGGAACGTCTGCCATTGCGTGTTGCCGCAGCCGAGCACGGCATATTCCAGCTCGGAGCGTTTCGTATCGGCAAATTCGCCGGCGCGGATGGCGGTCTCGAACTTCGTCGCCGAATCCGGCGCGCTGCCGTTATAGGTCGAGGTGACGACGATCAGCGTGCCTTTGTCCGGGAGGCCGTCGGCAAGATTGTCGAGCGTGCCGCAATCGACGGAGGAGCCGCCGGCGCCGAGGCGCTCGACAATCTGCTCGGCGATTTCGCGGCAGGTGCCGAGGCTTGTTCCATAAAGAACCTGAAAGGCGCGTCCGGTATCGGCGAGGACGACGTCGCCGGCGTCTTCCTCGATCGCCTGCGCCGCGGCCGGCCCGACAACATCGAAGCGCTCGCTCGGCAGACGCCGGCGCGCATGAATGCGGAAGCCTTCGGGTTTGACCGTCAGCGTCTGCTTCACGTCGAGCTTGTAATCATAGGGGTCGCTCAGCGCGAAATTTTTCAGGATCAGTGCGATGGCGAGCTTCGCCTCCGTCAGCGCAAGCTGGCGGCCGATGCAGGCGCGCATGCCGTTGCCGAACGGCTTGTAGGCATGCGGATGATGCTTCTTCTCGTTCTCCGGCGTCCATCGCTCGATGTCGAAGCGGTCGGGATCGGGCCAAGCCTTCGCATCGCGCTGCAGGGCATTCGCGAGAATCGTCACCGGCTGGTTCTGATGCAGGCGATATTTGCCGCCGATCGTGGTGTTCTCGTACGGCGCGACCATGTAGGCCGGCGCCGTCGGCCACAGCCGCAGCGTCTCTTTCAAGACGCGGTCGATCACGTCGAACTTGGCGATGTGCCGATATTCGGGAACCGTGTCGCCGGGCAGAATGCGATCGACCTCGGCATAGGCCTGCGCCAGCACAAGCGGATGCCGCAAGAGAAGATAGAGGCAGAAGGTGAGCAGCCCGCTGGTCGTCTCGTGGCCGGCGATGAGGAAGGTGAGAATCTGATAGCGGATGTTGGTGTCGTCGAGCTTCTCGCCAGTCTCGGGATCCTTGGCCTCGAGCATCAGGTTGAGGAGATCGGTCGCATCGCTCGGATGCGCGCGGCGATGCTTGATCACATCGTCGACCATCTTGTTCATGTCGGCGATGTCGGCGGCGAACTGGCGCTCCTTGTCGCGCGCGAACGGCTTTTGGAATTTCATCCGCGTGATTTTCGCCATCGCTTCGGCGAGCACGCGCACCATCTGATCGAGGAACGGATGCAGCTCGGGACGCGCGAACGAATCGAAGCGGTAATCGAAACCGGCAAGCGCGATCGTGTCGAAGGTCAATCGCGTCATGTCGTCGGCGACATTGATGTCCTGCCCGATCTTCCTGTGCCAATGCGCGACCAGCTGCTCGGCAATGTCGAGCATGGCGCCGAAATAGCCTTTCATCGCGCGCTGGCTGAAGGCCGGCATCAGAATGCGGTGCGCCTTGCCCCAATTCTCTTCGTCCGAGCGGGCGGTGAAGAGGCCGTCGCCGGCGAGCGCGCGGACGAAATAAAGCCCGCCGCTGATCACCTTGCGGAAGCGCCGCTCATCGGAAAGCTCGGCGACCAGATCGGGCGAGGTGATGAAGACGCCGGGCTTGCCGGCAAAACTCAGCTCGAAAATGCCATCAAAGGCGCGGCTCGTCTCCAAAAGGTGGTGCGATATCTTGCCCTTCGGAATCTGGTGCAGATTACCGAGGAAGGGGATGCGCGGCGGATAGGGAATCGGGGCGGGGGCGGCTGGCATGCAAGGCTCGCGGGCTCGGGGTTGTGGGCATCCTCGCCTACGGCGCAGGCATCCGCAAATGAGGCGATGCCGCCAGCGCCCTCTACTTGCCGGGGGGCCTGTCCGGTGATTGTAATGCGCCGCAACAGAAGAGAGCGGAGCCCATGAAAGCCACGATCGAGATCGACTGCACGCCGGAAGAATTGCGCGCCTTCATGGGGCTGCCCGATGTCAGGCCGCTGCAAGCGAGCCTGATGAAGGATCTGGAGACCCGCATCAAGGACACGGCCGACCGGATGGCGCCGGAAAACATTATAAAAAGCTGGTTCTCGCTGCTGCCGGTCCAATCCGAGCAGCTGCGCAACATGATCAACGCCATGATCTCCGGCAGCACGAGCAGAGTCAGCACGAGCGACACGTCGAAGGAGAAGTGAGGCGACACGCCTCATGGCGCGGAGCCTGATGATCCAGGGCACGGGCTCGGATGTCGGAAAATCGCTGATCGTTGCGGGGCTAGCGCGGGCCTACGCCAATCGCGGCCTAAGCGTGCGGCCGTTCAAGCCGCAGAACATGTCAAACAATGCTGCCGTCACGGCGGATGGCGGCGAGATCGGCCGCGCCCAGGCGCTGCAGGCGCGCGCCGCGCGCGCGGCGCCGAGCGTGCACATGAATCCGGTCTTGCTAAAGCCGCAGAGCGAAGTCGGCGCACAGGTGGTCGTGCACGGCAAGATTTTGGGCAATGCACGGGCAAAGGAATTCCAGGCGTGGAAGCCGCAGCTGATGGTGTCTGTGCTTGCGAGCTACGCGCGCTTGCGCGGCGAAGCCGATCTCGTGCTGATCGAGGGCGCGGGCAGCGCGTCCGAAATTAATCTGCGGCCGAACGATATCGCCAATATGGGCTTTGCCCGCGCAGCAGATGTGCCGGTCGTGCTCGTCGGCGATATCGACCGTGGCGGGGTCATTGCGCAGATCGTCGGGACGAAGGCGGTCGTTGATGCAGAGGACGAGAAGCTGATTGGCGGATTCATCGTCAACAAGTTTCGCGGCGATGCGAGCCTGTTTACCGATGGCATGCGCTTTATCGAAGCGCGCACGGGATGGCCGGCGCTCGGCCTCGTGCCGTTCTTTGCCGATGCCGCGCGCCTGCCCGCGGAAGACGCAATGGCGCTCGCGCGGCGCGACGCTCCGGGCGATGGGCGAGTGGTCATTGCGGTGCCGCTGTTGCCGCATATCGCCAATTTCGACGATCTCGATCCCTTGAAAAGCGAGCCCGATATGCGGCTCGTTTTTGTCCGGCGCGGCGAGCCGCTGCCGGTTTGCGATCTCGTGCTGTTGCCGGGTTCGAAAGCGACGATCGCCGATCTCATGGCATTTCGCGACAACGGCTGGGATATCGATCTTGCCGCGCATGTGCGCCGCGGCGGCCGCGTCTTCGGCATTTGCGGCGGCTATCAGATGCTCGGCCGCACGATCGATGATCCGGGTGGCATCGAGGGGCCACCGGGGCGAGTCGACGGATTGGGATTGCTCGACGTGGAGACGGTATTGACGGGTGACAAAAAGCTCGCAGAAATTTCGGGAAGCACGGTCAATGATGATGTGGCTTTCCGCGGCTATGAAATGCATGTCGGCATCACCACCGGGCCCGGCACGCAGCACCCGGTGCTGCGCTTTCGCGATGGGCGTGTGGATGGTGCCGCGTCGGCAGACGGACGCATCGCCGGCGCGTATGTGCACGGGCTGTTTAACGATGATTGCCAGCGCAAGGCGCTGGTCGCGAGGCTCGGCGCGACGGCATCAGATTTTTTGTACGAAACGATGATCGATGACGCGCTCAATGCGCTGGCAGAACATCTCGCGGCACATATCGATCTCGACCGCCTGCTCAGTCTATCACGATAAGCGCGGCGATTATTGTGAGGCCGAGCAGCGCCAGCCATTGCAGGATGAGCGCACGGCGATAAAGCGACACCGTGCGCCTGATGTCGCTTGCATTGGCGTCGCGACGACCCTCGCCCAAATAGGCGTCGTCAATCATCACACCATTGTAGATGCGGCGGCCGCCGAGTTGCAGGCCGAGTGCGCCAGCCATGGCCGCTTCCGGCCAGCCGGCATTCGGCGAGGCATGGTTTTTCGCATCGCGTGCCACGGCGTGGCGCGCGGCATTGGCATCGGCGCCGCGCGTCACGTAAGCAGCGGCGATGATCAGGCCGGCGGCAATGCGCGACGGGGGCCAGTTGACGAGGTCGTCGAGCCGCGCTGCCGCCCAACCGAACGCTTCGTGGCGCGGTGTCCTATGGCCAATCATCGAATCGGCGGTGTTCACCGCCTTGTAAGCCGCACCGCCGGGCAGTCCGAACAAAGCGGTCCAGAAGATCGGCGCGACGATTCCGTCGGAAAAATTTTCGGAGAGGCTCTCGATCGCCGCGCGCGCGACGCCGGCATGATCGAGTGCCGCGACGTCGCGGCCGACGACATGCGCAACCGCGTCGCGGCCGGCATCGAGACTTACGTCGAGCGCGTCCGCGACGGCGCGAATATGCGAGGCAAGGCTGCGCTGCGCCGGCAGGCTCGCGGCGAGGACCGACAGGATGATGAGACCGGGAAAGCCATTGCCGGCAAAGCGCGTGATGAATGCCGTGATGAAAATTACGATTGTGAGCAGAATGACGAGCGCGATCGTTCCTTTGCGGCGGCGCAGCTCGAAGCTGTCGCGCTCTTTGTTCAGCCGGCGATCGAAGAAGTCGATCAGCGCGCCGATCCAGACAACGGGATGGCCGACGCGCCGCAGCAGCGCCTGGGGATAATCGAATGCCGCCTCGATCGACAGCGCCAGCAGGGCTAGCGGCAAAGTAAAGGTAAGATCCATTACCCAGCTTTTGCAGCTAGGCCACTTTTGGCGCGAGCCGCTTCACTTTGATCGAGGCATTTTGGCGTACCTGTGCGAGGTCGTAATTCATCTGCATGCGCAGCCACGTATCCGCCGTGCTGCCAAGCGCCTTCTCGAGCCGAACGGCCATTTCCGGCGTGACGGCGCTGCGCCCTGCCAGAATCTTATGCAGCTGCTGGCGCGTGATGCCGAGACCCTCGGCTGCGTCTACAATGGAAAGATTCAGTTCCGCTATTGCATCCTTCACGATGCGACCAGGATGAGGTGGATTTTTCATCTGCATGGTTGTCATCACTCAATGGTAGTCGACAAGATCGACGTCGAACGCTTTGCCCCCGTCGAACCGGAAGATGATTCGCCAGTTCGAACGCACGGTGACTGACCAAAAGCCCTTGAGATTACCGCTGAGTGCGTGCAACCGATAGCCGGGTACATCGATCCCCTTGATATCTTCAGCCGCATGAATCATACCAAGGATGTTTTCGATTCTCTCGATGTGCTGTGGATTGAGAAGCCTGCGCTCTCCGGTTTCGAAAAGCAGCCTCAGTCCTTTATGCCTGAAGCTCTCGATCATAGCCGCTCAGCGCTGCGCCTCATGTAAACCCTTTGGCGACATACGTCAACGCACAGTTTACAGCGTGGTCTCCCTCACAAAAAGCCGATGGAAATCCACGGCACCGCCGCAACCAGCACCAAACCCGCGAGCAGCGCGCATAGAAAAGGCCAAATCGGCCGGATGCCGGCGGCCGGATCGACACGGCCGATGGCGCAGGCCGCATAATAGCCAACGCCGAAAGGCGGCGCGAACAAACCGATGCCCATCGCCAGGATGACGACCATCGCGTAATGCACTTCATGGATGCCGAGCTGGCGTGCGATCGGAAACAGAAGCGGGCCGAACAAGACGATCGCCGGGATGCCTTCGAGCACGCTGCCGAGGATCACGAAAGCCGCAATCGACACCGCCATGAATCCTCCCGCGCCGCCCGGCAGCCGCGCCATGTTCGCCGCGAGATCGCGTGAAAAGCCCGACTGCGTCAGCGCCCAAGCCATCGCGGTCGCGGCGCCAATGATGAACAGGATTGCGCCCGACAGCGCCGCGGTCTCGACGAGCACAGGCCAAAGCCGCGCCCATTCGATTTGCTGCCGAAACAAAAGCGCGGCGGCGATGCCGTAGATGAAGGTATAAACCACGCCGATCGTTGAGACCTCCGTCGCTGTGGCGACACCTTCGACGACGGCGGCGCGGATCAGGAAGGGCAGCGCCAGCCCGGGCAGCGCGATGATGAAAGCGCGCGCGATCGCGCGCGGTGCGGCGCGCGCCGCCGGCGCGGCTTCGGTGCGCCCGGCAGTCCACCAGACCAGCGCCGCAAGCGCCAGCGTCAGCACCAGCGCCGGCAACAGGCCGCCGGTAAACAACGCGGCAATCGACACGCCGGTCACCGAGCCGATGGTGATCAGCACGAGCGACGGCGGGATCGTCTCGGTCATCGCGCCGGTCGAGGCGAGCAGCGCGACGAGCCGCCCGCCGCTTTCGCCGCGCGCCTTCATCGCCGGAAACAGAACGGGCGCCACCGCCGCCATGTCGGACGCTTTCGAGCCGGAAATGCCGGAGACGAGATACATCGCGCCGAGCAGCACATAAGACAGGCCGCCGCGCACATGACCGAGCAGGCTTGCCAAAAAATCGACCATGGCGCGCGCCATGCCGGTAATCTCGATGAGCAGCCCGAGAAACACGAAGAGCGGCACCGACAACAGGATGATGTGCGACATGCCCTCGTCCATGCGCGAGACGACGACCGACCACGGCACGTGCGTCGTCAGCGCGAGATAGGCGAAAGTGCCGATGCCGAAGGCAAACGCGATCGGCACCGCCGCGAGCACGCAGGTGCCGACAAGCACGACGAAGAACACGACAAGCTTGTAATTGCCGATGGCGCTGAGCAGCGGCTTCGCAAAGATCAGCGCGGCGGCAATCGCCGCAATGACGACAATTGCAAGCGCGAGATCACGCCGACGATGCCGGCGCGTGAACCGCAGCGCCGCGAGGACCAGCATGAGGGCGATGCCGACCGGCAGCGCCGCCGCGCGCCAGATGTTGGGAATTTCCAATGCCGGCGTGGTGATCGCGATCTCGTCCATCGCGTAGTCAAAGGCTGGATAGAAGATCAGCGTCAGGAAGGCGATGCCGACGGCGAGCGCCAGCGCATCGAAGAATGCGCGGCCCTGCGCACCGAAGCGTGCCACCAGCGCGCCCATGCGCATATGCTCGGCACGGGCGTAAGCGACGACGGCGCCGAGCATGGCGAGCCACAGAAACAGGATCGAGGCGAGCTCGTCCGACCAAGTCAGCGGATTATGCACGACGTAACGCGACACCACGCCGGCGAAGAGGATCAGGGTTTCCAGTGCAACGAGTGCGGCGGCGAGGATTTCGATGGCGCGAACGAGCGCGGTGTCGATTAACCCTGCAACTCGCACCCACGAAGGCGGCGCCTGTTCGCTTGCACGGAGTTGCGCCGCAGGACTCATGTCGCACCGCCCCCACATTCCCGAGGCCCGAAGGGCCATCGGGGACCCAGAGCAAATGCATCTGCCGCTGGACCCCGGATCGCATTCCGCTTTGCTTCATGCGTCCGGGGATGTGGCTTCGTATGATGGGGTGAAAAACAATTCCTCGCAGCTTACGAAATCGAGCCGGCATATTTCTCCAGAATCGCCCAGGCCTCGTCGCCGTATTTGCCCTTCCATTCCTTGAAGAAGCCGGCCGATTGCAGCTTGGCGCGGAAGGCGTTCGTATCGACGGCATTGAACTGCAGGCCCTTCGCCTTCAGCGTCGATCCAAGCGAGCCGTTCAGTTTCGCAATGTCCTCGCGCTGCGCCACGGCCGACGCATTGACGTTCTTGGTGATGATCGCCTTGAGATTATCGGGAATCGACGCCCACACCTTGCCGTTGGCGAGTAGCCAGAATCCATCCCACATGTGATTGGTGCGGGCGAGATATTTCTGCACCTCGTAAAGTTTGGCCGAATCGATCAGCGCCAGCGGATTTTCCTGGCCCTCGGCGACTTTTGTCTGCAGCGCCGAATAGACCTCGGAGAAATTGATCGTCATCGGCGAAGCATCGAACGCCTTAAACATCGACGTCCACAACGGCGAGGCCGGCACGCGAATTTTAAAGCCCTTCAAATCGTCCGGGGTTTTGATCTCGCGCGTCGATGAGGTGATCTGTCGGAAGCCGTTCTCCCAAATCCTGCCGAACGCATGTAGATTGGCCTTGGCGATCTGCGCGCGGATATAGGCGCCAAGATCGCCATCCATCGCCGGCCAGACCTTGTCGTAGCCGGACCAGGCGAAGCCGATGCCGTTGATCGATGCGGCCGGCACGAGCGTCGCCAGAATCAGACCCGAAAGCGTGAAGAATTCGAGCGCGCCGGAGCGCAGCTGGCTGAGCATGTCGGTGTCGGAGCCGAGCTGGTTGTTCGGGAAGACCTGCATGTCGACCTTGTCGTCGCTGTCCTTCAAAATGTTGGCGGCGGCCTCGCGCATGCGCACGGTCAGGGGATGCGTTTCCGGCGAATTGTTCGCCATCTTGAATGAATATTCCGCCGCGCTGGCGCGGGTCACCCGCAGCACGGCGGGCGCAAAGCGAGAGCCGCAGCTGTGCCCTGCAAAAGTAGGCGCCGATCGATCGACATCATGCTTTCTCCCGGCCGGCACTTCAGTCCGGCTATTTCCGCCACTATGCCAGCGTTCAAAAGCGGGAGAAAGTGCGGCGGGAGGTCACCATGACGCGATCCGTCATCATCACCGGCGCCGCCTCGGGGATCGGCCGCGCCTGTGCCGAGCACCAGCTGTCGCTCGGCTGGCACGTGGCGCTGATCGACCGTGACGCGGCGGCATTGGAGAAGGCGCGCGAGGAATTGGCGCGGCCGCAGGACACGTCGTGTTTTTGCCTCGATATCACCGATGAAGCGGCGGTGGAGGAGGCGATCTCCGCGGCGACGCGGCTCGCGCCGATCCGTGGGCTCATCAATTCCGCCGCAATCGGCTCCGACCAGCGTTTTGAGGAGACGAGCGCCGAGACTTTTCGCAAAATTCTCGACGTCAATGTCGTCGGCTCGTTCATCGTGGCACGCGCCGCAATCCGCGCCATGCGCGAGGCAGGCGGTGGCGCGATCGTGAACCTGGCGTCGGTCTCGGGCCTACGCGGCAATATCGGCCGCACGGCGTACGGCGCCTCGAAGGGCGCGATCGTCACCATGACGCAAGTGATGGCCGTCGAGCTTGCGGCGGCAAACATCCGGGTCAACGCCATCGCGCCGGGCCCGGTGGAGACCGCGATGGTACGCGCGATGCATACGCCTGAGGCGCGGGGCGAATTGGGTGAGCCGCGTGCCGCAGCGCCGCTATGGCGAGCCGCACGAGATTGCGCGCGCCGCCGCCTTTCTGTTGGATGAGCGCCAATCCGGCTACATAACCGGACACGTGCTCGCAGTGGACGGCGGATTTCTCGCGGGTGGGCTATTGCCGGACTGAGCGGACGCGTTTCACCGGGCCGACGAGATCGATGATCTCGATGCCCTCCGTGCTGTTCAAAGTGTGCGCGCCTTGCGCGTTTGAACCGCGCGGCGGTCCGAGCACCGCCCGCACAATCTGCGAATAATTTTCCGGATCGAGCAACTCGACGTCGGCGAGTGCGATCCCGCCGCCATACAGCCTGCGGCAATCCTGCGCGATGCGGCGCAAGCGCCCGTGCAGCACGACCATCGCGCCGCCGGGGCGCGCCGCGCCGGCATCGATCAGCACGGGATTGAGCGGATGGGCTCTCCATTCGCCGAAGAGACCGTGGGCATAAAACAAGCCGAGTGCGTCCCAGGTGGAGGCGCCCTCGCCGGCAATCGATGCAAACAGCCAATCACCTCCGTGCCAGGTGACGAGCGTCGCATCGCTGGCAATGACGTTGTCAACGAGAACGCGTTCGAATGCCCAGCGATTTGGGAAAGTCTCGGCGCGATAAAGCTCGACGCGCCCGACCGAGCTTGTCTCCGGGATCATGTAAATCTCGGAGCCGCGGCGAAACACGAAGGGGTAAGAGAGATGATACGGCCGCTCCAGGACCGGACGTGGATTTGTCGGCTTCCCCCCAATGATTTCGAAAACCGCGATGATCCCCTTGCGCGTCGCATAGGGATATTCCTCGCAGAACACGTAAGTGCGCCCGTTGTCGGTAAACGGAAACGGGTCGGCGAAGTAGCGCTGTAAATCGTCGGGAACGCGCGTCCAATTCGCATCCGGCCATTGCTCGCGCTCGATCGTTGCATCGTTCGCGAGCAGGCGGAACGCGATGCGCCAATGTTCCGGATGGACGGCGAGTTGCGTCAGCCGCTGCGCAATCTTCGCGGCCAGGCCCTTTGCTGCGAAGATGGCGGAATGCGGCGCGTTATGGCGCGATGGCAAGGCGGGTTCCCCCAGCAGCTCGTCGCCGCGTGCAATCCGGCGCACGCATTGAAGCAGCAAATTCTCGACGCGGGCCAGAACCTGATCGAATGCGTGTGCAAGGATGTTGCGATTTTCCACAACCGGCAGCCCGCGCGCGACGGCCTGCGGCTCCGCGCCCCAGCGCGCAATCGTGATCTCCGGCGCTTTCCTGCCGAGCAATGCGGCAAGAAGTGCCGACTCACCCGGCATGCCGTCGAACAAAGGAGCTAAGACGATCGCGTCACCTTGAGATAATGGGCGCTCGCGCAACTCGATGACAATGTCGCTGCCGGTGTGAGTCTGTTCCTGCGGCGCGTCCTGCCGTTCGAAGGCAGCCGAGCGAGCCCGGTAAGCAAAGCGTTCCAGTTCGAGCAGAAGATCGACACCGCCGGAATGCGCTGCCCGCGCGTGCTCAAATTCTAACGCGACGGCCTCACCATCGCGCTGAAGCGCCGCGGCCAACCGCCGGTGCCAACGGCGCGCCGGACCGGTGCCGCGGATTAGAATCGAGAGGCGCCGGGCGTCGTTCGCCATCGCCCCCTCTAGCACGAGAACGGTTTACTTGCCGGGAGGTGGCGGCAGGCTGTTGTATACATCCGGCGGCAGCACCGTCATGACAAAGACGTTCGGCTTGTCCGACGGCCCGAACGGACCGGGCACCTTGTTGCTGATCGGCGGCAGGCTCTTCAGATAGGCGACGATCGCCAGCGCATCTTCCTTCGTCAGGTTGGCGAAGTCGTTATAAGGCATGATCGGCGCGAGCATGCGGCCGTCAGGCCGTTTGCCCGTGCGGATCGCAGTGACGATCTGCTCGTTCGTCCAGCTGCCCAATCCGGTTTCCTTGTCCGGCGTCAGATTGGGGCCGACGAAGACGCCCATGCCGGGAAGGGAAAAGCCGACGTCGGAGCCGCCGAGCCTGCGTGAGACATCGCGCTTGCCGAGAAAGCTGCCCGGCGTGTGACAATCGTTGCAGCCGGCTATGTCGACGAGATAAAGCCCGCGCTTCACCTGCGGACTCTGCGCAAGTGCCTGCTGGGCTAGCACCCCAAGCGCCAGAGCACCAATTCCCAATCCTAGAAACCGTCCGATCATCTTTCCTCCTCGAGTCTGAGCCGCGCGGGCGGCACTGCGCGCCTATCTTGCACGCGCGATGGATCGCAAAAGGCCTGTCGAACTGTGTCTCCACAGAATACGGCTCGACCAATGTGTGCAAACGCACGGGATCGACGCAGCCCCTCGTGATATCCTGCCATAGCGATGCGAACGCGTTCGCCAGCGCCTCTGCGCATTTTTCGCGCGGCTCGCTGCGCGGAATAAGGGCCCCGCTGATGCCGGGCAGGATCAGCGGCTTATATTGCGGCAAGTCGATCGCGCCGACGGGACGGCCGCTCGCCAGCATCTCCAACAAATAGCAGGGCAGACCTTCAAAGTAAGAAGTGAGAATGCCGGCATGGCAGCGCGCCATGATATCGCGCACCCCGTCCGGCGTTTGCGATCCGTGCCGAAGGGTGAAGGCCTGCGCCTTGGCAAACTCGGGATAGCGCGCGGGATCGGTCGCGCCGACGTAATGAAACTCGATCTTGCCTTCGAGTTTCGCGTGCAGCCGCGCCAGCACGTCGAACATCAGCGGCGGGTCTTTGAACTCGTCGAGCCGGCCGGCAAAGCAGATGCGGAAAATCCCGTCCTGAACATCGAAGGGGGTTGCCCGGAAACGCCGCGTATCGACCGAAACCGACATGACCTCCGTCTTGTTGGCGGCGCGTGAAGACAGCCGCGCGATAGGCGCGGCGAGGTTCGGATTGACGGCGATGATGCGATCGGCAGTCGCGAGCGCGATCCGCTCGCTGTCTGGATGAACCGATAGCGCTTGAGCAGGCTGTCCATCTTGTCATCTTTGCTGCCCTCGTTGTGCACCCATTGCACGCTGGGGAGTCGCAACAGCTTCGGGATCAGGGCGAATTCGTACCGTTCAATCTCGGCCGAGCACCGCTTCCCGCCGATCGCCCGCGCGCTGTTATTGCTTTCACCGCTCTTCCTAATCATGGCTATTTTGATCAAGCTCGACAGCCCCGGGCCGGTGCTGTTCTTGCAACGCCGCTAGGGTTTCAATCAGGAGGCGTTTCGCATCGTGAAGTTTCGCACGATGACCACGCTCGACGACGACCGTCACGTCAAACACACTTGCGAGAATGACGCGCGGATCACCGGCATCGGCCGCTGGATGCGCCGCTACAATATCGACGAGTTGCCGCAGCTCTTAAACGTGCTACGCGGCCAGATGAGCCTGGTCGGCCCCCGCCCGCATGCGGTCGCGCACGATCAGCTCTTCGAGCAGACGATCGCGCTCTATGCCCGTCGCCACAATGTGAAACCGGGAATCACCGGCGGGGCGCAGGTCAATGGATTTCGCGGCGGAATTTCCGACGATTCCAAGATCCGCATGCGCATCGAGCACGATCTCTTCTACATCGACAATTGGACTATGTTGCTCGACATACGCATCCTGCTGCTGACCGTATTCTCGCGTAAGGCTTACCGGAATGCGTATTGAGCCGCGCCGCTCAGATTCGATTATACGTATCCTCGAGGCGGATGATGTCGTCTTCGCCGAGATAGGAGCCGGTCTGCACTTCGATGAGTTCGAGATCGATTTTGCCGGGATTGGCCATGCGGTGGATGCAGCCGATCGGCAGATAGATGGACTCGTTCTCGTGCACGAGGTGGGTCTCGTTGTTGCGCACGACCTCCGCCGTGCCCTTGACCACGATCCAGTGCTCGGCGCGATGAAAATGCTTCTGCAAAGAGAGCTGCGCGCCGGGCTTCACAACGATGCGCTTGACCTGATAGCGCGAGCCGTAGTCGACGCTCTGGTAATAGCCCCACGGCCGGTAGGAACGCTTGTGCTCCTCCGCCTCGCGCCGCTTCTCCCGCTTCAACTGATCGACAAGCTGCTTCACCTTGTCGCCATGCGCGCGGTTGAGCACGAGGACGGCATCTTGCGTGGTGACGACGATCACGTCATCGACGCCGACGACGGCAGTCAGATGCTCGTCGGAGCGCACATGCACGTTCTTGGCATCCATGACGATGCCCTGACCGCGCACCGAATTGTTGGCCTCATCCCGGTCCGAGAGCTCCCACACCGCCTGCCAGGTGCCGACATCCGACCAGCCGATGTCGGCGGGAATCAGCGCCGCGGTCTCGGTGCGCTCCATGACGGCATAGTCGATCGACTTCTTCGTGGCGCGCTCGAAGGCGGGCGCGTCGAGCATGATGAAGCCGAAATCGCGCCGCGCGCCTTCAAGCGCCGCTTGCGCGGCTTCCGCCATGTCCGGTTCGAAGCGGTTGAGCTCGCGCTGCATGACGTCGGCGCGGAAGATGAAGTTGCCGGAGTTCCAGAAGTAACCCGCCTCGACATATTGACGCGCGGTCTCCGCATCGGGCTTCTCGACGAAGGATTCGACCTTGAGAACGGGGCTGCCGTCGGCAACCGGCGCACCGGGGCGGATATAGCCATAGCCGGTCGCCGCCTCGCGCGGTTTGATGCCGAGCGTCACGATGTAACCATCGGCCGCCCCTTCTGCCGCTTGCTTGCAGAGTGCGACAAGCCCGGCGCGGTCCTGCACGACATGATCGGCGGCGAGCATGACGACGATCGTGTCCGGCCCTTGCGCGGTGGCAATGCCGGCGGCGACCGCGACGGCCGGACCCGAATCGCGGCGCATCGGCTCGAGCACGATCTCGGCCTTCGCGCCGATCTGTTCGAGCTGATCGAGGATGAGGAAGCGGTAATCGAAATTGGAGATGACGACCGGCGTCTCGAAGACCGGATCGTCGAGCATGGCGATCGCCATTTGGAAGGTCGACAGGGTGCCGATCAGCGGAATGAATTGCTTGGGCAGCGTCTCGCGCGATTCCGGCCAAACCCGCGTCCCCGCGCCGCCGCACATGATCACCGGCAATATTTTCACCCCAGACCTCGCAGATTCCGCTCCGCGGCGCGCCGGCCAACGCGCGCACCCCTCACCCAAGCCGCGGGCATACGCTCGACCGAAGCAGCCTGGCAAGAGCGCGGCCGTTCCGCTGTCAGCTTGTCCGGAGCGCCCCGATGAGCGTCTCCGGATCGCTTCCATTCAGCGGCAAAGGGGCGAGAGCGTGGCGCGCTGGTCTTTTCGAGCTTCCGGCGCTGGCACTGACCGTCACCGCCTTGCTTGTACTTTGCACGGTTTCGCCGCTGCTTCTGGGTGCCCACGGGATCGACTATGAAACGGCCGGCGGCAGCGCGCTGGCTAAGATCCATCCCGGCACCTACCTCGCTGTGGCCGCGCTGATGGCTCGCCTCGGTGCTACTTATCCGCGCCTCCGTCTCATCGTTTTTCCGAAACTGATACGGTCGGGACCGACCTTTGCGCGCCTGCTGGCGCATGCGCTCGGGTGCGGCCTCGAATGGCGCCTGCGCGGCCAGTACCAACGCGCCGTATTGTTGGCCAATCGCGCCGGTACGATCCCCTCGAAAGAACGCCGTGACAAGCTCGCACGCCAGCGGCGCCAGCTTGAAAAACGCGGACGGGTCACGCTGCGAAGCGCCCGTACTTGTGC
>DATAOB010000109.1:0-10622 GCA_036265935.1 Beijerinckiaceae bacterium
GGGTGGCCGTACCTCACGACACCGTTGTTGATGCCCTGTTGGCCTCGGAGCGCCTAAACGAGTCCGACGCCTTCGACCGTGCAAAGGTCGAAGCAGCTTCCGCAGATGTTCTTGTGGAGTGGTCTCGTAGGTGGCGAGATAAACGTTACTGGTAACGCACTGGGCCATTGGTTCTGCGTTATACTTTTTGAAGCCGAATTATTTTTGAAGGTCTCAATGTCTGCGCTTGCTTCCCGCCCATCGCTACGCCCGGGCAATTAGCGGGATTTTGAATTGCGGCCCTCTGATTGCGCGGCGGCATGATGCAGATTTGACGAGCGAATGCACTTCCGCCTCGGTCGAAGCCGCGCTCCTGGGCGGCGGGAGCCTTTGTTTTGCGCAGCGGATTGCGCAGCGGCTCGGCCAATTTCGGAGAAGAGCTAGCAAAATCAATGGTGCGAGCTTCGATCGGCCGGACGCGATCTCCCCACGAGGCGGCAGCCGAAGAATCGCATCCAATTCGAGCCCTCCTTAAGACGGAGCGACGGCCATGGATGCACATTCCGGCGAGATCGCCGTGGCGATCGTCTGGCGCGGCGACGAGAACGCGCCCGACGCGCGGCAACCCGAGACCGGCCGGCTCAACGCGATTTTTTCGGCTTTGATACGCAGCGGCATGAGACCGGTGCCGGCGCCCTATGACGAGCGCCATGCCGACGCGTTCGCCCGGCGCTTGCGCGAGACGGACGCGGTGCTGGTCTGGGTCAATCCGATCGACGCCGGCCGCAATCGCAAAGCGCTCGACGATATTCTGCGCGAGGTCGCGTCGGCAGGATCGTTCGTCAGCGCCCATCCCGACGTGATCGCAAAGATGGGGGTGAAGGCGGTTCTGCATCGAACGCGCACGCTCGGGTGGGGAAGCGATACCCGTTATTATGAGGCGCCGGCAGCGTTCGCGGCGGAATTTCCGGCGCTGCTCGCGCAGGGTCCGCGCGTCTTGAAGCCAAATCGCGGCAATGGCGGCATCGGCGTCTTAAAGGTCGAGACCGCCGAGGGTAGCATGGTGCGCGTGCAGGAGGCCGGCGGCGAGGCGGCAATTCGCGTTTTGCCGCTCCGCGAATTTATGGCGGAAATGCACGGCGCGTTTTCCGCCGACGATGGGCTGCTCGATCAACCCTATCAGGCGCGGCTGACCGACGGCATGATCCGCTGCTACGTGTCCGGCCGGCGCGTCGCCGGATTCGGCCACCAGATGGTGCGTGCTTTGGCGCCGCCCGAGGCCGGGCCAGGCGGTCGCAGGCTTTATTTCGGTCCCGCCGATCCTCGGTTCCAGGATTTAAAAACCGTTCTCGAACGCGAATGGATTGCGCAAATGGCGGACCAGCTTGCGCTGTCGCTCGATGAGTTGCCGGTGATCTGGGATGCGGACTTTCTGCTCGGTCCAAAGAATGAGGCCGGGAAAGACAGCTATGTCCTCTGCGAGATCAACGCGAGCTCGGTCTTTCCCATTCCCGACGAAGCTCCGGACGCGATCGCGGCGACTTTGCGCGAGCGGCTCGCGAGGGAGCGCTAACTCACCCGCTCCTTCAGCCCCACCCAGAAGCGGCGCATGTCCGACCGCCTGAGCACGTCGACCGCAACGACGCGGTTCATGCGCTCGGAATCGAGCAGCCGCACGAGATCGTCGGCGCCGGTGACGCGCTGGTTATCGACCGAGAGGATGATATCGCCGGTGAGCAGGCCCGCTTCGTCCGCGGGACTCTTCTGCTCGACCGCGGTCACGACAGCGCCGGTTACCTGATCGAGGCCGAGCCGCAGCGCGACGCGGCGGGGCAGCGGCACGGTGCCGGCGCCAAGCCCGATATAGGCGCGCCGCACGCGCCCGTGGCGGACGATCTCGCCGAGGACGAAATCGGCGGTGTTTGCCGCGACCGCAAAGCAGATGCCCTGCGCGCCCATGATCACCGCGGTGTTGATGCCGATGACCTCGCCCGAAGACGAGACGAGCGGTCCGCCGGAATTGCCGGGGTTCAGCGCCGCGTCGGTCTGGATCACGTCGTCGATCATGCGGCCGTTCCTGGCGCGCAGCGTCCGGCTAAGCGCCGAGACGATGCCGGCGGTGACCGAGGCGTCGAACCCGAGCGGATTGCCGATGGCGATGGCGATCTGGCCGCGCCTGAGCTTCTTCGAGTCGCCGAGGCGGGCGAAGGGCAGGCTCGCCGAATCGTGCACGCGCAAGAGCGCGAGGTCGGTGTCGGGGTCGCGGCCGAGGATCGCGGCTGCGAGGCGGCGGCCTTCGAGGGTGGTCACGTCGGCGCGGCGCCCGGCCTCGACCACATGGGCGTTGGTCAGGATCAGCCCATCGGGCGAGACGATGACGCCGGAGCCGGCGCCGGCCGGCGCGCCGCTGTCGCGGCTCATGTCGATGCGCACGACACTGGGCGAGACGCGGTCGACGATGTCGGCGACGGTTCGGGAATAGCTGTCGAGGAGGGCGGGATCGGAGGAGGGCGCGTACGTTGGCGCGTACGTGTCGCCGGCGAGCCCGCCATCCTCGTCGAGGATGAAGCGAGCGGAATCGAGCATCGCCGCGATATGGGGATGCGCAATGCGGTCTGCCAGCACGGTTGAGCAGGTCTGCACCGGCCGCTAGGCTCGGCGCTCTCTCAAATCGACTGGAGCGCAAAAATGCCTACGAACGTCGTCGATTTCTCCGCCGTCTCCGAAATCATTCGCGACGAGCCCTGGCAGCTGCATTTCTGGGAACTGACGCCGGACGAATATTTCGAGCAGATGAAAAACCCGCGAAAGTTCATCGCCCGGCTCGGCGTCGAGCTGCCGGAAAAGCGATCGTCACCGAGATGCTCAACCACGATTTTCTCGCCGCGCACACCGAGATTCGCGCCGCCGATACCCCGCCGATCAAGGTGTGCAATATGGGCGTCGGCAATACCGGCATCGCCGCCTACCGCATCACGTCGTATGCGCATCTCGTCTCCGACGTCGGACGGCACAAGAAGAAGCTGTTGCACCAGCCCGAGGAGAAGAAGGTGCCGGGCACCTGATTTGGCTAAGGTGAGTCGCGCGCCAGGGTGATCGTATGAAGCCGCAAAAGTTCGGGATGGGACAGCCGGTCCGCCGGCTCGAAGACGCGCGCTTTGTTGCGGGCAGGGGGCGCTACACTGCGGACGTGATGCCGGACGGCGCGCTCGCCGCGTGCTTCCTGCGCTCGCCGCATGCGCATGCGAGCTTCACGATCGGCGATCTCGCTGATGTGCGCGCCATGCCGGGCGTGCGGCTGGTGGTGACCGCGGCAGACGTTGCGCATCTCGGGCCGGTGCCGTGTCTCGCGCCGATGCCGAATGCCGACGGCAACCGGATGCAATTGCCGGATTATCCCGTGCTGGCGAGGGGGGTCGTGCGCCATGTCGGCGATTGCATCGCGATGGTTGTTGCCGATCGCGAAGAGCGCGCGCGAGAAGCGCTAGAGGCGATTGCCGTCACGTACGAGGCGCAGGCGGCGATCGTCGATCTTAATCGCGCGCTCGATAAAGGCGCGCCGCTGGTCTGGCCTGACTTCGGGACGAACATCGCCTACGAGAATGCGATGGGCTCGGCGGAATCAGTTGCGCCGTTCTTCGACAAGGCCGCGCATGTCGTCTCGCTCGATGTCGTCAACAACCGCCTTGTCGCGAATTTTCTGGAGCCGCGCGCCGCGATCGGCGAATACGATGCGGCGAGCGGATCGTACACGCTGACCACGGCGAGCCAGGGCGTGCACGCGCTGCAGGCGGCGCTCACCGGCATCATGAAGATCGCGGCGGACAAGATCCGCGTCCTGACGCCTGACGTCGGCGGCGGCTTCGGCACCAAAGCTTTCATCTACCGCGAATATCCGCTGCTGCTCGAAGCCGCGAAGCGCACCGGCCGCCCGGTGCGCTGGGTCGCCGATCGCAGCGAGCATTTCTTGGGCGACGCCCATGGACGCGACAATCTCAGCCATGCCGAGATGGCGCTCGACGCTTCGGGCAAATTCTTGGCGCTGCGCGTCGACATTCGCGCCAATCTCGGCGCCTATCTCTCGCAATTCGGGCCTTACATTCCGTGGCTCGCAGTTAGCATGGCGAGCGGCCCCTATGACATCGGCGCGGTGCATGCGCGCGTGCGCGCGATCTATACGCATACGATTCCCGTCGATGCCTATCGCGGCGCGGGGCGGCCGGAGGCGGCCTATCTCCTGGAGCGGCTCGTCGATCAATGCGCTTATGCTCTGAACATGCCGCGCGACGAAATCCGCGCGCGTAACTTCGTCAAACCCGATGAGATGCCGTACAAGACGCATACCGAGCGCACTTACGACGTCGGCGAGTTCGAAGCCGTGATGCGTCGGGCCTTGCAGAGCGCCGGTTACAGGGATTTCGCCGGCCGCGAGGCGATGTCGCGCGCGAGCGGCAAAATCCGCGGGCTCGGCTTCGCCAGCTATATCGAATGCACGGCGTGGGGCGAGGGCGAGAACGGTTTTGTCAGTCTCGAGCAGGACGGCACGTTCACCGTGCTCGTCGGCACGCAATCGAACGGGCAGGGGCACGCCACCGCTTACGCACAGATCGTCGCGCAGCATCTCGACGTCGCGCCGGAGCGCGTGAAAATCGGGCAGGGCGACACGGCGGTATTGCCGACCGGCGGCGGCACTGGTGGCTCGCGCTCGATTCCGGTCGGCGCGGTGATGGTGTCGCGCGCCTCCGAAAAGCTGGTCGAGCAATTGAAAGAGCTCGCGAGCGAGAAGCTGGAGACCGCCGCGGCCGATCTCGAGATCGCCGATGGCTCGATTCGCGTTACAGGCACCGATCGCGCGATTGCATATGAAGAGCTTGCGCGCTCGCCGTCCGCCACCCCCGACCGGCTGAAAGGCAACGGCGATTTCGTGCCGCCGGACGCGACCTATCCGAACGGCACGCATGTTTGCGAGGTCGAGATCGATCCCGACAGCGGCGAGGTCGATGTCGTGCGCTATACGGTCTGCGACGATTTCGGCGTCACGCTCAATCCCATGCTGCTCGAAGGCCAGGTGCATGGAGGCGTCACGCAAGGCATCGGCCAGGCGCTGCACGAGCGCACGATGTTTTCGCCGGAAGGCCAGCTCGTCACCGCGACGTTGATGGATTATGCGCTCCCGCGCGCCGCCGATTGCCCGAATTTTGCGTTCGAGACGCGCAACGTTCCCTCGACGACAAATCCGCTCGGGTTAAAGGGCGCGGGCGAGGCGGGCTCGATCGGCGCCGCGCCGGCGGTCATGAATGCGGTGGTCGATGCGCTCAGACGCACCTACGGGATCGTGCATCTCGATATGCCGGCGACGCCGGCGTGCGTGCGCGCGGTGATCGCGGCGGCGAAGGAGAAGCAGGCGGCTTAGACATATTACGTGCGGCCACGAGCAAAAATGCACACGGCAAAAAGCGACACTTCTGATGAGTATGTCCACGAGCTATTAAACAGCTTCATGGTCACGGGGCGCTACTCAACAATCCTTGAACGGTAGATCGCTTTTGCGCTTTGGCAGCGGATCGCAAATGTTCATGTTATTTGCAACGAAATCGGCGCGCTCGAAAAGCATCCGTTGGCAAAATCAAGTCGAACGAAACGAGACGAAGCTCTAACGGGGGACTTGGCGGGATTGCGACACAAGCACCTTATGGGTTTTCGGTTTATCGCAAAGAATGTTTTCAATCACTGGGCAGCGCGCGATGAAGAACTCGTGCAGCTCTGCGCGAACGTGATGGCAGATGAGGCGATCCCGCTCGACAAGAAGCCTGGCCATATCTTTCATCTCGTTATGGCGAGTTATGAACACCGCAGTCGTGCGCGTAGACTCACAGGAGAGTGGATCGTCTTCGCGAGGCACCAGAAGCGAAATTAATATCTCTCGCTTGCTTCGCATTCAGAACCGACGCGAGACATCCTTTTGAGGTGTTTGGAGGCGTCTAGGGAATTTAGCGAGTTATCCCAGCTCGTGATCGAGCTGGAGCTGCGGGCGAGTTCAAGGTAAGGTCCAGAATGGAGGCGAAGCGCTATCCCGCCCATGTTTTCTGGAGCGACGATGGCAACGGTTTCATCGCCCTCGCGCCGGACCTGCCGGGCTGCTCGGCCTTCGGCGAAAGCAGGTTTGAAGCGCCGCAAGAGCGGCCGGCAATCCAATCCCAGAGCCTTCGACGCTTGCGGCGCACGCGCGAGCGTAAGGTCCGCTCGCCGTCAGATCGTGAAAACGGCCTTAGATCTCGCCGCTATCGGCAAGCAGCGCGCGCTGATGCGTCGCTTGCAAATCGTCGAGCAGGTGCAAGCAATTGTCGCGATCGGCCTTGGCCACCTGTCCGAGCTTGTCGCATGCTTTCACATGCTCGGCGGTCATTGCGACGCGGGCGGCTTCGCTCCGCTGCTGGAAGCTCGGCTCGTAAACCAACCTGGCGAGCCCCAGTGCCGCCACGGCGGCAACGCCGATGAACAACACATACATCTCGGCGCTGGTCCATCGCGACGAATGCGTCTTCGTGACTGCGGACTGATCGGCGACTGATTCAAACGGTTCGGTGATAGCCATGACGCAGCTCCTTTGAGCCGGTGAATATGTCGCGAGAGTAGACCGCAAATGCGATTCTTCATAGCGCAATTACCAGCAAATATGCCTGAAAAGGTGTGTGAAATCCCACAACGTGACGTGTTTCGGGACAGGAGAGCCCAGATGGAACCGGTACTCGGAGCGCGTACTTCGTTCTCTGATTGAGTATATAGAATAGGTTTTACTAGAGATATTCGAGGGCAGGTTGCGAAACACGAAAGGTCGATCACGCACGTTTGCGTAGAGCAAAGGATAACCTGAGGCTTGAAAACGGCGTGAGTTTCCCTTCCGGCTCCGTCACGATCGCGAGCGGGTCTGCTTCAGCGCGTACGGACCATCGCCGAGCATCGCGAACACGGCAAGCATGACGATCCAGAACACGGAGAATTCCCAGCCGCCTTTCGGGTTCGAGAACATGAAGCCTTTATCGCCGTGTACGACGACAATCGTCCCGATTAGTTCCGGAATCATCGCAAGCGCTACGATGCGCGGCCAGAGGCCGAGAACGAGGGCAAGTCCGCCGAGCAGTTCCAAAGCGATGATGAAATAGGCGAGGCTTGGCGGAAGCCCAAGCGAACTAAAGTACCGGGCCGTTCCAGCAGGCGTGAAGACGAAGATCTTGATCGCCGCATGGGTCAGGAACAGCAGACCAAGCGCGACGCGAAGGATAAGCACAGCGTAAGGCGCTGCGCGAGAATCGATAATCATGTTCGCCCCTCGATTGCTATTATCGAGCCCCGTGGCACCGCGGTGGCATGTTGGGAAATCCAGCAACGTTCTTATTTTACGTCGTGATCGGCATCCTGTCACTTATCGGGAGATGCCGCAACTTAGCGCGACATCTCGCTACGAACCGTTCCTTTTGGTTTTTAACGAGCGATATTGTGGGAATAAAATTTGGCCTGCCTACCGCAACAACCCGCCGCTCACCGCCGCGCCAAGCTCGTTGCCGACGTCGGCTTCCTTGCCGGCGCATTTCGGATGGCCGAAGCCGGATTTGCTCGCGCCGGTGAGACCAATGTCGTAGATGATCGCGTCCTGCTTGTCTTTGTCCGGCCCTTTCGGCGCGTGATCGAGATTGAGCGCGTGGCGGATGCGCCAGGCGACGTTGTGATCGGCGCAGGACGTGTCGCCGCTGACGCCGAGGCCGCCGATGAGGCCCGCATTATTGTAAAGCGCGAGGCCGCCGCCGAACGTCACGACGCCGCCGACGCGCCGGCCGAGAATGGGATCGGATGGCGTGCCGAATTTTTCGACGTCGCCTTCGTAGATCGAATCGTTCGGCGGATTGGTGCGGCCGATACCGAACAGGAAACCTTCGGGCTGCGCCCCGGCGTAAAGATTGGCCGTCGACATGGCCATGCCGTCGAGGCTGAAAGACAGCGCCGTGTTCGCCTTCTCGACGGCGATCGGCCGGCTGCCGAGCCACTGATCTTTCCAGCTTGCCCCGCTGAAAGCGACGGCGCAGACATTGCCGTCGCGATTGACGATCGCCGCCCATTCGTTGTTGTCGAGCCCGCCATTGCTCGGGCCGCCGCTCGGCTTCACCGCGGCTTTGAGCGCGGTTGCGAGCTGGTCGTGGGTGATGAGGCAGTCCGCGGCGGGGGCGGCCGGCGGCTGCGTCTGCGCAGAAGCCGCGCCGGCGCCGAGACAAAGCGCGGCTGTGGCGAGTGCGACGGCTTTCCTGCGCATCGAACGGTCTCCCGAAATCGTGAGACCGGAACTGGCTAAAGCGAGGGAAAGTTCAATGGCTTCGTCATTGCGAGCGGAGCGAAGCAATCCACAACCGCCCGTCCACACATGGATTGCTTCGTCGCTACGCTCCTTGCAATGACAGCGTCCCTCACGCGACGCCAAGCTTCTTCTGCAGGCTCGTCGACGACGTCGTGTATTGGAAGGTCAGCTTCTTGTCGGGATAGACGTAGCGGTGCACCTTCTGTGCCGCGAGCGCCGCCTCGTGGAAGCCGGAGAGGATCAGCTTCAGCTTGCCCGGATAATGGTTGATGTCGCCGACGGCGAAAATGCCGGGCACGTTCGTCTCGAATTTCTCGGTGTCGACCGGCACCAGGTTCTCGTGCAGGTTCAGGCCCCAATTGGCGACGGGGCCGAGCTTCATCGTCAGCCCGAAAAACGGGATCAGCCGGTCGCAAACGACCTCCTTCTCGTTCCCGTCATTCCCCTTGATCGTCACGCTCGAGAGCTGACCGTCTTGGCCGACGAGCTTGCTCGTCTGGCCGATGATCAGGTCCATCTTGCCGGCGGCGGTGAGCTCGCGCATGGCGTTGACCGAATGTGGCGCGGCACGGAAATCGTCGCGGCGATGCACGAGCGTCAGGCGCTTGGCGACCGGCTGCAGGTTTAAGGTCCAGTCGAGCGCGGAATCGCCACCCCCCACAATGACGACATTGCGGTCGCGGTAATCCTCCATGCGGCGGACGGCGTAGAAGACCGACTTGCCCTCGTAAGCATCGATGCCGGCAATCGGCGGGCGCTTCGGCTGGAACGAGCCGCCGCCGGCGGCGATCACCACCGACTTCACATCAAAGGTCTTGCCGTTGTCGGTCGTCACCTTGAAGCGCGGCGCGCCGCTCGTGCCGGTTGGGGTCAGGCTCTCGACCATTTCGCCGAAATGGAAGGTCGGGTGAAACGGCTCGATCTGCTTTTCGAGATTCACGACCAAGCCCTGGCCGGTGACGATGGGAAAGCCCGGAATGTCGTAGATCGGCTTTTCCGGATAAAGCTCGGAACATTGGCCGCCGGCCTTCGGCAGGATGTCGACGAGATGCGCCCTGATATCGAGGAGGCCGAGCTCGAACACGGCGAAAAGGCCGATCGGCCCGGCGCCAACGATCAATACGTCGGTTTCGATCACATCGCTCATTATTGTTGTTCCGGAGGGGCTCAGCCCTGCTGGGGCGGCGTGGTGACGGTCAGCCCGTCAAGCTCGGGCCGCACCTTGATCTGGCAGGAGAGGCGGGAATTCGGTTTCACCTCATAGGCGAAATCGAGCATGTCCTCTTCCATCTGCGAGGGCTTGCCGACGATCTCCGTCCATTCCTCACCGACATAGACATGGCAGGTCGCGCAGGCGCAAGCGCCGCCGCATTCGGCAACGATTTCGGGCACGGAATTGCGGATCGCGCTCTCCATGACGGTCGAGCCTTCCTCTGCGTCGACGTCACGCGAAGCTCCATGCGAATCGACGTAGGTGATCTTGACCATGCCTTGAAAACGCTCCGGAGCGGATGAGGGGCCGCCACAAGCGGCGGCTTTCTTTAAGGCCTCGGATCAGCTTTGGCGAGAGGCAAGAAAGCGCTGGTTGCGCTAGCCGCGAAGCAGGTCAGCGATGGCGCGGCAGGCGTCGTCGACCGCGCTTTTCAAGGCCATGAGAGCGGGCTTCAGATTGGCCGCTCCCTCCCGCGCTTGCACTTCATAGATCTCGGCCTTGATGGCGACGCGGGTGGCGCCGATCGCCCGGGCCGAGCCTCTCAAAGTGTGGGCGAGATCGGCGCGCCAGGGGATGCTGTCGCCGGGCAGGTCGGCTGACAAGCGCTCGACGATCTGGCTGGCCTGGCGCCGGAACAGGCCCAGGAGCTCGGTTTCGAGATCGCGATCGCCGAGCGTCTGGCGGGCGAGATGGATGAGGTCGATGGCGCGGATACTCTCAAAAGAGGGTTCGCGCGGCAGCCCTGTCCCGGCGGGGGACATCGGTTTCAGCAGCACGGCCCCGCTCGCCAATCTGTCCTCCGTCTTTCGCCAGGGGAAGAAGTCTCCGCTAAAGTGGCGGATAAGTTGTTAATTTTCCTTTAGGCTTGATTTTTATGCGGATTTTTGCTCGAACCTGCGTACAAAGCTGTCATTGGCGGCCTCCGATGGTGAAAGAGCGGGAGAGCGAGTTGGTATAAACGTGGTCGCCGTTGGGCATCACGCCGCAGACGTAACTGCCGTGCCAGCCGAGCTAGGTTTGTCGGCGTACTGCTTATCGGATCGCCTCTTCAGCTCGCGTTCGACCGCTGCCCACACGAGCGGG
>DATAOB010000110.1:0-4833 GCA_036265935.1 Beijerinckiaceae bacterium
CCGAGAATGACCGAGAAGGATCGCCGCTGGCCGGCACTGCCGCTCGAAGCCTGGGAGCCCACCCGTGCGACGCTCCACATGTGGACGCAGGTCGTCGGCAAAATACGGCTGGCGCTCAGTCCGTACATGAATCATTGGTGGCAAGTACCGCTCTATGTGAGCGCGCGTGGCCTTACGACATCGCCCATCCCCTATGACGAAGAAACGTTCGAAATTGCTTTCGACTTCATCGACCATAACCTGCTCATCCAGAAGAGTGACGGAACGGCGAAGATGCTGCACCTCGCGCCGAAATCGGTCGCGGAGTTTTATGCGGAGGTGATGGCTGCGCTCCGTTCGATGGACATCGCCGTGAAGATTTGGACGATGCCGGTCGAGGTTCCGCATCCAATCCCGTTCGATCAGGACCGCACGCACGCCTCGTATGATCCCGAGTACGCCAATCGATTCTGGCGGATCCTCGTTGCGTCGGACGAGATCCTGAAGGAATTCCGCGGGCGCTTCATCGGCAAGGCCAGCCCCGTACATTTCTTCTGGGGCAGCTTCGATCTGGCGGTGACGCGTTTTTCCGGCCGCCGCGCGCCGGAAATTCCCGGCGCTGATCGGATCACGAAAGAAGCCTATTCGCACGAAGTCAGCAGCGTGGGATGGTGGCCGGGCGACGAGTTGATCAAGCGCCCGGCATTTTATTCCTACGCCGCGCCCGAGCCGTCGGAATTTCCAAAGGCGCCGGTTCGCCCGCCGGCCGCGTCCTACAATACCGACCTCTCGCAGTTCTTGCTGAGCTATGACGATGTGCGAGCAGCCGCTTCTCCGCGCGAGGCGCTGCTCGAATTTTGCCAGAGCACATACGAGGCGGCGGCGACGCTCGGCAAATGGAAGCGCGCGGAACTGGAGCACAATGCTGGCAGTCATAGGATACGTTGAGCCGCGAAAACCATCGCCTGCCGGTCAAGTCCGATGCGTTTACGACCGACGCATCGGCTGCTTCGTCCTGAGTGCGGGTACCACAATCTGGATCACTCGGAATTGACCTAAACACAATCTGAATCACTCCGAATTGACCTGAAAATGTGATCCGCATCACAGCGCGGCGGCGTTGGCAGGCACACGTTCCCCCCGCAAGCGCGGGCGCATCGGTCCCTGCGCGGATGCACAAACCGACGGACGAACCGTCCAAGCATGGAGACGTATCATGAAGACGCTTATCGCTGCTCTCGCATTGGCTGCGCTCATCGCGATCCCGACGTTGACTCAATCCGCAAACGCGGCCCCGATGTCGCCGGCAAACTCGTCATTCGGCTCTAACGGCTACTGATTGACGAGCAGGATCCGATCATGAACCCGAGATAGCTGATCGGATTGCTACGTGCGAGGCGGCCTGTCCAGAGCCCGGCCGCGCTCGCAACGGGGGAGCTGGGTCGTGCTGGACCGTGCAACCATAAGCCCAGGCAACGAGGCGGCCCACGGCGCTTGTGCATTCTGCCGTTGACGGGAAGCTTGTGTGCTGATCGAATTTCAAAATATGGTGAGTTGCACATTTTCCCCGCGCCACAAGTGACGGGGGTTCATCACATTGAGAACGGGGGCGATCAGCGATGAATTGGGCTGAAACTTACGTATCCTGGCAGCCGCGCGTCTTGAGCCTGCTGCGCATCATGACCGGCCTGCTGTTTCTGCAGTATGGAATGGCGAAGCTGCTGAAGTTTCCTGCCGTGCCGGCGTTCAAGGATGTGACGCTGTTTTCGCTCTACGGTCTTGCCGGAACGCTCGAGCTCGTTGGCGGCGCGCTGATGATCTTGGGCCTGTTCACCCGCCCCGTTGCTTTCATTCTCGCGGGCGAGATGGCGTTTGCCTATTTCCTCGGACATGCGCCACGTGGCTTCTTGCCCATCCTCAACGGCGGCAATCTCGCGATCCTGTTCTGCTTCGTGTTCTTCTATCTGTCCTTCGCTGGCGCCGGACCCTGGAGTCTCGATGCCTTGCGAAAAAACAGGGAAGAGCAACTCGTCGTCAGCGGCCGAGCGTTGCAGGATTGAATTCGAAACCGAGCGTCGCCGAGAACGTCGCGCCGCATAGGCCGGAGCGAAATCCGAAGGAGTTGTTGCCCGGATTGCTCACGCCGCCCGGGATGGCGCCGAGGTCGCCAGTTAAGACGAAGCAATTCTCTTTAGAGAGATTGGTGTCAGTGTAGTTGAGGCCGAGCTTGAAGACGCGGTGGGTGAACATCAGCCCGGCGCGCCAGTTGGTAAATGCCGGCAGCGGCAGCCCGCCGCCCGCGGCGCTCACGCCGCCGCCGCTTGAGGTTTGGCCAAACAGCCAGCGGCCGAGATCGAAGGATAGCGCCCAGCCCACGTCGGCGGGAAGGAGCTCGCTCGGCAGATCGAACGTGAGCGTGCCGGCCGCGTAGGTGCCCCCGGCGCCGGTCTGCCAGACGTTGGGCGCGTAGGCGAGCGTCGATTCCAGCGTAATCTTGTCGGTCAGCTTGTGCGAGACCGTCGCATGCGCCTCCCAATAGTTCGAGCGCTCCGGCCCGAGCTCGCCGGGATAATAGTAATAGGCGGCGCCGATATCGAACTCGAACGAACCGAGCGTCGGGCGCGCCCCTACGGCCATCGTCACCTCGACGGCCGGGCTGGTCGAAAACTTCACGCTGTTGAAGTTGGTGTAGCCGTAGAGCCAGCCGTATTGGGCGTCGAGATAGGTCGCGATCGCCGGGTGATGCGCCGAATAGCTGAGCCCGCGATAGATGTAGTCGCTCATCAGCGTTGCGCCGGCGGTGAGCTTGGATGGATCCGCCACCGTCGACCCATCCTCGCCGGCGTGCGCGCTGCAAGCCGTGGCGATCAGCCAGGCGAGCACTCGCAGCGGGCGCGCGGGAAGCTGCGGCATGACGGCCTTCGTTCGAGATGGCTTGAGCCTTTGCCTTTAGGTTATCACCGGGACCCGGCCTCTACCCAATGATCATCGCGAGAAGGACATCCATATGGCAGTCAGAATCGAGAAAGACGGACCGGTATGGACAGTGATCCATGACCGGCCTGAAGCCCGCAATGCCATGGACCCCGAAAGCGCGGATGCGCTGACCGCCGCCTTTCTCGAGTTCGACGCCGACAAGAATGCCTCCGTCGCCGTGTTCTATGGCGCGGGCGGCGCATTTTGTGCGGGCTGGGATCTCAAATACGTCAGCACGCTTGATGCCGATTGTCCGCTCGGCGAGCTCGATATCTCGACCGCGCGGCCGCGCGGCAACGGCGGCGAAATTCCGCGCGGGCCGCTGGGCCCCTCTCGGCTCGAGCTGGACAAGCCGGTGATCGCGGCAATCGAGGGCCCCGCCGTCGCCGGCGGCATGGAGCTGGGGTTATGGTGCGATTTCCGCGTGATGGCGAAGGAGTCTTATTTCGGCGTCTATTGCCGCCGTTGGGGCGTGCCGCTGATCGACGGAGGGACCGTGCGCCTGCCGCGACTCGTCGGCCAGGGTCGCGCACTCGAGATTATTTTGACCGGGCGAAAGGTACCGGCGGAGGAGTGCTTGCAAATCGGCTTGTGCGAATATCTCACGCCGAAGGGAGGCGCGCGTGCGAAAGCGGAGGAGCTGGCTCATGACATCGCGCGCTTCCCGCAGGTTTGCGTGCGTGCCGATCGCCGCTCGGCCATCCGCAGTCACGGGCTCGGCGTGCGCGAAGCCTTGATTCAGGAATGGTACAACGGGCGCGAAGCACTGATTAAGGACGGTGTGGCGGGGGCCAGCCGGTTCAAGGATGGCCTCGGCCGGCACGGCGACTTCGCGAAGATTCGATGAGCGTGTCGCAACGGCGCAGGGTGGGTTGAGCGGGACGGAAGGGCCATCTTTGCCGAACGGCAAAGAATGATCGATTCGCTGCGCCGACCCATCCCACGGACTGATGTGCTCGCCGGGAGCAACCTCGACGAGCCGTTGCAGGTCGGATGGCGGAAGACTTAGAATTATTTGGACGAACCCGACATGTCTCGCACACAGCAAAGTCTCGCCGCCGCCTCCTGCCTGCGCTGGATCGCCGCTGCAGCAACGGCTGCGCTATCCTGTGCATCGGCCGCGGTGGCCGAGGACTTCTACGCTGGCAGACAAATCACCTACATCGTCGGCGCCGGCGTCGGTGGCGGGTACGATCTGCAGGCGCGGGTGACCGCGCGGCATCTCCCCAAGCACATTCCGGGCAATCCTACGATCGTCGTGCAGAACATGCCGGCGCGGATCGCGGCAGCCAACCATATGTTCACCACGGCGCCGAAGG
The DNA here is from genome assembly GCA_036265935.1 of Beijerinckiaceae bacterium. GTDB lineage: Bacteria > Pseudomonadota > Alphaproteobacteria > Rhizobiales > Beijerinckiaceae > JAFASC01. Next base: position 4,275 of record DATAOB010000110.1, read on the forward strand.
ACGGCACCCATATCGCCCTGATCCAGCGCGGCATGCTGCTGGCCAAGTTGGTTTATCCCTCCGGCGCCCGGTTCGAGATCGAGAAATTCAACTGGCTCGGCAGCCTCAACAACGAGGTTGCCGTGACGCTCGCCTGGAACACGGCCCCGCACAAGACCGCGAAAGATCTGTTCGACAAAGAGCTGATCGTCGGCGGCATCGTGGGGGTCGATCCGGAGACGACCCCCAAGCTCTACAATTCGCTCATCGGCACCAAGTTCAAGGTCGTCACCGGCTACAACAGCACCGCGCAAATCGCGCTCGCCGTCGAGCGCGGCGAGGTGCAGGGCATCGCCGATTGGTCATGGTCGAGCGTCAAGGCGGTACGGCCCCATTGGTTGCGCGACAAGAGCGTGACCCTTCTGATGCAGGGCGCGCTCAAGAGCGATCCTGAACTCGGCGACCTGCCGAATGCGCTCGACTTCATCCAGAACGACGCCGATCGTAAGGTCCTCGAGCTTCATTTCATTCAGAAGACTGCGGCGCGGCCGGTCATCGCGCCACCGGACGTCCCGGCGGA
>DATAOB010000111.1:0-62399 GCA_036265935.1 Beijerinckiaceae bacterium
CCAAATATATACTCTGTCAGCGGCGCGTTTGAACGTAACGCGAAAGCTTCGCGTGCGCGCCGGTATATCTTATCTCACCGTGGCCGCCCGGAGCCTAGGGTTCTCGAACTCGCCAGCTGTGCCGCTTAATCTTTGTATCGTGCATCTTAGGCGTCATATTCTCGAAGCATGGCTGAAAAGAATGCATCTTTCGGAATAGGCAATTTCGGCTGACTCTGTTGCAATCGGGCGACAGAATTCCCTCGTAAAGCCTCATTTTGGTTGAACAGGTCGAGCGATAATCAGCGGAGATTCCCGCATGCTGAACAGGATTAGATTTGCGTTCGCGGCCGGGCTCTTTCTCACCCCGTCCTTCGTCGCCAAAGCCGAAGTGCTCGACACCGTCACTGACGCGCCAAGCTCGATTGTTCAATTCTTTCGCGGCGCACTCGCCTCGGATGCTGCGAAGCAAAGCCCCGTGCCAGTCGAAGTCGTTGAAGCGCCTCTCGCCGAAGCCCCGGCGCGACCCGACGAGGTGCTATCTCCGCGTCTCAAGTCAGCGATGTCGAAGCGCGATGCTTTTGGCGCGCCCAACTTGCCGACGATCTGCACAAACTGCGATTAGCTCTCCCGGGCAGGGCCCGCTGAACGGCACCAATGTGTAGCGTTTCGCAGCGGTCCCATTCCCAAGCTGAAGACAGTCCTTCTAAAAGACTCAAACCCGGTCCGCGGGCCGCTCCTCGGAGATCAATTCGGCGAACGTCCGAGAGCCTGTAGGCGCGCCGCTGAAAGCCGCGCTCGATGCGGTCAGTGCGCCGACTGGATGCATCCTCCTGAACACGCGCGGCAAGCCATGGAATGAGCACGGTTTCCGCTCGTCCTTCAACAAGGCGCGCAAGCGGGCGGGGATTGAGGGGGTCACGTTCAATGATCTGCGCGGCACCGCTGTCACGCGGTTAGCTCTCACGGGGCGTTCAACTTCTGATATGAGAAGCATTCTCGATGCACACTACCTGCATCGTGATCCGGTACTTGGAGAGAATGCGATCAAGAAGCTCGAAGCGCGAACGAAAATTGCCAAATGAGCCCAAATGTGCTCCTTTGTTCTGGTGCGGAAGGAGTGAAAGCGTAGATAGATCAAGTGGCTGGGGGACCTGGATTCGAACCAAGATTAACGGAGTCAGAGTCCGCTGTTCTACCGTTGAACTATCCCCCAAGCGAAGAGCCTTGGTTCGCTTGCATTTTCTGCCGCGCCGGAGGACCGTCGAAGCAGGAGGCGCGTTCTAGCGCCTCGCCGCAAAGAGTGTCAACGCCGCGCGCCGCACCTCACAGGATCGGGAACCAGTAGACGAGATAGTAGATCGGCAGCCAGGCGCCAACAACGAAATACCAGTAGAACGCGTTGTCGCTGACGTCGGCCAAACGCTTGGCGCGGCCGTGCTTCGTAAACATCAGCGCCGTCAGCACGGCGGAATCGCCGACGTCCGTGATGAGATGCGTCGCGTGCAGGCCGAGCAAGAGCCAGACGATCGAGCCGTAGGCATTCGAATCCCAGCGCGGGATCAGCATGTAGAATTCGACGAAGCGGATGGCGATTGCGACAAGGCCGATCGCCGTCATCAAGACCAAGAGCCAGCGCACGCGTGGCAGGTCTTCCTCATGCGCGGCGCGCTCGACGATCACGTTCGGGATGATGCTGAGGAGAAGCAGAAGCGTCAGCGCCGTTCCCGGCCAATGCACCGGCCGCGAAAAGCCGAGCGGCCAATGCGGATTGCTGAAGGCGAGGAACAGATACATGCCGATCGCCAGCGCAAAGCCGGTGCCCTCGATCGCGCAAAAGCCGAGCGTGCCCCACCAGGTCGAGGCACTCGTGCCGAAGCCGTAAGTCGGCAGGCTGGAGACGTCGGTAACGACGCGCGTCTTCATTCCAGGTCTTCCCGAATCGTTTTCGGCCAGAACCAGCCGATAAGCGCCACGCCGATCAGCGCGCCGCCCCACACCACCGCCCACGGCGAGAAGATCGAGGCGATGAAGGCAATCGTCGTGGCGATCGCCGCAATGAGCGGCCAGATCGAGGAATCGGGCGAGGACTCGCGCACTTCCGGGCGCGCCTCGATCAGCGTCGTCACAACGATTTCGCGCCGATTGACGCTGATGCCGGAGACGATCGGCAGGCTCTCGCGCTCGGCCCAGAGCGGCGTTGCGTGCGTCACAACCGGGATGTGATCGAAATTATGCGGCAGCGGTGGCGACTCGGCGAGCCATTCGAGCGTGCCCGCGCCCCACGGATTTCTCCCGGCCGGTGCACCGCCCCGCGCACTGCGCCACATATTGAAGAAGAACAGCCCGAAGCTCGTGGCGAGGATGAACGCGCCGATGCTGGAGGTGAGGTTCAAGCCATCCCAGCCGACGTCGTGCTGATAAGTGTAGACGCGCCGCGGCATGCCCAAAATGCCGAGAATGTGCATCGGGAAGAACGCGACGTTAAAGCCGATGAATGCGAGCCAGAAGTTCCATACGCCTAAGCGCTCGTTCATCATCCGGCCCGTGATTTTCGGGAACCAATAATAGGTCGCGCCGATCAGCGGGAACACCGCGCCGCCGATCAGCACGTAATGGAAATGCGCCACGACGAAGAACGTGTCGTGCACCTGCAGGTCGATGGGGATCGACGCGACCATGATTCCGGTCATGCCGCCGAGCACGAAGATGAAGAAAAAGCCGAACACGAAAAGCAGCGGCGTGCGGATCACCGGCGTGCCGGTGAACAGCGTGACAAGCCAGCAGAACATCTGCAAGCCGCTCGGGATCGCGATCGTCATGCTCATGATGGTGAAGAAGCTCGCGCCGATCTCCGGCAGGCCGGTCGCGAACATGTGATGCACCCAAAGGCCGAAGGCGAGCATGCCCGTGGCGACAAGCGAGATGATGACAGCGATATGGCCGAAGACCGGGCGGCGTGCGAACGTCTCGATGATCGCCGAGACCATGCCAGTGCCGGGAATGAAGATGATGTAGACTTCGGGGTGGCCGAAGAACCAGAAGAGGTGCTGGAATAAAAGCGCGCTGCCGCCCTCGGCCGGATTGAAGAAGTGTGTGCCGACGAGCCGGTCGAGGATGAGGCTCGTCGAGGCGACCATCACCGCTGGCATGGCGAAAATGATCATGAACGCGGTGACCAGCATCGCCCAGACGAACAGCGGCATCTCGGTCAGCTTCATGCCCGGCGCGCGATGCTTGAACACGGTGACGATCGTCTGCACGGCGGCGGCCATCGACGCCACCTCGGTGAAGGTGATCATCTGCGCCCACACGTCAGGGCGTTTGCCGATGCCGTATTGCGGGCCCGAGAGCGGCACGTAGGCAAACCAGCCGACGTCCGGCCCGATGTCGAGGATGAACGACACCCACAAAAACACGCCGCCGGCGAGAAACATCCAGTAACTGTAGGCACCGAGCCGGCCGAAGGCGATGTTGCGCGTCCCCACCATCAGCGGCACGAGATAAAGCGAGAAAGCCTGCATGACCGGCACGGCGAACAGGAACATCATGTTCGAGCCGTGCGTCGTGAAAATCTGATTGTAGAGGTCGGGGCCGACGACATGCGATTCCGGGCGCGCGAGCTGCAAGCGAATGATTGCCGCGAGCAGTCCGCCAAGCGCCAGGAAGACGAAAGCGGTGATGATGTAGCGCCGGCCGATCTCCTTGTGATCGACGGTCGAGAGCCAGCCGATAATGCCGGGCCGCCGGCCCCAAGTATAAGCCAGGCGTTCGCGCAGTTCCGCATCGTCGAGACCGGTATCGCGCTGCTCGGCGGGGCGCGGAATCGCGGCGGCGCGTCGCATCACTTCAATCCGATCAGGTAGGCGGTGACCGCGTTGAGCTCGTCACCCTGCAGCTGCACCGGCGGCATGTTCACGCCGGGCTTGACGCTGTGCGGATCGGCGATCCAGGCGGCGAGACTGCCGGGTGTCAGCGGCAGGACATCCGCGCCGATATAGGCGCGGCTGCCGAGATGCGTGAGATCGGGCCCGAACGTGCCGCCGGCCGACGTGCCGCGAATCGTATGGCAGAGCGCGCACGGTTTGCTCACAAATACTCCCGCGCCTTTGGCAGGATCGCCGTCCTGCGGCGTCTGCGCGGCGGCGCGTTGCGCCGCCTGCCATTTTTCGAATGCGTCGGGCGCCTCGGCAATCACCAGCAATCCCATATGCGCGTGCTGCAGCCCGCAAAACTCCGCGCATTGTCCGCGATAAACACCCGGCCTTTGCGCGAGAAGCTCGATCGAGTTGTTGTGACCGGGGATGAGGTCCTGCTTGCCGGCAAGACTCGGCACCCAAAAGCTGTGGATCACATCATTGCTTTCGAGCGACAAGCGGATCCGCGTGCCGACGGGAATGTGCAGCTCGTTGGCGGTCGTGAACATTTCGGCGGGCGTCGCGCCGTCGTAGCGCACTTCCCACCACCATTGATGGCCGATTAGACGAATGCCTGCCGTCGATGCGCGTCCCGCAAAGAGCGGGCGCTGCGTGATGAAGCTCAAGACGGTCAAGATCGCGACGGTGATCGCCGTCGCCGCCAGAAGGGAGCCGACGATCTGGCTGTTGCGCCGATGTCCGGCATCGTCGATCAACGCGTCGTGCGCCGAAACCGGCGCGGCGCGCCGGCGCCTGATCACCAGCACGACAGCGATCATCACCGCGAGCCAGATCAATCCGAGCACGATCGTGAAAAGGAGCGTCAGTGACCAAATGCGCTCGGCTTCCGCCCCGGCATGGTTTGCCGCCGACTGCCAGTCGCGGCAGCCTGCCAAAGCTCCGGACAGTAGGAACATCCAAGCCATTCGCCGGATCATCTCTCAATCCTTCTTCGGCGTCGGGCCGCCATGCTGCTCGAAATCCGAGCCACGCCGGCTTTCCGATGGCAGGTTCGACATCGAATCGTTGCGCGACGGCGCCGCCGCGCTCAGGACCTTGCCGCCCATCGATCTGACGTAAGCGGCAATCTGCCAAATCTGATCGTCGGTGATCTTGCCGCGGAAAGAGGGCATGCCGTTCGGCCGTCCCTCCCGAATCGTCGCAACGATATTCTCGATCGAGTCGCCGTAAATCCATTTGTCGTCCGTGAGGGCGGGACCCATCCCGCCGCCACCATGCGAATGACAGCCGTTACAATTCATCTTGGTGAAGAGCGTCTTGCCCTGCGCCAACTGGTAGGCGTTCTTCTCGTAATCCTCGCCCTTCTTCGTACGCGCGGTGACCGACGGAGCGCCGCCTGGCGAAAACGGCACCATCGCGGTCGTGATCGGCGTCTCCGCGCCGACGGGATCGGGATGAATGTCGCGGACCTCGCGCTTGCAGGCGGCGAGGGTCAAAAGCGAGGCAGCGATTGCGATGAGAGTCGGAACGGGCCTTTGCGGGCGTAGCATCCGATGCACCGACCTCCGCGGTTTGCCGCTCTTGTTCTATCGCTTCCCTGGCAGAAGGAATTAACAAAAGCTGTTCCGGTTCGCTTTATCGAGCCTAGCCGCAGCCAGCGGAGCCCCGGTCAGGCGGGCTTTGCCTGGCGCGCGGCGTGCGCCGCCCGCTGCCGCGCTTGAAAGTGCAAGCGCTGCGCCTTCCACCATTGCCGGGCGATGGTGCGGCGTATGCTGAGCTTATCGTCGGCGAGAATCGTCATGAATCGCTCGACCAGCCGCTTCGCGCGTTTGATGAACGCCCAATCGAGATTGCTCGACCAGACGAATTCGACGTCGCGCACGGTCTCTGCGAGCATGACCGTCAGCGCGTCGCCGCGCTGCGAGGAAAACGAATCGCCGAAGATCAGAATCTTCTTCTTCGCGGCGCCAGGCATGGGATTGAAGTAACGCACATGCGTGCCGACGTGGATTTGCGCGACGAATTCTGGCGTCTCGAGATAGCGCGCGATCGCATTGCGGAGACGCGCCGAGTTTTCATCCTGAAGTCGTAGAATTTCACCGGCTCGTAGATCGGCGGATCGAACTTGCTGCCCATGTCGAGCACACCGTCTATCGATTGGTGCGAGCGCGAAAGAAGATCAGGGTCGGGCCCAATCCCGATCCTCTCGCAAAGCAATCGATAGGCGAAGTAACAACCTTCGCCGCTCCAATGCGAGTCGGTCCTGAAATAGAGCCGGTCCTTATCGAACGCGGTCGAGATAGACATGCGCGCAGCGCGAATCCTTCAGCATGTCGCGCAAGCGCACCGCCGGCGAGAGCTTCCAGTCTACGATCGGGGGGTCCCAAAGCTTATCGTCGTAGATCGTCAGTTTTTCGGGAACGTGAGTATGGATGTATTGGATACCCATCTGCTCGAAGCGACGCGCGCGGCGCTCGATCAGGTCAGCCCATTTGCGCACCGTCTTATCGCCCAATAACGCGCTGTCGCGATCGTAAAGCGAGCTGACCGAGTTCGAGCCGCCGATCAGGAACAGCCAGCCATCCCGGCCCTTGTGCACAAAGCTGTCGTCGAATGTGGGCGCCTTCAGCGTACCGGCCATGCCGCTTCAGCCCCGCGCCACCGCCGCCGTCTGCCCAAACAAAACTTTGCGGGCCTCATCGGTGATCGGCTGCTTTTGCACCCAGGGCTCACCCGCCTCATAGGCGCGCACCACTGCGGGCCGGGCGCGGATCGCCTCGAACCAACGTTTCAAATTGGGAAAATCATCGAGATTTTGGCCGTGGCGCTTCCACGGCACGATCCAGGGATAGCTCGCCATGTCAGCGATCGAATAATCACCGGCGACGAATTCGTGCTTCGAAAGCTGCTTGTCGAGTACGCCGTAAAGCCGGTTCGTCTCGTTGACATAGCGGTCGATGGCATATGGGATTTTTTCCGGCGCATAGAGGTTGAAATGACCGTTCTGTCCGGCCATGGGACCGAGGCCGCCCATCTGCCAGAACAACCATTCGAGCACGCGCGTGCGGCCGCGAATGTCGCCGGGGATGAACTTGCCGGTCTTTTCCGCGAGATAAAGCAGGATAGCGCCCGATTCGAAGACGGAGATCGGCGCACCGCCGTCCTTCGGCTCGGTGTCGACGATTGCCGGCATGCGGTTGTTCGGCGCAATCTTTAAAAAGTCGGGCACGAACTGCTCGCCCTTGCCGATATTGACGGGATGGATCTTGAAAGCGACGCCGGCTTCCTCCAGGAAGATCGTGATCTTATGTCCGTTCGGCGTCGGCCAGTAGTGAAGATCGATCATTTCTTCTCCTGGAGCTCAGTCGAGCTCTACGGATTGGTGATAGGTGCTCTTCAGCGCCGGGTCCTGCTTATCCTTGTGCAGGACGCAATTGCCGACGACCAGCATCTCGATTTCAGTTCCCATGAAGCAGCGGAATGCGTCTTCCGGCGTGCAGACGATCGGCTCGCCGCGAACGTTGAAAGACGTGTTGACGAGAACCGGACAGCCCGTGGCGGCTTTGAATCCGGTGAGAAGCTGCCAATAGACCGGATTGGTTTCGCGATGCACCGTCTGGACGCGGGCGGAATAATCGACATGCGTCACCGCCGGGATTTCCGAGCGCTGCACGTTGAGCTTGTCGATGCCGAAGAGATTTTGCTCTTCCGCGGTCATCGCGCGCCGCCGCCGTTCCACGACATCGGCGACGAGCAGCATGTAGGGGCTGTCCTCGTCGAGCTGGAACCAATCGGCAACGTCTTCGCGCAGCACCGACGGCGCGAAGGGACGGAAACTTTCGCGATATTTCACCTTGAGATTGAGGAGGCGCTGCATCGCCGGCGAGCGCGCATCGCCCAGGATGGAGCGGGCGCCGAGCGCGCGGGGCCCGAATTCCATGCGGCCCTGGAACCAGCCGACCGCTTTGCCGCCCGAGAGTGCGTCGACAGTCTCGGCGATCATCTCGTCTTGCGTGCAACGCGTATACGTCGCGCCGAGAGCCGAGAGGCGCGATCCGGCATCGTCATCCGAGAAGGATGGACCGAGATAGGCGCCCTTCATCGCATCTATGACATTGTGCGGCGTGCGCGGCACGGAATCGTGCATGTGCTGCGCCGCGAACGCGGCACCGAGCGCGCCGCCCGCATCGCCGGCGGCGGGCTGAATCCAGATGCGATCGAACTTACCGTCGCGCAGCACCTTGCCGTTAGCGACGCAGTTCAGCGCGACGCCGCCGGCAAGGCAGAGATTGCGTTCGCCGGTCTCCTCGGCAATCGAGCGCGTCAGGCGCAGAACGATCTCTTCCGCCACCACCTGCACGGATGCGGCAAGATCCATATGGCGCGGCGTCAGGAGCTCGCTCGGGTCGCGCGCCGGCGCGCCGAAGAGATCGTCGAACGCGGCGTTGGTCATCCTCAAGCCGGTGCAATAATCGAAATAATCCTGGTTCAGGCGGAACGAGCCGTCCGGCTTCAAGTCGACGATTTTGTCCAAAATGGTCTGCGCGTATTTCGGCTCGCCGTAAGGGGCGAGCCCCATCACCTTGTACTCGCCGGAATTTACTTTGAAGCCGGTGTAATAGGTGAAGGCCGAGTAGAGCAGGCCGATCGAATGCGGAAAGTGAATCTCCTTTTTGAGGGAGATATCGCTACCGTTGCCGATCGCCAGACTGGTTGTCGCCCATTCGCCGACGCCGTCCATGGTCAGAATCGCGGCGCGCTCGAAAGGCGAGGGGAAGAAGGCGGAGGCTGCGTGGCTTAGATGATGCTCGGTGAAAAGCAGCCGATCGGCGAGGCCGTCAACTTCACCGATGTCCGCTAATTCGTCCGCAAGCAGCTTCTTCTGAAAGAGCTTCTCCTTGAGCCAGACCGGGATCGCCATCCGGAACGAGCGGAAGCCGCGCGGCGAAAAGGCAAGATAAGTCTCGAGCAAGCGCTCGAATTTCAGGAACGGCTTATCGTAAAACGCAATCTGATCGACCTCTTTGAGACCGACGCCGGCCTCTTCGAGGCAATAGTGAATGGCGCGATGGGGAAAGCCGCTGTCGTGGCGCTTGCGCGAGAAGCGCTCTTCCTGGGCGGCCGCAATGATCTCGCCATCGCGCACGATCGCCGCGGCGCTGTCATGGTAGAACGCGGAAATGCCGAGCGAGATCACGCGGTGCTCGCTTTAGGTGCGATCCGCATCAGAAGATAGTGTAGATGAACGGCGCCACGGCCGAGCCGTGCGTCAGGATCAAGAGGCCGCCAAGCAGCGCCATCATCAGGATGATGGGAACCAGCACGAATTTGCGCCGCGCGCGGATGAATTGCCAAAGTTCGGCGAAAATGGACAGCATGAGCGTTCCTTTAGAATTGATTTTTCATCGAGCCGGGCAGGGGAGCCGGCGGCGTGCGTTCGATCCAGTAGCTTTTCGCGGCAGGATCGAAGGCGAGCGCCAGGGGGCGCTTGCCGAAAGCGCGCATGACGAGCCCGATCGGCGCGACCACCAAAAAGAACAAAATCCCCATGATCACGGGATTCATGACTTTGGAGATGAGCAGCGCGAGCTTCGTCCAGAGGCGGTTCAGCGGCGCAAGCAAAGCCGGCCGGACAAGCGCGACGGCGAGCATGATCGCGGCCGCCGCCGCGAACCAGCCGGCGCCGCCGTGATCCTTCCACCAGCGCACGATCGCGACGATGGCGAAAAATCCCGTGAAAACGAGGCCAAAGCCGCGATCGGAAGAGCCTGCGGCCTGTTCTTCGCGCTCGAAGGTCTCGTGCAGGCCGGCTCGGGCAGGCTTTGCGTTTTGTATGCGGGCCAAAATGTCTTCCCAACAATTCAGGCGGGCTGCAGGGGGCCGTGCGCTCTATACCAGTCGACGAGCGCACCGACCCCTTCGCGGACCCCTGTCGAGGGCCGATAGCCGGTCAACCGCTCCAAAAGATGGCAATCTGCAAAGGTGACTGGCACGTCGCCTTTTTGCATCGGCAGGTAATTGCGAATGGCCTTCTTGCCGAGCTTCGCCTCGATCTCTTCGATGAAATCGAGAAGGTTCACCGGCTCGCCGCGGCCGATATTGACGATGCGAAACGGCGCAACGGGCGAGAGCGCCGGCTCGTCGCTTGTCTCGGCATCCGCCGGGTGCGGGACGCACTCGATCAGCCGGACGATTGCCTCGACGAGATCGTCGATATAGGTGAAATCGCGGCGCATATCGCCGTTGTTGTAGATGTCGATCGGCCAGCCGGCATCGATCGCATCGACGAATTTCAGCGGCGCCATGTCCGGCCGCCCCCACGGGCCGTAGACCGTGAAGAAGCGAAACATCGTGGTCGGCACGTTCCACAAATGCGCATTCGCATGGGCCATGACCTCTGTTGCCTTTTTCGAGGCAGCGTAGAGGGTTAGCGGCTGATCCGTAGGTTGATGTTCGACGAAGGGAATGCGCTCGCTCGCGCCGTAGAGCGAACTCGTCGAGGCCATGAGGAGGTGGCGAGGAGGCTGCTCACGGACGGCCTCGAGCAGGTTGAAAGTGCCGACGATGTTCGACTGGATGTAGGCGCGCGGATTTTCCAGGCTGTAGCGTACGCCGGCCTGGGCGGCGAGATGGATCACTACCTCCGGTTTTGCGGCGGCGAGCGCGGCGGCGAGCGCGGACTCCTCCTCCAGCATCGCGACATGCAGACGGAAATTGTTGCGGCCTTCGAGCAGCGCACGGCGTTCGGCCTTCAGGCCTTGGTCATAGAACGGAGTGAGCCCGTCGAAGCCGTCGACGACATGGCCGTCATCGAGGAGCCGGCGGCAGAGGTGAAAGCCGATGAAGCCGGCCGCCCCGGTGACGAAAATCCGCATTGGCCAGTGCCGGAGCCTACGACTGAGAGACGGCGAGGCCTACTCAATCGGGGGTTCGGCCGCAACCCGCTTCGCTCAAGCCGACGCGCTGTGGATCTCGTCAGGCGGCGCTGCGATGCGCGCGGTCGTGCCGGCCCTCGCGGATTTCCTCGATCATCTTGGCATTGAATTTCGGCAAGTCGTCGGGCTTGCGTGAGGTCACCACGCCATTGTCAACCACAACTTCCTCATCAACCCAGGTCGCGCCGGCGTTGCGGAGGTCGACCTCGAGCGAGGGCCAGGAGGTCATCTTCCGGCCCTTGACGCCGCCCGCATTAATCAGCGTCCACGGCCCGTGGCAGATCGCGGCGATTGGCTTCTTCGCCTCGACGAAATGGCGGACAAACGCGATCGCCTTCGGCTCAAGCCGCAGCGCGTCCGGATTGATGACGCCGCCGGGCAGTACCAGCGCGTCGTAGCCGTTGGGATCGGCGCCGCCGAGCGGGGTGTCGACCTTGACCTTATCTGCCTTGTCGTGATGCTTCCAACCTTGGATCTCGCCCGATTTCGGCGAGACGATTTCCACCTTGGCGCCGGCTTCCTTCAGCGCCTTCACTGGCTCGGTCAGCTCGACCTGTTCGAAGCCATCGGTTGCGAGTACGGCAACGGTGCGGCCATTGAGTTCGCCCGCCATGGGGACCTCCGTGTTTGAGATGAAATGTCGAGAGATGGGGTAACGGCGCCCGGCAAGCCATTGTTCCAGCGCGAACTGTGCCGTCCAAGGCTTGATTTCCTCACGCCGCAAAATGCTCTAGAGCTGCTCGCGCGGGCACTCCGGGCCGGGTCTTATGGCGTCTTTTTTCAGAGGTTCGAAAGCTTGGACTTCCGCCGCATCTGCGGCACTCGTCGCAAGCGTCCTCGCAAGCTCGGCGCCCGCGAACGCCGTCGACAGCGGGCCCAATCCGGCGGGAATGGCGGTCAGCGTCATCAAAGCCCGCCGTGTCTGCTTCAATGACACATTGCAGCTGACCGGGCGTCTCGTCGCGCGCGAGGAGGTGCCCGTCCGCCCCGACGCCGAGGGGCTGCGCGTCACGCAAACGTTGGTCGAGGATGGCGATAAGGTAACGGCCGGCCAGGTTCTCGCCCGCCTCGGCCGTACCGAAGGCCTGCCCGGCCCGACAGGCACGGTGCAGGTCACCGCGCCCGCTGCCGGCATCGTGCTTGGGCCGCCGCCGCCTTCGCCGCGTGCGCAAGGTCCGCAGCCGATGTTCAGGATAATCGTCAACGGTGAGATCGAGGCCGATATCGAGGCGCCGGCGGTCACGCTGCCGAGGATTTCGGTCGGTCAGTCCACGGACGTCGATATTGCCGGCATCGGACCCGTTCCTGGGCGGGTGCGCGCCATCTCGCCCGAGGTCGATCCGGCGACGCAGATCGGCCATGTGCGCATCGGCTTCAAGACCGACGAGGCGTTGCATGTCGGCAGCTTCGTCAAGGCGACGATCGTGCGGGGCCGGACTTGCGCGCCATCGATCCCGCTGACCGCGATTCTCTACGGCGCCGAAGGCGCTGTGGTACAGATCGTGCGTAACGGCCGCATTCAGACGCAGCCGGTGAGGATCGGTTTGTTGGCAGGCGAAGACGCCGAGGTGCGCGAGGGGCTTGCCGTCGGCGACGTGGTCGTGCGGCGCGCCGGAACGTTCTTGCGCGAAGGCGATATCGTCCGCCAGGTCAGTGCGGACGAAGCGAGCTGATCGCGAGCCGTTTGCAGTGACCTCATCCCGCCGCACCTTTTTCACAGTCGTTGCGCGCGCCGTCGCCGTTCTCTTCGCGCTCGGCTCCTCCCTTGCATTCGCAGATCAGCAACGCCTCGCCCTCGTCATCGGCAATGCCGATTATCCCGATCTCGGCGCGCCGCTGCAGGTCGCACTGAAGAGCGCGCGTGCCGTCGCCGAGCAATTGCAGACGGCCGGCTTCGATGTCGAGGCGCACGAAAATCTCGCCAAGGACTCGCTGCAGCAATCCCTGCAGCGGTTCTATGATAAAATCGAACTCGGCGCGATCATCGTATTTTTCTACAGCGGTTACGCGATCCAGACGGCGCGTCAAAATTATATCGTTCCCATCGATGCGATGATCTGGACGGAACCCGACGTGCGCCGCGACGGCGCCAGCATCGAGAGCATTCTCGCGGCAATACGGCACAAAGGCGCCGGCACGCGCGTGCTGGTGCTCGATGCCTCGCGCCGCAATCCCTTCGAGCGCAGGTTCCGCGGCTATTCCGCGGGCTTGAGCGCAATCGAGACGCCGGCGAATACGATCATCATCTCGGCGGCGAGTCCCGGCAAAGTTATCGGCGATGCCGATCCCGACAGCAGCCTTTTCGTCGACGAGCTTTTGCGACAAACGAATACGCCGCGTGTTCCGGTCGTGGATATTTTCGATCGCACGAGAGAAGAAGTGTCGCGCGCCACGAGTGGCGAGCAGGTGCCGTGGGTGTCGATCAATCTGCGCAACAGGTTGTACATTCGCAAACCGATCCCGCTGCTGCCGCAACGGCCGCGCGCGCAGCAGTAGCCTTCGTCAGGATAACGTCAGGATAAGATCGGCTCCTGTTCAGCCGATTGCCGCGCAGCCTCGCATTGCTGCCTCTCCCCGCGCCGTGTAAGTTCCGCCGGCTTTGCTCTTGCCTTGTTGCGGGCCCGCGGCCCGGTCGGATTTCTCGATGAGAAAAGGTCCGTTGCTCGGGCCCACAGTGCCGCTTTGGCTTCTGCTTCTCGGCGTGACAGCCGCGATTCCGTTCGCGGACGCGTTGGCCGCAGACAAGACCGCGCCGCCGAGCGCAGCAGGTACCTATGTCATCGTCGCGCGCGCGGTGCAGGGATGCTTCTTCGACACGGTGCGCGTCAGCGGCTATCTCATGCCGCGCCAGGAAATGCAGATCCCCTTCGAAGCCGAGGGCTACCGGATCACTGAAGTGTCCGTCGGCACGGGCGATAAGGTCACGGTTGGGCAGCAGCTCGCCAAGCTCGTGCGTCTGAGCGGTGATCAGCCGTCGAATACCCAGAGCGCCAACGCGCAGCCTATCCTCGTGAAATCCCCGGTCGCGGGTACGATCATAAAAACGTCCGCCGCAATCGGCTCGATCGCCTCGCCGCGCGGCGAGCCGTTGTTCCGCATTGCCGTTGACGGGCAGATCGAGCTCGAAGCCGAAGTGCCGGGCACGCAGCTTTCGAAGCTGAAACCGGACGAGCCCGCGCGCGTCGAAGTCGGCACGGCGCCGGAAATCGCCGGCCGCGTGCGCCGGGCGCTGGTCGAAATCAATCCGGCAACACAGCTCGGCCGCGTGCGGATTTCCGTCGATCAGAATTCAGGCCTGTGCTTCGGCGCATTTGCCAAGGCGAGCATCGACGCGACACGGCGCTGCGGTGTCTCGGTGCCGCGCTCCGCCGTCGCTTACGGTAGCGGCGGAACCAGCGTTCAGGTCGTGCGGGACAGGATCGTCGAATCGCACAACGTGCGCGTCGGCCTCACCTCGGACAAGGACGCCGAAATTCTCGATGGCGTGAAGCAGGGTGATCTCGTCGTCGCGCATGCCGGCACATCTTTGCGCGATGGCGAGAAGGTGACGACCATCTTTGCCGACGAATTCGGCCAGACGAGTCTCCGATGAGATTGAAGGTCTCCGCCTGGTCGATCCGACGGCCGATGCCGGCGATCCTGTTCGCGATCGTCACGGTGCTGCTCGGCGCGCTGTCGTTCACGAAGCTGCCGATCAGCCGGTTGCCGAATGTCGACGTACCCGTCGTCTCGGTCACGATCTCGCAATTTGGCGCGGCGCCGTCCGAGCTCGAAGGGCAGGTGACGAAGTCGGTCGAAGACGCCGTCTCCGGCGTCGAAGGCGTGCGTCATATCAGATCGTCGATCACCGACGGGCTGTCGGTGACGACGATCGATTTCCGGCTTGAGACAAATACCGACCGCGCGCTGAACGATGTGAAAGATGCCGTCACGCGCGTGCGTTCAAACCTGCCGCGCAATATCGACGAGCCGCTCATTCAGCGCGTCGATGTGGTCGGTCTCGGCATCGTCACCTACGCGGCGATATCGCCGGGCAAGACGCCAGAGCAATTGTCCTACTTTGTCGACGAGGTGGTGAAGCGCCGCCTGCAAAGCATTCGCGGCGTTGGCCGGGTCGAGCGCATCGGCGGCGTCGATCGCGAAATCCTCGTCTCGCTCAATCCCGATCGCGTGCAGGCGATCGGCTTGACCGCAGTCGATGTCAGCCGCCGCTTGCGCGGCACCAACATCGATGTTGCCGGCGGCCGCGCCGAGATCGGCGGCGGCGACGAGGCGATCCGCACGCTCGCCGGCGCCAAGACGCTGGACGCGCTCTCCGGCACCGTGATCGCGTTGCCAGCGGGCGGGACGGTGCGGCTCGACGATCTCGGCGTCGTCACCGATACGGTGGCCGAGCCACGCACGTTCGCACGCGTCGACGGCGAGCCGGTCGTCGCCTTCAGCGTCCTGCGCGCCAAGGGCGCGAGCGACGTGAGCGTCGCCAAGGCTGTCGCGACGACGGTCGCCGACATCCATGAAGCTTATCCCGACGTCGATCTGAAGCGCATCGACTCATCCGTCGATTACACCCTCGGCAATTATCACTCGGCGATGGAGACGCTGTTCGAAGGCGCGCTCCTCGCCGTCATTGTCGTTGCGATCTTCCTGTGGGATTGGCGCGCCACCGTGATCGCCGCAATCACGCTGCCGCTGTCGATCTTCCCGGCTTTCTGGGCGATGAATGCGCTCGGCTTCTCGCTCAATCTGGTCAGCCTGCTCGCGATCACGCTGGCGACGGGCATTCTCGTCGACGACGCTATCGTCGAGATCGAAAACATCGTGCGCCATATCAGGATGGGGAAGTCCGCCTATCAGGCGGCGCTGGAAGCCGCCGACGAGATCGGCCTCGCCGTTGTTGCCATAAGCGCGACCATTATCGCGATCTTTCTCCCGGCAAGCTTCATGGAGAGCATTGCCGGACAGTTTTTCAAGCAATTCGGCCTGACGGTTTCGGTCCAGGTGCTGTTTTCGCTGTTATGCGCGCGGCTGATCACGCCGATGCTCGCCGCCTATTTCATGAAAGATCAGGCGCATGAAGAAAAACAGGGCGGGCGGCTGATCGAGTGGTACACGAGGGTCGTCGCCTGGTCGGTGCGCTACCGCTACCTGACCGTCGTGATCGGCATCGTGCTGTTCGCGCTGTCCATTCTCAGCACGAAGCTGCTGCCATCGGGATTTCTGCCGCCGCAGGATGCGGCGCGCTCACTATTGGCAATCGAATTGCCGCCGGGCACGCAACTCTCCGGCACGCAGACGGTGACCGAGAACATCATCCGGAAGCTGAAGACGCATCCCGAGGTGCAGAGCGTCTTTGTCGATGGCGGTCGCATTCCGCCGGCAACGACGGAAACACGCAAGGCAGCGCTGATCATCAACTACTCGCCCAAGAACGAGCGCTCCGTCTCGGTGCATGATCTCGAACTGACGATCGGCCGCGAGCTCGCCGACATGCCGGACATGCGCTACTGGTTCCTGGACGAGAACGGCCAGCGCCCGGTCTCGATGATCGTCACCGGACCCGACAGTGTCACCGTCGACAATTTTGCCGCCGAGCTCGCGCTGCAGATGCATCGCGTGGCGACGATCAACAATGTCGTTCCCGCCGCGACGCTCGACCGGCCCGAGCTGCTCATCCATCCGCGCCGCGACATCGCCGGGCGCCTCGGCATCTCGACCGAGAGCCTCTCCGAAACGATTCGCGTCGCAACGATCGGCGACGTCGGTCCGGCCTTGGCGAAGTTCGACGCCGGCGGACGGCTCGTGCCGATCCGCGTGCAGCTCGATCCTCGTGCGCGTGCCGATCGGCAGGTACTCGAAAGGCTGAAGGTCCCAACCGGCACCGGCACCGGCGTGCCGCTGCTCGCCATCGCCGATATCGAGCTCGGGGAAGGTCCGATCAGCATCAACCGCTACGACCGCGAACGCGCAGCGACCATTCAGGCGGATCTCGTCGGCTCGGCGGCGCTGAGCGATGTCATGGCTTCGATCGATGCGTTGCCGTTGATGAAGAATAAGCCGCCGAGCATTACGGTGAAGCAGGCGGGCGACGCCGAGACGATGCAGGATTTGTTCGAGGGCTTCGCGACCGCGATGCGCGACGGCCTGCTTATGGTGATCACCGTCTTGATCCTGCTGTTCGGCAGTTTCCTGCAGCCGATCACCATTCTCATCACCTTGCCGCTATCGGTCGGCGGCGCCATTCTCGGTCTCTTGCTCACCGGCAAATCGATCAGCATGCCGGTTGTTATCGGCTTCATGATGCTGATGGGCATTGTCACGAAGAACGCGATCATGCTCGTCGATTTTATCATCGAGGCACGTCACGCTGGCGTCGATCGGACAACCGCGATCGTCGACGCGGGGCGCAAGCGCGCGCGGCCGATCATCATGACGACGATCGCCATGGTCGCCGGCATGTTGCCGAGCGCACTCGCTTTCGGCGCCGGCGGCGAGTTCCGCGCGCCGATGGCGATCGCCGTCATCGCCGGGCTCATCGTATCGACATTCCTGTCGCTACTTTTCGTGCCGGCCTTCTTCGCCATGATGGACGATTGCGAGGGCGGCATCCGCGGCGTGTTTGGACGCGTCGTCACGACAGCGCACGGCCCGGCGCCAGCTCATGCTCCTCCCGTCGCGGAGGACGCCCGCGCTGCCACGACCCCGCAGCCCGCGCCGGGCGAATAGCGGCGCTGCGGCCGCCGCCGCTCGCCTTCGCCGCCGGCCTGGGCTAAGGCTCGAATGAGACCAGCAGAAAAAGGGAACGCCCGCATGACCGAAGCCGTGATCGTCACCACCGCCCGCACCGGCCTGGCAAAATCCTGGCGCGGCGCCTTCAACATGACGCATGGCGCAACGATGGGCGCGCATGCGGTGAAGGCGGCGGTCGAGCGGGCAAAGCTCGATCCCGGCGAGGTCGAAGACGTGATCATGGGCTGCGCCAATCCGGAGGGCGCGACCGGCATGAACATCGCCCGCCAGATCGCTATAGCCGCGGGCTGCCCGGTCACCGTTCCGGGAATGACGGTCAACCGCTTCTGCTCCTCGGGCCTGCAGACGATCGCGCTCGCCGCACAGCGCGTCATCGCCGGAGAGGCCGACATCCTCGTCGCCGGCGGCGTCGAGTCGATCTCTTGCGTGCAGAACGAGATGAACACGCACATGCTGATGGATCCGGCGCTGCAGAAGAAGAAGCCGGAAATCTACTGGCCGATGCTGCGAACCGCCGAAACCGTCGCCAAGCGCTACGGCATTCCGCGCGAGCAGCAGGATGAATACGGCGTGCGCAGCCAGCACCGCGCCTCGGCCGCCCAGCAGGCCGGCAAATTCCGCGAGGAGATCGTGCCGGTGACGACGACGATGGCAGTCGTCAACAAGGACACCAAAGAGGTCTCGCATCACGAGGTGACGATCGATTCCGACGAGGGCATCCGTCACGACACGACCTACGAGGGCGTGTCGAAGATCAAGCCGGCGATCGAGGGCGGCGTCATTGCTGCCGGCAATGCCAGCCAGTTCTCGGACGGCGCCGCCGCGGTCGTGGTGATGAGCGCCAAGATGGCGGAGAAAAAGGGCCTGAAGCCGCTCGGCGTCTTCCGCGGCTTTGCGGTCGCCGGTTGCGAGCCGGACGAGATGGGCATCGGGCCGATCTACGCCATCCCCAAGCTGCTCGAGCGTACCGGCGCCAAGATCGACGACATCGATCTCTGGGAGCTCAACGAAGCCTTTGCGGTCCAGGTCATCTATTGCCGCGACAAGCTCGGCATCCCCGACGATATCCTCAACGTCGATGGCGGCGCCATCGCCGTTGGCCACCCCTATGGCGTCTCCGGCGCGCGGCTGACCGGGCACGCGCTGATCGAGGGCAGGCGCCGCGGCGCCAAGCGCGCGGTCGTGACGATGTGCATCGGCGGCGGACAGGGTGCGGCCGGGCTGTTCGAGCTGGCGTAGCACTGGACCGCGCACCTCCTGGTGCGCAGGTGACGGGCTGGGACTTGCGCATCGGGAGATGCGCGGTCCCGGCGCGAACGCCCGCCCGATTTCGTCTTGTTTCGGGAACTTCGTATAAAGTCAGGTGCCCTTTTCGCGCCCGTCGGCGCCGGATGACATTGCGACGATGCGCCTGCTTTCGCCCCTGAACCGGCTGCGTCCCAAAAACCTGTTCGGCAAATACGTGCTGTCGTTCGTCGGGCTCGTCGTCTTCGTGCTTGCCTCGAGCGGCGCGATCGAGACCTATTTCATTTATCGCGAGACGGTGAACACGCTCGTCCACACGCAATCGCAAAAGGCCGAGGCCGCCGCTGCATCGATCGAGCAGTACCTCACCGATCTGCAGCGCAATATCAGCTGGGCGACGCGGGCAAGCTCGACCACGATCGAGCTGCGGCGCGCCGACTACCAGCAGCTCCTCAGAACGACGCCGGCAATTGCCGAAGTGTTTCTCCTCGACGGTACCGGGCATGAGGTGCTGCGCGTCTCGCGCGAGCACGTGGCTATCGGCAGCAACGCCGATTATTCGAAGCACGAGGCGTTTCTTAAGGCAAGCGGCGGCGAGTCCTGGGCCGGTCCCGCATTTTTCGAAAATCGCATTCCCTACATGATGATCGCGATTCCGCATGCCGGCCGCAATAACGGTGTGATGGTCGCGCAAGTCGACCTGCGCTTCCTTTCCGACTTTGCGAACAGCGCGCAGGCGGGCCGCGACTCGACGGCGCTGATGGTTTCGAATGACGGGCATCTCATCGCGCGCTCGCATTCGCTGGCGGAACGGCAATCGCCCGGTGCGGCTCCGCAAGTCGGCGACGATCTTTCCGATCTGCCGCAGGTCAGGGCGTTGCGCGAGGCGAATTCCGGCGCCCACGACGTCGGCCGCGACTCGCAAGGAAACGCGGTCGTGTTCGCGGCGGCGAAAATCCCGACGCTGCAGGCGGCAGTCTTCGTCGAGCAACCCCGATGGATTGCATTTTATCCGGTCTACGAGCTTCTTTTACGGCTACTCACATTGTTTGTGGTCGGCCTCGTTCTGTCGGTCATTGCCGGCATGGTTCTCGCGCGCCGTATGACCGTTCCCATTCAGGCCCTGAAAACCGGCGCCGCGCGTCTCGGCGCCGGCGATTTCACCCAAAATATCGAGGTGAAGACCGGGGACGAAATCGAAGTGCTTGCGCAAGAATTCAACCACATGGCGCGGCAGATACAGGATTCCTACTCGGCTCTGGAGCAGAAAGTCGAAGAGCGCACGCGTGATCTTGCGCAGACCGTCGGCGAGCTGCGGGCGCTCGAGGAGATCGGCCGCGCGGTTGCGTCCTCCCTCGATTTGCCGCGCGTGCTGGCGACGATCGTGACCCGTGCCGTCGAACTCGCCGGGGCCGATGGCGGCGCAATCTATGCCTTTGACGAGACGCAACACAGGTTCCAGCTTGCGGAAGCGCATGGACTCGAGCCGCGCTTCATCGAGACCGTCCGGCAAACGCCGATCGGCGATGCCGCAACGCCGATGGGCGAAGCGTCGCGCCGGCGCGAGCCGATCGTGGTTCCCGATCTCGCCGAGCTCACCGACTTCCCGCTGCGCGACCCGACGCTTGCAGCCGGTTTTCGCTCGATTCTCGTAGTGCCGCTTGTCGGCGTCGAAGGCGTGCTCGGCGCGCTCGTCGTGCTTCGCCGCGCCGCCGGCGGATTCCCGCAAAACACCGTTGGTCTTATGCAGATATTCGCTGACCAGTCGGTGCTGGCAATGCACAACGCGCGGCTGTTCAAGGAAGTCGAGGAAAAAGGTCGCCAGCTGGCGATCGCCAGCGAGCATAAATCGCAATTCTTTGCCAATATGAGTCATGAATTGCGCACGCCCTTGAACGCGGTGCTCGGCTACACCGAACTGCTTGCGGATGGCCTCTATGGCGACATTCCCGAGCGCGCCAAGCAGGTGCTGGAGCGCGTGCAGATCAACGGCACGCACCTTCTCGCGCTGATCAACGACGTTCTCGATTTGTCGAAGATCGAAGCGGGCGAGCTCAGTCTCGCGCTGGAGGATTATTCCATCCGCAATGTCGTGGACACGGTCGTTGTCCAGGCCGGCTCGCTGGCACAGGCGAAGGGATTGGAGCTTGCGACCGATGTTGCCGATGACCTGCCCAAGGGCCTCGGCGACGAGCGACGGCTGACCCAGGTCGTCCTGAACATCGTCAGCAATGCGATAAAATTCACCGAAAAGGGCTCCGTCACCATTTCCGCTTCGACCGCAAGCGGAATGTTCGAGATCGCAATCACGGATACCGGCCCGGGCATCGCGCCCGAGGACCAAGCGCGCATTTTCGAAGCCTTTCAGCAGGTCGACAATTCCAACACGCGCAAGAAGGGCGGCACCGGCCTCGGGCTTTCGATTTCCAAGCGATTGGTGGAAATGCATGGCGGAACGATTACGGTTGCATCCGAGCTCGGCATTGGCTCAACCTTTTTTGTGCGGCTGCCGATCCGCGTCGGCGAACAGCGCGAGGCCGCATGAGTGACACGAGACGCATCCTCATTGTCGAGGACACCGAGGACAACCGGCAAATCCTGCGCGATCTTCTGACGCAAGCCGGTTTTGATCTCATCGAAGCGCATGACGGCGGGGCGGGCGTCGCCATGGCGGACGAGCACAAGCCCGATTTGATCCTGATGGATTTTCAATTGCCCGTTCTCGACGGATATGAAGCCACGCGGCGCATCAAAGCCAACCCCGCCACGCGCGACATTCCGGTGATCGCCGTCACCTCGTATGCGCTGTCCGGCGACGAGGCGAAAGCGATGGAAGTCGGCTGCAGCGGCTACATCGCCAAACCGTTTAGTCCGCGCAAGCTGCTCGCTAAGGTTCGCGAGTTCCTGCCCGACGCCAGCGGCTGATCCCTTGCGCAATCCGCCGCTGATCCTTGCCGTCGACGATGTTGCCGAGAATCTCGAAATCGTGCGCATGCGCCTCGAAGCGCTAGGTTACGAGGTGCAAACGGCAGCCGACGGCGAGGAGGCGATCGCGAAAGCGCGCGAACTTTCGCCGGACTTGATCCTGCTCGACATCATGATGCCGAAGCTCGACGGCATCGCGGCTCTCAAAATCCTTAAGCAGGATCAGGCGCTACGCTTCGTGCCCGTCGTTTTGCTGACGGCCAAGGCGGATCGCAGCGATGTCATCGCCGGTCTGGAAGCCGGCGGCGACGATTATCTGACCAAGCCGATCGATCACGCCTCGTTGACCGCCCGCGTGCGCTCGATGCTGCGCATCAAGGCACTCAACGACGAGCTCGATGCGATCAATCGCTCGCTCGAGGATCGCGTCGCGCAGCAGGTCGCTGAAATCGAACGTATGAGCCGGCTGCGCCGGTTCCTGGCTCCGCAGATCGCCGATGTCGTTGCCTCGTCCGACGGGCAGGAGCTACTACAGAGCCACCGACGCGAGATTTCGGTGCTGTTTTGCGATTTGCGCGGGTTCACGGCGTTCACGGAGACGAACGAGCCGGAAGAGGTCATGGGAGTCCTTTCCGAATATCATCGCGAGATGTGTGCGCTGATCGACCGCTATGAGGGGACGATCGAGGGCTTCGCCGGCGATGGCATCATCGCGCTGTTCAACGATCCCGTGCCCTGCGTCGATCATGCGGAACGCGCGGTGCGGGTCGCCGCCGATATGCGCAACAGGGTGGGCGAGCTCGCTATCGGCTGGAGCAAGCGCGGCCTCGAGCTCGGTTGCGGCATCGGCATCGCGCTCGGTTATGCGACGCTCGGCACGATCGGCTTCGAGCGGCGGCTCGAATATTCGGCAGTCGGTAGCGTGATGAACCTTGCCTCGCGCCTTTGCGACGAGGCGAAGGCGGGGCAGATTGTGATGAGCCGGCGGGTGTTTTCCGAAGTGGAGCGAATGGTCGAGGCGGCGGAGCTCGGTGCGCTCCAACTCAAGGGCTTCAGCCGCCCGATGCCGGCTTACGAGCTGATCGCGGTGCGGTAGCCAGCCTGTGAATCGAGCTTCGGCTGGGTTTCGGCTCCGCCCGGAAACCCTTATCTTCGCGCTCCCGGAGAGGCCCGCTTGAGCGTCATCGATTCTGTCGGTTTCGTGCACCTGCACGTCCACACCTCCTACTCGCTGCGCGAGGGGGCGCTGACGATCGGCAAGCTGACCAAACTTGCGGCGGCCGACCGACAGCCGGCGCTGGCGATTACCGACACCAACAATCTCTTCGGCGCGCTGGAATTTTCGGAAAAGGCGGTCAAGGACGGCATTCAGCCAATCATCGGCCTGCAGCTGACGCTGGATTTCGGCGACGGCGCCGCCATGGGCGCGCGGCATTACGAGAGCGCCGCGGGCTGGGCCAACGTCGTTCTGATCGCGCAGAACGAGATCGGCTATCGCAACCTGATGAAGCTCGCCTCGGCGTCGTATCTGGAAACCGCGGGTGAGCTGCCGCATCTGTCCCTGCCGCGCCTCGCCGGGCACATGGAAGGCGTGATCCTGCTGACTGGGGGGCCGACAGGGCCGCTCGACCGCGCCTGCTTCGCGGGTCGACCGCAAGTCGCGAGGACGCGCCTCGATGCGCTGACGCCGCTCTTCGACGGACGCCTATATGTCGAGCTGCAACGTCACGGGCTTGAGAGCGAGCGCAGCGTCGAGCCACAACTCCTCGATCTCGCCTATCGCGCCGGCCTGCCGCTTGTCGCCAGCAACGAGCCGTTCTTCGCCGCGCGCTCCGACCACGAAGCGCATGACGCGCTGCTTTGTATTGCCGACGGCACGCTGATCAGCGATCGCAATCGCCGGCAGCTCTCGCCCGAGCATCGTTTCAAGACGCGCGCGGAAATGCTGGCGCTCTTTGCCGACCTGCCGGAAGCAACGCGCCATTCCGTCGAGATCGCAATGCGCGCGAGCTTTCGCCCGGCGACGCGGAAGCCGATCCTGCCGCGCTACACGACAGGCGACGGCGCAGACGAAACGGCGGAACTGCGCCGGCAGTCGCAGAGCGGGCTCGCCGTGCGGCTGGCGGCGCATGGGCCGGCGCCGGGATTTACGATCGCCGATTACAACGACCGTCTCGCGTTCGAGCTCGATGTCATCGAGAAGATGAAGTTTCCCGGTTACTTTCTGATCGTCGCCGATTTCATCAAGCACGCAAAATCCAAGGGCATTCCGGTCGGCCCCGGCCGTGGATCGGGCGCCGGCTCGCTGGTCGCTTACGCGTTGACGATCACCGATCTCGATCCGATGCGCTTCGGGCTGCTTTTCGAACGCTTCCTCAACCCCGAACGCGTATCGATGCCGGACTTCGACATCGATTTCTGCCAGAACCGGCGCGATGAGGTGATCGCCTATGTGCGCGATCGCTACGGCGCCGACCGTGTCGCGCAGATCATCACCTTTGGCTCGTTCCTCGCGCGCGGGGTCTTGCGCAACGTCGGCCGCGTCCTCGAAATGCCGCTCGGCCAGGTCGACAAGCTCGCGAAACTGGTGCCGCAGAATCCGGCAAAGCCCGTCACGTTGCGCGAGGCGATCGATGGCGAGCCGCGGCTGCGCGAAGCCGCCGAAAACGATCCGCGTGTCGCGCAGCTTCTTAAGATCGCGCAGACGCTCGAGGGGCTTTACTCCAACGCGTCGACGCATGCAGCCGGCATCGTCATCGGCGACCGACCGCTCGACGAGCTCGTGCCGCTCTATCGCGACCCGCGCTCGGAAATTCCGGCGACGCAATTCAACATGAAGTGGGTCGAGCCGGCAGGGCTCGTGAAATTCGATTTCCTCGGACTAAAGACGCTCACGGTTCTGTCGGCCTGCGTCGAGCTGCTCGCCAAGCGCGGCATTGATGTCGATCTCGACAAGATTCCGCTTGACGACAAGAAAACGTTCGAGGCGCTCGGCCGCGGCGAGACGGTCGGCGTCTTCCAGGTGGAAAGTGGCGGCATGCGCAAGGCGCTCGTCGACATGCATGCCGACCGTTTTGAAGACATCATCGCGCTTGTGGCGCTCTACCGGCCGGGGCCGATGGCCAACATCCCGGTCTACTGCGCGGTGAAAATCGGCGAGATCGAGCCGAATTACATCCACCCGAAAGTGCAGTCCGTACTCGAGGAGACGCACGGCGTCATCATCTACCAGGAACAGGTGATGCAGATCGCGCAGATCCTGTCGGGCTATTCGCTCGGCGAGGCAGATCTCCTGCGCCGCGCCATGGGCAAGAAGATCAAGGCGGAAATGGCGGCGCAGCGCGAGCGCTTCGTCACCGGCGCGGTCGAGCACGGCATCGAGCGCAACAAGGCCGACGAGATTTTCGATCTCTTGGCGAAATTCGCCGATTACGGCTTCAACAAGAGCCATGCCGCCGCCTACGCGCTGATCGCCTACCAGACCGCGTGGTTCAAGACGAACTATCCTGTCGAGTTCCTCGCCGCGTCGATGACGCTCGACAAGGGCAATACCGACAAGCTCGCCGAATTTAGAAACGAGGCGCGCCGGCTCGGCATCCGCGTCGACCCGCCGTCGATCCAGGAATCCGGCGTCGATTTCGACGTGCATGCAGATACGTCCGGCGAACTCGGCATCCGTTATGCGCTCTCCGCGGTGAAGGGCGTCGGCGATGCGCAAGCCGCCGCTTTGGTGCGCGCGCGCGGCACAAAGCCATTTGCCGATCTTGCCGATGTGGCGCGGCGGCTCAATCCGCGCGAGGTGAACAAGAAGGTGCTGGAAAGCCTCGCTGCGGCCGGCGCCTTTGATGAAATCGAGCCCCATCGCGCCAAAGTTTTTGCCTCGGTCGAAACGCTGCTGGCGATCGCCCATCGTGGCCATGAGGATCGTGAGGCGGGGCAGGTGGCGCTGTTCGGCGAAGCGACGTCAGCGCCGATCCGCCTGCCGCATGTCGAGCCCTGGCCGATTGCCGAGAGGCTCAGGCGCGAATTCGATGCCGTCGGCTTCTTCCTTTCGGGCCATCCGCTCGATGCGTTCGATCGCGTGCTGGAAAAATTACGTGTCGAGCGCTGGGCGAATTTTTCGCGCGCCGTGAAGCAGGGCGCCTCCGCCGCGCGGCTCGCAGCAACCGTGCTCGACCGCTACGAGCGGCGCACGCGCACCGGCAGCAAGATCGGCATCATCATGCTGTCCGATCAGTCCGGCCAGTACGAAGCGATCCTGTTCAACGAGACGCTGAACCAATATCGCGATCTCCTCGAAAAAGGTGCGTCTGTGCTCGTCACCGTGCAGGCGAGCGTCGACGGCGAGGACGTCCGCGTCCGCATCAACGCCGTCGAGCCGCTGGAGCAGGCGGCCGCGCGCATTCAGAAAGGGCTGCGGATTTTCCTGCGCGATACCAAGCCGCTGCAATCGATCGAGGCGCGCCTGCAGGGCAGGGGCGAGGGCGAGGTCTCGCTCATCGTCATGCTCGAAGAGAACAAAAGCGAGGTCGAGATCAAGCTGCCCGGGCGTTTTCCGGTCTCGGCGCAAATCGCCGGCGCAATAAAAGCGATTCCCGGGATCGTCGCGGTCGAGCATGTCTGATGAGAGGCGAACCCACGTCAACGGTTACACATGGCTTATGTCGAAGCCGGGCAGGGCGAGCCGCTGGTGCTCGTCCACGGCTCGCTTTGCGATTACCGCTATTGGACCTTGCAGATGTCGGCTTTTTCCGCCGCCTTCCGCACGATTTCGATCAGCCTGCGGCATTACTATCCCGAGCGCTGGGATGGGAAGGGCGACGACTTCAACAGCGCGCAGCACATGCGCGATGTCGTCGCTTTCATCGATGCCATGAACATTGCGCCGGCGCATGTCGTCGGCCATTCGCGCGGCGGGCACATCGCCTTTCGCTGCGCAGCATTATCCCGATAGCGTGCGCAAGCTGGTTCTGTCGGAGCCGGGCGACGCGCTCGATCCTGATCTGTCGCCGTACGGGGCGGAGGTCAACAAGCGCTTCGAGCCCGGCAGCTTTCAGACGCAAGCCGAGGGCGCGCATCCGCGCCGGCGATATCGATGGTGGCTTGCACATCTTTGTCGATGCGGTGAGCGGGCCGGGCGCGTGGGAGCGCACGCCCGAAATCGCCAAGCAATTCACGCGCGACAATGCGATGACGCTGCTCGGGCAGATTCACGAAACGCGCGAGCCGTTCACGCGCGAGGCGGCGCAGGCGATCAAGGCACCGACGCTGCTCGTGCTCGGCGGGTTGAGCCCGCCGATGTTTGGGCAGATCAACGAAGCGCTCGCGTCAGCCATTCCGAACGCGCAGCGCGTCACGATTGCCGACGCGACGCACACGATGAACGTGATCAAGCCCGCGGCTTATAATGAGGCGGTGGTGAACTTCTTACGTGGCTAGCGTCATTGCGAGCGGAGCGAAGCAATCCAGGAGCCGCTGCTTCAAAGAGTGCAGCGTTTGCCGCTGGATTGCTTCGTCGCTGACGTTCCTTGCAATGACGTCGACGTGGATTACTGAGGCGCAATCGTGTGCGCGCCGCTCGCGTCCACCTGCCAGCCCAATTCGCGCCGATAGCGCTCGAAACAGCGAGCGCCGCAGGTGAGCCGCATCAGCGCCCCTTCGGCGATCGCGTGCGCGACGTTAGGATTAGCGGCAACCAGGGGCCGGATGGCTTCCCGGTTCCAGGCTTCCGAATGCTTGATGTCTAAAATCGCGTGCAGATCGAAGTAATGCCGGTCGCCCGTCGGCACGCCGAGCCGTTTCAAGCCCCGGCCAATCGCTGCGGCACGCGCCGGCGCGGTCTGCTCGATAATCCCGAGCGCGCCGATCGAGTGGTAGGCATAGCGCCGGTTCCAGGCGAGGCCGGCCATCGTGTTGGCGAGCGCAAGCGATTCCCAGACGGTGGTCTCCGCTTTCGGCTCCAGCCCAAGCCGGCGCGCCAGCGTCTCCAACAGCGGCCCGTGCATGCCCTTCTCGTTGCCGCGGCCCATCTCGTCCCAGTAATTGCGCGCCAGTTCGAGTTTTGGGCCGACCGGCATTTTCACCTGTGTCAGCGCGGTCAGGTCCTCGAAGCCGGCTTCGCCCGCGACTTCCTGCGCCAGAACCAATTTCATCTGATCCATCGATGCGGTGTGCTCGAGCCAGGGGAAGAGCGGGTCGCCCTGGCCCGGACCGGTCGCGGTCAGATCGGTCAGCCAGGTATCGAAGCCGTCCGGATCGGTCGGCGCTTGCGCGGCACGCGGGGCGACGGCGCGGCGCTCGCGCTCCAGGAATTCGCCTTCCAAAAGCAGCCAGTCGCGGTCTTCATTGATCTCGTCGCGCCAATGCGGGTTCGGCAGGCCGGGCACGAGGCGGCGGCGGTTGAAGATGGCGAGCCGCTGCTGCAGGTCGTCTTCGCTGAAGCCGAGATCGCCGGCGACATCCGCGCGGATCCGATCTTCCATAAAATCCAGCACGCTAGTTCCTCTTCCTCACGTTCAACACGACCGCGACGATGCGGTCGGCGGCGCGGTAGGCTTGCGTTTCAAGTTCCTCGCCGAAGACGTCGGGATCGACTTCTTCATAAGTCCAAGCGAAGCCGCCGGCCGCCAATGCAGGCAACGCGGCTTCGCGGAAAAGGTCGCGTCCGGCGATGATCGCGGTGCCGGTGTAGAGGATCAGCGTTCCCGCTGGCGCGAGGCGGGGCAGGGCGGCTTCGAGAATGCGCAGCGACAGAGCGGCCCCGAACGCGCCGCCGCCATGGCGATAGGCACGCCCGAGTGCGTCGTTGAGGTAGGGCGGGTTCGACACGATGACGTCGAACGTGCCGTCGACGCCATTGAGAATATCGGCGCGGAGCGGGATTGCGTTCGTCGTGCCGGCGAGCGCCGCGTTGACGCGCGCGAGTCGCAGCGCGGCTGCGTTGATGTCGGTCATCAGCACGCGCGCTTCCGGCGCGTGCTTGGCGACGAGGATACCGCCCGGCCCGGCGCCGCAGCCGATATCGATGGCGTTTCGGATGGCTGCGGTTCGCTCCTTCAGGCCAGCTTTGATCGCGCGCGCAAAGCGGTATGTGTCGGGGCCGAAAAACACCGCATCCGCGTCTTTTGTCGGAAAGGCGGAATGGAAGAACAGCTCTCCTGCAAGAGAGGACACGCGAACGCGGCTGCGCAGAACCGCGTTCTCTTCAACGAGAATGCCCGCTTCTCGCATGAGCACCAGGATTTCCGCGGGAATTACATCTTCCGAAAAGGGCCGGCTCCAGCCGAACACGTCGCGCAGGTCTTTCGCCCGCGCGTTTTCTTCTCGCGCATTCACGCGCGCATGCGTTGCAGGCGTTACCGGCGTGAATTCATAGCCTGCAGTGCGCAGCGTGTCGCCGAGCCGCAGCAACGCGCGATCTGCATCGCTCAGATTTGGTTGAACTTCGATACGAGGACCCATACGCTCTCCCGGCATGAGCACCATTGAGCATCTTCACCCGAAAGGGCTCTTCCACAATCCGGCATTCTCGCAGGCCGTCGTCGCCTCGGGAACACGAACGGTCTACGTCTCGGGTCAGGTGTCCATCGATGAGAACGGCGCGCTCGTCGGCGCAGGCGACCTTGCCGCGCAGACGACGCAAGCGATGCGCAATGTCGGCCTCGCGCTCGCCGCGGCCGGCGCCAGCTACGCGGACGTGGTGAAGATCACGACCTTCGTAGTGAACTATGCGCCCGAGCACCGCGCTGTGATCGCCAAAGCGCGAGCGCCTTTTTTTCCGAGCGGCAAACCGCCGGCAAGCACGCTTCTCGGTGTCAGTGCGCTCGCTTTGCCGGAATGGCTGATCGAAATCGAGGCGGTCGCCGTCGTCGGTTGATACATAAGCCGAGGGGCGAGCGGTAGCTTCACCCTCGCTTGCGCTTCCCCGCCGTCTCGCATATATGCTCGCCCATCCCACAGGCGGATTGCTGCGGTTCCTGCTTCAAGGTCCCGCTCCGGTGGCCGGTCTCCTGACCAGCCCAAAAGTCCGCCGCGGCTCAACCGGAGAACGATACCCTAATGGCACTTCCCGATTTCACCATGCGTGGCCTCCTCGAGGCCGGCGCCCATTTCGGCCATCAATCGCACCGCTGGAATCCGAAGATGGAGCAATACATCTTCGGCACGCGCAACAACATCCACATCATCGATCTCGCACAGACGGTGCCGCTCCTGCACCAGGCGCTGAAGGCAGTCTCGGACACCGTCGCCAAGGGCGGCCGCGTGCTCTTCGTCGGCACCAAGCGCCAGGCGCAGGAGGCGATTGCCGACGCCGCCAAGCGCTGCGCGCAATATTATATCAATTCGCGTTGGCTCGGCGGCATGCTGACCAATTGGAAGACGATCTCGGCTTCGATCTCGCGCCTGCGCAAGCTCGACGAGCAGCTGAGCTCCGGCGCCTCCGGCCTCACCAAGAAAGAGCGGCTGATGCTGTCGCGCGAGCGCGAGAAGCTCGAAAAGGCGCTCGGCGGCATCAAGGATATGGGCGGCGTGCCCGATCTGATTTTTGTGATCGACACGAACAAGGAGCAGCTGGCGATCAAGGAGGCGAACCGCCTGCACATCCCGATCGCCGCGATTCTCGATACCAATTCCGATCCGGACGGCATAACTTACGGGGTGCCGGGCAACGACGACGCTGGACGCGCGATCGCGCTTTATTGCGACCTCGTCGCACGCGCCGCGATCGACGGCATCGGTCGCAGCCAGGGCGCACTTGGCGTCGACGTCGGCGCCGAGGAAACGCCGCCGGCCGAGGAATTGCCGCACAAGGGCAGGGTGCTCGAGGCGGAAGCGCCTGCCGAGGCTCCGGCCGAAGCGGCGGGCGAGACGCAGTATGAAGCTCCCGCCGAGAAATTCGAGCTTCTCTCCGCACCGCGCGGCGCACCGGACGATCTCGTCAAGCTGTCGGGTGTCGGGCCGCAGCTTGAAAAGAAGCTCAACGACGCCGGTATCTATCATTATTGGCAGCTCGCCGCGATGAATCCGGACGACGTGAAGACGATCGATCGCGACCTGAAGCTGAACGGCCGCATCGACCGCGAGGGCTGGGTCAATCAGGCGCGCGCACTGCTCGCCGCGTAATAAGCCATCCGACGGCAGCAATTGCTTGCCGTTTCCAGCTCAAATCGTGCCCGTTAGTTTGCATGAATTCAAATGCGAACGGGCAGAGAAGGACCAAAAGCAAATGGCCGCTATTTCCGCCAGCCTCGTCAAGGATCTTCGCGAGAAGACCGGCGCCGGCATGATGGATTGCAAGAACGCGCTGACCGAAGTCGCGGGCGACATCGAAGCCGCCGTCGACTGGTTGCGCAAGAAAGGTTTGTCGAAAGCCGCGAAGAAATCCGGCCGCGTCGCCGCCGAGGGTCTCGTCGCTGTCGCGGTCCGAGGCCATGAGGGCGTCGTCATCGAGGTCAATTGCGAGACCGATTTCGTCGCGCGCAACGAAGATTTCCAAAAGCTCGTGCGCTCGATCGTCACCGTTGCGGCGGAGAAGGGCGTTGCCGATGTCGAGTCGCTCAAGGCTGAGTCTTATCCCGGCGGAGGCACGGTCGGTGAGGCGATCTCGAACGCGATCGCGACAATCGGAGAAAACACGACGCTGCGTCGTGCGGCAAAACTGTCGGTCTCATCCGGCGTGATCGGCCAATATGTGCATGCGCCGGTGTCGGAGGGGCTCGGCAAGATCGGCGTGATCGTCGGGCTGGAATCGAAAGGCGATCAAGCCGTGCTCGCGCCGCTCGCCCGCCAGATCGCGATGCATGTCGCGGCGGCATCGCCGCTGGCGCTGGAATCGTCCGCGCTCGATCCCGCGACGCCGGAGCGCGAGCGCGCAGTCCTGCGCGACAAGAACGCCGGCAAGCCGGCGCATGTGCTCGACAAGATCGTCGAGTCGGGCCTGAAGACCTACTACAAGGAGGTCTGCCTGACCGATCAGGTCTCGATCCATGCCGAGCATGACGGCAAGTCGATCGGCCAGGCGGTGAAGGAGCAGGAAGGTGCGGCGGGAGCCGCCATCAAGCTTGTGGGCTTTGTCCGGTTCGCGCTCGGCGAAGGCGTCGACAAGACGGCCGAGGAACAGGGCTAAAACAATCCGAAATTTCGCGAGGGCAGGCGGCGATGAGCGTTTCCAAGGGAAAGCCGGATTGGAAACGCGTCATCATAAAGCTATCCGGCGAAGCGCTGACCGGCGGCGAGGGCGGGTTCGGCCTGCATGCGCCGACGGTCGCCCGCATCGCCAGCGACATCGCGAGCGCCGCCTCGCTCGGCATTGAAATTGGTGTTGTGGTTGGGGGCGGAAATTTCTTTCGCGGTCTCCAGGCGGCAGAGACCGGCATCGAGCGTGCCCGTGCCGACTCGATCGGCATGCTGGCGACGGTCATGAACGCGCTCGCGTTAGAGGCCGCGCTCGAAGAGGCGAAGTCACCGGCCCGCGCACTCTCCGCCATCGCGATGCCGGCGCTCTGCCAGCCCTTTTCGCGTCAGGCGGCGCTGCACCATCTCGCCAAAGGCCGGATCGTCGTGCTCGCCGGCGGCACCGGCAATCCATTCTTCACGACCGATACCGGCGCAGCTTTGCGGGCGGCCGAGCTCTCGGCCAACGCGGTGATGAAAGCGACGAATGTCGACGGCGTCTATACCGCCGACCCCAAACGCGACGCGAAAGCCACCCGCTACACGGATCTCACGCACGACGAGGCGATCGCGAAGGAATTGGCGGTCATGGATACGGCTGCGTTCGCGCTGGCGCGCGAGAACCGTATTCCAATCATCGTGTTTTCCATTCGGGAAGAGGGTGCCATCCGCGCCGCGCTCGAAGGAAAGGGCCACGCGACCTATGTCTGGCCAAGCTGAGTTGCGCGTGGCGGCGGGACGCACAGCTTTGCGAGCCCGTTCACGTGCATCGGCACACCGGATTCCCTATATCGCACGAATCTCGCGTCCACATCGCGTCCCCGCCTGAGTCAAAGGGCCCGTCCATGGCTATTGCCGCATTCGATTTATCCGAACTCCAGCGCCGCATGCAGGGAGCGATTGCCACGCTCAAGCACGAGCTTGGCGGATTGCGCACTGGGCGGGCGTCGGCAAGCCTAGTCGAGCCGATCCATGTCGACGCCTACGGACAGTCGATGCCGCTCAACCAAGTCGCCAGCATCAGCATCCCGGAGCCGCGGATGATCTCGATTCAGGTGTGGGACCGCTCGATGGTGGGAGCGGTGGAGAAGGCGATCCGCGACTCCAATCTAGGCCTGTCGCCGAATACCGAAGGCCAGACACTGCGCATCCGCATCCCCGAGCTCAACGAGCAGCGGCGGAAGGAGCTCGTGAAAGTCGCCCACAAATACGCGGAAGAAGCGCGCATCGCCGTCCGGCACGTGCGCCGCGACGGGCTCGATCACCTGAAGAAGATGATGAAGGAGAAGGCGATCAGCGAGGACGACGAAAAGCGCCACGAGACGGAGGTGCAGAAGGTGACCGACAAAGCGGTCGGCGAGATCGACCAGGCACTCGTCGTCAAAGAAATGGAAATTATGCAGGTTTAGTTTCGTCGTTTGTGTCACATTGCGTCAGAACGCGCTCTCATGATCGGCTACGAGCGATGAACGAGGATCAACTCCTGGCATTCCCGCGCGGCGATGAGGCTGGCCCGGTGCATGTCGGTATTATCATGGATGGCAATGGCCGCTGGGCAGCGCAGCGCGGCTTGCCTCGGCTTGAAGGTCATCGGCGTGGGGTCGAAGCCTTGCGTCAGGCCGTGCGTGCGGCGCCCGATTTCGGCATTCGCTATCTGACGCTCTACTCGTTCTCGACCGAAAACTGGAGTCGGCCGCCGCAGGAAGTCTCCGATTTGATGGCGCTATTGAAGCGCTTCATTCGCAACGATCTCGCCGAGCTGCACAGCCACAACGTTCGCGTTCGGGTGATCGGTCTACGAGACAATCTCGACAAAGATATCGGCGCGCTGCTGCGCGAAGCCGAAGACCTCACACGACACAACACGGGCCTGATGCTCGTCATCGCGTTCAATTATGGAAGCCGGCAGGAGATCGCGCAGGCGGCGCGGCTGCTTGCGGAGAAGGTTGCCGCCGGGCGGATTGCGCTAGATGACGTCACGCCCACGACGCTTGCCAATCATCTCGACACGGCGGGCATCCCCGATCCCGATTTGATTATACGTACATCCGGTGAGCGCCGGCTTTCTAATTTCCTAATGTGGCAGGCGGCTTACGCGGAGCTCGTATTCCTGCCGCTCTACTGGCCGGATTTCGATCGCGCTGCTCTTGCCGGCGCGCTTGCCGAATACGCGCATCGCGAGCGGCGCTTCGGCGGCGTCGCGACTCCGTTAGCTGCTAAAACCGGCTCATGACTGCCGATGTGCGGGGTGAGCGCCGCACATTCGCTGACCTCGGGCCGCGGATTGTTTCGTCTCTCGTCCTGGGCGTTGTCGCGATCGCCGTGCTGTGGGTCGGGGGCGTCACGTTCGCGCTGTTTTGGCTCGCCGCCGCCCTTGCGATTCTGTGGGAATGGCAGGCGTTGATCGGAACTGCAGGGCAGCGCCCGCGATTTCTTGTCGGTGCGGTCGGCACCGCGATCGCAGCGGCTTTTGCTTCCTACATCGCGCTTGAGATCGCCGGGCTTGTGCTGCTCCTGGCAGCACTGCTCGTCGGACTCGTGGCCGAGCACCGTCATCGCTTAATGGCCGCGGCAGGGGTGCTCTATGCCGGTGCGCTAGTCGCAGCGATTATCGCTCTGCGCTTCTCGGATGGCTTCGGTCTCGTCGCGGTGGCCTGGCTGTTCGCGATCGTCTGGGGCACGGATGTCATGGCCTATGTCTGCGGACGCCTGATCGGCGGTCCAAAGCTTTGGCCGCGTGTGTCGGCCGGTAAAACCTGGTCCGGCACGATCGTCGGGATCGTCTGCGGCGGGCTTGTCGGCCTCGCCGTCGCTTTGATCGCCATCGGTGGCGCGCCAAGCCTGCCGCTGTTGCTTCTCGGGTTGCTCCTAGCCGCGGTGTCGCAAGTCGGCGACCTCGCCGAATCCGCCCTGAAACGACGATTTGGCGTGAAGGATTCGGGTGCGCTGATTCCTGGTCACGGCGGAGTCATGGATCGGCTCGACGGATTTACCGCAGCCTGCGTTTGCGCCACGTTCATCGGCGCGCTACGGCACTATCCCTTCATTGCCGCAGGTCTTTTCAGCTGGTAGGCGGACATATGCTGATGCAAGCTCAGGCGAGCGCCCGCCGGCCGGCTGTGGAACCACGCAGCCTCGTGATCCTCGGCGCGACCGGATCGATTGGCCGCTCGGCCGCCGATGTGCTCGAGGCGGCTCCCGGTACGTTTCACGTGGAAGCCGTCGCCGCCTGCCGCGACGTGAAGGGATTGGCCACCGTTGCGAGGCGCCTCTCGGCGCGCTTCGCCGCGATCTGCGAGCCCGGGATGTATGCCGATCTCAAATCCGAGCTCTCCGGGTCCGGCATCGAAGTCGCAGCCGGGACGGACGCGATTATCGAGGCAGCGCGCCGGCCTGCTGACCTCGTGCTGGGCGCCATCGCCGGCGCCGCCGGCGTCGAGCCGACGCATGCGGCGCTTTCCTCCGGGCGCACGATCGCGCTCGCCAACAAGGAGTGCCTCGTTTGCGCCGGCGCCCCCTTCATGCGCACTGCCGCCGAAGTGGGCGCGCGCCTCTTGCCGGTCGACAGCGAGCACAACGCGATTTTTCAGGCTCTCGGTGGCGAGCCGATCGAGCGGGTCGAGCGGATGACGCTGACTGCTTCGGGCGGCCCATTCCGCACCTGGGGCGCCGAGGCGATTGCCGCCGCGACCCCTGAGCAGGCGCTGGCGCACCCGAATTGGTCTATGGGCCGCAAGGTGACGATCGACTCAGCAACCTTGATGAACAAAGGCCTGGAACTTATTGAAGCTCATCACATTTTTGGCATCGCTGCCGATCGGCTCGATGTGCTCATCCATGCCCAATCGATCGTGCATGGCCTCGTCTCCTTCGCGGACGGCTCCGTCACCGCGGGGCTTGCCGTGCCCGACATGAAAGTGCCGATCGCTCATTGCCTCGGCTTCCCGGTGCGCCTGTCGACCCAGACGCGACGGCTGGATCTGGCTGCGATCGGCACCCTGACCTTCGAGCGTCCCGACTTCGCGCGTTTCCCTGCGCTGCGGGTGGCCATGGACGCTCTGAAGAGCGGCGGCGGTCTGCCGACGGTGCTCAACGCCGCCAACGAGATCGCCGTCGAAGCTTTCCTCGACCGGCGCATCGGTTTCGGCGACATCGCGCGCTTGGTCGCGGCAGCCTGCGAAGCTGCGCTCGCCGACGGCACGGCCAAAGAGCCGCAGAGCGTTGGCGAGGCGCTTTCCGTTGACCATATTGTCAGAGAAAGGTCTCGGAGCCTCTTGGCCCGGACAAGTCGGCCGGGCATGGTAACCCTCCAGTAACCATGCGGTCGGCGGACCGCACTGGTGGTCAATAGCGGCGCGCTGCCCGCTTTCCGGCCCGTATGGAGGCTTGATGTCCGCTTTCGGCCCGCTCGGCACGTTGTTGATTTACATCGTTCCGTTCCTCTTCGTTCTCACGGTCGTCGTCTTCTTCCACGAACTCGGGCACTTCCT
The DNA here is from genome assembly GCA_036265935.1 of Beijerinckiaceae bacterium. Classification (GTDB taxonomy): domain Bacteria; phylum Pseudomonadota; class Alphaproteobacteria; order Rhizobiales; family Beijerinckiaceae; genus JAFASC01. The sequence continues at coordinate 36,373 of DATAOB010000111.1, forward strand.
GGTCGGCCGCTGGTGCGGCGTGAAGGTCGACGCCTTCTCGCTGGGATTCGGTCCGGAACTCTGCGCCTTCACCGACCGCAAGGGGACGCGCTGGCGCATCGCCGCGCTACCGCTTGGCGGCTATGTGAAATTCCATGGCGATGCCAACGCGGTCAGCGGCACGCCCTCCGATGACCTGCCGCGGATGAGCGCGGCCGAGCGGGCGATCACCTTCTTCGGCCAGCCGGTGTGGAAAAGGACGGCGGTGGTAGCGGCGGGGCCGATCGCCAATTTCATCCTCGCCGTCGTTATCTTCACCTTCTTGTTCTTCACTTTCGGCCGGCCGGTCCTGTTGCCGCGAGTCGATGCGGTGACGCCAGGCGGCGCCGCGGCAGCCGCCGGCTTCCAGCCCGGCGATATCGTGCTCGCCATCGACGGCCGCACGATCGACAATTTCGCCGACATGCAGCGGATCGTCTCGGCCTCGGCCGACACGCCGCTGACCTTCCTCGTCAACCGACAGGGGGTGGCGACCACGCTCGAGGCCACCCCGCGGCTGAAGGAGCTCTCGACGCCGCTCGGCAAGACCCGCATCGGCCTGCTTGGCGTCGAGGCGGGCTCGCACCATGAGGATTGGCGAACCGAGCATTACGGGTTTGCGGCTTCCATCAAGCTCGCCGGCCAGGAGACCTGGTACGTCATCGAGCGGACGATGACCTATGTCGGCGGGCTGTTCGTCGGCCGCGAATCGCCGGATCAATTGTCGGGGGTGATCGGGACCGCCCAAGTCGCTGGTGAAATGGCCAAACTCGGCTTCGCCCCGGTGCTGAATCTTGCGGCGATTCTGTCAATCTCGATCGGTCTGCTTAACCTTTTCCCGATCCCGCTCCTCGATGGCGGGCACCTGATGTTCTACGCCATCGAGGCGCTGCGCGGCCGCGCCTTGAACGAGCGGGCACAGGAATATGGATTCCGCCTGGGGCTTGCGATCGTTTGTGGGCTGATGATTTTCGCCACCTACAACGACATTGCCCGCATTACCCGTCAGCTGATGAAATGGGGCTGAGCAAGCGCCTTTTTGGCCCTTAGTCGCATGTCTCGATAGGCGCTCAGCGCGATCAAGGACAAGCCGCGGTCAGAACCCGGCGGGAATACGACATCACGTTGAAAAAGCTCGGGCAAAGCGTGACTTACCGGCCACGCGCGGCAAAAATGCCGCCCCCATCCCAGCTGAGCGATTGCAGCAATTGGTAAACCCTGTAGAAGCAAAAACTGGACAGGTGACGCTCGGCGCTAACCTCGTTTGACGCGCACCCAGTACAATGAAGACGCGGGTCTCAAGTACCCGTGCGCGGCAAAAACGCCGCACCTGGATGGGGATCGGTTTTGATGATCAGAGGCTTTCTGAACCGGCTCGCCCTCGCGGTGGTAGTCGCCGCAGGACTTGCGGGCTCCGTTTCGGTGGCTTTTGCCCAGAACGTCGTGGTGCACGGCAATCGCCGCGTCGATACCGATACGGTTCGCTCCTACTTCACCGAGACCGACGTCAATAAGGGCGCCGAGGAACTGCGCAAGACTGGTCTCTTCTCGAGCGTCCGCGCCCGCCGCGAAGGCGGCACGATCGTCGTCGACGTGGCGGAAAACAACGTCATCAACCGCGTCGCATTCGAGGGCAACAGCAAGGTCAAGACCGAAAGCCTGCAAGCCGAGATCCAGACCCATTCGCGCGGGCCGTTCGACCCCGCAATCGTCGATGCCGACGTGCAGCGCATCCTGGAAATCTACCGCCGTTCGGGACGCGCCGCGGCGAGCGTCAAATACCGCATCGTCGATTTGCCGAACGGCCGCATCGACGTCGTCTTCACGATCGACGAAGGCGGCAAAACCGGCGTCAAGGAAATCAGGTTTGTGGGTAACGAGGTCTATTCCAGCTATCGGCTGCGCGGTCTCATGCAGACGACGGAAATGAACCTTCTGTCGTTCTTCAAGACCAGCGACGTTTACGATCCCGACAAGATCGCCGCCGATCTCGAGCTGATCCGGCGCTTTTATCTGAAGAACGGCTACGCGGATTTCCGTATCGTCAATTCCGATGCGACCTATGATCCGGTGCAGCAGGGCTACATCATCACCATCGCGATCGAAGAGGGCCCGCAATACCGCGTCGCGGAGATAGGGGTCGATTCGCACATCGCCGACATTCCCTCCGAAGTGCTGCGGCCGCTCATCTCGATTTCGGCCGGCGACATCTACAACGGTGACGCCGTCGAAAAGACCGTCGAGCGGCTGACCAAGGAAGTCTCAAAAAGCGGCTACGTATTCTCGCAAGTGCGCCCGCGCGGCGAGCGCGATGCGGCCACCCACACGGTGCGCATCGCCTTCGTCGTCGACGAGGGTCCGCGCGTCTACATCGAGCGCATCGAAGTTCGCGGCAACACGCGCACGCGCGATTTCGTCATCCGCCGCGAATTCGAGATCGGCGAGGGCGACGCCTACAATCGCGTGCTGATAGATCGCGCCGAGCGGCGTCTGAACAGCCTCGGCTACTTCAAGAAGGTGCGCATCACCAACCAGCCGGGTTCGCAGCCCGACCGCGTCATCATCATCGTCGATGTCGAGGACCAACCGACCGGCTCGTTCTCGGTCTCCGGCGGTTACTCGACGACGGACGGCTTCCTCGCCGAAGTTTCGGTCAGCGAATCGAACTTCATGGGCCGCGGCCAGTTCTTGCGCGCTTCGGCGACCGTCGGCCAGCATTCCCGCGGCGCGGAATTCAGCTTTACCGAGCCCTATATCTTCGACCAGCCGATCGCGGCCGGCTTCGACGTGTTTGCGAAGCAGTCGGATGTGTCCCGCTACTCCTACTACAGAAACACCATCATCGGCAGCACGCTGCGCTTGGGTCTGCCGGTCACCGACGAAATCTCGTTCTCGCCGCGTTATTCTATCTATAACCAATATGTCTCGGTCCCGAACAATACCAAGTATCCGTACAACGATTGTACGAATCCGATCTTCGGGACGACGCCGGGATTCAACGCATACGCACTTCTTGGTATCACACCGAGCATCTTCTACAACTGTTTGTCGAACGGAGAGGCTTCGCTCGCGATCAAGGAAGCGCAGGGCTCGACGCTGACATCGCTCGCCGGCTACACCCTGTCATACAACAGCCTTGACAGGATCAAGGAGCCGACAAGCGGCATTTATGCCGAATTGAAGCAGGACGTCGCCGGCCTCGGCGGTCAGGCGCGCTTCATCCGCACGACCGGCGACGTTCGCTACTATCACGACCTCTACTGGGATGACATTATCGGCATCGCGCGCCTGCAGGGCGGCATGATGCAGGCGATCGGCGGGTATCAGCTGCGCGTCACCGACAACTTCAATCTTGGACCCAGTCTCGTGCGCGGCTTTGCGCCGAACGGCATCGGTCCGCGCGACATTTCCGACTTCACCAACACCAAGGGCAACGCAATCGGTGGCACCAAATATCTCGGCGGCTCGCTCGAAGCGCAGTTCCCAATCTGGGGCCTGCCGCGTGAACTTGGACTGAAGGGTGCAGTGTTCGCCGACGCCGGCACGTTGTTCGACTATCGCGGCCGCACCAATTTCAGCCAGCAGGTCTTCGGCATTGCCGGTCTTCCCTGCGTCCTGCCCTATACGCCGCCGACTTTCGGACAGGGCAGCTGTATCATCGTCGACGACGAAAAGAAGATTCGCTCGTCGGTCGGCGCATCGATCCTCTGGCAATCGCCGCTTGGTCCGATTCGCTTCGACTATGCCGTCATCACTTCGAAGGCGCACAATGACGTGACCCAGCGCTTCCGCTTCTCGGGTGGCTCGAACTTCTGATCGGGTAAAGCTTAACACGGAGCCGGCGACGAGGGCGGGAAGCCCGGTCGCCGGCTTTTTCTTTGCCGATGGCTTTTATCCCAAGGGGTTGCTAAGGCGGCCTCATGCATGAGCCAGCGCCGCCCCGCCCCTGATGAGTGAACCGACCTTCTTCCGCACGGCGCGGCAGCTGTCGCTCGCCGATATCATTGCGCTCACCGGCGCGCGCGCGCCGGCGGAAGCGGATGCGGCGCTGCGCATCCGGCGGGTTGTGCCGCTGGAGGAGGCGCGGCCGGGAGACCTCTCCTTCTTTGCCCATCCCCGGCACAAAGATGCGCTGGCGGCGACGCGCGCGTCGGCTTGCTTCGTGCGGCCGCGCCATGCGGCTCTGGTGCCGTCAGCGACGATCGCGCTTCAAACCGACGATCCGCAACGCGCGGTGGCCATCGTTCTCGCCGCGCTTTTTCCTGCCGCGATGCATCCGGAATCGATGTTTGGAGCCAAGGGCATATCGCCGGGTGCCAATGTCCATGCCGACGCACGCATCGAAGATGGCGTGGTGATCGATCCCGGCGCGGTCATCGGTCCGCGCGCCGAGATCGGCACCGGTACCAGGATCGGACCCAATGCGGTGGTCGGGCCCGACGTGCGCATTGGCCGCAATTGCTCGATCGGCCCTCATGCGTCGGTGCAATATGCGCTGATCGGCGACCGCGTCATCCTGCATGCCGGCGTGAAGGTTGGGCAGGACGGGTTCGGCTTTGTACCGGGCGAGAAGTCGCATGCAAAAGTGCCGCAGATCGGCCGGGTCATCATCCAGGACGATGTCGAGATCGGCGCCAATACGACGATCGATCGCGGCGCGCTCGTCGACACCGTCATCGGCGAGGGCACCAAAATCGATAATCTTGTTCAGATCGGCCACAACGTGACGATAGGGCGCCATTGCATCGTCGTCGCGCAGACCGGGATTTCCGGCTCGACCTCGCTTGGCGATTTCGTCCTGCTTGGCGGACAGGTCGGTATTGCAGGGCATCTTCATATCGGCGCCGGCGCCGAGATCGCGGCGCAATCGGGAATCGTGCGCGATGTAGCCGAACGGGCGCGTATGGCGGGAACGCCGGCGCGGCCGATCCGCGCTTATCTGCGCGATACGCTGGCGCTTGCTCGCGGCGACCGGAAAAACAAGCGAACCGTGCGGCGGATGAAGCGCGAACGCGAGCTGGCGGATTGAGCCCGGGAGACGAGCATATGTTGGACGCGCCGGCGAGCCTCGAGGCGATGGACATTCTGCAGATCTTGAAATCGCTGCCGCACCGCTATCCGTTTCTGCTCGTCGATAAGATCATTGAGATAAACGGCGATCAATCCTGCATCGGGATCAAGAACGTGACGATGAACGAGCCGCATTTCCAGGGTCATTTCCCGGAGCAACCGGTCATGCCCGGTGTGCTGCTCATCGAGGGAATGGCGCAAACCGCAGGCGCGATCTGCATCCGCGCGCGGATGAGCGACGCGCCGCCGCCGCTCGTCTATTTCATGACGATCGACAAAGCCAAGTTCCGCAAACCGGTCTTGCCCGGAGATCGCGTCGAATTTCACATGCGCAAGCTCAATCAGAAGCGCAGCATGTGGTGGTTCGAAGGTAAAGCGAAGGTCGACGGCGCGCTCGTCTGCGAAGCCGAGATCGGCGCCTCGCTGGCAGCGGGAAAGGCCGCGCCCTGAACGGCGCCGCGCGCGATGTGAAGCAGCAAGCACCCGCGGCATTCGTGCATCCGCTCGCCTTGGTGGAGAGCGGCGCCGCGCTCGATGCGGATGTGAAGATAGGCCCGTATTGCCAGGTCGGATGCGACGTTGTCCTGCACGCCGGCGTCGAGCTCATCTCGCATGTGGTTGTCGTCGGGCGCACGACAATAGGGGCGCGCACGCGCGTGTTTCCCTTCGCGTCTATCGGGCAGGCGCCGCAGGATAAGAAATATGCGGGCGAGCCCTCGACGCTCGAGATCGCCGCCGATTGCGTCATTCGCGAAGGCGTGACGATCAACCCGGGCACAGCGGGCGGACGGATGGCGACGAATATCGGCGAGCGCTGCACGCTGCTCGCACAGGCGCATGTCGCGCATGATTGCCGGCTCGGCGAGGGTGTGCTGCTCGCGAACAACGTGATGCTCGCCGGGCATGTGACGATCGGAGATCACGCCATTCTCGGCGGGGGGGCGGCCGTGCAGCAATTCGTACGCGTCGGCGCGCATGCCTTTCTTGGCGGCCTGTCGGGTCTCGAAGACGATCTCATTCCGTTCGGCTTTGCGCTCGGCAATCGCGCACGACTCACTGGATTGAATTTGGTTGGACTGCGCCGGCGCGGCTTTTCGCGCGAGTCGATCGAGGCTTTGCGCGCCGCCTATCACGCGCTGTTTGCGCCGGGCGGCACGCTGCGCGAGCGCGCCGACGAGATGGCGCGCAAGTTTGACAGCGCGGAGGTGCAGGAGCTCGCGCGCTTCATCGTGGAGGGTGTCGATCGCAGCTTCTGCCTGCCGCGCGCTGGCGCGGAGATATCGGAATGAACGCGCCGATATTCGCAAAGCAGGCGTTGCGTTCCTCGCGTGACGAAGAGCTGAGCGTGTTTCTGATCGCCGGCGAACCATCAGGCGACCTGCTTGGAGCCGGGCTCATGCGCGCGTTGACGAAGCGGGCAGGGCGCGTGCGCTTTGCCGGAATCGGCGGTCCGGCGATGCAAGCGCAGGGGCTCGCGAGCCTGCTTCCGCTAAGCGATATTTCGGTTATGGGCATCATGCCGGTGCTGCGGCGGCTGCCGCAATTGCTGGCGACAATCCGCAAGGTCGCCGATGCGGCGGTCGCGGCGGAGGCCGACATCCTCGTGATCATCGACAGCCCGGATTTCACGCATCGCGTGGCGCGGCGCGTGCGGCGCGCGCATCCGGATCTGCCGATCGTCGATTACGTGAGCCCGAGCGTTTGGGCGTGGCGACCGGCTCGCGCGCGGCAGATGCGCTCCTATGTCGACCACGTGCTGGCGCTGCTGCCCTTCGAGCCTGCGGCGCACGCGCGGCTCGGCGGCCCGGACTGCACGTATGTCGGCCATCCGCTCGTCGATGACATTGCCGTGCTGCAGCCGAATGCGGAGGAGCAGCGGATACGCGACGTTTCGCCAGCAACGCTCATCGTCATGCCGGGCTCGCGTGAAGCCGAAATCCGGCGGCTCATGCCGGTCTTTGGTGCCGGAATTGCGCGATTGCGTGAGCCGATCGAGATCGTGCTTCCGACATTGCCGGCGCTCGAATCTCTGATGCGCGCTGAGGCGGGGAAATGGCGGTTACAGCCGCGCATCGTCCCAACGCGCGACGAAAGATACGCAGCGATGCGCCGGGCCCGCGGCGCGCTGGTCGCCTCCGGCACCGCGACATTGGAGCTGGCGCTTGCCGGCGTGCCCATGGTCGTCGCCTATCGTGTGTCGCGGATCGAGGAAGTCATCGCGCGATTGATGCTCAGCACCGACAAGATCGCGCTGCCCAATCTGATCCTCGGTCGTCATGCCGTGCCGGAATTCGTGCAGGGCGACTGCTCGCCGGGAAATCTCGCTGAGACGCTGCAGCGGCTGCTTGCCGGCGGCGGCGCGCGCGACGCGCAGCTCGCGGCGTTTCAGGAATTAACGTCGCTGATGGATATTGGCAGCGGAAACCCCAGCGACAAAGCGGCAGAAATCATCGAGAGACTTGCGCGGGAGCGCCTTCCATCAGGAACGCGTGCAGCGTCTCGCGCAATCGCCGGCGCGCCTCGCTCGGGGTGAACGTATGGTCGGCGCCTTCGATCAGGCGCTTTGTCACGCCGGGCATTGCCGTCGCGCGTTGTCCTTCCGGCCCCATGTAGCGTTCGAGCTCCGCCAAACCTGGATCGTTGTCGGAATAGACGAGCAGCACGCGCGTGCCGCGCCGGGATAATTCGGCGAACCAGCGCTCGACCAAATTCTGGCCGCTCCAAAGCATCTTGCCGCGGACGAAAAGGTCGGTTGCGCGGGACAGCGCTGCCTTGGTGAGCTGCTTTGCCCGCGGCATGAGGCGCGCCATCAATCCGCGCGCGCTCAAGGCGGCGATCGCATCATTCCGCGCATTATTGCGCGCCGCGACGTCGGCGGCTTTGGTGCGCCGCCACGTCTCCAGCTGCACGGCGTAGGCCGGCCCCCAAACGAAGCAGAGCTGGTTTACGAGCGCAATGCGTTTGATGCGACGGTCGGATATTGCGGCATGGAAGGCCTGATAGGCGCCGCTGCAGCTGCCGAACACGGTCAAATCGCGAATACCGCGCTTCTCCAGCCAGTCGATTGCGGCGGCGATATCATCGCTGAGCGCGCCTTAGAGTAAGGGCGCGCCGGTTTCCGCTGCGAGACTCGCCGATCCCGGCAAGATCGAAACGCAAGGACGCGATCCCCGAGCGCGCCAATTCACGCGCCATTTCGACATGCATGCGCGCCCAGCCGGCATGATAGATCGCGCCGGCATTGACGAAGACGACCGCCTTGCGCGGTTGATGTCCGGTGAGGGCGCGGCAAAAAATTTCGGTGAGCAGGCCTGCATCGCCGAATATCGCAGCTGCCGCGACGTAGGTATCGCCCACAATGACGGATTTGCGCTCGGCAATTGGCTTTACGGCCCCGCTGGGGGCGCCTGTGGCGAGCCAATTCGTCAGGAACGCAACCGCTTCGCTCGGCACGACCGACGCCGTCGGATCGCACATCATCCGTGCATAGGCTTCGAACGGAGCCTCCTCTATCGCTTCGAACGCGTTGAGTTTCTTCGCGAGCGGCTTTGGAGACGAATTGTCCGGGTGCATGAGCAGCACGCGCGGCGCGGTAGAGAGCGGCGTCTGCGGCCAATCGAGTCCCGCAAGATCGTGAAGGGTTTGGCGCGCCACGCGAAAGCCGGCGATCTCCAACCCATCAAACGAGGACGCACGCGCATCCGGCGCGACGAGTAAATGCGCGAGCGCTTGCAGCTCGCGCACATAGGTTTTCCCGGAATTCGGCGCGGCCAAAAGGGCAGGACCCGAAACATCGCGGCGCGAGGCGGCCGCGCATGCCGCGAGCAGCGCGCCGAGTCGCACCCGACAAGCGCGACTTCGCTGACGCCGGTCTCGCGGCGCAGGAGATCGATCGCCGCCCCAATATTGGCTATCCAGGTCGTAACCCGGTCGGGATCTTCGCCGTTGCCCGCGGAATCGGCCGTGCCGTGATAATCGAAGCGCAGAACCGGCAGCCCGGCCCCGGCGATCGAGCAGGCGAGGTCGTGCATCGTTCGCCGGCTACAAAGTTCCTCGTAGCCGAAGGCGCTGCAAAGGACGACACCCCGCCCGCCTGGCACCGCGTGAAGCCAGCCGACGCAATCGTCAAACGCGACCGGAACGATCGAAGCCACCTCTCCCCCACGGATCTAATCCGTGAGGATGTGGCAGAGGCATTGAGATGCGGTGAATCCGCCGGGTCAGTAGCGCGCGACGACCGGGGCAGGTCCGAACCAGTTGAAGTGATAGTTCAGGCCGACGCGCGCCAGGTGATACATCGAGCGCGTGCCGAAACGTGCCTGACCTGCCGGGAACAGCGGAACGAGGGGCGTCGCCGCGCCCATAAATTGATAGCGGTACTGAACATCGAGCGAGAGGTTCGGCGTGATCATCTTCTCGATGCCGATGCCGACTGCGCCGGGCTCCTTACCGAGGCCGAACGGGTGGCGCGAGCTCGTCCAGGTGCCGAATGCCGGTCCGGCAAAGCCGGTGAACGTGTCGCGGATCGACCCGTAGGCGGCGCCGCCGGTGAGATAGATCAGGACATTGTCGGTGAAGAGGAAGTGATCGAAAGCATAGCCGACGCGGATCCGCAGCGTGCCAAGGGCATTGACCCGAGTCGTCGTGGTGAGGCCGCCAATGCCGCCGACGGCTCCGGCCAGCGGTCCAGTCGCGGAGATCGAACCATGGATGGCCGCCGCGTCGGCATCGGCCGCAACGCCGACGACGATGTTCCAGGGAAGGCGGTAATCGCAGCCGATGTCGCCGCCGCCGAGTGGGCCGCTCGTGTAGACCTTCGAGCGGCCGGAGAACGAGTCACCCGTTGGGGAGACCAAGAGAGTGGCGAAGTGATAATCGTCATAGGCGAAGCCGCCATGAATGCCGACATGGCAGCCGGTCCAGGTATACGGCGCGACCACCACAGGCGGCGGCGGAGGCGGAGCACGCCTGGGGAGATCGGCCGCCGAGACGGTGCCGATGGCGAAGGCAGAAAGAACTCCTGCAGAAATCAATCGAACAACGCTTCGCATCCGTCTCCACCCCTCGTGCGAGTCACCAGCGGAAAGTACCATGCCGTAGGCCTGGCCGGAGGGGCTCCCGAGACAAATTGGGTCGATGAGGCTTTTCGGTCACAAATTCGCCTGGTGTGCCACCGCCGGCACCCTGATGCTGTGATATGCACTCGCCGACGGCCCGCCGGCGCTATCCGGCAAGAGCGCCGGTCTGGCCAATCTGGCGGCCGACGGGATCGATAAGCACACCCGGATTCAGGATTCCCGAGGGGTCGAGCCGCCGTTTCGCCGCGGCGAGCGCGGCGCGGAACAGGTCCGGCGTTTCGCGCTCGTAGCCGTCGCGATGATCGCGCCCGACCGCATGATGATGCGTGATCGTGCCGCCGAGCCGCGTGACAATGTCGTTGCAGGCGCGCTTGATCTCGACCCAACGCGCCAGCGCATTTTTCAGATCGCCCGAGTCCGAGCCGAGGACCGCATAAGTGAAGTAGGGCGCCGGACCATCGGGATATACATGCGTGAAGCGGCAGGAGACCGTGGCGCTCCGGCCCGTCGCCTTGCGAATTGCAGCGGCGGCCTCGTGCTTCACCTGCTTGTAAAAATCCTCGAATTTGTCCCAGGTGATCGCCGTCTCGAACGTGTCCATGATGATGCCCATGCCGATGATGGAATCGCGCCAGAGCGGCATGCGGATGAAGGCATTGCGCCAAACCGCGGCGGCGTCGGAACTGCCACTCTGCTCTTCGCCAGTGTCGGGAGTGCCGCCATGGTCGCGCGCGAGTTCCAGCGCGCGGCTCATCCACGGCGTCACATCGTGGTCAGCCGATTCAAAAGCCAGGATCAGCGTTGGCGATTTCCGATCGCCGACATGGTTGAACGCGACCTCGTCTTGATCGAGCAGCCGGCAATTCGTCGGATCCAGACCCGATTGCGACAGCGCGCCAACGGCACGCGCAGCGGCGAAAACATCGGTAAAACGAATTGACGCCCCAGCGCGGAATTTTGGCCGGTCCTGCAGCCGCATCCAGGCTTGCGTGACGACACCCAAAATTCCCTCCGAACCCATGACCAACCGGTCGGGCGCGGGGCCGGCACCGGAGCCAGGCAGACGCCGGCTTTCCATGATGCCGCTCGGCGTCACCATGCGCGTCGATTCAACAAAATCGTCGATATGCGTTTTGGCGGTCGCGTAGTGACCGCCGGAGCGGGTGACGATCCAACCGCCGAGCGTCGAGAACTGGAAGCTCTGAGGGTAGTGCCGGAGCGTCAATCCATGCGGCCGAAGCTGGTCCTCGAGCGCAGGCCCGTAAATGCCCGCCCCGATCCGCGCCGCGCGGCTTGCACGATCGATCTCATGCATTTTGTCGAAGCGTTCGAGATCGAGCGAAATCGTTGCCGCGTATTCATTGCCGACAGCCGGTTCGACACCCCCGACAACGCTCGATCCACCGCCGAACGGAATGACAGCGATGTTGTCGCGTCCAGCCCAATCGAGGATGGCCGCGATCTCGTCTTCAGTTTCGGGAAAAGCGACGAGATCGGGCGGGTGCGGTACGTCGCGCATCCACATGCGCAGGATGTCAGGGAACGATCGGCCGTAGGCGTGCAACAGCCTATCGTGCGGCGTTGTGGAGAAGCGGGACGCCAGCGCCGTCAGAGGAGCGATACGGGGCTTGCGTAGATCGAAATCGGTTGTTTTGGGTGCCGGACCGGGCGTGAGCCCATCGCGGCCGGCAAGTTCGCGCGTGCGGGCGGCGACGGCGGACTGTTCCGCCGGCGTCAGCTGATCGTCGTCATAGCCCCAGCCCCAAAACTTGCGTGGCCGATGTTTCGACAGCGTGGCCGGTGCGCTCATTTGCTCCTCCGCCGCCGATCATTCCACGCGCACAAGGAGGCCGCCAGCACTCAGTTCAGATCAACCCGGATCGGCACGTGATCGGAGGGTTTGTCGTTCTCGCGCATCTTCTTGTCGATCGCGACGCTCTGCAATCGATCCGCCGCCATCGGCGACAGCAGCAGATGATCGATCCGCAAGCCTCTGTTTCGCTGCCAGGCGCCAGCCTGGTAATCCCAGAATGTGTAGATGCCGGGCGCGTCGGTCACCGCGCGCAGTGAATCGATGAAGCCCAAATTGAGGAGCGCGCGGAACCGCTCTCGCGTGGTTGGCAGATACAGCGCGTCACCGCCCCAATTCGCCGGATCGTAAACGTCGACCGGGCCGGGGATCACGTTGTAGTCGCCGGCGATGACCAGCGGCTCTTCCAGCGTCAGCAAACTTTGAGCGTGCGCGATCAGCCGGTCCATCCAATCAAGCTTGTAGGCGTATTTGTCGGTGTTCGGCGGATTGCCGTTCGGCAGATAAATCGAGGCGACGCGGATGACGTTGTTTGTATCGTTCGGCACGGTCGCTTCGATGTAGCGGGCGTGGATGTCACTCTCGTCGCCAGGCAAACCACGCGACACCTCGATCGGCCTCTTCGACAGGATGGCGACGCCGTTCCAGCCCTTCTGCCCGTGCACGGCGGCATTGTATCCGGCGTCTTCGATCTCGAGCCGCGGGAAGGCTTCGTCGGTGGATTTGATTTCCTGCAGGCAAAGCACGTCGGGCGCAACCTCGCGCAAATAGGCGAGGAGCTGCTGCAAGCGCAGTCGGATGGAATTGACGTTCCAGGTGGCGATACGCAAGGGGAGACCTCAATCGTTCGCTGCCTTGTCGCGCCGCTTCTTTCGTCCCGCAAGTCCGTGAAAGCAAAAGCCCGGCCGCAGGGGCCGGGCTTTCGTTTGCTACGCGTGTCGCTCAGTAGCGAGCGACGACCGGGGCGGGCGCTCCGAACCAGTCGAACTTATAGTTCAGGCCGGCGCGGACGATGTGGTTGCGCTCACGGAAGTTGTTGTTGTTGAAGAAGAAGCCGTTGTTGTTATTAGTGCGCCCAAGGTCGGTGAAGAGATATTCGAGCTTCACGCTCCAATTGTTGAGGAAGGCGTATTCGACGCCGCCGCCGACGGCATAGCCGACGCGCCAATTGTTGTTGTTGTTGAGGTTGTTGAAGAAGGGCCCGGCGCCGATCAGGAAGGGATTGAAGGTGTTGATCGTCGGCCCGGTGCCGAAGGCGACGCCGCCTGTGCCATAGACGAGGAAGCGGTCGAAGGCGATACCGCCGCGGCCACGCACGGTGCCGAGGAAGCGGGTATTGTTGCCGTTGTTGCCGAAGCCCCGCCGATGCCACAGTTTGCCCACAAATGGGCACTTCGCGGCGAATTGCACAGTTCGGCCAAAAACGAAAAAGCCCGGCGTAAGGCCGGGCTTTCGTTGTTGATCGCTGGAGTCAGTAGCGGGCGACGACAGGGCCGGGGGCCCCGCCGAACCAGTTGAAGTGATAGTTGATGCCGGCGCGCACGATGTGGTTCTGCTCGCGTCCCGTGACGGTGAAGCCCGGGCCGGTGCCAAGCAGGTAGGCACGGTTGTTGCGGCCGAGATCGGTGAACAGGTACTCGGCCTTGACCGACCAATTCGGCGCGAAGGCATATTCGAGGCCGGCGCCGACAGCATAGCCAACGCGCATGTTGTTGCCGTTGGCCGTCTTGAAGAAGCCGGGGATGCCGGCAACCGTCGCAACCGCCGTCGTCGGCAGGTTGCTGTTGCCGAAGGCAACGCCGCCGGTGCCGTAGACGAGCAAACGATCGAAGGCGAGACCGCCGCGGCCACGCACCGTGCCGAGGAAGCTGTGCTGCCGCCGCCGACGCCGCCGGGGAAGGTGGGGCGGCCGCCGACCAGCGCCTGACCGTCGCCCTCGACACCGAAGACGAACTGGCCCACCTGGTAGTTCACGCCAGCCTGACCGCCGCCGATGAAGCGGCCGTTATTGCTGCCGTTGTTGAACCCAAACACAGGAGCCGCGCCGCCGAAGAACAGGGCGTTGTTGCAGAGGTTGTTGTTGGTGCGGAACGCGCCGCCGGCATTGGCGCCGATATAAAGCCCGTCCAGGTGAAGATCGGGACCGGCGGGATGTAGGCCGGCGGCGGCGCCCTGCGCGAGGGCAGGTCGGCGGCATAAGCCGAACCCGCCAACGCCGTCGCGGCGACCGTTCGTCATGAGAAACTTACGTAGCATTCGGTACCCTCCAAATCTGCTTGAGGTCCTGCTCAGGTGTGGTGACGGGGCCGATAACGCCGAGGTGGCGACAAAAGATGACCGTTTCGGCCGGCCGGAGGGCCGCTCTTCGGCTGCTGTGACGGAGATGTCCATTCTGCCTAAGCAATAGGCAGTTTCGGGTCTAAATCGTCGATTTCGGCCGGGGGTGCGGCGAAACGCCCGTCCCGCGCACTCTATCCGGAGCGCGAGAATCGCGGCTGCGGGAGCCGAATGGCCGGCTAAACGCGCTCCTCAGGGACATCCGTGGATCTTCACTGATACCGGCGAGAATCCCTTCGCGCATCACCGCGCGCCGCAGGGGCCCGATCACGCGCAGAGCCGCGAGGCCGGCATTGCGCATGAAGTCGACCGGCAGGAGATCGGCGAGAAGCAGCCGATCCATCATGTGGACGCCGAGTGTTCGCAGGCCGATATCGCCGCGACGCAGGTGCTGGTAGCGCGTGAGCGCCGCATCGAGCGGACGTGAGGCGCGCAAATTCACGCCCTCGAGGCACTCGGCGAGGATCGCGACGTCACGGATCGAAAGATTTAGCCCCTGCGCGCCAATCGGCGGAAAGACATGCGCCGCCTCGCCGGCAAGCGCGAGCCGCGGCGCCGTCAGCCGACGCGCCGTGAGGCCGGTCATTGGAAAAGAGCCGATCTCGCCATCAACCCGCATGCGGCCGAGGATGCGATGCGATTGCTGCTCGATCTTGTGCGCGAGTTTTTCACGCGGCAGCGAAATGAGCTCGCGCGCATCGTCCGGCGAGACGAGCCAGACCAAACTGCAACGATGCATCTCGTTTGCGCTCGGTTCCAGCGGCACCAGCGTGAAGGGACCCGAGCGCGTCAAGAACTCGGTCGAGAAATTGTTGTGTGCGCCGCCATGGGCGAGGAAGACCGTGAGCGCGGTTTGCGGGTAGGTCCAGGTCGTCACCGGGATGTTTGCCGCCTCCCGCGCCACCGAGCGCCGACCGTCGGTGGCAATGACAAGCGGCGCCGCGATCGGCTCTCCAGAACTGAGCTCTGCGCGCACCACGTCCGGGCTGAAGTCATAGGCGGCGACCATGCCCTCGATAAAGCTGATTGCCGGGTCGCCGCGAACCGCGCCCGCCAGAGTGTCGACGAGTGCATCGTTGGCGATGTTGATGCCGAGCCTGTCGAGGCCGATATCTCGCGCCGCGAATGTCACGGTCGGCGCGGCGACAAGCCCGCCCGTATCGTCGATGATGCGGATGCCGGCAATCGGAGAGGCAGCGGGCGCCTCAACGCCAAATCGCGCGAGCAGCCGCAGCGAGCCCTCGAAAAAGGCGACTGTGCGGCCGGGGAGGCGTGCGTCGGTGCGCCCGACCAGCGTCACGCGCCGTCCCTGCCGCGCCATTGCGAGCGCGGTGCAGAGTCCGGCGGCGCCGGCGCCGGCGACGAGGACATCCGTCTGTTCTGAACCCTGCGTCATTTCAGCTTTCGTGTGCGCGGAGCCATCGGTTAAGCCAGACTTAAGCGAAGCGCCTCATTCTGGCACTATGGTCGTTCGCACCCGCCTTCGCGCTGTCGTTCTGCCGCTCGCCCTTTACACGGTTTCCGGCAGCGTGGCGGCGTATTTCGTCTGGCACGCGCTGAACGGCGAACGCGGGTTGAAAGCCAGCCTCGAATACACCAAGCAAATCGCTGATCTGGAAAAAGAGCGCGTGAGCCTGCGCGCCGAACGCGCGCACTGGCAGCATCGCATCGGCCTCATAAGCGGCAATGAGATCGATCGCGATCTGCTCGACCAGGAGGCGCGCCGCCTGCTCGGGCGAGCGCACCCGCACGATCTGGTCGTCATGATACCAGGCCAGAAATAAACGTCTTCAGCCGGAAATCTCTTGACCGCCATAACGTTACCCCTCGCCGGGGCTGAGGCGCCGCGCTATCGTACATCGAAAGGCGTATAAGCCTTTGTTCCAGTCTGGCGAGGATCATCATGGCAGTAACCCCGGCCTCTCGTGCCAAAAGTGAGCCACAGGCTCCCGAGCGCAGCGGGGCGCGGGAAGAAAAGAAGACCAACGGTTCGGGAAAAGCGCCGCCGGTTCCCGCCTTCTCCAAGGAGCAAGAGCTCGCGGCCTATCGGGACATGCTGCTCATCCGCCGCTTCGAGGAGAAGGCCGGCCAGATGTACGGAATGGGCCTGATCGGCGGCTTCTGCCATCTCTACATCGGTCAGGAGGCGGTCGTCGTCGGCGTCAGGATGGCGTCGAAAGAGGACGACCAGGTCATCACCGGCTATCGCGATCATGGCCACATGCTCGCTTGCGGCATGGATCCAAAGGGCGTGATGGCAGAACTCACCGGACGCAGGGGCGGCTATTCCAAGGGGAAGGGCGGCTCGATGCACATGTTCTCAAAGGACAAGCACTTTTATGGAGGACACGGCATTGTCGGCGCGCAGGTTTCGCTCGGCACCGGACTTGCCTTTGCCAATTATTATCGCGGCAATCAAAACGTCTCGCTGACTTATTTCGGCGACGGCGCCGCCAATCAGGGCCAAGTCTATGAGAGCTTCAACATGGCGGAGCTGTGGAAGCTGCCCGTCATCTACATCATCGAGAACAATCGCTATGCGATGGGAACGTCGGTTGCGCGTTCCTCGGCCCTGCAGGATTTTTCCAAGCGGGGCGCGTCTTTCAATATTCCTGGCGAGCAGGTGGACGGCATGGATGTGCGCGCGGTGAAAGCCGCGGCGGACAAAGCGATCCAATGGTGCCGCGACGGCAAGGGTCCGTATATCTTGGAAATGCAGACCTATCGCTATCGCGGACATTCGATGTCCGATCCGGCGAAATACCGGTCGAAAGAAGAAGTGCAAAGAATGCGTGAGGAGCACGATCCGATCGAGCAGGTGCGCACGCGACTTCTGAAGAGCAATCAGGCAAGCGAAGACGAGCTGAAGCAGATCGACGGCAAGATACGCGCCGTCGTCGCCGAGGCGGCGGAATTCGCCACGCACGATCCCGAGCCCGATCCCAGCGAATTGTGGACGGACGTCTACCGCTGACTTTTGCCGATCGCTTTCGCTCCAACGCTTCGACGGATCCTCCCATGCCAACAAACATTCTGATGCCCGCGCGGTCGCCGACGATGGAGCAGGGCAAGCTCGCCAAATGGCTGAAGAAAGAGGGCGATCAGATCAAATCCGGCGACGTGCTCGCCGAGATCGAGACCGACAAGGCGACGATGGAAGTCGAAGCGGTCGATGAAGGGACGCTGGCGAAAATCCTCATCCCCGACGGCACCGACAACGTTGCGGTGAATACGCCGATTGCCGTGATCGCCGGCGAAGGCGAAGACGCCAGTGCCGCGACCTCCGCTGCGCCTTCTCCACCGCCTGCGACTGCTGCTTCGACGACGCCCGGTCAGGGCGACGGCGCGGCGCATCAGGACAAGGGCGGCGAGAAGCCGGAAGCAATCGCCAAGAAAGGCTCCGACGCGCCGCTGCCACCGGCGGAAGCTTCCGCCAGCGCCGAGGCGCCGGAAATTCCGGAAGGCACGACAATGGCGACGATGACGGTGCGCGACGCACTGCGCGACGCCATGGCCGAAGAAATGCGACGTGACGATCGCGTCTTCATCATCGGCGAAGAGGTCGCCGACTATCAGGGCGCCTACAAAGTCACGCAAGGTTTGTTGCAGGAATTCGGGCCGAAGCGCGTCGTCGACACGCCGATCACCGAGCATGGTTTTGCGGGCCTTGGCGTCGGCGCGGCGATGGCTGGCCTGCGGCCCATCGTCGAATTCATGACGTTCAACTTCGCCATGCAGGCGATCGACCACATCATCAATTCGGCGGCAAAAACGCTCTATATGTCCGGCGGACAGATGGACAATGCTGTCGTGTTCCGTGGGCCCAACGGCGCCGCGGCGCGCGTCGCCGCGCAGCACAGCCAGGATTATTCCTGCTGGTATTCGAACGTGCCGGGTCTGAAGGTGATCGCACCTTATACCGCCGCCGATTACAAAGGCTTGCTGAAGAGCGCCATCCGCGATCCCAATCCGATCGTGTTCCTTGAAAACGAGATTTTGTACGGCCAGCAATTCGAAGTGCCGCGCCTCGACGATTTCGTCGTGCCGATCGGCAAGGCGCGCATCGCGCGCAAGGGCAAGGACGTGACGCTGGTCGCCTGGTCGATCGGCATGACCTACGCGATCAAAGCCGCCGACGAACTTGCGAAGGAAGGCATCGAGGCGGAGATCATCGATCTCAGAACGATCCGGCCGATGGACGTGCCGGCGATCGTGCGCTCGGTGCAAAAGACGCATCGCTGCGTCACGGTGGAAGAGGGCTGGCCACAATCCGGCGTCGGTGCCGAGATCGCGGCAAAAGTGATGACGGAAGCTTTCGATTATCTCGACGCGCCGGTCATTCGCATCTGCGGCAAGGACGTGCCGATGCCGTATGCGGCGAATCTGGAAAAGCTCGCGCTGCCCAATGTCAAAGAGGTGGTCGAGGCGGCCAAGGCCGTGATGTATCGATGAGAGATTGCTGACATGGCCGAAGTGGCCACTAGACCCGCGACCTACAGCGATCTTGAGGCGGTGCCAGAGAATTTGGTCGCCGAGATCATCGACGGCGCACTCGAAACGCATCCGCGCCCGCGGCCGAGACATGCGCGCGCGGCAAACCGGCTTAGTCGCCAGCTCACCAACCGCTTCGAGGAAGGGGAAGGTGGTCCGGGCGGATGGATTTTTATCATCGAGCCGGAACTGCACCTCGGGCGACACGTGGTCGTACCTGACCTTGCTGGATGGCGAGCGGAGCGCCTGGCCGCAGAACCTGAACACGCCTTCATCGATATCGCACCTGATTGGGTGTGCGAGGTCCTCTCGCCAGCTACAGGGCGGCTCGATCGCGGGCCGAAACGGCGAATTTATGCAGAGGCCGGCATTCCCCACCTCTCGCTTTTGGAGCCGACTGAAGGAACGCTTGAAGCATTCGCGCTTTCCGGCCGGCAGTGGCTCCTGCTGACGACCATCCAACGCGGCGAGCAGATCAGCATCGCCCCCTTTGCAGCTGTTTCCTTCCCGCTCGATGACCTTTTTCCCTTCGACGTGCCTCCCTCGTCGTCCTCGCCCGAGGCCTGATACATGCCCACCAACATCCTCATGCCCGCGCTCTCGCCCACGATGGAAAAGGGCAACCTTGCCAAATGGCTGAAGAAGGAGGGCGATCAGATCAAATCCGGCGACGTCATCGCCGAGATCGAGACCGACAAGGCGACAATGGAAGTCGAGGCGGTCGACGAAGGCGTGCTCGCCAAGATTGTCGTGCCGGAAGGCACCGCGGATGTGCCGGTCAACGATGTGATCGCGGTGATTGCCGGCGAAGGCGAGGACGCAAAAGCGGTTGGCGCGGCGGGCGCCGCGCCGCCGGCAAAAAAGGCTGACGAGAAGCCGAAAGACGAGGCTCCAAAGCAGGAGGAGAAAGCCGCACCGGCTCCCGCCAGCACGAATGGCAGCGGCCAGCGCGCACCGCAAGCTGCCGCAACGCCCGCGCCTCAGCCGCAAGCGCAAACCAATGGCGCAGGCCGCGTGTTCGCCTCGCCGCTGGCGCGCCGCATGGCGAAAGAGGGAGGGCTCGATCTCGCTGCCATCCAGGGCTCGGGCCCGCATGGCCGCATCGTCGAGCGCGACGTGAAGGCGGCCATTGAAGGCGGCACGGCCAAGAAAGCACAGCCCGGCGCGCCCGCCGCGCAACCCGGTGCGCCCGCGCCGAAACTCGCGCCGGCCGGCATGTCGGACGACATCGTGAAAAAGATGTTCGAGCCGGGCTCGTTCGAGGAAGTGCCGCATGATGGCATGCGCAAGACGATCGCGCGCCGCCTCACCGAGGCGAAGCAGACGATCCCGCATTTCTATCTCACCGTCGACTGCGACATCGATGCTCTCTTGAAACTGCGCGAGCAAGTCAACGCCTCGGCGCAAAAGGACAAAGACGGCAAGCCGGCCTTCAAGGTCTCGGTCAATGACATGGTGATCAAGGCGCTGGCGCTGGCGCTCGTGCGTACGCCCGGCAGCAATGTGACGTTCACCGAAAATTCGATGCTGCATCACAAGCACGCCGACATCTCGGTCGCCGTCGCCATTCCCGGCGGGCTGATCACGCCGGTCATTCGCAAAGCCGACCTGCTGACGCTCTCCGGCATTGCCAACGCGATGAAGGATTTCGCCGCGCGCGCCAAGGACCGCAAGCTGAAGCCGGAGGAATATCAGGGCGGCACCAGCGCGGTCTCCAACCTCGGTATGTACGGCATCAAGGATTTCGTGGCGGTGATCAACCCGCCGCAATCCTCGATCATCGCCGTCGGTATGGGCGAGAAGCGCGCGGTGGTGAAGAACGGCGAGATCGTCATCGGCAATGTAATGAGCGTGACGATTTCCTGCGATCACCGCGCCATGGACGGTGCCAAAGGCGCGGAGCTCATCGCCGCGTTCAAGCAGCTAATCGAAAATCCGATGGGAATGTTGGTGTGACCGGTGCTTTATTTGAGAGAATCTACCCCCACCCCTTACCCCTCCCCACAAGGGGGGACTTCTACGTTTTGGCAAATGAATCGGCATTGAAGCGCCGGATGCGATGCGCAAAGAAATGACAAATGCCGAGCGCAGGCTGTGGCGGGCGATTCGCACGAGATTGCCTCTCGAAGGCACGCACTTCCGCCGGCAGGTGCCGATCGGGTCTTACATTGTTGATTTCTGTTCCCACGGATTGATGTTGATCGTTGAAGTTGATGGGGATCAGCACGGCTTTCTTCGCAATCGCGCGCACGATGAAAGGCGCACCGCCTTCCTGAACTCGCAGGGCTATCGCGTTCTGCGCTTCTCCAATCGCAATGTGATGGTCGAACTCGACTCCGTTCTCGACACCATCTTCGCCGCTGTCTCTACCCCCACCCCTTACCCCTCCCCACAAGGGAGAGGGGAGATGCCCAGCAGAGTTCACTAAATGCCTAACCCTTACGACATCCTCATCATCGGCGGGGGCCCAGGCGGCTATGTCGCGGCGATCCGCGCCGCGCAGCTCGGGTTCAAGACGGCGGTCGTCGAGCGCGAGCATCTCGGCGGCATTTGCCTGAACTGGGGCTGCATCCCGACGAAGGCGCTCTTACGCACCTCGGAAATCTTCCACTACGCCGAGCACGCCAAGGATTACGGGCTAAAGCTCGAGGGCAAGATCACCTACGACCCCGCCGCCGTCGTCAAACGCTCGCGCGCCGTCTCCGGCCAGCTCAATGGCGGCGTCGGCTTCCTGATGAAGAAGAACAAGATCGACGTGATCTGGGGCGAGGCGACGATCACCAAACCCGGCGAGGTCAGCGTCGGCAAGCCGAAAAAGCAGCCGATGCAGCCGCAGCATCCCGCGCCGAAAGGCACGCTCGGCGAGGGCACGTATCAAGCAAAGCACATCATCATCGCGACCGGTGCGCGGCCGCGCGTGCTGCCCGGCATCGAGCCCGACGGCAAGCTGATCTGGACCTACTTTGAGGCGATGGTGCCGCCGGAATTCCCGAAGTCGCTCATCGTCATGGGATCGGGTGCGATCGGCATCGAGTTCGCCTCGTTCTATCGCACGATGGGCTCCGAGGTGACCGTGGTGGAGTTACTGCCGCAGATCCTGCCCGTCGAAGACGCGGAGATCGCCGGACTCGCGCGCAAGCGCTTCGAGAAGCAGGGGATCAAACTCCACACCGATACCAAGGTCACGAAGGTCGAGAAAGGCGCGAACGACGTCACCTGCACTTTGCAAGATGGCAAAGGCAAGACCTCGACACTGAAAGCTGAGCGGGTGATCTCCGCCGTCGGCGTTGTCGGCAATACGGAAAATCTCGGCCTCGCAAAGCTTGGCGTGAAAATCGATCGGGGCGTGATCGTCATCGATGAGATTGGGCGCACCAATGTGCCGGGTATTTACGCGATCGGCGACGTCGCCGGGCCGCCGATGCTCGCGCACAAGGCCGAGCACGAGGGCACGATCTGCGTCGAGGCGATCAAGGGCCTGCACCCGCACGCAATGGACAAGCTGATGATCCCCGGCTGCACCTATTGCCAGCCGCAGGTCGCCTCGGTGGGGCTAACGGAAGCGAAAGCCAAGGAGCAGGGGTATCAGCTGAAGATCGGTCGCTTCCCCTTCATCGGCAACGGCAAGGCGATCGCGCTCGGCGAGCCGGACGGGTTGGTGAAAACCATCTTCGACGCCAAAACCGGCAAGCTCTTGGGCGCCCACATGGTCGGCGCCGAGGTGACCGAACTCATCCAGGGTTTCGTCATCGCGATGAACCTGGAGACGACGGAAGAAGAGCTGATCAAATCCGTCTTCCCGCACCCGACGCTCTCCGAAATGATGCACGAGAGCGTGATGGACGCGTACGGGCGGGTGATCCACACATGATTTGTTTTCTGCGGCCGTGCTTCATAGATAGGATCGCATGACCGTCGTCCTCAACCTGCTGGAGCCGCGGCCGGCCCTCCGTCACCCGGAAAAGGCGCACCGGCCGGACCAGCCGGTCGAGCGTAAGCCCGCCTGGATTCGCGTCAAGGCGCCGGGCTCGCCGCAATGGGCCGAGACGAACCGCATCGTGCGCGAGAACAAGCTCGTCACGGTGTGCGAAGAGGCGGGCTGCCCGAATATCGGCGAGTGCTGGGAGAAGAAGCACGCGACGTTCATGATCATGGGCGATACGTGCACCCGCGCCTGCGCCTTCTGCAACGTGAAGACCGGATTGCCCGGCGCGCTTGATCCGCACGAGCCCGCGCATGTCGCGGAAGCCGTGCGCAAGCTTGGGCTCGCGCATGTCGTCGTCACGTCAGTCGATCGCGATGATCTCGCCGACGGCGGCGCGGCGCACTTCGCCCGAACGATCGCGGCGATCCGCGCGGCGAACCCGAGCACGACGATCGAAGTGCTCGTTCCGGACTTTTTGCGCAAGGAAGCGGCGCCCGAGATCGTCGTTGCGGCAAAGCCCGATGTGTTGAACCACAATCTCGAAACGGTGCCGTCGAAATATCTGACGGTGCGGCCGGGCGCGCGCTACTTCCATTCCATTCGTTTGCTGCAGCGCGCCAAGGAACTCGATCCGACGTTGTTCACCAAATCGGGCATCATGGTGGGGCTCGGCGAGGACCGTAACGAAGTGCTGCAACTGATGGACGATCTGCGTTCCGCGGAGGTCGATTTTCTGACGATCGGGCAGTATCTGCAGCCGACGCGCAAGCACCACGCCGTGATACGCTACGTGCCGCCGGAGGAATTCAAGTCGTACGAGACCATTGCTTATTCCAAAGGATTCCTGCTGGTCTCGGCTTCGCCGCTGACGCGCTCGTCGCATCACGCCGGCGACGATTTTGCCAAGCTCAGGGCAAAGCGAGTTCAGAGTTAGTTCCAGTTACTGCACATTTATTGCGCACGCCATTGCCGCGGAACCGGCCTCCGCGGAGGGCGTTTGCCTGCAACCCTGAACAAGGACACGGCCATGCGTTATACACTTCTTGCAAGCATGACGGCTGCAGCGCTGGCATTCGGAATGGCGCAGGCGGGCGCGCAGACAAAAACGTCGGACCCCAGCACCAATGTCACTAAGTCAGATTCGGAAAAGATGAACCCGCAAGGCGATCTTGGTGCCGGCGTCAACAGCAGCGCCTCCTCGCAGGCGCACAGTTCGGGCCCGACGTCGAGCGGGCGCAGTTCGGCGCCGGCCGATTCGCCGCCCAGCAGCCGCTAAACGCCTCGCTTGCAAGGGCCGCATCTGCGGCCCTTCAAGAATCTAACCTTCCTCATCGGCCTTCGTTGGCGCGCTCCGATGAAAGCTACCATAGTCGATCGTCAGCTTGCCGAATTCATCGAGCGATAGAATATCGACGTAGCGGTGATCCCACCGCACATCTTCCACTCTATAAGTCCGTCGTGCGGTGATGTTCTGCGCCAAGCTTTCGTCATGGCCGCGCAAGGTCACCACGAACACGGCCTCCACCGCATCCAAATTATCGCGCGTTTGGCCATTGAGCGGACTCGTTTCATCAATGATGTGAAACAAACTCCAGCTCAAGGCAAAGAGCGGACTTTCGCTGCGTTGCAGCGGCAGCTCGACGAAGCTGCGGAATGTGCCCGATTCCCTGGTCTCCTGCGTGCGCGCCATCCATAACCGCGCCGTCGCGTCGGTGATCGCGTTTAATCTGACATTGGCAATCCGCACCGTCCACACCTTTTGCCCATCATGCTCGGCAATCAACGCATGGTCGGCAAAGAGCACACGCGCGCGCGGACGCGAAAACCGCGTGAAGACCAGGCCGGCCATGATCGCGAGGAACGATAGGCCGGTGAATATCTCGACAGTCGCAAGAAGATGCGCGTAATCGGTCTGCGGATGCATGTCGCCGTAGCCGACGGTGGCGAGCGTCTCGATCGAGAAATAAAACAGATCGCGGAAACTGCCGGGACGCGCATTCGCGATCGGCTCGTGACCAAGAAAATAGAATCCCGCGAAGACGGTGTTGATGGTCAGAAATGCGAGCGCCGCAAAGGCGAAGAACCGCGTCCACGAGATTGTCAGCGAATTGTGGTAGAGATCGCCCCAGAAATTCGGCATCAATCCGCGAGTCGTGATGACGCGGTCGCCGAAGCGAACCTTGCGCTGGCTTGTTTTTTTGCCGTGTGGCTTGTTCACACTGTCCCCGATCTCTCGCGGTGTGCTATCTGAGGAGGTTCTTCGCGAGCCCCGCATGCCGTCGTTTCGAAACACCCGCCGCGTGCGCCATTCGGCGCGCCACATGTTCGACCTGGTCGTCGACGTCGAAGCTTATCCGAAATTCGTGCCGTTCTGCACCCGGATGCGCTTGCGCCACCGCAGCAAAACAGGGGAAGGGGTCGAGACGCTGGTCGCCGACATGGAGGTAGGCTACAAGGCGATCCGCGAGCGCTTTACCAGTCGCGCCGTCTGCGACCGCACGAATCTGACGATTTTCGTCGAATATATCGACGGGCCGTTCAGCCGCATGAAAAACCGCTGGGTGTTTCGCGACGAGCCGGGCGCCGGGCAGGAAGCCTGCATCGTCGAGTTTTTCATCGACTATGAGTTCAAGAGCCGCGTTCTGGGACTGCTCATGGGGTCGATGTTCGACACCGCCTTTCGCAAGTTCTCCGCGGCGTTCGAGCGGCGCGCCGATGAGGTCTACGGCCGCCCCGGGATTGCCAGCGCTGGTTCGGCGAGCAGATCGAGCGCCACCTCGACCGATTTCTGACGGATCAGCGCGCGGCCAATATCGCCGAAGCGCTTTTCAATCAATTTCGGTCGCTCGTTACGGGCGGCGCAGGCGAAATGGACCAAGCCCACCGGCTTCTCTGCGCTACCGCCGTCGGGACCGGCAATCCCGGTGACCGACACCGCGACATCGGCGCGAGAGTGGGCGAGGGCGCCGCAGACCATGGCTGCGGCCGTCTCAGCGCTCACCGCGCCGACGCTGGCAATCAGCTCCGCCGGGACCCCAAGCAGCTCGATTTTCGCTTCGTTCGAATACGTGACAAAGCCCCGTTCCACGACCGCGGACGAGCCGGCAATCGAGGTCAGCGCGCCCGCAACAAGCCCGCCGGTGCAGGATTCAGCGGTAACGATTTTCAGCCCGCGCGCGGAGTAGATCCGGATGATCTCGCCGGCTCGCTGCTCAAGCTCGCGGCCGAGCATGTGTTCAGCTTGCCTCGAAAGGCAGGCGGACAGTTGCGGTTGCAAGTGCCGCGATGCCCTCGCCCC
>DATAOB010000112.1:0-3679 GCA_036265935.1 Beijerinckiaceae bacterium
TGGATTCCAACGATCTCGAACGCGAACGCGGTATCACGATCTTGGCCAAGGCGGCCTCGGTGGTGTGGAAGGACACGCGCATCAATATCGTGGACACTCCCGGCCACGCCGATTTCGGCGGCGAGGTCGAACGGATTTTGAACATGGTCGACGGCGCGCTGGTGCTGGTCGACGCAGCCGAAGGTCCGCTGCCGCAGACCAAATTCGTGGTCTCCAAGGCGCTGAAGATGGGCCTTAAACCCATCGTCGTCATCAACAAGGTCGATCGCGCCGATGCCCGGCCCACACAGGTCATCAACGAAGTCTTCGACCTGTTCGCCGCGCTCGATGCCACCGACGAACAACTCGACTTCCCGATCCTTTACGGTTCGGCCAAGCGGGGCTGGATGGCAACGAGCCTGGACGGATCACATGATGACGGCATGAAGCCGTTGTTCGACCTGGTACTGCGCCACGTCAGGCCGCCGGTCGTGGAAAGTGGCCCGTTCCGTCTGCTTGGCACCATTCTCGAAGCCAATCCTTACCTCGGCCGTATTGTCACCGGCCGCATCACGTCGGGCTCGGTCAAACCCAATCAACAGGTTAAAGTGCTCGATCACGACGGGAAGTTGATCGAGAGCGGCCGCATCACCAAGGTACTCGCGTTCCGCGGACTCGAGCGCACCGCGGTAGAAGAGGCGTCAGCGGGAGACATCGTCGCAATCGCGGGCCTGCCGAATGCGACCGTCGCAATGACAATCTGCGACCCCTTGGTTGAAACGCCTCTTCCCGCCCAGCCAATCGATCCGCCAACATTGGCGATGATCTTCCGCGTCAACGATTCTCCGCTGGCCGGCACCGAAGGCGACAAGGTCACCGGACGCATGATCCGTGACCGGCTGTTGCGCGAAGCAGAAGGCAATGTCGCGTTGCGCGTGCGCGAATCCGATGAAAAGGATTCCATGGAAGTCGCAGGCCGCGGCGAATTGCAGCTCGGTATCCTTATTGAAACGATGCGGCGCGAAGGTTTCGAGCTTTCGGTGTCGCGTCCGAAGGTATTGCTTCAGGAGGATCCCGCTACCGGAGAAATGCTGGAGCCAATCGAGGAAGTCGTCATCGATCTCGACGAAGAACATTCCGGAATCGTCGTACAGAAGATGGCAGAACGCAAAGCCGACATGATGGAAATGAAGCCGTCGGGCGGCGGCCGCCTGCGCCTCGTCTTTCATGCGCCGACACGTGGTCTCATCGGCTATCAGGGCGAATTGCTCACCGACACGCGCGGCACGGCGATCATGAATCGTCTGTTCCATGCTTATGCGGCGTACAAAGGACCGATCCAGGGCCGCCGCAATGGCGTGCTGATATCCAACGACAAGGGCGACGCCGTCGCGTACGCGCTGTGGAATCTTGAAGACCGCGGCCCGATGATGATCGAGCCAGGCTGGAAGGTTTATAATGGGATGATTGTGGGCGAGCACACGCGCGGCAATGATCTCATCGTCAACGTGCTCAAGGGCAAGAAGCTCACCAATATCCGTACGACGTCCAAGGATGAGGCCGTGCGGCTGACGCCGCCGATCCGCATGACCCTGGAAAAAGCGCGGGCCTATATCGAGGACGACGAGCTGGTCGAGGTAACGCCGAAGTCAATCCGTTTGCGCAAGAAACTGCTCGATGAGAACGACCGCAAGAAGGAAGAGCGGAAGAAGGAAGCCGAGACAGTCTGACGCCTGGCGCACGCCGGAGGGCGAATCGAATCAGCCGGCCTTCCCTGAATGACAATACAGTGCGCTGGAAACGGAACCGGATGATTCGATGTCGCCGGTTTGATGCCTCAAACATCAATTTTCGGTCCGTGGGTCCTGCATTTTGGCAGCTGTGACCAGTAATCCACACCGTTAACCCATCATTAACGATAGGGCTTGAAGGCCGGAAATTTCGTTGCTTCTATCGCGGCATGAGTACGACCCTCATAGAGATTCGCCGCGCGAAGTCTTCGGATGCGGTCGACGTCGCCGAGACGCACGACGAGGCCTGGCGGACGGCCTATCAGGGAATCATCCCGGGCAACGAGCTCGACAAGCTGATCAACCGGCGCGGACCTGATTGGTGGGACTCCGCAATCCGCAAAGGCAGCCGTATCACCATCCTGCAGTTTGGCGAGCGCGTGGCGGGTTATGCCAACTACGGACGCAATCGCGCGCGCAGCCTCTTCTATGACGGCGAAATTTACGAACTTTACCTGCGCCCGGAGTTCCAGGGGCTGGGGTTCGGCCGCCGCCTGTTCACCGCGGCTCGCAGGGATCTCAATCAGAGCGGCTTGAAAAGCCTGGTGGTGTGGGCGCTATCCGACAACGAGCCGGCGATGGAATTCTATCGTGCCCTCGGCGGCCGTGCGGTCGCGCGTTCCTCGGAGCGCTTCGGTGCCAAGACGCTCGATAAAGTCGCCTACGCCTGGCAGCCGTAATCACATCTTCGGAGCCGGCAGACCGTTCTGCGCGCAGGCAGCGCGCAAGGTGTTCAGCAGCAGACAAGCGATCGTCATCGGTCCAACACCACCAGGAACCGGGGTGACCGCGCCGGCCACTTGCATCGCTTCCGCATAGGCGACATCGCCGACGATCCGTGGTTTGCCCCCCTCGCCCGGCACGCGATTGATGCCGACATCGATGACAGTGGCCCCAGGCTTGATCCAGTCACCGCGGACCATTTCGGCACGGCCGATCGCAGCAACAAGCAGATCGGCGCCGCGGCACACCGCCGGCAAGTCATTGGTCTTCGAATGGGCAATCGTAACTGTCGCGTTCTCGGCTAGCAGCAACTGCGCGACCGGCTTGCCGACGATGTTGGATCGCCCGATCACCACGGCCGCAAGGCCGGCGAGCGATTCATGCACGGACTTTGCCAACAACACGCAGCCCATCGGCGTGCAAGGAACGAGGGCCGGCAGGCCGCTGGCCAGCCGACCGGCATTGAGCGGATGAAAGCCGTCGACATCTTTGGAAGGATCGATGGCCGCGATGACCCTCTGCGCGTCTATCTGCTTCGGCAACGGCAGTTGGACGAGAATGCCGCTCACCTCTTCGTTCGCGTTAAGTTCCGAGATGAGTGTGATCAGTTCCGGTTCACTCGTGCTCGCCGGTAGTTTGTGATCGAAGGCCCTCATGCCTGCCTCGGCCACGGCCTTGGACTTGGTACGAACATAGACCTCGCTCGCCGGATTATCGCCGACGAGAACGACGGCAATCCCCGGCACGATGCCACGATCGCGCCGCAGCCGGTGCACGGCATCCGCAATCCTGCCGCGCAAATCCGCGGCGATTGTCTTTCCGTCAATTATACGCGCACTCATGATCCGTTTGCCCTGCCGGACAAGCCTTAGCGCGGTGCGACGACTTTCTCCAGCGCTGCGACAAGCGTTGGGCCATCGCCCGAAATGTTCAGCCGCTTGATGCGGGCGGTGGCGCCCGCCACCAGGCTCACATCGCGCGGTGGGACGCCCACGGCTTTGGCGATCAGTTTGATCAGCGCGGCGTTGGCCTCGCCCTCGCTCGGCGCTGCCCGCACCCTGATTTTAAGCACGGTGCGGTTATCCGACATCATCTCGATGCCGTCGATTGCATCGCGGGCGCCCTTGGGCGTCAGGCGGACGGTAAGGCTCACGCCTCCCGGGCTGGCCGACCAAGGAGTGCCCGCC
>DATAOB010000113.1:0-33095 GCA_036265935.1 Beijerinckiaceae bacterium
CATGGGCTACTGCCATTGTCGCTCATGTCGTTCTTGGTCTGGCGGCCCGGTCAATGCATTCAGCCTCTGGCCCCCGGATGCGGTGAAGGTGACGAAAGGTGCGGAGAACGTCGCGACCTATGCAAAGACCGAATTAAGCCAGCGGAAGTTCTGCGGCTTGTGTGGTGGCCACCTAATGGCTGCGCACCCTCCACTAGAAATGACTGACGTTTTCGCCGCCACAATTCCTGATCTTCCTTTTGTTCCGCAGGTGCACGTCAACTATGCTGAAACCGTGCTGCCGATGCGCGACGGACTTACCAAGCTGCGGGACTTCCCAAAGGAGTTTGGAGGGTCAGGAGAAACCGTGCCGGAATAAACAACGAGGTCTTTTCAGCCGCTCGCGCAGTCCACGCGCCACTCACTAGGGGCTGGGTTTCGGGACATATCCGCCCGGCGTAGCAGCTCTTTCAGCGTCGCTCGAAATCCGGGTTCTTTGTCTTTAGCCATGCACGCGTCCCGCCGCTCACGTAACGGGAGCCGATCCGTCTTTCGTCGTGCGTGCTGGATGGACCTCGAAGGCATCGTGTCGAAGCGCCTGCAACAAAAAGCCCCGCCAGTTTCCCGGCGGGGCAAGGGGAGAAGTACGCGAGCAACGGGAGTTGAGAACCGCCGCCCGCGTGCTCATCCTGCGCCAGCGCTCCGCATCGGGCAAGATACTCCCACTCCGTTCCCAGAATGTTCCTGGACGCTGTCTAACTGATTGCGGAGCGCAAATAAGGAACAAACAGAGACAAGGAAAATGTCACCTGGCGGGAACGGGGCAAAATGAAAAGCCCTACCAGCGAGGGCGCACTGGCAGGGCTTGGCCGCCTGAATGGCCGGCAACAACAGCTGGAATCTGCGGCGAGATGATCCGCGATATGATGATCGAATGCGTGGAACGTCGCTTCGGCGGCAGCCGCGCCCCGCACAACGTGCAGTGGCTCACCGATAACGGATCAATCTTTGCTGCCTACAAGACCATGAACATCGCGCTGGCGCTGAACCTCGAACCTTGCTTCACCCCAGTCGAAAGTCCGGAGAGCAACGGCATGGCAGAGGCCTTCGTCAAAACGCTCAAACGCGATTACGTTCGGGTGAGCCCAATAGGCGATGCCGCAGCCGCACTCACACTCAAATCGATCGCTGGATGGAGGACTACAACACTGTTCACCCGCACTCCCGGCTGGGCTATCGCTCACCGCGAGAATACATCAATGCTAAATCCCAATCCGCCGCGTGTCCGGTCTGACAGGTCAACTCCACGCTGCTCTCCGCTTGAGGCTTCTGCACCTGCTCATGTCACGCGCGAGTACGGCAGCTAGATAAGCATTGCGATGGTCTGAGTTGCGACACGGGAGAGCCCCAAGTAGCCCGAAGCTATCGCTCGCGTCTCAACAGATCGCGTAGGCCGAGGGCGCTCTCCCGGTGTGCCGTCTGTGTCCTTGGCCGCTAAGCTGAGCCCAGGCGCTTGCGTCAGCCATCAATGCGGCACTGCTGTCCAGGTGGGGTCATCGGACACCTCCAAGCCTCGCAGGCGCGTAGAACGCCCCGAGCGCAAGGCTAAAACGAACGTCCCTGCACCGCAAGGGGACGCGCAGGCCGAGGAGCTGGCGAACTGGGCGGAGCTGCCTGAGCGCGCCTCGCTTCAGCTTTTCTTGTTCAGGACCTTGTCGGCCTTCGCATCTACTTTTTTCTTGTCGGCCTTCGACAGGTTGCCCGCCTTGACCTGCTGTGCCGCCCGCGCCTTCGCGTTTCTCGCGTGCGCCGCGTCTTCTACGGGGTACTTGTGGCCGGGTAGGGCGAACTTGCTGTCCGGCAATTTGTCTCGCTGCCTGCTGGTGAGTTTAGCCATGGCAACCTCCACGAAAGCGAAACGAGTACGAGGCGCGAAGGTTCGCAGCCCCGACAGCCGAGGGCTGGTGTTACAAGTTGGTGTTACACAGGCTCTGGACATGCGCTTCCCACGCATGCAACAGGGCCACGCAGGAATGGACAAGGGGGTCGCCCGGTCCGTAAGAGACGCCCGGGCCCAGGTGGCGGAATTGGTAGACGCGCTGGTTTCAGGTACCAGTGATGCAAGTCGTGGAGGTTCGAGTCCTCTCCTGGGCACCAGCCATTTCCCGAGCTTCGCAATCGCATGGCGGTCTGCGACCTGTGCTTATCGGCCGCTAGGAATCTTTGCCAGCGCTGTTCGCTGCCGCGCCCATTGAATGGCCG
Organism: Beijerinckiaceae bacterium; assembly: GCA_036265935.1. Lineage (GTDB taxonomy): Bacteria > Pseudomonadota > Alphaproteobacteria > Rhizobiales > Beijerinckiaceae > JAFASC01. The sequence goes on from DATAOB010000113.1 coordinate 2,242, forward strand.
TTCTGAGCGGAGCGAGCTGCCAGCACAGCCGGTAGAGCTTCCGAGTCTCTTGCTTTGTCGGCGGCGCATTTGCCAACATTCGCGTGACAATTTGCTGCGCAAGCCGTCTTCCGGCTGCCGCATCCTGTCCATCTCTCACCGGCTCGCAACTGATAAAGGGGCGCAAGACCTTCAGGATCACTCGATAAGCCTCGAAACGCCGTTCGGGCGCACCGATCTCCTCGCCTTTGACAAATGTGCTCACGTCGGCGGCAAGATCATCGTCATAGAGATCATAGACAAGACCAAGCCGTTGCCATAACGCCTCGCGGATTCGATGCGTGCGGTTCCGCGGCTTTATCGCGTACAACGACGTCAATCCGCGTGGATTGCACCTATATTGGGTCAGACGGTCCGCAAGATTGCGTGCGCGGCAAAACGGCAGCATTTCGAACCAAAGGTAATGATCATAGGAGACCGCCTCTTCAGGCCGGTAGCGGTCGGCTTTTTCGAAGCAGCTGCGCCGAAACGCGACGGCCGGATGATAGAACGGGTTGTGAAACAGGATCGTCCACCTGATCTCCAAATCCGTCTGCGGCATTCTCTGCGACCCGTTACCGCCTCGCTGCATACGCCTATGACGATTGCGGCGTTCCCGCTCACTTCCAGGTGCTGGACGCCGGGGACATCGCTCCCGCCGATCGTCTGTTCTTCTACAAAGCGGGTTTCGGGGCGGGAAGCCCTGCCGGCTTCACCAATTATTTCAGATACACGTTGCTGGAACGGTCCGATACAATCTCGATCGACGCCATGTCCTCTGCCTCTCGCGCGATTGGCCCGCGCAAACGGCGGTGCTTGCCGCCTGGGAGGACGCGGATCACATCAACGGCGCGGTGCTGGGGCTTCCCCGACAAGCGGCGTTCTTGCCGGGCGGAGGCGGAGAGATTAGGCAAGGACATCGGCTGGGGGCAAGCGGGACCCTTCCTCCTCACGCGGGTTCTCGCAGAATTCGGCCTCACATCCTCGGTTTTCGCGCCCGTCGTTTTTTATCCCATTCATTATAGCGAGGGGTACAAGCCGTTCATGCCGGAATACAAGGGCGAAGTGAATGCGCGATCGAAAGCATCGTTGGCAATCCACCTCTGGCATTCTCCAGTGAGATATACGAATTTCGACAAAACGCTTCTGCCGGACGAAGACTCGTTTTTTGGCCAGGCTGTCTTGCGGCACGCGACTGCGGCATATTTCAAGCGGCGCGACAGATCGGAATATTTGGCGCACGTGACGGCGTGCCGCGATATGGGATTGCCGGGATAGCGGAGCGCGCCATGCATTTCATAAGCGACGCGGATGTTGCGCGCGTCTTGACATTTCCGGTCCTGATCGCAGCGATGGAAGCGGCGCATCGGCGGCCGAAGATCGAGGTGCTCGACGGATTCCTCGGCAGCGAGGGCGCGCAATATGTTATTCGCAGTGCCGTCGATCGCGGCCGCTATATGGCGAGCAAAATGTTCACGAGCTTTCCCGGCAATCTTGCCGCCGGGAAATTGCCGGCGGTGCAGGCGGTCTGCGTCCTCTTCGACGGGCGTGACGGCCGTCCGCTGGCGGTTTTTGACGCCACCGAAATCACGCATTGGCGAACCGCGGCCGATTCGGCGCTCGGCGCCAAGTTATTGGCGCCGGAAAATACGCAGACGCTACTCGTCGTCGGCGCCGGCGCGATGGCGCCGTTTCTCGTGCGCGCGCACCGCACCGCGCGGCCATCGCTCCGCCGCGTCATCATTTGGAATCGCACGGCGGAACGCGCCGCGGCCCTGGCTGCGAGTTTGTGCGGCGAAGGCATCGAGGCGGAAACGACGACCGATCTCGACGTGGCGACGCGCGCAGCCGATGTGATCACGACCTGCACCCGCGCACACGCGCCGCTGATCAAGGGCGTCAATTTGCGCCCCGGCACGCATCTCGATCTCGTCGGCGGCTACACCTCTCAGACACGCGAGGCGGATGATGAGGCGGCGCGGCGTGCCCGCATCTTCGTCGACAGGCGCGAATCCGCCTTTCACGGCGTCGGCGATATTTTGCAGCCGATTGCCAGCGGCGCGATCACGGAAAACGACGTGCTCGGCGATCTCTACGATCTCGCGAAGGGCGCGGCCGGCCGGCGCTCCGCATCGGACATCACGTTGTTCAAGAATGCCGGCGGCGGGCACCTGGATTTGATGACCTGCGAGGTGGTGTTCGAACGACTCGGCGCCAAGCTCAACGCGGCCGACATCTCTAAATCATGGCGGGAATGATGCCGAGCAGTAGAGCGCCGACGGGAGCTCACGACGGATCGAATCCCGAATCTTTCCAGACGCGTTTGTTCTCTGGTTCGGCAAGGAATTTGATGAACGACAGAGCCGGCTGCGGATTGGCATTTGCCGCACTGACCGCGCCGCCATAGACGAGCTTGAGCTGCAGCGCGTCGGGAAGCGGTCCGATTTCGGTGACGTCCTTCACATGCACGACTTCGCTCGATTGATAAATCCCGATCTCCGCGCCGCCGCTCGCCACGACTTCGGCGCCGCCGTCCAACGCGGCGCGGTAGGTCACCTTGTCCTTGATTGCCGGTGCGATGCCGAGCTGCTCGACGAGACGCGCCAGGTGCATGCCGCTCGGCGTCGTCGGCGGCGAATAGACAAGAGAGCGCGCCTTGAGAAGCGCGTCGCGAAACGCGTCCGGCGTGGAAATATCCGGACGCGGAGCGCCCTCCTTGACGATCGCGACGACCCTGATCGTCCCCAACGGCGCGCTGCCTTCGCTCTTCAGCTTGCCTGCTTTCGCCAAATCCGCGATCGCGGTCGTTGGTAGCAGAACCATATCGGGAGTTTCGCCCGCCTGCAGCTTTTGTTGCAGAGCTGTGATCACCGCGTAGGTGACGTGCACGTGATGGCCGGTCAGCGTCTGGAATTGCGGGATCAAAGTTGCGAGCACCTCCTTTGGCGCGCCGCCGCTCATCACGCTGATCTCTGCCGCGATGCCCGGCGGAGCGCCGGAAATTAATGCAGCCATTGCCCACGCGATCCTGAACTTCATTCTCTTCCCCGGACCTCATGCGGTGCGTGGGATCAATGTGCCCGGCGGTGCCTTTTCGGTTTCGCTTTGCGTGCTCTCTCTCTGCGCGGCGGCGGACGGTGCGCAGTCGGCTGCTGCGCCGCGGCGTGTTGCGCGGGCGTTGCCGCCGATGATGCTGCCGGTCTTGGCGGTGGCGCGGGATCAATTGCGGCGGGGGCGGGCGGAGGCGCGGGTTGAGCTGCGGGAGCTGGAATCACAGCGACGGGCGCCGCTTCTGTTGCAGGACTCGCCGCAAGGGCCGGCGGCACGGGTTTGGCCGGATCTACAAAAATCCATTTTTGCTCGATTTCGTGAGCCGACAGACCCGTTATCGCCGATATTGCCGATTCGGCAGCCGCGAGTGCGCGGTCGGATTCCTGCTCGCGTATCGCAAACAGCTGTCCCGGCAACGGAGCGAAACTCACCTTGATACTGCCTTTGGCGAGCTCGCCCGGATCGAAGGATATTTCATCGGCTTCGAACGCGAACGCAAACGGCTCTCCCGCTGCATAGGTGATAACATCGCCGGCTGGCGCCGCAGCGCTTCGCGCGGCTGCTTCGAGGCCGGCTTTAACTTTCGTCCACGCCTCGGCCGACGCGTCGGCCTTGCGCGAGATGGTGATGATGGGCGTGCCGACATAGGCTCGTCTTATGACGAGAGGGATTTGGCCGCGTCGCGCCGCCGCCGCAGCGGCCTCAGCCGCTTCCACCCGGCGAACAAGATCCTGCGCATTCATGTCGATGGCCTGCGCATCGGTGAACGACATCACGATTTCAGCGCTGTCGCCCGCTGCAGGCGAAAGGCGAAAGAAGCTCCAGACCGACGCTTTCGACTTCGCATCGAGACGAAATCCATCCTCCGCCGGAATGCTAGTCTTATCGCCGCGACGCAAAGCCGGATCGCCGGGATCGCCGGATTTTGCCGGGAAGCGCATATTGTAGGTGAGGACGGCACCCGGCCAGGCGCCCGGCCGCGGCGGCACGTTGACGATTACGTTTTCCGCGCGCGAGGAAAAGCGCGCGGCAACAACGTCCTTGAAATCTGCATTTGCAGGCGTTGCGAAAAGCCAAATGGCGGCGGCGCATTTCAGCAGGACGCGCATGTCCAGGCCTCCAACCGCCTCGGCCGCAAAACCCGACCGGAGCGCTGCCACACCACGAGAATCCGCATCATTTTACTCGCCGCCACGCCGGCCAATCCCTTCCAGCAGCGCCTTGTGAAAAGCGTCCGGGTCCTGGATTTGCGGAGCATGGCCCAAATTCGGGAATTCAACCAGTCGCGCGTCCTTGATCGCCGCCGCCGTCGTTTTCCCGAGTTCCGGGTAATGGCCGAGTTTCTCCCGTACTTCGGCAGGCGCAACATCCTTTCCGATCGCGGTCGTATCTTTATCCCCGATGAGCAGCAAAACCGGCACTTTCAGCAAGCCGAACTCGTACACGACCGGCTGCGTGTAGATCATGTCGTCGATGAGCGCCGTGTTGCGCGCGACGATCTCCCGGCCGGGCCCGCTGAACAGGCCGGCATACATGTTCACCCATTTGTCGAATTCGGGCCGCCACTGGCCGGCATAATAGGTGGATTGTTCGTAGGCGCGCATCCGCTCCGGCGTGACGCCGAGCTCGCGTTGATATTGCTGGTCGACACTAAGGGCAGGCACGCCGAGCGCCTTCCAGTCTTCGAGGCCAATCGGATTGACCAAGGCGAGCCGCTCGACCTCTCCGGGATACATGAGGGCATATCGCGTGCCGAGCATGCCGCCGGTCGAATGGCCGAGGATGATCGCCTTCTCGATACCGAGCGAGGTCAGAAGCGCGTGCGTGTTCGTCGCCAGCTGCTGGAACGAGTATTGATATCGCTCCGGCTTTGTCGATCTGCAGAAACCGATCTGATCGGCCGCAATCACGCGATAACCATTCTGCGCCAGCGCATCGATTGTCGCTTCCCATGTTGCAGCGCAGAAATTCTTGCCATGCAGCAAGACAACGGTGTGTCCGTTCGCGTTTTCCGGCCGCGCATCCATGTAGGCCATGCTCATCGGGCTGCCTTGAGAGGAGAACGTGGATTCCTGCACGGGGCGCGGATAGTCGAAGCCTTCGAGGCGAGGTCCGTAAGCAGGCTCGCCGGCTGCATATGAGGTTGCGGAGAGGAGCGCCGAGAGGCCGAAGAAGAAACAAGCGACTTCCTTGCGGGTTGCGTTCGGCATTGAACCTCTCCCTCTGCTGCGGCCCTCGGCACCGACCGAACGCGAGAATTACCCACCGGGCGGGCCAGTCAAGGACCAAGCCCAGGGATCGCCGCCCGAACCGGTCTAAAGCCTTATCGACGGCCGGAATAATCCCGGTCTAGACTTCATCGACTTGTCATGAGTTCAAGAAAATAATCGGGAGAACGCGCGTGCCGACACGACGGGACGTACTCAAGCACACGATGGGCGCGGTGGCGCTCGGAACATCGGGTTTCTCGGTCGCCGCGTACGCGGCAGACCAGATCCAGCTGCCGTTCGGAAATGGCGAACGCGCGCTGGTCAAGTATCCGCAGAAACGGCCGCTCATTCAGATGACGACGCGCCCGCCGCAGCTCGAGACGCCGTTCTCGGTCTTCAACGAGGGCGTCATCACACCGAACGATGCGTTCTTCGTCCGTTATCACCTAGCGGACATTCCGCTGCGCATCGATCCCGACACTTTCCAAATCGCCGTGAAAGGCAAGGTGACATCGCCGCTGAACCTCTCGCTAAAGGACCTGAAAACCTCTTTCGAGCCGGTCGAAATCGTTGCGGTAAACCAGTGCTCCGGCAACAGCCGCGGTTTTTTCGAGCCGCGCGTCGCCGGCGGGCAGCTTGCCAACGGCGCGATGGGCAACGCCAAATGGCGCGGCGTGTCGCTCAAGGCCGTGCTCGACAAAGCCGGAATCATGCCTGGCGCGAAGCAAGTGACGTTCAACGGCCTCGACGGGCCGGTCGTGCCGGAAACGCCTGATTTCGTGAAGGCACTCGACATCGATCACGCCCGCGACGGCGAGGTGATGCTCGCCTATGTGATGAACGGCGCCGATCTGCCGCATCTCAACGGATACCCCGTGCGACTCGTCGTGCCCGGCTATTACGGCACCTATTGGGTGAAGCATCTCAACGAGATCACGGTCATCGACGAGGTCTACGATGGTTTCTGGATGAAATCGGCGTACCGCATTCCAAACAATGCATGTGCGTGCACGCCGCCTGGACAGCCGCCGACTGCGACGGTGCCGATCAACCGATTCGACGTGCGCTCGTTCATCACCAATTTACTGGACGGCGCGACGGTGAAGGCCGGCGCCGACACGCCGGTCAAAGGCATCGCCTTCGACGGCGGCTACGGGATCACCGACGTTCTCCTCTCGAGCGACGGCGGCAAGACGTGGACCGAAGCGCAGCTCGGTGAGGATCTCGGCAAATATTCGTTCCGCGAATGGCAGAGCGTCGTGCGCCTTGCGCCCGGAACCCATGATCTGCGCGTCCGCGCAATCAATCGCATCGGCCAATCGCAACAGACGGAGCCTTTGTGGAATCCGGCAGGTTACATGCGCAATATCGTCGAAACAACACGCGTTCGCGCGGCGTGAGGGAACAATGATAAAGACGAAATCCGCTGCGACTCTCGGCGTTGCGCTGTTCGGCCTCGTTAGCCTCGCAATCGCCGAACCCGTGACTTACGATTTGCCGGAGGAGACCGCCGTTCTCAAACCGGGGCCGGGCTTGGAGACGGCGCAAAATAATTGCGTCGCCTGCCACTCGGCTGATTATATCGCGATGCAGCCGCCGAAACGCGGGAAGGCATTCTGGGATGCCGAGGTCACCAAGATGATCAAGACATATGGCGCGCCAATCTCGGAGGCGGATGCAAAGGTCATCGCCGATTATCTGGCGCAGACCTATTGAGATGAAGGATAAGCTGACGGGTGCCCGAATTAACCCCCATTCGTCGGTTTTCTGCAGGAATATCATTGGCGTCGCGGCGTCTTCGTTTCTGAGCTACAGTGCCGGGCACCATGCCAATCAGAGGGAGGTAGAGACATGACGAGCCTATTTCGCGCGTTCCTCGCCGGTGCGGCGCTGGCCGCAGCGATCAGTGCCGGCCCGGTCCTCGCGGAAACGATGTCGTTCAAGGCCGACCTGAAGCCCGCACCGGGCGTGCAGCCGACGACGGGTCAGGGGAACCTTACCGCGACCTACGACACCGAAAGCCGCAAGCTTTCCTGGAAGGGCAACGTCTCCGGCCTCAGCGGCAATCCAACCGCGGCGCATTTCCATGGTCCGGCGGACCCCGGTCAGAATGCGGGCGTGCTCGTACCTGCGGCCGGCGTCAAGATGGGAGAGTTCGAGGGCTCGGCGACATTGAACAACGACCAAGCCAAGGTCGTCACCGGAGAGAAGACATATTTCATGATCCACACGGCCGCGAATCCGGGCGGCGAGGTGCGCGGACAAGTCACGAAGGGGAAATAAGCCGCGGAATTGCTGTAAGGGAGCCCACGTGTGCGGCGGTTGCCTTCCATCGCACTCGCAATCGCTTGCATTTCCCTCGCTCCGTCAGTTTTGGAAGTACGGGCGGAGGAGATCGTCTTTCACAGCGTGACGGATGGGTCGCCGCTCGATCTGACGCCGAAGCCCGGGGAAAAGGAAACGGCGGCCGTTCGGAAATTCAGGCGGACCGGCCGCAATCCATACAACCAGCAAGAGCGGGCGCTCCGCGAGGGGCGCCGGCTCTACGCCGCGCGTTGCCAGGGCTGTCACTTGAGCAATGGCAAGGGTCGCATGGGCACAAGCCTAGTCGCCGACCAGCCGGAATATTCGCAGAGCCTGACCGATGCCGGGATGTTTGAGATCATCTATGGCGGCGCGACCGGCTCCATGCAGCCCTTTTCTCTGCAAGGGCTGCGTCAGGACAATATGCTGAAGGTCATGGCCTATGTGAGGAGCTTGCGGCGCTCTGCCTCTCCCGCGGATCGGCAGGCGCCGAAGCAAAAATAAAGTGCGCGTCAGAGCCGCAGCGGCAGCGTCGTCCAGCGTGCGCCGTTGGCGCCTTTCGCATAAATAAGCGCCCTGCGATCGCCGGCCGCGGTCAGCTTCTTCAGCCGCTCCTCCAATTCCGCGACGTTGCGGATGTCCTCCCGCTGCACTTTGAGGATCAGGTCGCCCGGTTTCAATTTGGCGCCGCTGGCGGCGGTGTCGTCGACGACCTGCGTGACAATTGGACCTTCGCTTCCGGGATCGAGATGGAATTGTGCCCTGAGGTCATTGTTCAGATCGGCGACCTCGAATCCTAAATCGCCGAGTTTCGAGTAGAGCGGCGGCCGCATCATCTCGCTATTGTAGGATTCCCAGATTTCTTGCGGCCATTCCTTCACCGTCACGGGAATAACCTTATCCTCGCCGCCCACGGTCCAAATGCTGAGAAGGATCGTCTTGCCGATCGCCATTGAAACCGCGCGATTGAGCACGCGATAATCGATCAAGTGCTCGTCGGCGAATGCCTGTATGATGTCGCCCACTTTAAGGCCCGCCTCGTCGGCGGGGCTGCCGGGCGTCACTTCCGCGACGATCGCGCCCGATTGCATGGGGATTTTGAGCGCCTCCGACATGTCGGCATTGACCGTCTGGATTTTCAGGCCGAGCCAGCCGAGATGCGGGCGGCCGTACTGGCGGATTTGATCCAGCATGAATGCGACATCGTTCGACGGAATCGCAAAACCCAATCCGATCGATCCACTGGTCGCAGACTCGGAGAAAATCTGGTTGTTGATGCCGATGACCTCGCCCTTCACGTTGAACAGCGGTCCGCCGGAATTGCCGTGATTGATGGCCGCGTCGACTTGAATGAATTGGTTGTAGGGCGTGCCATAGAGGTCGCGGTGCAAGGCGCTGATGATTCCGGATGTGACGGTGCCTTTGAGGCCGAGCGGATTGCCGATCGCCAGCACGCGATCGCCGACACGTATTTTGTCGCTGTCGCCAATCTTGATCGCCGGCAGCGGATAGCCGACATCGACCTTCAGAATGGCAAGGTCGAATCCAAGACCTTTACCTAACAAACGCGCGTTGGCACTGGTGCCGTCCTGGAAATGGACGGTGATCTCGTAGGCATTGTCGATGACGTGACGATTGGTGACGATGAGGCCATTCGTATCGACGATCGATCCCGAGCCGACAATGTCGACGATATGCGGCGCGTAGGAGACGTTCTTCGCGTCCTTTTCCATCATCGGCATTTCGCCCATGCCCTTGACCGAGATGTTGACGACGCTCGGCATGACCTTGTCGATGATGTCGGCGAAGGAATCCGGCTCGCCCGCGCGTGCGGCTGCGGTGCTGAGCGAAACAGCGGCAACAAGAGTAGCGGGAAGGAGACTACGCCAGTATGCCATGGTCCTCTCCGGAAGCTGGGTGGGCGGGTTCGGCCACCCGCCCTCAGCTTAATGCCGGAAGCGGGAAGACCAAACCCGCGACGAAAGTCGGCTTACTTCTTATCCATCTTGTCCATCTTATCCATGGTACCGGTCGGCTGACCAGCGACCGGATTTCCCGTACCTTCCGGCTTGCCGGCAACCGGGGTACCCGAGCGCCCAGTCTGACCGGCAACGAAATTGCCCGTGCCTTGCGGGCCGGTATTCGGCGTGTTGCCGGCCGTCTGCGCGACAACGGGGAAGGCGGTCAGGAGACCGGCGGCGAGTACGGCAAGTTTGAGATTATGCATGAGCTTTCTCCGTCTGTCGCCGCACGGGCACGTGACCGGCAGCGAGTGCGCGAAGTTCACTGCTCGACGGCCGCTTCGCAAATCATAGACGTTCACGCGCGCTCACGAAGACTTTAGAGCTTCGTGAGCCGCGCGATTGGATCGGGATTTTGCCTCGTCGCGCCGCGCTTGACGGGTCACGGGCACCCTCGTACGAGACGAGGAAAATATGGCGGAGGAAGCATGGGTTCGGGGCAGAGGAGAGCGGCTTTGCGCGCGCTGCACTCCGATTATGTCCGGCCCGTCCTCCTCCTCCTCCTCATCATCGTTCTCTGGGATGTGTCGATCCGCGTCTTCCGCATCCCACCCTACCAGATTCCCGCCCCCGCCGACGTTCTCATCACCCTGTTCCACGACGGCCCGGAGCTCTTGGCGCAAGCTTGGCCGACGCTGACCGCGACGCTCTACGGCTTCGCTTTGTCCGCCATCGTCGGCGTTCCGATCGCCATGCTGATCGCCGGCTCGCGCACGGTCGAGAGCTACGTCTATCCGCTGCTCGTGTTTTCGCAGTCGGTGCCGAAAGTGGCAATCGCGCCGCTGTTCGTCGTCTGGTTCGGCTTCGGCCTGTTTCCGAAAGTGCTCTCGGCCTTTCTGCTCGGCTTCTTCCCGGTCGTCGTCTCGGCGGTGCAGGGCTTCAAGTCGGTCGATCCCGAAATGCTCGATCTTGCCCGCGCCATGGAAGCGACGCGCCTGCAATCCTTCCGCATGATCAGCCTGCCGCATGCGCTACCGGCGATCTTTTCCGGGCTCAAAGTGTCGATCACGCTGGCAATCGTCGGCGCCGTCGTCGGCGAGTTCGTCGGCTCGAATTCCGGGATCGGCTACGTGCTGCAGCGCTCGATCGGCAATTTCGAGCTGCCGACCATGTTCGCCGCGCTGGTGATCCTGGCGCTCATGGGCGTCATCCTGTTCTGGCTGATCGAGCTTGCCGAGCGCTTTGCCGTGCCTTGGCACGCCAGCCAGCGCGACCAATTCATCGCTCTTGCCTGAGCCGAACCTTTTGGGAGTGACAAAAGATGATGCGAATCCTCACCGCCGCGCTTCTCGTTCTCGGCGCGAGTTCGGCCTATGCGGCGGACAAGGTCACGCTCATGCTGAACTGGTACGTCTATAGCGAGCACGCGCCGTTCTTCTACGGCAAAGCCAAGGGCTTCTATTCCAACGAAGGTATCGATCTCGATATCCAGGAGGGACGCGGCTCGGGGATCACCACGCAGGCGGTGGCCGCCGGCACCGTCGATTTCGGCTATGTCGACGTCCCGACCATGATCCGCGCCGCGGTAAAAGGCGCACCTGTCGAGGCGGTCGGCGTGCTTCTGCAGACGACGCCGATCTCGGTCATGGGATTTGGCGAGAAGAACATCCGCAAGCCCGAGGACATCAAGGGCAAGACGGTTGCGACGACACCCGGCGACTCGCCCTCGCAGATCTGGCCGCTCTTCCTGAAGAAGACCGGCCTCAAGGAGAGCGAGTTCACGACGGTGTCCGGTGACGCGACGACGAAGCTCAACGCCGTGATCAACGGCCGCGCCGATCTGCTCCTCGGCTATCCCATGGATCAGGGCATCAAGCTCAAGGATGCGACCGGCAAGAGCGTCTATCCCATTCGCTTCGGCGATTACGGCATTACGCTGGTGAGCTCCGGCATCGTCACGCGCGCGAGCACCGCGAAGGACAAAGCCGATCTCGTCCGCCGCTTCATGGCGGCGACAACGAAAGCCGTCGAAGCGGCGGAAAAAGACATGCCCGGCGCCGTCGACGCATTGCTGCAGGCAAATCCGAAAGGCGGCCAGCGCGACACGTTGCTGGAAGGCTTTCAGCTGACGACGAGCTTTTATAAATCGCCGGGGGGCTCGTCCACCCGGCCGTTCCGCGTCAGCGACAAGGTAATGTCGGACAGTCTCGACACACTGGTCGAATGGGGCGGACTGGAACCGGCAGCCAAGGAGAAGGTGAAGACGTTCTATACGAACGATTATCTGCCGAAGTAGCTATGGCCCAGGCGCAGGTCTCGTCGACGCACGCGCCTGAGGCTGCCGATGTTGGCTCGCGCCAGCTTGTCATCGAGATAAACGGCGCATCCAAAATTTATAAAACGAAGGAGGGCGAAGTCCCCTCTCTCGGCGGGCTCGATTTCACCGTCGAGGATGGTGAGTTCGTGGTCATCGTCGGCCCTTCCGGCTGCGGCAAGTCGACCTTGCTGAAGCTCGTTGCCGGATTGCTGCCGCCGACTGAAGGCGAGATCCGCGTCGCCGGCCGGCGCGTAACGAAGCCGCATCGCGACGTCGGCATCGTTTTTCAGAACGCGATGCTTTTGCCATGGCGCAACGTGCTCCGCAACGTGATGCTGCCGGTCGAAGTGAAGGGGCTCGACAAGTCGGAATACTTGCCGCGCGCGCAAGCGCTTTTGCAGAAAGCCGGCCTCGCCGGCTTCGAGCGCAAGCTGCCGTGGCAATTGTCGGGCGGCATGCAGCAGCGGGTGTCGATCTGCCGGGCGCTCGTGCACGATCCAAAGATCGTGCTGATGGACGAGCCGTTCGGCGCGCTCGACGCATTGACGCGCGAGAAGATGAACATGGAGCTCGCGCGTCTGCAGCGCGAGACGCACAAGACCGTGCTGATGATCACGCATTCGATCCCCGAGGCGGTGTTTCTCGGCGACCGTGTCTTGGTGATGAGCGAGCGGCCGGGCACGATCGCCGCGTCCTACGACATCGCGCTGCCGCATCCGCGCGCCGTCGAAGTCATGGCCGATCCGCGCTTTTCAGACTACGTCGCACGCATCCGGCGGCATTTTTTTGCACAAGGGGGCTTGGATTAATTCGGCACGTGCGCAGCTTTCGCCAAGGAGTCTCCTACGGCGCAACGGCAAGCTCCCTCTCCCCGTTTACGGGGAGAGGGTTGGGGTGAGGGGCGAAAAAAACGTGTTCGCGCCTGCTTTGCCCCCTCACCCTGTCCCTCTCCCCGCATGCGGGGAGAGGGGACGTCAACGACAAGAGGACCTACACGTGAGTGAAATGCGTCTCGGAATCATCATGAACGGCGTCACCGGACGCATGGGACTCAATCAGCATTTGATCCGCTCGATTGTCGCCATGCGCGCCGAGGGCGGGCTGCGCCTGAAGAACGGCACGCGCGTCATGCCCGATCCGATCCTCGTCGGGCGCAATGCCGAGAAAGTCGCGCAGCTGGGCAAGCAATTCGGCATCGAGCGCTCGACGACCGATCTCAAAGCCGCGCTCGCCAACAAAGACGATCCGATCTTCTTCGATGCGGCGACGACGCAGATGCGTCCGACGCTGCTCACCCAGGCGATCGAAGCAGGCAAGCACATCTATTGCGAGAAGCCGATCGCCACCAATCTCGATGAGGCAATGCGCGTCGTCAAACTCGCGAATGCGCGCGGCGTGAAGCACGGCACCGTGCAGGACAAGCTCTTTCTGCCGGGCTTGAAGAAGCTCGCCATGCTGCGCGATTCCGGCTTCTTCGGCCGCATGCTCTCGGTGCGCGGCGAATTCGGCTACTGGGTGTTCGAGGGCGACTGGCAGGAAGCCCAACGCCCGTCGTGGAATTATCGCAGCGAGGACGGCGGCGGCATCATTCTCGACATGGTCTGCCACTGGCGCTACGTGCTCGACAATCTCTTCGGCAACGTGAAGAGCGTCGTCTGTATCGGGCGCACCGACATTCCGCAGCGCTGGGACGAAGAAAGCAAACCTTACAAAGCAACCGCCGACGATTCTGCCTATGCCACCTTCGAGCTCGAGGGCGGCGTCATCGCGCATATCAATATGTCCTGGGCGACGCGTGTCTATCGCGACGATCTCGTCACCTTCCAGGTCGACGGAACGCACGGCTCCGCCGTCGCCGGCCTCACTGATTGCATGATCCAGCCGCGCCAGGGGACGCCGCGCCCGGTGTGGAATCCCGACGAGAAGCGCGAGCACGATTTCTACGCCGATTGGCAGAAGGTACCCGACAACGTCAATTACGAGAACGGGTTCAAGGAGCAATGGGAAATGTTCATCCGTCACGTTCTTGAAGACGCGCCGTACAAATACACTTTGCTCGAAGGTGCGAAGGGCGTGCAGCTTGTCGAACGCGCGCTGCAGAGCTGGAAGGAACGCCGATGGATCGACGTTCCGCCGCTCAGCGTGTGAGGAGTTTCATGCAACAGACGAACGGCGCCACCACGATCCGCCTGCCGCAGAAGGACGGCAGCCTTACGCCTTACACGCTGTCGGAGCCGCGCAGCTTCGAGCGGCAGGCGAAGAACGGCGCGTTCAATCGCATCGCTTTTTCCGCGGCGCACGTCGTCTCCGATCCGCTCGCCGAAGTCGATCCGTGGCTTGATGCGGCCATCGATTGGGACGCGACGATCGCCTATCGCGAATATATCTGGGATCTCGGCCTCGGCGTCGCCGAAGCGATGGACACCGCGCAGCGCGGCATGGGTTTGGACTGGACCACATCGCTCGAACTGATCCGCCGCTCCGTTAAAGCGGCACGGCCGCGAAATGGCCTCGTCTTTTCCGGCGCCGGCACCGATCAGCTGACCCCAAACGAGGCGCGCAATCTCGACGATGTCATCGCCGCTTACGAAGACCAGATCGCGGCGATCGAGAAGATCGGCGGACGCATCATTCTCATGGCGAGCCGCGCGCTCGCCGCCGTGGCGCGCGGGCCGGACGATTACGTCCATGTCTATGATCGCATTTTGCGGCAGGTGCGCGAGCCGGTGATCATCCACTGGCTCGGCGACATGTTCGATCCTGCGCTCGCGGGCTATTGGGGCAGTGCCGATCTCGACGAGGCGATGAATGCCTGCCTCGCGGTGATGCACGGGCACAAGGACAAGATCGACGGCATCAAAATCTCGCTTCTCTCCAAACAAAGGGAGGTCGACATGCGTCGTCGCCTACCCCAGGGCGTGCGCATGTATACGGGCGACGATTTCAATTATCCCGAATTGATTGCCGGCGACGATGAGGGCTATTCCGACGCGCTGCTCGGCATTTTCGATGCGATCGCGCCGGCTGCGGCGGCGTCGTTGGCGGCGCTCGGGCGCGGCTCGCGCAACGAATATTTCGACATTTTGGAGCCCACCGTGCCGCTATCGCGGCAGATTTTCGCCGCGCCGACGCGATTCTACAAAACCGGCATCGTCTTCCTCGCCTATCTCAACGGGCACCAGAGTCATTTCACCATGGTCGGCGGCCAGGAAAGCGCGCGCTCGACCCTGCATCTTGCCGAGATATTCCGCCTCGCCGATGCGGCGGGGCTTTTGAGCGATCCCGTCCGCGCCGCGAGCCGCATGCGCGCCGTCCTCGCCACGCGAGGCGTCGAAGCGTGAGGGATTTCTCCCGCACGCACGAATGGCTTTCGCTCAACACGGCCACGGTGCGCCGCCAGGGCGATCTTCTCGCGATCATCGAGGCCTGCGCACGGCATGACATCCGCGCCATCTCGCCGTGGCGCGATCAGGTGGCGCAGGTGGGGCTCGAACGCGCCGCGCGCGCGATTCGGCAGACCGGCCTCAAGCTCTCTGGCTATTGCCGCGGCGGCATGTTTACCGCCGACCCGGCGCGCCGCGGCGAAATCCGCGACGATAACAGGCGCGCGATCGACGAGGCGAAAACGCTTGGCGCCGCATGTATCGTGCTCGTCGTCGGCGGGTTGCCGCAATATTCGCGGCCGGGCAGCGCGCCAAGTAAGGATTTGCTTGCGGCGCGTGCGATGGTCGAGGACGCCATCGGCGAGATGCTCGTCTACGCGCGCGCCGTAGACATGCCACTCGCCATCGAGCCGCTGCATCCGATGTATGCGGCCGACCGCGCCTGCGTGAACACGACGCGCCAGGCGCTCGACATTTGCGACGCGCTCGACCCGGCGCGCATCGGCGGCATCGGCGTCGCCGAGGATTGCTACCACATCTGGTGGGACCCGGAGATTAACGCTGAGATCGAGCGCGCCGGTAAGGACCGGCTGCTCGCTTTCCATGTCTGCGATTGGCTCGTGCCGACGAAGGACCTATTGAACGACCGCGGCATGATGGGCGATGGGGTGATTGCAATTCCCGAGCTGAGGTTGCGGGTCGAGGACGTCGGCTTTTCCGGCTTTGTCGAGGTCGAGATTTTTTCCGACCATTGGTGGTCGCTGCCGATTGACGAGGTTTTGTTGACCTGCATCGAGCGCATCAAGACGGTGGTTTGAACGAGGACGGCCGGCATTTGAGGATTTGGCCGCGGCGGTTATAGTCGCGAGAGGGAGGAAAACGACATGAAGAAAATTTCGGTCACAGGCGATACCGGCGAGGCGAACGCACCATCTGCTGCTAACGTTTCGCGCCGCGAGGTTCTCACCAAAACCGCCGGCGGCGCGCTCGCCGCGACCGCGATCTGCGCCATGCCGCTCAGAGGCTATGCCGCCGAGCCGATCAATATCGGCGCGCTCTACCCGGTGACCGGCAGCATGGCGCAGATCGGCCAGGGCTGCGTCAACGCCGCCAAACTCGCCGTGCAGATGGTCAACGATGCCGGCGGCATCAAATCGCTCGGCGGCGCCAAGCTCAACCTGATCATCTCCGACATCCAAAGCGACACGACGGTGACGCGCACCGAGACCGACCGCGTGATCAACGGCTCGAAAGTCTCAGCCATCCACGGCTGCTATGCGAGCGCGCTGACGCTGATCGCCAGCGAAGTTGCCGAGCGCGCGAAAGTGCCGCTGATCACCGGCTCGAGCTCCGACCAACTCAACGTCAACCGCCGCTACACGTTCACGCCGTTCGCGCGCGCCTCGCAATTCGCGCAGGCGCAGCTGCAGATGGCGCGGCTCGTCAACGAAAAGCCGAAAGTCGCGGTGATTTTCGAGAACACCGCATTCGGCACCTCGACCTCCAACGGTCTGCGCGAAAAAGCGCCGGGCGAAGGCGTCGAGATCGCGCTGTTCGAGCCTTATTCGGCCGGCTTTGCCGATGCGAGCCCGCTCATCAACAAAGTGAAGGCCTCCGGCGCCGACATGCTGTTCTCGGTGTCGTACCTCAACGATCTCATCCTGATCGTACGCACGATCAAGCAGGTGGGCCTGAAGATCGGCATGAACGGTGGCTCCGGCGGCTTCGTCATCCCGGATTTCTACAAGACGGTTGGGAGTCTCGCCGACGGTCTGCAGGGCGTCGCCCACTGGAATCACGATTCCGACGAGAACGCGCAGAAGGTGAACGCGGTGTATCAGAAAATGTACGGCGAGTTCCTGTTCGAATATGCCGGCGGGCTCGTCGCGCAGACCTTCATGCTCGCCGACGCGCTGGAGCGTGCCGCCTCGACCGATCCGCAGAAAGTGCGCGATGCGCTCGCCACGCTCGACGTTACATCCGGCTATGCCGCGATGTGTCCGGGCGGCAAGGTGAAGTTCGGCCCCGACGGCAAGAACATCTACGGCCACCCCGTCGGCGTGCAGTGGCAGCACGGCGATCTTGCCAGCGTGTTCCCGAAAGAGGATGCCCGCGCGCCGCTGATGAAAACTTAAAGAAGCCGCCGCGCCCGATGCTGGAGACATTGGCCCAGGCCGTGATCAACGGCCTTCTCATCGGCGGCATCTACGCGCTTGTCAGCATCGGCGTCACGCTGATTTTCGGCGTCGTCAAAATCGTGAACTTCGCGCAAGGCGAGTTCGTGATGATCGGCATGTACATCACGTTCTTCCTGGCGAGCCGGTTCGGCGTCGATCCCCTGGTCTCGCTCGCCGTGTCGATTCCGGTGCTGTTCGTCATCGGCATACTCGTGCAGCACTTCCTCATCCGCCGCGTGCTCGGTCTCGGCGACATGCCGCAGATTTTCCTCACCTTCGCGCTGTCGCTGCTCTTGATGAATCTCGCGCTGCTGTTATTCACCGCCAATTACCGCACCGTGCACACCGCGTACTCCGACGAGTCGATCCATCTGGGCGCGCTCTATTTGCCGGTGGCGAAGCTCATTGCCTTCGCGCTGGCGATGGCGTTCAGCGGCATTCTGTGGCTGTTCCTCCACGCGACCGATCTCGGCAAGGCGATGCGCGCGGCGGCGCAGAATCCCGACGTCGCCATGCTGATGGGCATCAACCCGCACCGCGTGTTTGCGGTCGCCTTCGGCGCGGCATTGGCGCTCGCCGGCGCCGCCGGCTCGCTGCTCATGCCGTTCTACCCGGCCTCGCCGATGGCCGGTCAGGTGTTCGTGCTGATGGCGTTTGTCGCCGTCGTTTTGGGCACGCTCGGCAACGTCACCGGCGCGCTTATCGCCAGCCTGATGATGGGCATCGCAGAATCGCTCGGCATCCAGTTCGTCGGCGCCGATTCGGGGCTGATTGTCGTGTTCGTCATGCTCCTCCTGACGCTGGCGATCAGGCCGAGCGGTCTCGCCGGCGGGCGGGCGCGATGACGGACAAGCCTCGCACTTGGCTATGGCTCGGCGCGCTGACCGCGATCGTTCTCGTCCTGCCCCTGCTCGTGACCAACCGCTTTGCCACCGACATTTTCATCCGCATCCTGCTCTTCGCTTTCATCGGCGTCGCCTGGAACTTGATGGGCGGCTACGCCAAGCAGCTGTCGCTCGGCCACGCCGCCTATTTCGGCCTCGGCGCGTATACGTCGACCATCCTGGAAATCCGCTTCGGCATCTCTCCTTGGCTCGGCATGGTCGCCGGCGGTGTCGTGGCGATGCTGGCGAGCCTGCCGATCGGCTGGTTGTGCTTCCGGCTGCGCGGACCCTATTTCGCGATCGCCACCATCGCCACCGCGCAAGTGCTGATGCTGCTCTTCTTAAAGTTCCGCGATTTCGCCTGGGGCGCCGAGGGCACGACGATACCGAATTTCGGCGATGCGCCCCTGATGATGCAGTTCGACGACAAATCGTCGTATTACTATGTCGCGCTCGGGCTGCTGGCGCTCGGTCTCATCATCACCTACCGCATCGAGCATTCGTGGATGGGATATTATCTCGTCGCGATCGGCGACGACGAGGACGCGGCAGAGGCGGTCGGCGTCAATGCCCCGCGCATCAAGCGCGATATCTACATGATCAGCGCGTTTCTCACCGCCCTCGCCGGCACTTTCTACGTTCAGTACATCTACTTCATCGATCCGGCGACGGCGTTCAGCTTCAACATTTCCGTCGAGGCGGCGCTGGTTTCGATCGTCGGCGGCATCGGCACTCTATGGGGTCCTGTCGTCGGAACGGTTTTGCTGGAAACGACCTCCGCTTTGCTACAAAGCTGGCTCGGCAGCAGCGCCGG
Source organism: Beijerinckiaceae bacterium (assembly GCA_036265935.1). GTDB lineage: Bacteria > Pseudomonadota > Alphaproteobacteria > Rhizobiales > Beijerinckiaceae > JAFASC01. Next base: position 21,361 of record DATAOB010000113.1, read on the forward strand.
TGGCGTACAATTGACCGTCTACAGCCTGATCCTGATTGCCATCATTCTTTGGCGGCCATCCGGCTTGCTCGGCATGTTCTCGGACGTTTATCGGCGCATGACACGTGCCCGGCCGCCACGCGCGGAAGAGGCGCTGCTCGATGGCTGAGGCGCTGATCGTTCGCAATCTCAGCAAGCGCTTTGGCGGCTTGCGCGCCGTGCAGGATCTGAGTTTTTCCGTGAACGAAGGCGAGACGCTCGCGCTGATCGGCCCCAACGGCGCCGGCAAGACGACGAGCTTCAATCTCATCACCGGATTTCATCGTGCGGATTCCGGTTCGGTATCGGCGTTCGGTCGCGAAGTCGTGGGGTTGCCGCCTTATGAGGTTTGCGCGCATGGGCTGGCGCGCACGTTTCAGGTGGCGCGGCCCTTCGGCACGATGACGGTGCTGGCGAACGTGATGACCGGCGCGTTCTTGCGCGACAAGAATTACGACGTGGCGCGCAAACGTGCGCGCGAGGCAATAGAATTCGTCGGCCTTTCGACGAAAGAGCACATGCCTGCGTGCAGTTTGACCACGATAGACCAGCGCCGGCTGGAGCTGGCGCGGGCGCTATCGACGCAGCCGCGGGTTCTGCTTCTCGATGAAGTCATGGCCGGGCTCAATCCCGCAGAGATCGATCAGGCCGTCGCTTTGGTCGGCAAGCTTTCGACGCGTGGCCTCACCATCGTGATCGTCGAGCATGTGATGCGGGCGATCATGGCGGTCGCACGTCACATCATCGTGCTCGATCACGGTCAGAAGATCGCGGAGGGCAGCCCGAACGATGTCGTGGCGAACCCCGAGGTCATCCGCGCCTATCTTGGCACCGGCTACGTGCATGCGGCGCAGCCTGTGGCGAGCCCATGCTAGAGCTCGCCCGGATCAGCGCGAGCTACGGCTCCGTTCCGGCGCTGAGCGACGTGTCGATCAGCGTCGGCGAAGGCGAAGCGGTCGGTTTGTTGGGCGCCAACGGTGCCGGCAAAAGCACGACGCTGCGCACGATATCGGGTTTGTTGCGCGCGACCTCGGGCGCGATCACGTTTGCCGGGAGAAATATCGGCGCGCTGCCGCCTTATAAAGTGACGGAGCTCGGCATCGCGCACGTGCCGGAAGGACGCCAAGTCTTTCCGGAGCTCACCGTGCAGGAGAACCTGGAAATCGGCGCCTACGTGCCGGCTGCAAAGGCGGAGCACAAACTCTCGCTCGAGCTTGTCTTCGAGATCTTCCCCGTATTGGCGGCGCGGCGAAAACAACTCGCCGGCACGATGAGCGGCGGCGAGCAGCAGATGCTCGCGGTCGGCCGCGGCCTGATGCTAAAACCGCGTCTGCTCATGCTCGATGAGCCGTCGCTCGGTTTGGCGCCCGTTATTACCGACATCACCTTCCAAAAGATTCAGGAAATCCACACGATGGGCACCGCGATTCTGCTGGTCGAGCAGAATGTCAGCCGTGCCCTCGGTTTGGTGCAGCGTGCCTATGTGCTCGAAAGCGGCAAGGTGATCATGCACGGCACGAGCGCCGAGCTCGCCGGCAACAAGCAGGTGCAGTCGGCCTATCTCGGCATCTGATTATCTCGATGCTAATCATCGATCCCGCAGAGGCAATGAAATGCTGCTCATTGGGTAAGCCGATCCACTCGGCGCGGCCTCAATAGCCTTTGGCGCGGTCGACCAGCGGTCCCGGCATTTTTCCGGCGCGGAACGCTTTGATGTTTTCCGCGGCGATCTTGGCGGCGGTCTTCACGTCGGTGAGGGCGGCGATGTGTGGCAGCACGGTGATGCGAGCGTGGCTCCAGAACGGGTGCGCAGCCGGCAGCGGCTCTTCGCTGAACACATCGAGGATTGCATGAGAGATGTGGCCGCTTGCAAGTGCGTCAAGCAAATCGCTCTCGTTCAGGTGCCCGCCACGGGCAAGATTGACGATCGCCGCGCCGCTCGGCAGCTGAGCGAAGAGCTCTGCGTTCAGAAGCCCTGACGTTTGCGGCGTCAGCGGCAGCAAGTTGATGAGGATGTCGGTGCGCGCGAGGAGCGCGGTCAGTCCCGCACCGCTCCACGTCTTGACGCCTTCGACAATGCGAGCGCTCGCGCTCCACGCGCCGACGTCGAAATTCAGCGACGCGAGCGCCTGCGCCGCGGCGGCCCCGAGCTGACCCGCACCTAGTACCCCGACACGCCGCTCCTGCGCCAGCGGTTGGCGCAATTGCTTCCATTCGCGCGAACCCTGCTGGCGCGCATAGGCTGCCAATTGCCGATGCAGGTAGAGCACGCAAGCAAGCGCGCATTCCATCATTGCCTGCGTCATGTTGGGATCGACCAGCCGCACGATCGGCACATGAGCGGGTAGCGTCGGATCGGACAGAAGCCGGTCGACACCTGCCCACAGACTTTGGATCAGGCGAAGATTCTGCAGCTGCGCCAGCGAACCGGCGGGCGGATTGGCGGCGAGCGCGATGTCGATGGACGCGAGCTCGTAATCATCGCCGGCAAGAAACAATCGCTCGTCATGCGGCAACGAGGCGGCGAGCGTCTCGCGCCAGCGCGAGTATTCCTCATCGCCAAACTCGCCGATCAGCAATATGCTCACCCGCCCCGCGCTCCTCAAACCGTTCCGATGCGCGGCAGACTACCTCTCGGGGTTGCCCGTTCGAAGTGCCGCATTTTAGGCGCGGCGGCGAGCAGGGCTTGGGTATAACTATGCTGCGGCTCGCGAAATATCCTTTCAGCGGGCCCATGCTCGACAATCCTGCCGTTCAGCATCACCGCGACCGTGTCGCAGAGACGCGCGGCGACGCGCAGGTCGTGTGTGATGAACAGGATCGTCAGTCCGAACTCACCGCGCAATCGCTCCATGAGATCGAGCACCTGCGCCTGCACCGAAACGTCGAGCGCGGATACCGCCTCGTCGGCAATCAGCACGTCCGGCTCCATCGCCAGCGCCCGGGCGATGGCGATACGCTGGCGCTGCCCGCCGGAAAATTCGTGCGGATAGCGCGCGAGCGCGCGTGCCTCTATGCCGACGAGATCGAGCAGCGCGCCGGCGCGCGTCCACGCCGCACCTTTGTCTGTGCCGTAATTCCGCGGGCCCTCGGTGATCGACTGGCCGATCGTGCGGCGTGGATTCAGCGAGCGATACGGATCCTGAAAAACGATCTGCACGCGGCGGCGGAACGGACGCAGGGCGGCTTGCGTCTTGTTGCCGATCTCCTCGCCATCCAGGCGAATTTCGCCGCCACTCGGATCGATGAGACGCGCGATGCAGCGCGCCAAGGTCGACTTGCCCGAGCCGGATTCGCCGACGATGCCGAGCGTCTCGCCGCGATGCACGTCGATGCTGACATCATCGAGCGCGCGCACCGTGCGACCGGCACGCAGGAAAAACGCATCGCCAAACGTCTTCTGCAGGTCTTGTGTCGTAAGGATCGGCGCCTCCGCTTTCGGCAGCAGGCGCGCCGGCCGCGGCTCGGCACTCGGAACCGCCTCGAGCAGCATCTTCGTGTAGGTGTTCTGCGGATTGCGCAAAACTTCGTCGACGGAGCCCTGCTCGACAACACGCCCATGCCGCATCACGACAACGCGATCGGCAATTTCCGCCACGACACCGAAATCGTGGGTAATAAAAAGGATGCCGCTGCGATGCGTGCGTTGTATCTTGCGCAGCAGGCGCAGGATGCGCGCCTGTGTCGTCACATCCAGTGCCGTGGTGGGCTCGTCGGCGATGATCAAAGCCGGCTCGTTGGCGAGCGCCATCGCGATCATCACGCGCTGACGCTGGCCACCCGAGAGCTGATGCGGATAGGAACGCGTAAGCTGCTCCGGATCAGGCAAACCGACGCTTTCCATCAGATCGAGCACGCGTTTGCGCGGCGCGGCGCGCGCGCCGTTCGCTGCGTGCCATTGCAGCGCTTCGTCGATTTGGTTGCCGACCGACAAAACCGGATTTAATGCCGTCATCGGCTCCTGGAAAATCATTGCGATGCGGTTGCCGCGCAACTCGCGTAAGCGCGCGCGGCTGGCGGTGAGCACATTCTCGCCGCCGACATCGATCGCGCCATGCGTCGCTTTCAGCGCGCGTGGCAACAGGCCCATGATCGACAAGGCCGTCACCGACTTTCCCGAGCCTGACTCGCCGACGATGCAGACGATCTCCTGCGGCCGCACTTGCAGGCTGAGATTCTCGACGGCGAAGCCGCGCTCGGCGCTGCGCGGCAGAGCGATGCTCAGGCCCTGAATGTCGAGAGCGGGTGCTTCGCTCACTGCAGATTGTCCATGCCACGCGCGATGCGCGGATCGAGCATGTCGCGAAGACCATCGCCGAGAACGTTCACCGCGAGCACCGTCAGCGCGACGCAAAAGCCGGGAAACAGGATCACCCAGGGCGCGATCTGAAAGGATTGGCGTCCTTCCGCCATGATGTTTCCCCAGCTCGGGATTTCCGTCGGAATGCCGGCGCCGAGAAAGCTCAGAATCGCTTCGGTGAGAATCGCCGCGGCGCACGTGTAAGTGCCCTGGACGATCAGCGGCGCAATCGTGTTCGGCAGGATGTGGCGCCACATGATCAGCGGCACTGGTGTGCCGACGCCGATCGCCGCCTCTACATACGGCTCTTCGCGCACGCTGAGCACGACGCTGCGTACAAGCCGCGCGACGCGCGGGATTTCGGGAATGGCGATGGCGACGATCACGGTAAGAATGCCGGCGCCGGAAAGGGTGACCATTGCGATCGCGAGCAGAATGTTCGGGATCGCCATCACGCCATCCATGACGCGCATAAGGATCGCATCGAGCAGCCGCAGATAACCCGCGACAAGTCCGATGATGAGACCGGCGACGACAGCGATCGTCGCGACGGCAAAGCCGATGAACAGCGATACGCGCGCGCCGAAAAGCACGCGGCTGTAGACGTCGCGGCCGAATTGATCGGTGCCGAGCCAAGCGATTGCCGACGGCGCGCGCAAACGGAAGCGCGGGCGCAGCAGAATGGGATCGACATTCGCAAGATAGGCTGCGCCGATCGCAAGCAGCAGGATGATGAGGAGCACCGCTACCCCGAAAACTACGCCGGGATTGCGCCAAAGCGCGCGCGCCCGACGTACGTCCGGCAAATCCGCTGCCATCTCATGCGCGATAAAGGGCTCGGCCGGGGCGCTCAATAACGGATCCTCGGATCGAAGATCGTGTAGCTCACATCGACCGCCAGATTGATCAGGATGTAGGCGGCCGAGAAGAGAAGGATCACGCCCTGGATGACGGGATAATCGCGTGCCAGCACCGCATCCACGGTCAAGCGTCCGAGGCCGGGCAGGTTGAAAACGCTTTCCGTTATGACAACGCCGCTGATCAGAAGCGCGATGCCGATGCCGATGACGGAGACGATCGGCACGGCCGCATTGCGCAGTGCGTGGTGGGTCAGCACCGCGCGTTCGCCGACGCCTTTGGCGTGTGCGGTGCGGATATAATCTTCGCCGAGCACCTCAAGCACGCTGGCACGTGTGATCCGGGCGATGAGGGCGATGTAAATGACCGAGAGGGTCAGCGTCGGCAGGATCAAGCGCTCGAGAAACGGCCAAAATCCCTGGCGGAAACTGACATAGCCCTGCACCGGCAGCCATTGCAGCTGCATCGCCACTGCGAAAATCCAGAGATAGCCGAGGACGAAAACCGGGATCGAGAAGCCGAGCACCGAGAGCGTCATCACGCCGCGGTCAATCCAGGTGCCGTGACGCCAGGCAGAAAGCACACCAAGCGGGACGGCGACGATCACCGCAAACAGGATGGTGGTTGTCGCAAGCGCCAGCGTCGGCTCGAGCCGCTGGCCAATCAGCGTCGTCACCGGCTGGTTGGAAATGATCGACGTGCCGAGATCGCCATGCAGGAGGCGGCCGATCCACTCGGCGAACTGCACGAGGATCGGCTGATCGAGGCCGAGCCGCGCGCGGATTTCGGCGATATGTTCCGGGCTTGCCGCATCGCCGGCGAGGATCGCGGCGGGATCGCCAGGCGCGAGGCGCAAGAGCAGGAAGACGATCGTCGCCACCACGCCCATGACGGGAATGGTGGCGAGCACCCGCCCGGCGAGGAACCGGCCCATCCTGAGCCGCTCGTTCCCGGCCGCGCTATTGCTTCTCGATGTTCCAGAACACCGGCGCGGGACCGCTCAATATGCCTTTCACGTTCGCACGCGCGGCGATCGGGCTCGTATACTGCCCGGTCGGATAATACGTGACGAGCTCGTAGGCGCGTTTCTGCACCTCCGCGGCGATGTTCTTTTGCTTTGCCGGATCGAGCTCGCGCGCGTATGCGTCGCGCAGCTTCTCAATTTGTGCATCTTCCGGCCAGCCAAACCAGCCGCCAGTCTTGCCGCGCGCATTGACACCGACATTGGCAAGCGGGTTCATCATGTCGGCATTCACCCAGGTCGTGTGGAAAATGTTCCAGCCGCCTTGCGCCGGCGGGTCCATCTTGGCGCGGCGCCCGACCAGCGTCTGCCAATCCATCGACTGCATGTCGACATTAAAGCCAATGGCGCGCAATGCCTGCGCGGTGACCGGCGCCAGCGGCGCGACGATGGCGAGATCGGTCGGTTGCATCATGACGATCGGCTTGCCGTCGTAGCCCGATTCCTTCAGCAGCTCGCGCGCTTTCTCGAGATTTTGCTTAGGCGCGCCGGCATCGGTCTCGTTCGGCGTGCCGCAGACGAACATTGCCGGACACAGCATCTGGTAATCGGGATTGCCGATCTGCGCGTCGAGATAATCCTGCTGGTTGACCGCGAGCATCACCGCCTGGCGCGCTTTGACATTGTCGAAGGGCGGATAAAGCCAATTCATGCGCAGCATGCCGGAGAAACCGAGCTTGTTATAATCGACGAGCTGCACGTCCTTCGATTTCTTCATCACCGGAATGAAATCGTGCGGCGGCTGCTCGATGTAATCGATCTCGCCGTTGATCAGCGCGTTCACCGCCGTCTGGTAATCGGTGATGTTGATCCACTCGACCCGATCGAGCTTGACGATCTTGCCGCCGGCCATCCAGCTCGGCGGCTCGGTGCGCGGCACATAATCCGGGTTCTTCTCGTAGACGACCTTGAGGCCCGGCTGGAATTCCGCCGCGACGAACCGGAACGGACCGGAGCCGATCTCTTCAGAGACGTTCTTGTCGGCGGGCGTGTCCGCCATGCGTTTCGGCATGATGAACGGCACGTTGGAAGACGGCTTGCCGAGCGAGGCAAGCACCAAGCCATAAGGCTCCTTCAGGACCAGCTTGAACGTCTTGTCGTCGACCGCGGTCAGCTCCTTGGTAAAATCCATGAGCTTCTGGCCCATGCCGTCGCGTTTGCCCCAGCGCTGGATCGAAGCGATGCAATCGGCCGATGTGGCCGGCGCGCCGTCGTGGAATTTCAGTCCGTCGCGCAAAGTGAAGGTGTAGGTGAGCTTGTCGTCGCTGACGCTATAATCCTTCACCATTTGCGGCTTGATGTCGAAATTCTCGTCCGTCGCAAACAGCGTGTCATAGATCATGTAGCCGTGATTGCGCGCGATATAGGCGGTCGTGATGATCGGATCGGTGATGCGCAATCCCGAATGCATGACGACGCGCAGGACCTTCTTGTCCTGCGCCGCGGCGGTCTCATCGAGGCTCAGCAGCGAAGCCGCGAGCACAAAAAAAGCGCCGACTGTCCGAAGAGGGGTGCCGAAAATGCGCAGCATGCGATGCCTCATCAAGTAGCCTGTTCGGCAGGCAGGTGAGCCGATCCGCTCCGCAAATTCCGCTCAGGCCATGCCTTTTGCGGATACATGCAGAGGGCATGCCAGGGATCAGATACTCTTCACCGCAATTCCGCAAGCAGACCGGCGAACAGGCGGCCGCGCGAAACGAGGCTCTCGACGTCGATATATTCTTCGAGCGTGTGATAGCCTTTGCCGATCGCGCCTAAGCCATCCAGAGTGGCGATGCCCATGGCGCCGGTAAAATTGCCGTCCGAGCCGCCGCCGGCGCTCTCATGCGTAAGCTCGACGCCGAGATCGCGCGCGATGCCGCGGGCGACCTCATAAAGCCGCATCGTTCCCTGGTCGGGCTCCCAGACCGGGCGCGTCACGCCGCGCGTTACCTCGAAGCGCACGTCGTCGTGGCTGCCGGTGAGCGCCAGCATGCGCTCGACGCCGCGGTCGAGATCGGCCTGACGCTTCGCCATGCTCAGCGCCTCGGCGCGGCAGGTCGTCGGCACGCAATTCACCCAGGTGCCGCCATTGACGACGCCGACGCTGAACGTGCAGCTCTCCGTGGTCATCTCCTCGATGTCGATGATCTTGCGCGCCATGGCACGGATTGCGGAGCGCCCCTCCGCGAGGCTCGCGCCGGCATGGCTCGGGCGGCCGATCGCTTCCATGTTGAAGCGGGCGATGGCGTAGCGGCCGGTGACGATGCCGCCATCATTCCGGCCGGGCTCCGGAACGAGCACGTAGCGGTGCTTTTTGGCTTCCGCCTCGATCAAATCGCGCGTCGAAGGGCTGCCGATCTCCTCGTCGCTGGTGAACAGGACGGTCACCGGCAGCGGCGTCGCGATTCCCGCGCGGGCGAGCTGGCGCAGCGCCTCCAGGGCGAGGTAATTGCCGCCCTTCATGTCAAGAATGCCCGGCCCGTAGCAGCGACCGCCGCCGCGTCGCCACGGCAGCTTTGCAAGCGTGCCGATGGGATGCACGGTGTCCAAATGGCCGAGGATGAGGACGCCCGGCTCGCCCGCGCTTGGATGGGGAAGGCTTGCCCGAACGCAATCGCCCAAATTCATCCGGCCGGGGATCGTCTCGATCTTCGCACCGAGGCTTTCGAGATCGCCCGCGGCGAGGCGCATCATGCGGTTGACGGCGCTCGCATCGAATGTCGGGCTCTCGCACTCGATCCAGGCTTTTAACCCGGCGAGCATGGCTTCGGCGTCGAAGGGTAAGTTCACCGCGTTCACTGAAAGTCTCCGCTGTTCGCTTGCGTTCGCGCGTTACCCGCCGGCGACGCCCTGCGTTGCCGTATAAAGCGCATAGATCGACTGGCTCGCCGCCATGAACAGGCGATTGCGCATGAGCCCGCCGAAACAGAGATTGGCGCAGCGTTCGGGCAGCGCGATCCGGCCGATCGGCCGTCCCTCCGGATTGAAGATCATCACGCCGTCGAGCTCGTCGCTGCCCATTCCCCAGCCGCACCAGAGATTGCCGTCGATATCGCAGCGCATGCCGTCGGGCGTGCCGCCGGGGCCGGCATCGATGAGAACGTCGCCGCCGGAAAGGCTGCGGCCGTCACGTCCGACGTCGTAGACGCGAATCGTACGGTTCGGCACGTCACGCGATGCGACGATGTACAGACGCGATTCATCCGGCGAGAAGCACAAGCCGTTGGGGCCTTTTATATCGCCGGCAACGACGACCGCCTCGCCGGTCTCGGCATTTAAGCGATATACATTCTGCGGAAGTTCGGGCTCGGCCTTGCGTCCCTCGTAATTCGCCAGAATTCCGAACGGGGGATCGGTGAACCAAATCGAGCCGTCCGACTTCACCACGACATCGTTCGGCGAGTTCAGCCGCTTGCCTTCAAAGCTGTCGACCAGCGCGGTGACCGAGCCGTCATATTCGGTGCGCGTCACGCGCCGCATATGCTCGCAGGTGACAAGCCGCCCCTGCCGGTCGCGCGTATTGCCGTTGGCGTAATTCGAGGGACGGCGGAAAACACTGACGGCGCCGGTCTCCTCCTCCCATTTCATCATGCGATTGTTGGGAATGTCGCTCCACAAGATATAGCGCCCGTCGCCGAACCAGACCGGGCCTTCGCACCAGCGAAAGCCGGTTGCGAGGCGCTCGATGGCGGCGAGCGGCAGGTGATAACGCGCAAAGCTCGGATCGAGCACCTGCACCGCCGGATCGGGATAGCGCGAGGCCGGTGTCCAGGACGCGCTTTTTTCCACCACCGCCTCCGATGTAGCATTCGCTGAGCTCGTGCCGGATTCGATACGGTCACCCGGCAATGAGCGTCAAGGCGGCCGTCCAAAACGGAGAGTTCCGTGCCGAACGAAACGAAAAAGCCCGTTCTGCTCACCGGCGCGTCCGGTGCGCTCGGCCGCGTGCTCGCCGCGGCGCTGACACAGCAGGGCTGGACCTTGCGTCTGACCGACATCCAGCCTTTTCCCGGACCTGTACCCGATGGCGCAACGTTCGTATCAGCCGATCTCGCCGATACCGACGGCAGCCGCATTCGGCAACTCGCCGATGGCTGCGGAACGATCCTGCATTTCGGCGGCGTCTCCGTCGAACGGCCGTTCGACGAAGTGATCGGCCCGAACATCCGCGGACTTTACAACATCTACGAGGCGGCACGTCACGCCAAAGCGCGAGTCCTCTTCGCCTCCTCCAACCACACCGTCGGATTTCATCGTCGCGACGAAGTGCTCGATACCGACTGCACCTTCCGTCCCGACGGCTATTACGGCCTGTCGAAATGCTATGGCGAGCTGATGGGCGAACTTTATTTCGCCAAGCACGGCGTCGAAAGCGTGCTCGTGCGCATCGGCTCGTGCTTTCCCGAGCCGACCGATGCGCGCATGCTGGCGACTTGGCTTTCCTACGACGATCTCGTCGGCCTTTGTGCCTGCGCGTTACGCGCGGAGAAAGTCGGCTGCATCAAAATCTGGGGCACATCGAACAATAAACGCATGACGTGGTGGAAGGATGACGATCGCGACGTGATCGGCTGGTCCCCGAAATCCAGCGCCGACGGCTACACCGAGAAACTGGCGGAGAAGACGACCGGCGATCCGGTGATCGAGCGGCATCAGGGCGGCGCCTATTGCCGCATCGATTACTCTCGCGCGGATAAATGAGGTCCGCCTATTTCCCGCCCGGGCGGAACAGGCGAAGAAAACTCGCGATGCTGCCAACCAGCGAAAAGCAGCAGCCGACCACAGCGCCAGCCAAGGTCCCTCGTCGTGCCATAGATGGAAGCTGAGCGCGACCAGTGCCGCCCCGCTCGTCTGCCCGAGCAGGCGTGCGGTGGCGACAATCCCACTCGCGCAAGAACAGCAATGCACCGCATGCGGCCGCGAGCGCGATCGATCAGCGTCGACGTAGACGAATCGCCTTACGCCGCGCCGCTGATGGCGAGAATCAGGAATGCGAAAAGGCCTGCGCAAAGCAGCGCCGCCACGACATCGAATTCATGCGCCGCACGCGGCGTCGCCGGCAGATTCTGCAGCGACAATAAGACGGCGACGAGGCCGGCCGGCACATTGACCAGGAAGAGCCAATGCCACGTGGCGACGCTGAGAATGGCCGACGCGATCGTCGGGCCGAGGGTGAAGGCGATGGCGACGACCAACGCGTTGAGACCGGCACCGCGGCCGAGCATGTTCAGCGGGAAAATGAATCGACTGAGCGCAGTGTTGACGCTCATCACGGCCGCCGCGCCGAGCAACGCGCGCGTGACGACAAGCGAGGGCAAGGACCATGCAAATCCGCACGCCAGCGACGTCAGCGTAAAAAGGACGAGACGTGCTTTCTCCGAAACTGGAACCTGCCCGAAGTGCCTCGCATTCTGGAGAGGATGAAGCACCCGTTACGCGCAAACACGTTGGAATTGGAACAGCACTTGCTTAGCCCTATGTCCGTGCGCGACCGGCGCTGTGCCGAACGAATGGCCGAGGAGGCTAGACAAGCACGCTTCAAGAGACAACCTCTTT
>DATAOB010000114.1:0-45812 GCA_036265935.1 Beijerinckiaceae bacterium
ATCGCCAAGCTTATCACACCCGGCGACAACGAGCCTTCTGGGTTCATCCTCACAACTATTCTCGGGATCGTCGGCGCGGTGGTGGCCACCTTCCTAGGTCAAGCTTTAGGCTGGTATCGCCCAGGTGAAGGTGCTGGCCTCGTCGGCGCCGTCGTCGGAGCCGTAATCGTCCTGCTGATTTGGGGCGCCGTGATGGGGCGGCGGACACCAGATCGTATTTAAGTTTAGCAACGATAGGATTCACTTACGAAGAACGCTTCGGCTCTTGCGAGCTGTTTAGGTTTCGTAAGAGGCATTAGCGACAGAGACGTGGAACCGAGTGCGCAGTGTTTCGCATTAATCTCCGGTTTTGTGGGGCGGGGAGAGCGTCAGCGCAGCGCCGCCCCTTAGGCGGCCCAGACCCAGGGCGCGTCCTTTCCTAGGTCGGCTCTGGGATGCGTCGGCCAGTGCGGTCTTGGCGTTCTGCATAAGGCCGATATGCCGCCACGCCAGCTTCCAGAAGCGAGGCCGTTCAGCTTCGTCCTCTACTTCGCGCACCCGCATGCGTGGAACAACGGGTTATCCGAATCTCGACATCGGATTTAGCGGTAAATTGTGTACCCAAGCGGGATCTCCTTCGGCACCCCGGCTGCGACCCGAAAAGTACGTAGCTGTTGTCGTCCTTAAGGCGCATTAGTGGGGTCTTGCTTGCGGCGCCAGGAAAGTCACGGCTCGCTAGGAGAAGCTTCGCGGAAGAATACGAGCTCTAAACAGAGCGGCGATTTCCTCGAAACAAAGATGCACATCCTCGATGACATATAGTCCGCTCGGCTGCAGCCGACCGAACGCCACATCGAAGAACCGCGTATTCGCTTATAAGCATGGACGCCGTCGCCGACGATTAGATCGAATCGCGTCTCGGGAATGGCGGACCAAAGGGCCAGGCAACTCTCAGAGCTCCCCTGATCGACATAGAATGTCCTGATTCGCTCCTCCTCGAAGAGACAGTCGGCGTCTATGTCAGCGCCGTAGATCAATGCCGACGGAAAAAACTCCCGCCATGCACGCAAAGACGCCCTGGAGGTCCGTGGGGGCCCATATGTGCGCGGATATTCGGATTGATGCTGCCAATGCCGACCTCGAAAACCGCTCTGACGCTCGACAGGAATTGGTCAGCGAAGATCCGTTCGCCGTCGCCGTAAAAGACGAGGAGGTCACGGATCTTCGCCATGACGAAAGGAGCGTGGCGATTGCCTCAGATCACGTGCGTCTCGAGCGGCGGAAAGCCGTTGAAGCCGACTGCGGAGTAGGTCGTCGTATAGGCGCCCGTTCCCTCAATCAGCACCTTGGCGCCGATCTCCAGACTAACCGGCAGCGCATATGGCTGCTTCTCGTAAAGCACATCGATCGAGTCGCAGGTCGGTCCGGCGAGCACGCACGGGCCCTTCGCATCGCCATCGAACTCGGTGCGGATCGGGTAGCGGATCATCTCGTCGGTGGTCTCGGCGAGCCCGTTGAATTTGCCGATGTCGAGATACACCCAGCGCGTCTTGTCGCCTTCCGATTTCTTCGAGATGAGGATGACCTCCGCCTCAATGAGACCGGCATTGCCAACCATGCCGCGGCCCGGCTCGATGATCGTCTCCGGAATGCGATTGCCGAAATGCTTGCGCAACGAGCGGAAAATCGTCTGCCCGTAAGTGCGCACCGCCGGCACATCCTTCGTGTATTTCGTCGGGAAACCGCCGCCGAGATTGACCATCTGCAGATTGATGCCGCGCTCGGAAAGATCGCGGAAGATCACCGAGGCGGCCTTCAGCGCGCCGTCCCACATGCGCGGGTTCGGCTGCTGCGAACCGACATGGAACGACAGGCCGTGTGCAATGAGGCCGAGGCGGTGTGCGTGCTCAAGCACGCGCGGCGCCATGTCCGGCACGCAACCGAACTTGCGCGATAGCGGCCATTCGGCGCCGGCGCCGTCGCAGAGCATGCGGCAGAACACTTTCGATCCGGGCGCCGCGCGCGCGATCTTGTCGACCTCGGCTTCGCAATCGACCGCAAAGAGGCGCACGCCGAGTTCAAAGGCCCGCGCGACATCGCGTTCCTTCTTGATTGTATTGCCGAAGCTGATGCGGTCGGGGGTGGCGCCGGTCGCGAGCACCTGCTCGATCTCGGTCACCGAGGCCGCGTCGAAACACGAGCCGAGCCGCGCGAGCAGGTCGAGCACTTCCGGTGCCGGATTGGCCTTCACGGCGTAGAAGACGCGCGTGTCGGGAAGCGCCCTGGCGAAGGCGTGATAGTTGTCGCGCACGACATCGAGATCAACGACGAGGCAAGGGCCGGTATCGCGTCCCGCCTCGCGGCGGTTGCGGAGGAAGTTGAGGATACGATCGGTCATCGCGGCATCCCTTCGAAGAACGCAGGTTTCTCCCGCGCCGTTAGCTGTGGGCTTCGTCGGATGGCGATGCTCAGCGAGGGCCGCGCGATGGAGACGCGAACCCAAGCGAGTTGACCCGCCAACATGACCGGGTCTCTCGCGCGGGCTGGCCGCTACGAGCGATCGGTCGGGTGCTGCGCCGTTGGACACGATTCTCCCTGGAGGCGAATTTCGCCTGGGGATCAAAGTGGCCATCGTTTGGAAGGGAGGAGTCCCGTCCGCACGCCCGGCAAGAAAGACAAGCCTCTTCGGTAAGTCGGCCTTTGGAGGGTCGACAGAGACCAAAAAAGCCCGGTCCGTCGTTGCTTTAAGTCGCGATCCCCCGCAGAGACGGGGTTCGCCGGTTCGCCTCCGGCTGCCGGTTTTCTTTACGGCGGTTCTCCGGCCTCTTGTCCGGGATTGCCGCCGACCGACACACGACCACAGGCACGTGCGATTTGGGCAAGGGGCAACATAGGGAAAAAATCTGGCGATACAAGCGGTTTTGTGGGTCACGCAGCATTTTGCGCGAGCTGTGGTCGATCAGCCCGCACAAAATCTTAAGCAGAGCCAAACAAAACGGCGGATGAGCAGCTCACCCGCCGCTAGATCCAGGTGCTCGGCCTCGCGCCGGCGCTACGCCGCTTTGTGCCGCTGCAGCTCCGCCGCGTAAAGCGCATGCTCTTCCGACAGAGCGCGCGCGATGCTCGGGCGCTGCTTCAGACGAGCATAGTAGGCCTCCACCGCCGGCCATTTCTTCAAGTCGATCGGCGTGGCGATATTCCAGTTCAGCACCGTGAACAGATACGCATCGGCCACGCTAAAGCGGTCGAGCAGGAACTCGCGCCCTTCAAGATAGGTGTTGAGATAGGCGAGGCGGCTTTCTGCCTTCTGAAGCGTGCGAGCCTTGCCCTCCTGCGGCATTTTGGGGTCGAACAGCGGCGCAAAGAGCGCCTTGTGCAGCTCTGTGCCAATGAAGCACAGCCATTGATGCAGCCGCGAGCGCGCCATGCCGCTCGGCGGCGCAAGCTCGACGTTCGGATACGCGTCGGCGATAAACTGCAATATCGCTGCATTCTCGGTGAGGACCTCGCCATGATGTGTCCGCAGCGTCGGCACGAGACCGAGCGGGTTGATGGCGAAGAAATCCTCGCCTTCCCGCGTGCGCTTTGTCTTGGGGTCGACCTCGATAAAACGGGCGTCGGCGCCAGTCTCGTAGATCACGATTCGCGACGCCATCGAGCAGGCGAGGGGGGAGAAATAAAGGTCCATTGGAACTCCGCGGTTGAATTTTGTACCGAAGTGTATGAAATTACGCCGGCGCGCTCTCTGTCAAGAGTTTTTTACAAGATGGTACAAAAAGCAGAAAAGTCGGCAAGGCCTGATGCGGCCGCAAAGCGCCGCGGCCGTCCGCGCGCCTACAAACCGGGCCGGGCTCTCCAGCAGGCGACGGCGACATTCTGGAAGCAGGGTTATTCGGGAACATCGCTCGACGATCTCGCCGACGCGACCGGCATGAATCGGCCGAGCATCTATGCCGCCTTCGGCAACAAGCGCGCGTTCTATCTCAATGCGCTGATGAGCTATTGGGAGGCCGGTTATACCGCGATGCGCGAGGCACTCGCCTATGACAAGCCGCTGTCAGAGGCGCTGATGCAGGTCTACGAACGGGCCCTTTCGATTTATTTTCCCACGCGCGGGCAGCCCCTCGGTTGCTTCGCGATCGGCACAGCGGTGACGGAAGCGGCAGAGGATTCCGAGATTCGCTCGACTCTGCTGACGGGCCTGCGTGCCCTCGACGATTTTTTTGAAGCGCGCATTCGCGCTGCGCAAAAGAGTGGCGAAGTGTCAAAGAAGCGAGATGCAGCCGCGCTTGCGTACTTGGCTTCGGCGACGCTGCACACGATCGCGATTCGGGCTCGCGCCGGCGCCGAGCGCGCTGATCTCGAGAAACTCGCGCACCAAGCGGTGGCGGTCATCTGCGCGGCGTAAACTGGAGGCTCTCGCATGAATCTGCAGGGCGGCTGCTTATGCGGTGCAATTCGCTATGAATTTTCCGGCGATCCGTTCCGGCAATTCGTCTGTCACTGCCGCGATTGCCAGCGCTCCGGCGGCAGCGCCTTTCATGCCGGGCTGGCGGTCCCGCGTGGCGGATTTCAGATCACGCAAGGCGAACTGCAGACATATGAGTCGGCATCTGACTCAGGCCGGCGCATCAAGCGCCGCTTCTGTCCAACCTGCGGATCAGGCGTGATCAACGAGCCGGAGGTCTGGCCCGATCACGTCGTCATTCGCGTCGGCACGCTCGACGATCCGGGCGCTTTCATGCCGAAGCAGGAACTCTATGCGCGCAATCGCGCACGCTGGCTCAGCATCGAACCGTGAGCGCGAGCGTCGCTCCTTACTTGACGACGACCTTGGTGCCGACCTTCACGCGATTGTAGAGGTCGATCGCATCGATATCGCGCATACGGATACAGCCCGAGGACACGCCGCGGCCGATGCTCTCCGGCTCGTTCGTGCCATGGATGCGGTACATCGTGTCTTTATTGCCCTGGAAAAGGTAGAGCGCGCGTGAGCCGAGCGGATTATCGGGTCCGCCCGGCAGGCCGCCGGCGCGCGCCGTCGGGGCAAGGTGCGGCCAGCGCTTGAGCATGTCGGCCGGCGGCATCCAATGCGGCCATTCGGCCTTCTTTGCGACTCTGGCGACGCCGGTCCAGCCATAGGCTTCCTGGCCCGTGGCCACGCCGTAGCGAATCGCTTTGCGGCCGGGCTCGACAAAATAGAGATACTTGTCCTTCGTATCGACGACTATCGTGCCCGGCGCCTCGCCGGTCGGATCGTCGATGCGATAGCGCTCGAACTGAATGTCGCCCTGTACCTTCGGCACAAGTGCCAGATATTGCGCGTCTTTCTGCGACACCGATGGATCCGGCACGCCTTGGTAGTTGCAGCCGCCGAGGAGCGCGGAGGCGCTGGCAAGCAGGGTGATTGAGCGGAATTTCATGAGCGCAACCCCTCGTCTGAACGGCTCAGCTTATTAGGGGTCTAATTACCATAATCTTATCCCTCTGAGTCGCCGCCGGGGCAAAGCTCCCGCCCCTGTTGCGTGCGGGCCACAGGTGGTCAGCCGGCATGCGGCCTGGTGTTTGCCTGCGATGCAGTGGACTTCCGGCGGTGACGCCGCGAAAGTGCGGTTCCGGGAGATTCTTTTGTCCAGAACGCTGCTTCTCACCCATTCCGCCGGACTTGGTCACGATATGGGCCGCGGCCATCCTGAGCGCCCGGATCGGCTCCGGGCAATCGAGCGCGTTCTGGAAAACGAACGCTTTCAGTCGTTGATACGAGAGCAGGCGCCGTTCGGCGAGCGCGCGGCGGTGATCCGCGTCCATCCGGAAGCATATTTTGACGCCATCGAGCACGCCGCCCCGAGAGAGGGAATCGTTCAGCTCGATGCCGATACCGCCATGAGCCCGGGAACATGGGCGGCGGTCATGCACGCCGTCGGGGGCGCCACGCGCGCAGTCGATGAGGTCATGACCGGCCTCGTCGACAACGCCTTCGTGGCGATGCGGCCGCCCGGCCATCACGCCGAGCGTGCGACGCCGATGGGCTTCTGCTTCTTCAACCAAGCTGCGATCGCAGCGCGCCACGCGCAGGCGGTGCACGGCGCCGAGCGCGTCGCCATCATCGATTTCGACGTGCATCACGGCAACGGCTCGCAAGACATTTTCTGGGCCAACCGGAGCGTCATGTACGCATCGACGCATCAGATGCCGCTTTATCCCGGCACCGGCGCGCGCAACGAGCGCGGTGACCACGATACGATCGTCAACGCGCCGCTGCGTCCCGGCGACGGCGGCGAGCGCTTCCGCGAAGCGTTCCAGACGACGATCCTGCCGCGGCTCGACGCGTTCGCGCCGGATCTCGTGATCGTGTCAGCTGGTTTCGACGCGCATCGGCGCGATCCGCTCGCCAATCTCATGCTGGTCGAGGACGACTTCGCCTGGGCAACCGGCAAGCTCATGGAAGTCGCGCAAAAACACGCGAAGGGGCGGCTCGTGTCGGTGCTCGAAGGCGGCTACGATCTCGAAGCGCTCGCCTATTCCGTGGCCGCACATGTGCTGACGCTGATGGGCGCTACCGCGAGCGCAAGGCAATGAGCCACGTCGATCCGACACGCGAGCAGTTCAAGGCGATTTTCGGCCTGCCGCTCGAGCGTCCCGTCCACATGATCAATCTGTTGCGCTTCCGCGATTTCGCCGCCTATCGCAACAGCGATCCCGAGGCCGGCGAGAAGCCGGTCAGCGGCGCCGAAGCCTATCGCCGTTATGGCACCGAGGCGGCGCCTCATTTCGCAAAGGTCGGCGGCAAGCAGCTATGGATCGGCGCCCCAGAACTCATGCTGATCGGCCCGCAGGACGAGCGCTGGGACCTCGCCTTCGTCGCCTATTACCCGACGGCGCAGGCGTTCGTGGACATGCTGCGCAATCCCGACTACCAGCGCGCGACGCGCCATCGCACCGCGGCGCTCATCGATTCCCGCCTGATCCGCTGCGCCGGACTGGAGACGGGTGTCGGCTTCAATCCGAAATAGCCCCTGGCGCGTTCACAGCTGCTTGTAAGTGATCTTGCCGTCGGCGCCTTTGACCCAGCGGTAGACGACGTAATCCGCGCGCGTGACGTCGCCCTTCTTGTCATAGGAAATATCGCCGATCACAGTCTTGAACGGTTTGCCCGAATGCATGACGTCGATCATCGCCTGCGTCTCGGTCGAGTTCGCCTGCTCCGCTGCCTGTTTCAGGATCTGGACGGCGGCGTAGCTGTACAAGGTGTACGTCTCGGGATTGAACCTCTTCGCCTCAAATTTCTTGACGACATCGGCGGCTTCGGGCCGCAGCCGCGGATCGGGCGGAAAGGTCATCAACGTGCCGTCCGCACCGGGACCGGCGATCGAGGCAAATTCCTCCGACGCAATACCGTCGCCGCCCATCAGCGGCGCCTGCACGCCCTGATCGCGCATCTGGCGCACAAGCAGGCCGGCTTCCGTATGCACGCCGCCGAAGAACACCACATCGGCACCCGATGCTTTGATCTTCGAGACGATGGCGGAATAATCCTTCTCGCCGACATTGAGGCCTTCATAGAGGACCTCGCGCACGCCGGCCGCGTTCAGCGCTTTCTTCGTCTCGTCGGCGAGACCTTTCCCATAAGTCGTCTTGTCTTGGACGATCGAAATCTTCTTGCCCTTGTAATTTTCGGCAAGATATTTGCCGGCGACGCCACCCTGCTGATCGTCGCGTCCGCAGGTGCGGAACATGAATTGGTAGCCGCGCTCGGTGATCTGCGGGTTGGTCGAGGCCGGCGTGATGTCGATGATCGCATTCTCGTTGTAGGTCTCCGATGCCGGCATGGTCACGCTCGAATTGAAGTGACCGACGACCCAGGTGATGCCGTCACCGACAAACTTGTTGGCGACGTTGCGGCCCTGTCTCGGATCGGCGGCATCGTCCCCGATCGACAGCGACAGCTTCTTGCCGAGAATGCCGCCGGCCGCGTTGATGTCTTCGACCGCCTGGTCGACGCCGTTACGCAGCTGCGCGCCGAAGGCCGCATTGGCGCCGCTCAGCGGCCCGGCGACGCCGAGCTTGATCTGCGCCGAGGCGGCGCCGGAATAAGCGAACGCGGCAGCGCTCAGCGCCGCAAGAACCAGTTTGCGTTGCATCAGGACTCCCCTGTTTTTTCGAATGATTGCGTCTTTGGCGGCCCTTGTCACCTTGGCTCTTCGTCGCCGCGCACATGCCAAGACAACGGCCCCGCGGCAGCGTAGGCAAAGGGATATTGCCGCACCATCTGCCGCGTCTGGGTAACGCGGAACGCGGTCGCGGTGACCGCAAGCAGGATCGCGAACGCCAGAAGCGCCGGTCCGACCGCAAGGATATCTTCGGCGAACAGCGCGTAGTGCAGAAAGCGAACCGCGGCGGTCAGCGGGATCATGTAGGCGAGAGCCTGCCAGAACGGCCGCCACGTCACCGCGATGGCGCGGCCCGTCGCGAAAGCCGCGGCGCCCCCGAGAACGCAGGTGATGAGGAGGAAAGTCCAGAGATTCGCCGGCATCAACCCATCCTGGATGTTTCCCGTCCCCCTTGCGGGGATGGATGAGGGGTGGGGGTAGACGCGCCTTTGCGCGCTCCACCCTCGAGATATGCGGCGCGCACTTTGGGGCTCGCGAGCAGCTCCGCTCCGCTTCCAGCCATGGTGATGGCGCCGTTGACAAGAACATAGCCGCGATGCGCCAGCCGCAGCGCGTGATAGGCGTTCTGCTCGACAAGGAAGACGCTGAGCCCTTCGTTTCTGTTGAGTTCGGCAATCACCTCGAAAATCTGCTTGGCGACGAGCGGCGCGAGGCCGAGCGACGGCTCGTCGAGAAGCAGAAGCCGCGGCCGCGTCATCAGTGCGCGCGCGATCGCCAGCATTTGCTGCTCGCCGCCCGACAGCGTGCCACCGCGCTGATGCAGGCGATCCTTGAGGCGCGGAAAGATCACGAAGACGCGGTCGAGGTCCTCGCGAAAGCGCGCATGATCGGCGAGCGCGGCACCCATCTGCAGGTTTTCGAGAATCGTCATGCGCGGGAAGATGCGCCGCCCTTCCGGCGATTGCGCAATCGCCTGCCGCGCGATCTCGTGCGTCGGCAGCCGCGTGATGTCGGCTCCGTCGAACAAAATCGTGCCGTCGCGGGCGCGCGGATTGCCGAAAATCGTCATCATCAATGTCGATTTCCCCGCGCCATTTGCGCCGATCAGCGCGACGATCTCGCCTTCTCCCACGTCGATGTCGACGCCTTTCAGCGCGACTATGTTGCCGTAATAGGCGGTGACGCCGCGCACGCTGAGAAGCGGGGTGGTCATCTTCGCTGCCCGCCGGCGAGGGCCGCCTCGATCTCCTCAACTTCCTCCTCATCCTCAACCCCGAGATAGGCGGCGATGACCCGCGCGTCGGTGCGGATTGCATCCGGCGTGCCGTCGGCGATCTTCTCGCCATAATCCAGGACGACGACGTGATCGGAAATCTCCATGACGACCGACATATCGTGCTCGATGAGCAGGATCGACGTGCCCTGCTCGTTCCGGATGGTACGAAGCAGCTCGTTCAGCTCGGCCGATTCGCGCGGATTGAGGCCGGCGGCAGGCTCGTCGAGACAGAGAAGGATCGGTTCGCCCATCATCGCCCGGGCGATCTCGAGCCGCCGTTGCTGGCCATAGGGCAGCGCCCCGGCGGGATCGTCGGCGCGCGCGGTCAGTCCGATGCGATCGAGCCAGAAGCGGGCATGATCGAGAGCTTGCGCCTCACGCTTGCGATAGGCGGGCAAGCCGAAGAGCCCGAATAGCGAGTAGCCGGACGCAAGCATCAGCGGATTGTGCTCGCCGACCATCAGGTTCTCGAGAACCGTCATGCCGGTGAACAGCCGGATGTTCTGGAACGTGCGCGCGACACGCGCTTCGCGCGCGATCTCCTGGTCCGGCATGCGTTCGAGCAGGAAAAGCTCGTGCTGTTTGGAATAGCGGCGGCCGGAATTGGTCAGCGCAACGACCGCCTCCCGATCGAGACGCTCGCCGACAGAAAAAACCAGCCGGCCCACGCTCGGCCGATAAAAGCCGGTGATGCAGTTGAAAACCGTGGTCTTGCCGGCGCCGTTCGGACCGATCAGTGCGGTAATATCGCCGCGGCGCACATCGAACGAAACATCGTCGACCGCGGTGAGGCCGCCGAAACGCATGGTCAAATGGTCGATCGTGAGCAGCGGATCGGAATTCATCAACGCGATCCGCCGGCCATCAGCCGTGGCCTTCTTTGACCAACGCCGAGGAAATGCCGCGGCGCTCCCCAAGCGCAATCGTCGGCGCACGCGTCGCGACAAGGCCGCGTGGGCGCCAGTTCATCATCATGACCATGGCGATACCTACGATCAGCATGCGGTACTGGGTCGGATCGAAGTCCTCACCAAAAATTTGCTTCAAAAAATCAAGCTCGCGCAAAATCTCCGAGCCACCGATGATGACGGCGGCGGCGAGCGCGACACCGAGCTGCGAGCCGCGGCCACCGAGAACGACGATGGCGAGAATCGTCGCGCTCTCGATGAAGGTGAAGCTCGATGGCGAGACGAATCCCTGGCGCACTGCAAAGAAAGCGCCGGCAAAGCCGCCGAACATCGCGCCAAGCGCGAAGGCGGCGAGTTTCAGTTTCACCGTATCGAGACCGAGCGAGCGGCAGGCAATCTCGTCTTCGCGCAAAGCCTCCCAGGCGCGGCCGATCGGCAGCCGCCGCAGCCGCACGGTGACGAAATTGGTCAGCAAAGCGAGGCAGAGGATCAGATAATAGAGAAAGATCACGCGATGAATCGGCGAAAATTTGAAGCCGAATGTCGCGGCGAAACCGTTCGGCCCGGCCGTGAATGGCAGCCCGAAAAAGCTCGCGCGCGGAATGCCCGAAATACCGGCGTCGCCGTTCGTCACCACGCTCCAATTTACGAGAACGATGCGGATGATCTCGCCGAACGCCATGGTGACGATCGCCAGATAATCGCCGCGCAGCCGCAGCACGGGAAAGCCGAGCAGAATGCCCCAGAAAGCCGCAAGAATGCCGGCAAGCGGCAGGCACAGCCAGAACGACAGGCCGAATGTCGTCGACAGCAGCGCATAGGAATAAGCGCCGACCGCATAGAACGCGACGTAGCCGAGGTCGAGCAAGCCGGCGAGACCGACGACGATGTTCAGCCCCCAGCCCAGCATCACGTAAATCAGGATCTGGATACCGTAATTGTCGATCCATTTAAGCGAGCCCTGCGGACCCAGCATCGCGAGCACGGCCAGCGGGAAGACGAACAGCAGCGCGAGGCCGGCGGGTCCGATGAAGCGCGCCGCGCGATAGGCCGATGCAGGGAGCGCCGCGTCGGTTGCCGGCTTGCGGCGCGGCCTGATGTCGAACAGCGCCAGCAGAAAGCGGCCGACAAATACGATCCCCGCCGCAATGAACAGCCAGGACCAGCGCCCTTGCAGCGTCAGTCGATTGTCGATATCGGGCTCGGCGCGCAGCGCCAGGATGGGGAAAGCCAGACCCGCGGCAATAATTGCGGCAAGCGCGGCATCTTTGAACGCGCGCGCTAAGTCGAAGCGTTCCGGCGCCGCGGCGTGCGATGCCATCACACTTTCTCCACGTCAGGCCGGCCGAGCAGCCCGGAGGGCACGAAGATCAGCGTGATCGCCAGAATCGAGAACGCCGCGACGTCTTTATAATCGGCGGAAAAATAGGCGGACCAGAACGTCTCGATCAGACCTATCAATAATCCGCCGAGCACGGCACCTGGCAACGAGCCGATGCCGCCGAGCACGGCGGCGGTAAACGCCTTCACGCCCGGCACGAAACCGTCCGCCGCATTCACGACCCCGTAATAGAGCATGTAGAGAACGCCGGCGACGGCGGCGAGCGCGGCGCCGATGACGAATGTCAGCGCGATCGTGCGATCGACATCGACGCCGAGCAAGGCCGCCATTTTCGCGTCCTGCTCGCAGGCGCGTTGTGCGCGGCCGAGCGGCGTCTTCTGCACGACGTACCAGAATGCCGCGAGCAGCGCCGCGGTGACGCCGACGATGAGAATTTGCTTATAAGAGAGCGTGACATTGTAGCCGCCGGGGCCCGCGGTGATCTGGATCACTTCCGAGAAGATCGGCGGCACCGCCTTGTTGCGCGGGCCCTGCACGACATAGACGAAATTCGCCAGAAAGATCGACGTGCCGAGCGCCGAAATCAGCGGCGCAAGACGGAATGAGCCGCGCAGCCGCCGATAAGCGACGCGCTCGATGACGAAATTCCAGAGTGAGGTCAGCGCCATCGCACCAATCAGCACGATGACAAACACGAGCGGCAGCGAGCTCAAGCCCAAAAACTGCGTCAGCGCGAGAAACAGGATCAGCGCGATGAAGGCCGACAGCATGAACACGTCGCCATGGGCGAAATTGATCATGCCGATAATGCCGAAGACCATCGTGTAGCCGATGGCGATCAGACCATAGATCGAGCCGAGTGCGATGCCGTTGATGAGCTGCTGAAGGAAAACGTCCATGAAGGGCGCGGGAGCCTGGCCTCGGCGAAGCAAATCGCCCTAAAAATCACCAGCCGAGGCTAGCAAGCGCCATGCCCGCCCGCAAATCACCGCAGGGAAGATGGGGTGCTTCTTTAACCGGGATTTGACCCAGCGGGTGCGGCGTCCCCAGCTTTGACCTATATTGGTCGCGGGGCGCCGGCGAGGAGCAAATGGCTGCCGAAGGTGCGGTTAGAGCGAGAATGCCGGAGGACGCTTGGGCGATCTCCGAGGAGACCCGCGCGACGTTCCGCGAGGCGATGAGCCGCGTTCTGGCGGCCGTCCATATCGTCACGACCGATGGGCCGGCAGGCAGGGCGGGCATTACCGCGAGCGCCGTCGTCTCGGTCTCCGACGATCCGCCGACCGTGCTCTTCTGCATCAACAAGAATGGCCGCTCGGCCGAGCGTTTCCTCGGCAATGGCTGTTTCTGCGTGAATACGCTGCCCTCCTCCGACCAGTGGCTGGCCGACCATTTTGCGGGCCGAACCCGTATCCATACGGCGGAGCGTTTCGCCCATGGCAGCTGGAGGCCGGGCAGGACCGGAGCGCCGGTTCTCGAGACGGCGCTCGTCGTGTTCGACTGCCACGTCACGGAGGTAGTCACCGCCTCGACCCATTCTATCCTGATCGGCGAGGTCGTCGAAGCGCGCTATGCGCCGGGCCAGAGCCTCGCCTATCTCGAGCGCGCCTACCGGCACATCTGAGCGTCTCCCCGAGTGGGACAGGGGCCGATCGCTCATGCTAGATGGGCGACAAGAGCTCGCGCCGTTTAGTCGCTGGCGCTCGCAGGGAGGATCTCAATGAATCGCAGAGACATGCTGAAGCTCGGGCTACTCGGCGCCGCTATGCCGGTCCGCGCCTTCGCGCAAGGGCCAAAACCCCTGAAGATCGGCGTGCTCAACGACATGTCGAGCGTCTATGCCGACTATCAGGGGATCGGCTCGGTCATCGCGGCGCAGATGGCCGTCGATGATTACGCGCAGAAGCTCGGCGTGCCGGTGGAAATCATCTCCGCCGACCATCTGCAGAAGCCCGACGTCGGCGTCTCAATCGCCCGGCGTTGGTACGACAACGAGGGCGTCGACGTGATCATGGACGTGCCGAATTCCGCCGTGGCCCTGGCCGTCGATGCTGTGGCAACCGAAAAAAATAAAGTGTTGATCGGGTCAGGCGCGGGTTCGGACGTGATGACCGGCGCGCAATGCTCGCCGAACTTCATCCATTGGACTTACGATACCTGGTCGCTCGGCCATTCGCTCGGCCGCGCGCTGGTCGCCGAAGGCGGCAAGACCTGGTACTTCATCACCGCCGATTACGCCTTCGGCAAGAGCCTCGAGAAGAGCGCGGCCGATGCTGTGGAAGCCGCCGGCGGGAAGGTGCTCGGCGCGGCGCGCCATCCCATCAACACCGCGGATTTCTCCTCCTTCCTTCTGCAGGCGCAGGCCTCGGGCGCCGACGTCATCGGCATCGCCAATGCCGGCGACGATACCAACAACACCCTGAAACAGGCGGCCGAATTCGGCATGGGCCAGAAGCAGCGCATGGCCGGGTTGATCCTCAACGTCACCAACATTCCGAGCCTCGGCCTGAAGGCCGTGCAGAACGTCAAGATCGCGACGCCCTATTACTGGGACCGCAACGACGACTCGCGCGCCTTCGCCAAGCGGTTTGGCGAAAAACATCCGCGCCACAACATGCCGAACGACATGCAGGCTGGCATGTATTCCGCCACGATCCACCTGATGAAGGCGATGGCGCAGGTAAAGAGCGCCGCCGACGGCAAGAAGCTCGTCGAGGCGATGAAGTCGATCCCGACCGACGATCCGATTTTCGGCAAGGGCTCGATCCGCGTCGACGGCCGCAAGCTGCATCCGATGTTTCTGCTTTCGACGAAGACGCCGGAACAATCGAAAGGGCCGTGGGACGTGTTCAAGGTGGTACGCGAAATCCCGGTCAGTGAGGCCTGGCGGCCGCTGTCGGAAGGCAATTGTCCGTTCGTGAAGACCTGAGGCGAGCGCACCTCATCCTGAGGAGCCGCGAAGCGGCGTCTCGAAGGATAAGCATTCGCTCGTGCTGTTGCCGTCCTTCGAGACGCGCTCCTTCGGAGCGCCCTTGACGCTAATTCCGCAGTCTGTATCCAGTCCTAAAAATCCAGGCGACGATCGCGAGGCAGATGACCAGAAACACGCACGTCATCGCCAGGCTGATGCCGACGCTAACGTCGGAGATGCCGTAAAAGCTCCAGCGGAAGCCGCTGATCAGATAGACGACCGGGTTGATCAGCGCGACCTTCTGCCAGAACGGCGGAAGGAGATTGATCGAATAAAAGCTGCCGCCGAGGAAGGTCAGCGGCGTGATGACCAAGAGCGGGATCACCTGCAGCTTCTCGAAGCCGTCGGCCCAGATGCCGATGATAAACCCGAACAGACAGAAGGTGACCGCGGTCAGAACCAGAAACGCCATCATCCAGATGGGGTGATCGATCCGCAGCGGCACGAAGAAGAAGGCGGTCGCGAGGATGATCAGGCCGACGATGATCGACTTTGTCGCCGCGGCGCCGACATAGCCGGTGACGATCTCGAAAAACGAAATCGGCGCCGACAGAATTTCGTAGATGGTCCCGACGAAGCGCGGGAAGTAGATGCCGAAGGAGGCGTTGGTGACGCTCTGCTGCAAGAGCGTCAGCATGATCAGCCCCGGCACGATGAAGGCGCCGTAGGCGATCCCTTCGATCTGCGTGATCCTTGAGCCGATCGCCGCGCCGAAGACGACAAAGTACAGCGACGTTGAAATCACAGGCGAGACGATGCTCTGCAAGAGGGTGCGCCGCGTGCGGCTCATCTCGAACATGTAGATCGCACGGATGGCTTGCAGGTTCATCATATTACCGGCTCGTCAGGTCGACGAAAATGTCTTCGAGCGAGCTCTGCGTCGTGCGCAGATCCTTGAAGCTCACGCCGGCGCGTTTGAGCTCTTCCAGAAGCGTGGTGATGCCGGTGCGCTCCGCCTTCGTGTCGTAGGTGTAGACGAGATCGCGGCCGTCGTTTGCAAGCGCGATGTCGTAAGCCGCGACCGCCGGCGGCACCGCATCGAGCGGCGCGCTCAATTCGAGCGTCAGCTGCTTTTTGCCGAGCTTACGCATCAGCGTCGTCTTCTCCTCGACGAGGATCAGCTCGCCCTTGCTCATCATGCCGACGCGGTCGGCCATTTCCTCGGCTTCTTCGATGTAATGCGTGGTAAGGATGATGGTCACGCCCGAGTCGCGCAGCTCGCGGACGAGCTGCCACATGTCCTTGCGCAGGCTGACATCGACGCCGGCGCTCGGCTCGTCGAGAAACAGGATTTCCGGCTCGTGCGATAGCGCTTTGGCGATCATGACGCGCCGCTTCATGCCGCCCGAGAGCGTCATGATCTTGTCGTTGCGTTTGTCGTGGAGCGACAGGTCCTTCAGCACGCGCTCGATATGCGCCGGGTTCGGCCGCTTGCCGAACAGTCCGCGGCTGAAGGAGACCGTGTTCCACACCGATTCGAATGCGTCGGTCGTCAATTCCTGCGGCACGAGGCCGATCTTGGCGCGCGCGGCGCGGTAATTGTTGCGGATGTCGTGGCCGTCGACCGTGACCGAGCCGATTGTCGGATTGACGATGCCGCAGACGATGCTGATCAGCGTCGTCTTGCCGGCGCCGTTCGGTCCGAGCAGGGCGAAAATCTCGCCGCGCCGGATGGTGAGGTCGACATTCTTCAGCGCCTGGAATCCGCCGGCATAGGTCTTCGACAGGCCCTCGACGCTGATCACGGCGGGCGAGACAGGTGCGTGCACGCTACCTCTTTTCTGCCTCGATGTCCTTCAGCACGTCGCCGGCTTCCTTAAAAGCGTGGTTCGCCTTCGGCACGCCGGAATAGATGGCGCTCTGGATGATCACTTCCTTGATCTCGTCCTGCGTCAGGCCGTTATTGATCGCCGCGCGCACATGCAGGCGAAACTCGTCCCAGGCGCCGAGCGCGATCGTCGTCGAAAGAACGCCGACCGAGCGCATGCGCCGGTCGAGACCGGGGCGCGTCCAAACCTCGCCCCACGCCGTGCGGGTGATGAATTCCTGGAATTCCTTGTTGAACGGCGTGATGTTGGCGAGAGATTTGTCGACCCAGGCGTCGCCGAGAACCGCACGGCGAACTTTCATGCCGCTGTCGTAGCGGGCTTTCTCGTCGCTCACTTCCTGCCGCCCTTGCGTGCGCCTTTTCGCGAGGCTTTCTTTGCCGCAGTCTTTTTCGTCGCGCCTTTCTTTGTCGCTGCTTTCTTTGCGGTCGGTTTTTTCGCTGTCGATTTTTTCGCAGGCGCCTTTCTCGCCGCCGTCTTCTTCGCCGGCGCCTTCTTTGCCGCCGCCTTCTTCGTGGCGGCGCGCTTGCGCGTCGCGGCTTTGCTCGCCACGGGCTTCCGCGGAGGCTTGCGGCCGGCGGCATGACGCGGCGGCACGCGAGGTGCCGGGCCGACTTCCCGCGCGGTCAAGAAGTCAATGACCGCTTGGTTGAACGCGTCCGCCTGCTCGATATTGGAGAGATGCGCGGCTTCCAGCGTCACGATGCGGGCGCCGGGAATCGCGTTGGCGATATGTCTGCCCATTTCCGGCGGCGTCGCGGGGTCGCGTGAGCCGACGACGACAAGCACCGGATTGGTCACCGCACGGATCGACTCGCGCTGATCCATGTCGCGAATCGCGCTGCACGACGCTGCGTAACCATGCGCCGGCGTCGTGTGCAGCATGCGCACGATCTTCTGCACAATTGCGGGCTCGCGTTTGCGGAATTCCGGCGTGAACCAGCGCTCGATGACGCCCGGCGTCAGCTCCTCCATGCCTTTGTCCATCGCGGTGCGAATGCGCTGGTTCCATAAGTCCGGCGGCGGCATATGCGAGCCGGTATTGGCGAGCACGGCACGCCCGATACGCTCCGGCGCGTGCGTCAGAAGCCACTGGCCGATCATGCCGCCTTTCGAGAGTCCGATCCAATGCACCTGATCGAGCTCGAGCGCATCCATGATGGCGAGCGCATCGCGTCCGAGCTCTTCGATCGAATAAGGTCCATCCGGCGCGCCGCTTTTGCCGTGGCCCCGCGAATCGTAGCGGATGACGCGAAAGTGCTTCGTCAGTTCGGGGATCTGCGGATCCCACATATGCAGATTGGTGCCGAGCGAGTTCGACAGCATCAGCGGCGGCGCGTTCTCCGGCCCGTCGAGCGTAACGTTGAACTCGACCCCGTACCGTTCGAATTGCGGCATGTGTTGCCCCCTCCTCGTATCCGCCTGTTGCTCGTGCGCTCGTCAACGCGCGAGGCACACTAGCGTTCTCTCCTGCCGCCGCAAGCAGAGACGATTGCCCCTGACGCGGCGCCGCCTCTCGCCTATATGAGGCGCGGGAGGCGCGGGTCTCCCTCGAAGGAAAAGGAATGCAGACACAGCACGGGACAGACGCCGCGAGCACCCCGGAGCGGAAACCCGCTGCCATACCGGAGTCGATCGACGAAACGCTCGACCTGCTCGGGCGCGCCGATTATGTCGCCGACCGGGCGCTCGCGACCGTTCTGTTCCTGGCGCTGCGGCTCGGCCGCCCGCTCTTCCTCGAAGGCGAGGCCGGAGTCGGCAAGACCGAAATCGCCAAGGTCTTGGCGAAATCGCTTCAGCGCCAGCTGATCCGCCTGCAATGTTACGAGGGCCTCGACGTCGCCGCCGCCGTCTACGAGTGGAACTACGCCGCGCAGATGATGGCGATAAGGCTCGCTGAGGCATCGGGCGAAATCGATCGCGAGCGGCTCGAGCACGACATCTTTTCGCAGCGTTATCTCATCGAGCGGCCGCTTTTGCAGGCGCTGGAGCCGTCGCCGTCCGGCGCGCCGATCCTGCTCATCGACGAACTCGATCGCACCGACGAAGCCTTCGAAGCTTTTCTGCTCGAAATCCTCTCGGACTATCAGGTTACCATTCCCGAGCTCGGCACGATTCACGCCGATAAGCCGCCGATCGTCATCATTACCTCGAACCGCACGCGCGAAATCCACGACGCGCTGAAGCGCCGCTGCCTCTATCATTGGGTTGGCTATCCCGATCTGCAGCGCGAGCTGGCGATTGTCGCCGCCCGCGCGCCGAATGCGCCGAAGCGGCTGACGCAAGAGCTTGTCGCGTTTGTGCAGAAATTGCGCAATCAGGATCTGTTCAAATCGCCGGGCGTCGCCGAGACGCTCGACTGGGCTTCGGCCTTGGTCGAGCTCGACGCGGTCGCGCTCGATCCGGCGCTCGTCTCCGACACGCTCGGCGTGCTGCTCAAATACCAGGACGACATCGCCAAGATCGAAGGCGCGAAGGCAAAGCAGCTCGTCGACGAAGTGCAGTCGGAACTGCGCGCGCATGCCGTGGCCGCGGGCGCGTGACAACGGCCCGCCAATACGACGATGACGATCGCGAGCCGGCGGCGATCGGCTCAGGAAAACTCGCACAAAATATTCTGCATTTTGCCCGTGCGCTGCGTGAGGCGGGCCTGCCGGTTGGGCCGGGCAGCGTCGTCGATGCCATTCGCGCGGTCGAAGCCGCCGGCATCGGCACGCGCGAGGATTTCCGCGCCACGCTCCATGCGGTGTTCGTTAAGAAGCACGAACATTCCGTCATCTTCGATCAGGCGTTCGCGATCTTTTGGCGCCGCCGCGGCTACATGGAAAAGCTGATCGGCTTGATGTCGCCCGTCGCCGACCCGAAGACGCAGGCGCCGAAACCAAAAGCCGGCGCTGCCCGCGTTTCTGACGCGCTGATGAAGCAGCGTCCGCAGCCGAAGCCCGAGCAGGCGCTCGAAGTCGACACGCGTTTCACGACATCGATGGTCGAGCGGCTGCAGAATAAAGATTTTGCCCAGATGAGCGCGGCGGAAATCGCCGCGGCCGAGCAGGCGATCGCCAAACTGCGCCTCGGTGACGAGACGGTAGCGACGCGGCGCTTTCGTCCGCATCCGCATCGCGATCGCATCGACATGCGGCGCATGATGCGATCGTCGCTCCGCGCCGGCGGCGCCTGGATCTCGCTGGCGTTCCGCGAACCGGCGGAGCGGCATCGCCCGATCGTGGCGATCTGCGACATTTCCGGCTCGATGAGCGACTACACGCGCATTTTCCTGCATTTTTTGCATGCGCTGACCGAGCAGCGCCGCCGCGTCGCGACCTTCCTGTTCGGCACGCGGCTCACCAACATCACCCGCGCGCTGCAATCGAAGGACATCGACGAGGCGCTGGCGAAATGCTCGGCGGGCGTGAAGGATTGGTCGGGCGGCACCCGCATCGCCGCCTCGCTGCACGTCTTCAACCGCGACTGGTCGCGCCGCGTGCTCGGCCAGGGCGCGATCGTGCTCTTGTTCACCGACGGGCTCGAGCGCGAGGGGCTTGAAGACCTGCCGCGCGAATTGGAGCGCCTGCGCAAATCCTGCCGGCGGCTGATCTGGGTCAATCCGCTCTTGCGCTACGCGGATTTCGAGGCCAAGGCCTCGGGTATTCGCGCCATCCTGCCGTTTGTCGACGAGTTCCGGCCGATCCATAATCTCACTTCGATGGCCGAATTGGTCGAAGCGCTGGGGCACGAAGGTTCATTGGGCCGCGCCGATCCGAAGCTTTGGCTGAAGCGCGCCGCGTAAAAAGCGCCCGCCTTTTAGACGGTAGTGCAAGTGCTGCCATTGCTTTTCACGGCTGCGCATTCTCGCCGGGCAGGTCCATCTTGCGTCAAGGATCGCGAAGTGACCGCCTTCGGCGGCGCCGGCAGAGCCGGCGTCCTTGACGGAAGATGGCCGCCCGGCACACTCGCCGCCAAGAAGTAATGGCGGAATGGCAATAGACCGCCTACCTACAAAGAACTGAAACGTTCAGGGCAAACGCGATGCTCACCACAGACGAAGATATCCTCGCCAAGGCCGAGGACTGGCGCAAAGCCGGCAAGGGCGTCGCCATCGCCACCGTCGTCGACACCTGGGGCTCGGCGCCGCGCCCGGTCGGCAGCCATCTCGTCATCGACGAGGCCGGAAATTTTTTCGGCTCGGTCTCCGGCGGTTGCGTCGAGGGCGAGGTCGTCACCGAAGCGCTCGACGTGATCGAGGCAGGCAAGCCGAAAATGCTGGAATTCGGCGTCGCCGACGAGACGGCGTGGCGCGCCGGGCTCTCCTGCGGCGGCCGCATCGCCGTTTACGTCGAGAAGGTCGACTGAATGCGCCTCGATCTGCTCAGCGCGCTCAACGAGGAACGCCGCGCGCGGCGCGCGGCGGTTCTCGTGACCGATCTCGCCGACGGCAGCCAACGCCTGGTGCGCGCCACGGAGATCGAGCGCGATCCACTTGCTGATGCACTCGACGAGCGGCTGCGCATGGGCAAAAGCGGCACGATCGGGCTGAGTGGCAAACGCTATTTTCTGACGGTGCAGGCGCCGCCGGCGCGGCTGATCGCAGTCGGCGCCGTGCATGTGAGCCAGGCGCTTGCGCCGATGGCAAAGCTCGCAGGCTTCGACGTGACGATCGTCGATCCGCGCACCGCCTTTGCGACCCCCGAACGCTTCCCGGATGTGCGCGTCATCGCCGAATGGCCGGAGAAAGTGCTGCCGGAGATTGGACTCGATCGCTACACCGCCATCGCGCTCTTGACTCACGATCCCAAGATCGACGATCCCGCGCTGAACCTCGCGCTCAAAGCCGAGTGCTTTTATGTCGGCGCGCTCGGCTCGAAGAAGACGCATGCGAAACGCGTGGAGCGGCTCGCCGCTGCCGGTCTGAGCGCGCAAGCATCCCGCATTCACGCGCCGATCGGGCTCGATATCGGTGCCGTCAGCCCGGCGGAGATCGCCGTGTCGATTCTCGGCGAGATCGTGCTCTCCCTACGCAAGAAGCCGCTGCGCAGCGAAAAGGATCGCGCCGCTTGAAATTCGGTCCGGTCGCCGTTGCCGATGCGATCGGCGGCATTGTTGCCCACGCAATCCGCCAACCCGGCCTGACGCTGCGTAAAGGCGATCGGCTAGGCGAGCCGCAGATCGCATTGCTGCGCGAAGCCGGCGTCGAAAACGTTATCGTCGCGCAGCTGGAACCTGGCGATATCGGCGAAGACGAAGCCGCGTCGCGGCTTGCGCAAAAAGTTGCCGGGGATCATGTGCGCATCGATCCGCCGTTCACCGGCCGCGCCAATCTTTTTGCCGAGGCAGCGGGCGTGCTCCTCGCCGACGCCGCGGCCATCGATCGCATCAATGCGCGCGACGAACGCATCACCTTGGCGACGCTGCCGCCGATGCGCCGCGTTGTCGAAGGCGAGATGATCGCGACGGTAAAAATCATTCCGTTTGCCGTGCCGGAGGATGCGCTGTCGCAAGCGATCGCAGCGGCAAGCGGCTTCAAGATTGCGGTCGCGCCGTTCCGCGGCATGCGGGTCGGTGTCGTCTCGACGCTGCTGCCGGGATTGAAACCATCCACCGTGACAAAGACGCTGCGCATTTTACGCGAGCGTCTATCGCATTCGGGCTCGTCGGTCGCGAGCGAGCGTGAAGTGCCGCATGAGACGAACGCGCTTGCCGAGGCGATCGCGCAGGTCGATCCGGAGTTCGACCTTGTCATCGTCTTTGGCGCGTCAGCAATCACCGACCGCCGCGACGTCATTCCCGCCGCAATCGAATCCGCCGGCGGCACGATCGAGCAGTTCGGCATGCCCGTCGATCCCGGCAATCTCCTGCTGCTTGGCAAGACCCGTTCCGGCAAGACGGTGCTCGGCGCGCCGGGGTGCGCGCGTTCGCCGAAGGAGAACGGCTTTGACTGGGTGCTCGACCGCCTCCTCGCCGATGTTCCCGTGACGCCGCAGGACATCCGCCGCATGGGCGCCGGCGGGCTGCTCATGGAGATTGTCTCGCGTCCGCAGCCGCGCGGCGGCGAAGCGCCGCAGCCTGAGAGCGACAACGGCGATGAGTGAGGTCGCCGCGATCATTCTTGCCGCCGGGCGCAGCACGCGTTTTGCCGGAGATCAACCGGGCGCGACAAAGCTTGTTGCCGATTTGCACGGAAAGCCGCTCGTGCGCCATGTCGCGGATGCGGCGCTCGCCTCACATGCGCGGCCGGTGATCGTCGTCACCGGACATGCGCGCGATCGGGTGGAAGAGGCCCTTTCGGACCTACCTCTCACGTTCGTCCACAACAAAGATTACGCGACCGGCCTGGCGGGTTCGCTGCGGACCGGCATCGCCGCTGTTCCGCAGACGGCCTCCGGCGCAATCGTCCTTCTTGCCGATATGCCGCTCGTCACGAGCAATTTGCTCGATGAGCTCGTTGCCCGCTTCGGGCAAAATCCGAAGGCGGATGCGATCGTGCCGGTAATACAGGCTCGTCGCGGCAATCCGGTCCTGCTCGCCCGCTCGCTGTTTCCATCCGTGGCGCACCTCACCGGCGATGAAGGCGCACGCCGGCTCCTGCAGGAGCCACGGCTCCGGGTGATCGAAGTCGCGGTTGCCGGCGAGGGCGCGCGGATCGACATCGACACCGCGGACCAACTCGCCATCGTGCGACAGCAAGCCGGGGATGCGACCAGCGGTGCGACTACAAGATAGCCGCAATCTGCTAGAAGGCTGGTCGGGGTTTTGCAGGGAGCGCGCTGCAGAATCCTCCGTATCTGCACTATGTGCAGGGTGACCCGGAGAGCGGATTGAGCGACCAACACATGCCCGGACGAGAGGAGGCCGGCCCGCGACGGCTGCAGCGCCTCGTTGCCGCAGCGCGGGCCGCGCTTGCCTGGGAGAACATCTGGCGGGCGGCGGCGCCGGTCCTCACAGTCGTGGGCTTCTTCCTGTCGGTCTCGTGGGCAGGCGCCTGGCAGGTCCTGCCGCCCGCAGCCCACATCGCCGGCCTGGCGCTCTTCGCCCTGGCAATCCTCTACGTCCTCTTCCGCGAGGCGCGGCCGCGCTGGCCGACCCGCCACGAGGCGCTCGCCCGGCTCGACCATGATTCCGGCCGGCGACACCGGCCGGCCTCCGGCCTCGAAGACACGCTTGCCAACCCGTCCGCCGACCCGGCAACGCAGGCGCTGTGGGCCGCCCACCGCAAGCGCCTCGAGGGCGAGATCGCCCGGCTGAAAGTCGCGCCGCCCTCGCCGCGGGTGCCGGAGCGCGACCGCTATGCGCTGCGCGCCGCGGCCCTGGTGCTCGTCGTCGCCACCGCCATCATCGCCGGCCCGGAACGCTATGCCCGGGTCGCCGCCGCCTTCGATTGGCGCATGCCGGGCACGACCGCGCCGGGCGTGCGGGTTGACGCCTGGATCGATCCGCCGGCCTATACGGCGAAGCCCCCGCTCATGCTGCAGATCGGCCGCGCCGCCGAGTCGCCGGCGCACGCGGGAGGGCTGTCGGCCCCCGTCGGCGCGACCATCGTCATCCGTGCCTCGCAGCCCGGCGCCGTCGCCATCGAGACGCAGGGCGCGCTGGAGCCGGCGGAGAAAGCCTCCGACTTGAAGCCCAATGCGGCGGGCCGGCAAATCCCCGGCGAGACCCGCCTCACCTTGAAGGGCGACTCGCACCTGATCCTGCGCCAATCCGGCAACGTGCTCGGCGCCTTCAACATCGAGGCGATCCCCGACCGGCCGCCGACGATCGAACTCAAGGAGCAGCCGAAGCCGAATGTCCGCGGCACGCTCTCCCTCGCCTACAAAATCGACGACGATTATGGCGTGATCGGCGCCGAGGCGAAATTTGACAATCCGATTCTGCGCGACAAGCCGGTGACCGGCCGCCATCTCGTCGAGCCGCCGCGCGCCGGCCTGGCGCTTCCCTCCGGCCCGGGCGGCCTCGGTGACGCGACCACCACGGTTGATCTCTCCGAAAATGCCTGGGCCGGGGCGCGCGTGACGATGACGCTGCATGCGCGCGACGAAGGCACCAACGAAGGCACGAGCGACCCGATCGAAATCCTGTTGCCGCAGCGGCCGTTCGTGAAGCCGCTGGCGCGTGCGCTCGTCGAGCAACGGCGCAATCTCGTTCTCGCGCCGGACGAGCGAGGACGCATCGAGAACGCGCTCGAAGCGCTGACGATCGCACCGGACAAATTCGGCACCACGGCCGGCGTCTATCTCGGCCTGCATTCGGCGCTGTATCGTTTGAAGCGGGCGCGCACCGATCCCGAGCTTCTCGCCGTCGCCGATTATCTCTGGGAGATGGCGCTGCGCATCGAGGACGGCGATCTCTCCGACGCCGAGCGCGATTTGCGCGCCGCGCAACAGCAATTGCGCGAGGCGCTGCAACGCGGCGCCAGCGACGAGGAGATCAAGAAGCTGACCGAAAACCTGCGCGCCGCGCTCGATAAATTTTTGCAGGAACTCGCCGAGCGCATGATGCGCGAGCAGGGCGATCAGCAGCAGGCCGATCGCAACGCACCGCGCAACAATCGCACGGTGACGCCGCAAGATTTGAAGTCGATGCTCGACCGGCTCGAAGACATGGCGAAGAACGGCTCGCTTGCCGAGGCGCAGCGCATGCTCGACCAGCTGCAGAACATTCTGGAAAATCTGCAGACGGCGAAGCGGCGCAACCAGCAGAATTCCGCCTCGCGCGAAATGAGCAAGGCGCTCGACGAGCTCGA
Organism: Beijerinckiaceae bacterium; assembly: GCA_036265935.1. Classification (GTDB taxonomy): domain Bacteria; phylum Pseudomonadota; class Alphaproteobacteria; order Rhizobiales; family Beijerinckiaceae; genus JAFASC01. Next base: position 25,151 of record DATAOB010000114.1, read on the forward strand.
CAAGCTGACGCGCGAGCAGCAGGAGCTGCGCGACCAGACTTTTCGTAAAGGCGAGCGCGAACGCAAGGCGACACGCGAGCGCCAGCAAGGCCAATCGCAGCGCGGCCAGCGCCAGCGCGGGCAACAGCCGCAGGCCGGCCAACAGGGCGAGCAGGATCAAAGCGCGCAGGGCGAAGGCGGCGAGGAGCAGGACGCCGAGAACGGCCCGAGCGAGCAGGAGCTGCAGCAGCGGCAGCAGCAGCTGCGCGACCGCCTCGCCGAATTGCAGAAGCGCATGAAACAGCTCGGACAGAGCGGCGAGAGCGGGCTCGACGACGCCGAGGGCGCGATGAAGGATGCCGAGCAGCAGCTCGGCAAGGGGCAGAGCGGCCGCGGCGAGGCGGTCGAATCGCAAGGGCGCGCGCTCGAGGCGCTGCGTCGCGGCGCCCAGCAGCTGGCGCAACGCATGCAGCAGCAGGGCGAGGGCGATCCCGGCGACCAGGCCGACGACGACGGCGGCGACACGCCGGACGGCCTGCCGCGCCAGGCCAATCGCGACAACCGCGCCGACCCGCTCGGCCGGCCAATGGCGAGCGATCCTTACAATCCGCGCTCGCGTTACGATCCGCTCGGCGTGCCGCCGGCGCAGCGCGCCCAGCGCGTGCTCGAAGAATTGCGCCGCCGCATCGGCGATCCCTCACGCCCGCAGGAAGAGCTGGATTATTTGGACCGGTTGCTGCGGCGGTTTTAGAGGGGCGGCGCGTCCCGGGACGCATAAAGCACAGCGGAATGCGAGGCTGGAGTCCAGGGCAGCGCCATTGCCCTGGGTCCCGGATGCCGCCTCGCGGCTCCGGGAACGTCGTAGCAGCCCACCGCACCTATTCTCACGCTGAGGAGCGCTGCGAAGCAGCACGTCTCGAGGCGCCAGCGCGTCCTCAAGCGGCTTCCTGCCGGGCCGCCGGAAAATGCAGTTCGACCTTCAATCCAGGAGAATTGTCGACAAGTTCGATATGCGCATGATGCAGCCGCGCGACGGCGGCGACGAGGCTGAGACCAAGCCCGTTGCCGGGCGTGCCGCGACTTCTTTCCAGCCGATAAAAGCGCCGAAATACTTTCGGCCGTTCCGCCGCGGGAATTCCGGCGCCCTCATCGGCGACAGAAAGCACAACGTCGCCGGTGGTTTGCTTGACCGCAACAATCACCCGACCAGCGGCGCGCCCGTGCTTCAAGGCATTGTCGATCAGGTTCGCCATCGCATCGAAAAGAAGGTCGCGATCGCCCCTGACGAAAATGCCGGGCTCGCCGATGCGGCAAAGCGACGAGCCCTTCTCTTCGGCGGCGGCATCGAACAGCTCGATGACCTCGCCGGCAAGCGCAACAACATCGACCGGACGCAACGTGGCGCTCCGGTCATGCGCTTCGATTTGCGATATCCGCATCAGCGAGGTGAACATGCGCAAGACGCCATCGAGATCGGATATGAGCTCGCCAAGCAGCGCTTGATCGCTCCCCGCATCTCGCGGTTTGCCGTAGGCCCGTTCCAGTCGCCCTCGCATTCGGCTCAACGGGGTGCGCAGATCGTGGGCGATATTGTCGGTGACTTGCCGCACCTCGCCCATGAGGCCTTCGATCCGATCGAGCATTGAGTTGAGATTTGCGGCGAGTCCGTCCCATTCATCGCGCGTGCCGCGCAGCGGAATGCGGCGGCTCAAGCCGCTCTGCATGATTTCGTGCGTGGTGGCGTTGATGGCCTCGATGCGGCCGACCGTGCGCCGCGTCACCGAGATGCTGGCGACCGCCGCAAGGATGCCGATCAACAGAATCGACAGGCCGAGAGCCGCCTCGATCTGGTGGGTGAAATCGCCGAGATTGGCGGTCGTCATCCCCACCAGCAACCGGCTGCCGTCGGATAGCGTGGTGCATTTGGCCCGCAGCGGCGGCCCGCGGCTGTCGGGCTCCAGGTCCGCCCACTCCTCGTGGCATTTGGCGTCCGGCGGCAAACTCTGCAGGTTGCCGGCCACCCGGGCGAGCGAGTCGTCCGTTAGAAGGTAAAACGTATCGGCGTTGTCGCGCCCGGCGAGACGGTCGGCAATCGCCCTGCTGACACCATCGCGTCCGCCTTTATGGTAGGCGCTTTGCAGCGCGCCAAGCTCGCGCGTCAGCTCATGATCCAGACGATCGCGCACATACGACGTCGTCGCCGAATAGACGTACCAGAACAAAAGGAGCGTCGCGGCGCCAAATATCGTGATGTAAAGAAGCGCCAGTCGAAAGGTTGAAGACCGGAGCGTTCTAGCCAGGAGCACGGACAGAGAATCCCATGCCGCGGATTGTATGGATCAGCGGGTACGTCTCTCCTGCATCGACCTTGCGGCGCACGCGGCCGACATAAACGTCGATGATGTTGGTCATCGGATCGAAATGCAGATCCCACACATGCTGCAGCAGCATCGCGCGCGGCACGACCCGGCCCTGGTTGCGCACGAGATATTCGAGCACCTGGAACTCCCGCGGCAGGAGGTCGATCTTTCGGCCCCGGCGGCGCACGCTGCGGGAAAGCAGGTCGACCTCGAGATCACCGACGCGCAACACCATCTCTTTGACGACGCTCGCGCTGCGACGAGCAAGCGCCTCGACGCGAGCCAGCATTTCCGCAAAGGCGAAGGGCTTGACGAGATAATCGTCGCCGCCGGCGCGAAGCCCGCGTACGCGATCGTCGATCTCACCGAGCGCGCTGACGATCAGCGCCGGAGTTACCACGCCCGCTTCTCTGAGAGCGCGAATGACATCGATGCCGTCCATGCCCGGAAGCAGACGATCTATCGTGATGACCGCATATTCGGAAGAACGTCCGCGGCTCAACCCGTCGGCGCCGTCGACGGCAAGGTCGACTTCGTAGCCGCTGGTCAGAAGCGAATCGACAAGCTGCTCAGCGGTCTCGCTGTCGTCCTCCACGACCAGAATTCGACGTGGCCCGCCGGGCATACTTTCAGCGCTCCCCTCAGTTGCGCGTTCCACCTGTCCGATCTTTTCAGAAAGCGGAGCGTCCGAATACTAACTTATTTGTCAGAAACTGTCGCATTAGTCATTTGAGCAATGCTGCGTAAGGGGGCTATTTCGGCGAGAGGCATTGGTGGTTAGCCAAGCCGGAGTTCGCAAGGAGGAGTTCAGTGCCATGAACAATAAAGCAGTGAGTGGTCTTGCCGTAACAGCGCTTGGAACGGCACTTGTGCTCGCGACGCCGGCCGCGGCATTCCGCGGCGGCTTTGGTGGTTTCGGCGGCATGCATGGTGGAATGCATATGGGCGGGATGCACATGGGCGGCATGCCGGGCGGCGGCATGCATTTCGCTCGTCCGGGCGGCATGTTCGCCGGCCGAAGCGTGTTCGTACCTGGCGGCAATCGGTTTGTCAGAGGGCCCTTTGCGCGGCCGGTCTTTGCGCACCGGTTCAACCGCTTCGCGTTCCGCCACCATCGCTTCCATCGGTTTGCGTTCGTAGGCGCCCCGCTGATCTATGCCTCATATGCCAGCGGATGTTGGCGAAGGGCGTGGACGCCCTATGGCTGGGAATGGATCAACGTCTGCTATGGCTACGGCTACTGAGGTCTGCCGAGGCTCGCGGTAGATATTGCAGAACCGTGATCGCTGCAATTCGACCTGCGGAATTGCAGCGTCGGGAGAGTGGGTGCGCCCAAGCCCCTGAAACGGCTCAGTTGTGGAAGCGGTTGAGCCGTTTTTGCATGCCTGCCGAGAGTCGCTTCGGATTTCTCAGCTTCATCGGGTAATTCGCCCCATCGCCCCCCTAGCGTAAGCTGGGTGCGAATTGCTGCGGATGAATAACACCGTGAGACAGCAGTCACCGCCCCCTCACCCAGCCTGCTCCGCCGGCCAAGGCCTCCCACGAGGGAGAGGGGCGGGATGGATCGGCGCTTTCGCCTCGATGACATTCCTGCGTCATGCTCGCAACGCGCCGGGTGCACAGTCCGAGTAAAATGCAAGCGGTTCGGCTTGCAACGATTTTGCGCGAGAGAGCACCCTCTCCGTGAAAAACGCGGGCGCTGGTTGCCGAACCACCCTCACTTCGCCAGATCGAGCGCGCCGGTCAGATCGCCGAGTTGCCCGCTGCCGGCCTTCGCCATCGCCGCGTCGCGTGCCTTCAACCCGGCGAGCACCGGCAGATCGAAGCGCTTCGTGATAAAGCGCAAAATCGAGCTCGTGTCGTAGAGCGTGTGGTCGACCGTGCCGCGCTTGGCGAACGGCGAGACGATCAACGTCGGAATGCGCAGGCCCGGACCCCAGCGGTCGCCCTTCGGCGGCGCGACGTGATCCCAAAAACCGCCATTCTCGTCATAAGTGATGACGACAAGCATATGCGGCCATTGCGGGCTCTTCTCGAGATGCGCAACGAGATCGGCGAGGTGTGCGTCGCCGGCGAGCACGTCGGCATAGCCCGGATGCTCGTTGAGATTGCCCTGCGGCTTGTAGAACGCGACCTGCGGCAATTGCCCCGCATCGATCGCCTTGATGAATTCGGAACCGAACAGCCCGCCGTCGCGGATGTGCTCGGCGCGCGCAGGAGTGCCCGGCGCAAAGTTGGCGAAGTAATTGAACGGCTGATGGTGATAGGTGAAGTTCGGCGTCGGGGTGGAGTTGCGCCCCTCGAGCGCCGCTGCCCAAGCGCCGGCATAATAGGCCCAACTTACGCCCTTGGCACTTAAAAGATCGCCGACCGTGGTTTCACTCTGCGGCACGAGAACGCTGGATGCGTCGGGATTGGCGAAACGCTTGTCGCCATCCTTCGGCGACTTGACGCCGCTCGGCTGATACGGCGGCTGCATCGTGTTGACGGCGTAGAAGTCGGGCGTCAGTCCCTTGTCGGCAACGAAAACCGGCACGCCTTGCAGGGCGGATTTCGGCGACTCCGCCGTCACCTTGAGGCTGACGCCGTCATCCTCCACAGCGCTGATTTCGGCTTTCGCCGGGCTTTTATCGGCGTTCGGGTATGACGCGACGCAGGCGCAGGCGAGATAGACGTGGTTCATGAACGAGCCGCCGAACGTGCCCATGAAGAAATTGTCGGCGAGCACGTATTTTTTGGCGACGTCCCACAATGCGAGGCCGGCGCCGTTATAGTGGCCCATAACAAGGGCGCCGGAATCCCCCCACGCGACAAAGCGGTCGTTCTTGCCGCCATCGATCTGCATCTGGTTCTGGTAGAAGCGGTGCACGAGATCGTGCGTGGCGACGGCAAGCGACAAGTTGAAGCGTTGCGGATCGTCGATCGCGAACGGCGCGTTCGGCAGGTGCGCGGTTTGCGCCTCGCCGATCGCCGGCTTGACGCCGGGGGCGGTCAGCCCGTGCCAGATCGGCGGCAATTCCGCGAGCACGCCGCCGTCGCGGTCGACCTGCCGGGCCGCCTCGGCCGTCACGTTCTGCAGGCCGTTGGCCCCGGGGAAAAGCCCGTAGAGATTATCGAAGCTGCGGTTCTCGGCATAGAGGACGACGATCGTCTCGATCGCATCGAGCTTCGGATCGTCGGCGCGCGCGGGCGACGCGGCGAACAGCGCCGTTGCCAAAGCGAGCCAGGCAGCTTTTTTCAGCTCGCGCGATCGCATTCTTTCTCTCCGATGCTTGCGCTTAAAAAGCGCATCTCTTCGGCGCCAATGTCTAGCCTGCGGCGACATTTATGCAATGCGGATTTCATTCCGCCGCCAAATCGAGAGCCGCGGTCAAGTCGCCGACTTTATCGAACTTTTCGCTCGCCCTCGCGTCGTCGCGGGCTTTGAGCCCGGCGAGCATCGGCAGCTTAAATCGCTTCGTGATGAAACGCAGGATCGAGCCGGTGTCGTAGAGCGTGTGATCGACATGCAGGTCACGCTTGACGAAAGGCGATGCGATGATCGCCGGAATGCGCATGCCGGGACCCCAGCGGTCGCCTTTCGGCGGCGCCACGTGATCCCAATAGCCGCCGTTCTCGTCGTAGGTGACGATGACGACCATGTGCGGCCATTGCGGGCTCTTCTCCAGATGCGCGATAATATCGGCAAAGTGCTCGTCGCCGGCGGCGATATTGGCATAGCCGGAATGCTGCGTGAGATTGCCTTGCGGCTTGTAGAACGCCACCTGCGGCAAACTTCCGGAATCAATAGCCTTTATGAACTCCGCGCCCATGAGCCCGCCGTCGCGCAAATGTTCGGTTCGTGCGTTCGTGCCGGGCGCAAAATTGGCAAAGTAGTTGAATGGCTGATGATGATATTGAAAGATCGGATTCGGAGTTGATCTTACTCCCTCAAGCGTCACCTGCCAGGCACCGGAATAATATGCCCATGATATGTTCTTAGCGCTGAGAAGATCGCCAATCGTCTGCTTGGTTTGCGGAACGAGAACCTGGCTAGAGTTTGGGTCCGCAAAACGCGGATCGCCGCCTTTCGCCGGACCCACCCGGCTCGGCTGATAAGGTGGTTGCATCGTATTCACCGCATGAAAATCGGGCGTAAGGGTTCCGTCATTCGCGAAATGCGGAATTCCGTGCAGAGCCGAAGGCGGCGAGCCGTCGACAGTGGTCAGGCTGACCTCATCCTTTTCCACGATGCTGATCTCCGAGGCGGCGGGACTCCGGTCGGCATCGGGATAGTGCGCGACGCATGCGCAGGCAAAATAGATATGATTCATGAATGAGCCGCCGAATGCGCCCATGAAGAAGTTGTCGGCGAGCACGTACTTTTTGGCGACCTCCCACATTTTCAGCTTCGAGCCGTCATAATGGCCCATAACCAGCGCGCCCGAATCGCCATAGGCGACAAATCGATCATTTGCCCCGCCGTTGATTTGCATCTGATTTTGATAGAAGCGGTGGACAAGATCGCGCGTTTTGACGCCAAGCGAGAGATTGAATCCTTTGGGATCGTCGATGGCAAAGGGTGCGTTCGGCAAGTGCACCGTATGTGATTGCGCAATAGCCGGAATGACGCCGGGTTCTGTCAGTCCGCCCCAGATAGGCGGCAGTTCAGCTAGCAACGTGCCGTCTCGGTCGAGCTGTCTAGCCGCGAAAGGTGACGCGTTCTGCAGTCCATTCGCACCGGGAAACAGCCCATAAAGGTTGTCGAAGCTGCGATTCTCGGCATAAAGCACCACGATCGTCTCAATCGCATCGAGCTTCGTCTGGCCGCTGCAGCACGAGACGAGCACGCCGAGCAGCGGTACGCTGAGGGCAAAGCCTGCAATCTTGTTGGCTGGGCTCATTTTGAGTTGCATGCGTCAGACCCTCCGTGCTGGCTTGAGCATGGCGCATTTCCGGCTCTCGTCCGAGTTGCGGGCTCACCTCCGGCTGCAGGGGACCCCGCGCCCCGATTTGGACTTGCCGCCCATTCCACTAGAATCGGGGCATGCTGGACAAGCCCTCGCTCCTGTCGCGCTTCGCCGACATCGTCGGCGCGCGGCATGTCATCGCCGAGCCGACCGATATGGAGCGCTATCTCGTCGAGGATCGCGGCCTCTATCATGGCCGCGCCCTGTGCGTGGTGCGGCCGGGCAACGTCGAGGAGGTGTCGCGGCTTGTTGCCCTCTGCGACGAGACGGGCACGAAAATCGTGCCGCAGGGCGGCAATACCGGCCTCGTCGGGGGACAGATTCCGTCGGAAAAAGGCGACGAAATCGTGCTCTCGCTGACCCGACTAACCGCGATCCGCGACATCGATCCGTCATCGAACACGATGACCCTCGAGGCCGGCGTGACGCTTCTGCGCGCCCAGGAGGAGGCGGAAAAGATCGATCGGCTGTTTCCGCTGTCGCTTGCCTCCGAAGGCTCCTGCACGATCGGCGGCAATCTCTCGACCAATGCCGGTGGCACCGCGGTTCTCGCCTACGGCAATGCTCGCGATCTCGTGCTCGGGCTTGAAGTCGTGCTCGCCGATGGTCGTATCCTGTCCACCCTGTCGAAGCTCAAGAAGGACAATACCGGCTACGACCTGAAGCACCTCTTTATGGGCGCCGAAGGCACGCTCGGCATCATCACGGCGGCGGTGCTGAAACTGTTTCCGCGGCCCCGCGCGCGCGAGACGGCTTTCATCGGCGTCGCCAGCCCTAACGACGCGCTGTCGCTCTTGACGCTCGCACAGGAGCGCGCCGGACCATCGCTGGTGACGTTTGAAATCGTGCCGCGCATCGGCATCGATTTCGTGCTTCGTCATTCGCCGGGCGCGCGCGATCCGCTGTCCAGTCCGCACGCCTGGTATGTGCTGCTCGAGCTCGCTTCACAAGCCGAGCATGGGCTGACAGACGATGCGGAATTGCTTCTCGCCGAAGCTCTGGAGAGGGGTATCGCCGAGGATGCGGCGCTCGCGACCTCGCTCGATCAGCGCAACGCCTTCTGGCGGTTGCGCGAACATCTGTCGGAAGTGCAAAAGTACGAGGGCGGCTCGATCAAGCACGACGTCTCGGTGCCGGTCGCGGCGGTTCCCGCCTTTATCGACAGCGCGACCTCGGCCGTCCTGGCGGCGCTGCCGGAGGCGCGCGTCGTCGCCTTCGGCCATCTGGGCGACGGCAATGTCCACTTCAACGTCTCGCAACCGGTCGGCGCGAACAAAGAGGCATTCCTGGCGCGCTGGCATGACATCAATGACGTGGTCCACGGGATCGTCGCAAGCTATGGCGGCTCTATCTCGGCCGAGCACGGGATTGGCCAGCTAAAGCGCGAGCTTTTGCCGGAGGTGAAGGATAAGGTGGCGCTCGACGTCATGCGCGCGCTGAAGCGCACGCTTGATCCGAAGGGCCTGCTCAATCCGGGAAAAGTGCTGTAGCCGATCTATATATTCAGCCAGGGTGCCGAGGGAGTAGCAATGCCGTCAAAACTTGACCAACTCAAAGCAATGACCGTCGTCGTCGCCGATACCGGCGACATCGACGCGATCCGCAAGTTCAAGCCCGTCGATTGCACCACCAATCCGTCGCTGATCCTGAAGGCGGTGCAAAGCGACAGTGAAGCCATTCACGAGCTTGTCGACGAGGCGGTCGTCTGGGGCCGCAGTCACAACAAGGCGACGAGCGTCATCGCCGATCGCGTCGTCATCAATGTCGGCGCCGAGCTGACGCGGCTCGTGCCGGGGCGGGTCTCGACGGAGGTCAACGCCGATCTCTCCTTCGACACGAAAGGCACAATCGCCAAAGCCCGGGCGATCATCGCCGATTACGAGGGGCGCGGCATCGATCGCGAGCGCATCCTGATCAAGATAGCCTCGACCTGGGAAGGCATGCGCGCCGCCGAAGTGCTGCAGCGCGACGGCATCGATTGCAATATGACGCTGCTCTTCTCGTTGACACAGGCGGCCGCGGCGGCCGATGCCGGCGTGTTCCTCGTCTCCCCCTTCGTCGGACGCATTTTCGACTGGTACACGAAGTCGACCGGCGAAAAATATACGGCCGAGAACGATCCCGGCGTGAAATCGGTGAAGCAGATCTATTCCTATTACAAAGCCTACGACATCCCCACCGTGGTGATGGGCGCCTCGTTCCGCAATCAGGGCGAGATCGAAGCGCTCGCCGGTTGCGACCGCCTGACGATTTCACCGTCGTTGCTCGATTCGCTGGCGAAAGATCCGGGCAAGCTCGAACGCAAGCTGTCGCCGGAGACGGCACGCCGCGACGCCCCGCCCAGAATGTCGCTCGACGAGAAAAGCTTCCGCTATATGCTCAACGAGGATGCGATGGCGACGGAGAAGCTTGCCGAGGGCATCCGGCTCTTTGCGCATGACCTGAGCGCGCTGCGCGAGCTTGTGTCGAAGCGGCTCGAGCAATCGGCGGCGGTTCCGGCGGAGCTGCCGTAGCTACTTTCGCGCCGCCAGCGCTTTCTCGCGGATTTGAGAGAGCGTCGTCGTCGGCGTGATCGCTTCCGGGTCGACCTTGGTGTGAATGATCGCCGGCTTGCCGGATTTAATCGCGCGCTCGAACGCCGGACCGAAGTCCGCGGTGCGCTCCACCGTCTCGCCATGACCGCCGAAGGCCCGGGCGTAAGCGGCGAAATCCGGGTTCTTCAGCGCCGTCGCTGAAATACGGCCGGGATATTCGCGCTCCTGATGCATACGTATCGTGCCGTACATGCTGTTGTCGAGAAGGACGATGACGATCGGCAGATCGTATTGGACGGCGGTCGCGAATTCCTGGCCGTTCATCAGGAAATCGCCGTCGCCGGCAAAGCAGATGACCGTGCGCTCCGGATTGACGCGCTTGGCGCCGACAGCGGCCGGCACGCCGTAGCCCATCGAGCCCGATGTCGGCGCGAGCTGCGTGCCGAAGGCGCGGTAGCGCATGTAGCGCTGCACCCAACCGGCGAAATTGCCGGCGCCGTTGGTAATGATCGCATCGGCCGGAATGTGATCGCGCACATAGATCGCGAGTTCGCCGATATGCACGGAGCCCGGCGACGACGACGGCTTTTCCGTCCAGGCGATATAGTCGGCGCGCGATTGCCGCGTTGCATCGGCCCAGGGGATTTGTTTCGGCGGCTGCAGGTCGGTCAGTGCCTCGCAAAAACCGGCGGGCGTCGCGTGAATGCCGAGATGCGGGTGATAGACGCGCCCGAGCTCTTCGGCGTCGGCATGAACATGCACGAGCTTTTGCCGTGGATTCGGAATTTCGAAGAGAGTGTAGCCCTGCGATTGCAATTCCGCCATGCGGTCGCCGACGATGACAACGAGATCGGCGGATTCGATGCGCGCTTTCAGCTTCGGATTGGGCGAGATGCCGAGTTCGCCGGCATAGCTCGGATGGCCATAGTCGAAGAGCATGGCGCGGCGAAAGACGGTCGAGACCGGCAGCGCGAAACGCTCGGCAAAGCCGCGCATGTCGTCGACCGCCTGCGGCGTCCAACCGCCACCGCCGAGAATGACGATCGGCGCTTTTGCTCGCGAGAGAAGCGTCTGCAGTTCGGCAATCTGCTGCTTACCGGGAAAAGTCTCGATGCGCTCGACGCGCGCCGCGTCGTCGACCGCCGCCTGCTCCGTCAGCATGTCTTCTGGCAAGGCAATGACGACCGGCCCCGGCCGGCCCTGCATCGCAACGTGAAAGGCGCGCGAGACGACTTCCGGAATGCGCGCGGGATCGTCGATCTCGATCGCCCATTTCGTCGTCGAGCCGAATAGCGCGCGATAGTTCATCTCCTGGAACGCCCCGCGCTCGCGCATGTCGCGCCCGACCTGGCCGACAAACAGGATCAGCGGCACGTCGTCGTGCTCGGCAATGTGGATCGCCGGCATGGCATTGGTGGCGCCGGGGCCGCGCGTGACGAAGGCAATGCCGGGACGGCCGGTCAGACGCGCGCTCGCATCCGCCATCATCGTCGCGCCGCCCTCCTGCCGGCAGACGGTGACGTTGAGCTTGGCGTCATGAAACGCATCAAGTACGGCCAGATACGATTCGCCCGGCACGCAGAAGACGTGCTCGACGCCCTGCGCGACGAGCTGGTCGACGAGGATTTGTCCGCCGCTGCGGGTATTCGATGCGCGCATTGCTATTCCAGACCTGTCCGGGGTGATCGCGACTGTAGTCGGACGATCACAGGGCGAAGCTCCGTAAGTGATTGGGTCGCGAGCTTCCCCATCAGAAGGTCGTCGACGCCATAATATTCGTGCCGGAGCAGGTTGCCAATCGCGGCGATCTCTCTCCACGGGTAGCAGGAAATGACGGAATGTGGCGAGTCGCTTCGGAAATTATTTCGACGCACCGCTCCACGGCCCGCCGCGTCTTAAAGTCAGCATAATAGCTCTCAAATGTTAGGTCCTTGGTGATATCCACGACGGCATCTATGGATTCAAGAATATCAAGCAGATGAATTTCAAAGCCATGCACTTAGAAAACTCGGATCGCTTCGCGTTCGATTCTGGCCTTGAAAGCTGGGTGCAGCGCGCGCCGCGGCGTCAAGTCCGCCGGATGCCCAAGTGCATGCGAGAGACTTTCGCGTAGCCTGATCAGCTCGACGAAACTGAATTTTTCCGGATCATAGTCGATAAATATGTCGACATTGCTGCGTTCGCGCGCCTCGTCGCGCGCCGTCGATCCAAACAGATAAAGCGCAGTCGCGCCGAGACCTCTTGCCTCGGCAGCGTGGGATTGCAGTATGTCGATAGCGCGATCGCGTTCCATGCGGCTTATCTAACGCGCAGTGGTTTGCGTCACGCCGCCACCCCATGCCGGATCGGAGAGCACATCCCGCGTGTGCTCGCCAAGCGCCGGCGCCGGCAGCGGCGCAGCGGCATGCACGCCGTCGATCGTGATCGGCGTGCGTAAGCCCGGTGTCGTCCCGCCCTTGGCGCGCTTGTTCGGTCGATCGATGCGCATCTGGCGCGCGATCACCTGCGGGTCGGCAAACACTTCCGACAGCGTGTTGATCGGCCCGGCGGGAACGCCGGCCGCCTCGCACTTAGCGATGAGATCGGCGCGGCTGAATTTCGACGTGAGGCCGTTCAAAATCCGCGTCAGCTCGACACGATTGGCGATGCGATCTTTGTTTTCTAAAAAGCGTGCATCTTCGGCGAGCTCGGGTCGGCCGAGGAGCCGCATCAGCCGTTGGAATTGCGCATCGTTGCCGCTGGCGATGATGAAATTGCCGTCGGCGGCTTTGAACACGTCGTAAGGAATGACCGTCGCATGCGCGTTGCCCATGCGCGGCGGCTCCTTGCCGGAGATCAGATAGAACAGCGCCTGATTGCCCATAATGCCGATCAGCGAATCGATCAGGCAGCAATCGATGAAGGCGCCTTCGCCTGTGCGCTCGCGCCGGAACAAAGCCGCTTGAATGGCGATCGTCGAATAAAGCCCAGTGAAGACGTCGGCAACGGCAATGCCGGCCTTGTAAGGCGGCCCTTCGATCGGACCGGTGATCGACATGAGACCGCCCATGCCCTGCACGAGGAAGTCGTAGCCCGGCCGCGCGGCATAAGGTCCGTTCTGGCCGAAGCCGGTAATCGAGCAATAGATCAGCTTCGGATTGATCTGCTTGAGACTATCGTAATCCAATCCGTATTTCTTCAAGCCGCCGAGCTTGAAATTCTCGATCAGCACGTCGGCATGCCGCGCCAATTGGCGCACGATCTTCTGGCCTTCCGGCGTTTCGAAATCGGCGACGACGTCGCGCTTGCCGCGATTGCAGGAATGGTAATAGCCGGCGCCGAGATTTGACCCGTCGGCACCTTCGACGAAAGGCGGCCCCCAGGCGCGCGTGTCATCGCCGCTCTTCGAGCGCTCGACCTTGACGACGTCGGCGCCGAGATCGGCGAGCAATTGCCCGGCCCAGGGGCCGGCGAGAATGCGGGCAAGTTCGAGAACGCGGATGCCGGAAAGAGGTGCGGACAAGTGCTTTGCTGCTCCACTTCACAGGATTCGAATTCTCGCCTTCGCGGGAATGACGCCGCGAGTCAACCGACGCTGATCTCGACCTTGTTCGGATAGAAGGCGAGATAGCCTTCGATCTCTTTCATGGCCCGGAATGGCGTCTCATATGACCACACCGCGTTCTCGATGCGCGTGCCGTCCTTGGCAAGAATGCTGAAATAGCTCGCATCGCCCTTGTAAGGGCAATGCGTCGAGTGGTCGGTCTTGACGAGCCTGTTCATCTCGACGGCGCTCCGCGGAATGTAGTGCACGACTGGATACGTCGATTCCTTCAGATCGAGCGCGTCGCTCGTATCGGCGATTACCTCACCGCCAAACCGCACCCGCACGCGATTGCGCGACGGCGAAATGGTGATCGGATGATTGGGGTCAGGAATCTTCGGCTGCGCTGCGGGCATGCGCCTTCTCCTTCAGATCGCGAGGTTTGGAGATAAGCGGCCGGCGCGCGCTCCGCTACATTTTCTTAAGACTGAGCGGCTTGCCTTCTTTCGGATCCTTCTCCCAGGTGCCGACGCCCTTCGGCTCGAAGATCGCGTGATGGCCTTTACGCGCCGTCAGCTTCAGATGGCCCTTCTCCAGCGCCCACCCGACCGGATCGAAAATGACGATGCCCTGATCGCGGCAGGCGGGGGCCAGCAGCGCCTTGTTGCCGCCCTTCAGGCCCCGCGCCTTGGCGTCGAGCGTGATCATGCAGCCGGTGTCCTTGCCGCCCTCGCGCAGCACGGAATAGCGGCCGGCGACTTCGTCCGGCCGGACCGAAGATGAACCCGCCGGTGTCGTGGTCGCCGCGACCTGCACCGGCGCCTTCGCCGGGGATGGGCTCTCGAAGCCGGGGACCGGCACGGCCGGAAGATCGGAAAAGCGTTGCCCTTGCGCGGCCGAATCGGCGGCGCTCAACCGATAGGTTTCGCCCTCGGGGCCATTGGCGAGAAGCGGACCCTCGCCACTCGGCAGGAAGGCCAGCACCTCTTTGCCTTTGGGATCGGCGAAGCTCACGTGCTCGCCGGGCTTCAGGGTCCAGCTGTCGATCTCGGCGAGAAGCGGCATAGCGCGGCGGCAGCCGGCGGGCATAGCAAGGGCAAGTCCCGATCCGACTTGATCCGCGCGCAGCACCAGCCGGCAACGCCGATTGGTGTCGTTGAGCGACAAATCCCATTGACCGGCGAGCTTCTCGACGCTGGTCAGATCGATTGCGGCACTCGCTTGCGCCATCAGCACCACGCTGAAGGCCAGGACAGTCGCCGAGCCGTATCGGTCAAGCCGCATCGGCGAGGGGCGAGACGTGGGTATCATTTGGCCTCCGGCACGGGACTCGCGCTCAATGTGCCACGCTCTTGTTGCGCGGCCACGGCGTTTCCGCAACCGGCGTCAGCGGCCCGCGCCCGGCGGCATACGACAGGAGATTGTCGACGACGAGCTGGCCCATCGCATTGCGCGTATGAACCGAGGCGGAGCCGACATGCGGCAACAGGACGACGTGCTCCATGTCGATCAGCGCCTGCGGCACGCGCGGCTCGTTGGCGAAAACATCCAATCCGGCGGTCATGATCTTGCGGTCGCGTAAGGCCTCGATCAGCGCTTCCTCGTCGACGACGGAGCCGCGCGCGACGTTGATCAGCACACCCTCGGGCCCGAGCGCTTCCAAGACCTCGGCATTGACGAGATGCTTGGTCTCCGGGCCGCCGGGCGTGATCACCAGCAGGATGTCGCAAGCGCGCGCCATCTCGACGAGCGAGGCAAAATACGCGTATCCCGCGTCCGCCTGGGGCTTGCGCCCGTGATAGACGATCTTCAGGCCAAAAGTTTCGGCCCGTTTGGCAATGGCCTTGCCGATCCGCCCGAGGCCGATGATGCCTAGCGTGCGGTCGCGTAGGGTCGCCGTCAGCGGAAACGGCTTTTGCAGCCACTTCCCTTGCCGCAAATAGCGGTCGGCCTGCGGCAGCTGCCGCACCGCACACAAAATCAGACCGAGTGCGGTGTCGGCGACCTCCTCGTTGAGCACGTCCGGCGTGTTGGTGACCACGATGTTATGCGCGCCGGCCCATTTCGCGTCGATGTGGTCGTAGCCGACCCCGTAGCTCGCAACGATTTCAACTTTCGGCAGCCGCGATAGAAATGCGGCGTTTACGGGAGCATGACCGCCGCCGGTGGCGAGCCCGCGGATGCGCGGCGCGAGTTGCTTAAGCGCGGCCTCTTTGTCGGGAGCTTCCCAAAGCTTGTGCAGCTTGCATCCCTCCTCCAATCCGGCGACGACCCGCGCCGGCATTGGCTCGGCCATCAAAACCTCGAACTCGCTCACGCCTAGACACCTCATAAACTTTGGTCGCAGGACGCGGCAAAACTACTCCGCTGGTTTGCCGGCGCCACAATTAGCCGCTTGCTTTCTAGCAGCCGCTCGCCATCATGCGCGAGCCAAAGCCGCTTGGGCAAGCCGGCCGGATATATCCGAATAACAACAGGCGGGATCAACCCGCTTTGGGGAGGAGTTGAGAATGGCTTCGGTGGAAATCCGGGGCGTGCGCAAAGCGTTCGGTGCGACGGCGGTAATTCACGGCGTCGACGCCGATATCGCGGACGGCGAATTCGTCATCCTTGTCGGGCCGTCCGGCTGTGGAAAGTCGACGCTGCTGCGCATGATCGCAGGACTGGAAAACATCACCGGCGGCGAGATCCGCATCGGCGGGCGCGTCGTCAACAACGTGCCGCCGAAAGAGCGCGACATCGCGATGGTGTTCCAGAATTACGCGCTCTACCCGCACATGACCGTCTTCGACAATATGGGCTTCTCCTTGAAGCTGCGCGGGGCGCCGAAAGCCGAGATCAAAGCGCGCGTCGAGCGCGCCGCCGACATTTTGGGATTGCGGCCGCTGCTCGAGCGCTTTCCGCGCCAGCTCTCGGGCGGTCAGCGCCAGCGCGTCGCCATGGGCCGCGCTATCGTGCGCGATCCGCAAGTGTTCCTGTTCGATGAGCCCTTATCGAATCTCGACGCCAAATTGCGCGTCGCGATGCGCGCCGAAATCAAGGAGCTGCATCAGCGGCTGAAGACCACGACAGTCTATGTCACGCACGATCAGATCGAGGCCATGACGATGGCCGACAAGATCGTCGTCATGCATGACGGCATCGTCGAGCAGATCGGCACGCCGCTCGAGCTTTACGATCGTCCGGACAATCTTTTTGTCGCAGGTTTTATCGGTTCGCCGGCGATGAATTTCCTGCCCGGCAAGGTCAAGCAGAACGGCGTGCTCGGCTTCGAAGGACCGAACGGCGTGAACCTGCCGCTCGGCATGGCGCCGGCGAATTCCGATGGGCGGCCTGCCGTGTATGGGGTGCGGCCCGAGCATTTCACGATCGCCGATGAGGGCGCCGACGCGGAAATCGTCGTCGTCGAGCCGACCGGCTCGGAGACCCAGGTTGTCGCCAGGCTCGGCGGCGAGGAAGTCATCGCCGTGTTCCGCGAGCGGCACACATTCGAGCCGGGCGATCGCATCCGGCTCAAGCCCAATCCGTCGCTGGTCCATCTCTTCGACGAGTCGACGGGCAAACGGCTGAACGCCTGAGTTTGACCACCACTTCAAGAGCAACCGGGAGGGATAGAATGACTGATTTGACCCGCCGCACCGTACTTCAGGGCGGCACTGCGCTTGGCGCTGCCGGCACGTTGACCGGGCCGGCTTTGTTCGACTTCGCCAAGGCATGGGCGCAGAGCGCACCGTGGAAAGCCGAGAAGGGCGCCAAGCTCACGGTCATGCGCTGGAAGCGCTTCGTCGAGGCTGAAGACAAGGCGTTCAACGAGATGGTCGCGGCGTTCAAAGCCGCCACCGGCACCGACATGAACGTTTTTTCGGAGGCGTTCGAGGATCTGCAGCCAAAGGCCTCGGTTGCGGCGAATGTCGGTTCGGGCTTGGATCTTGTTTGGGGCCTGCACACGCTGCCGCAGCTCTTCCCGACCAAGGTGATCGAGATGAACGACGTTGCCGATTATCTCGGCAAGAAATACGGCGGCTGGTACTCCGCGGCGGAAATCACCTGCAAAGAGGGCAACAAATGGCTCGGCATCCCCGTCGCGACGATCGGCGGCTACATGACCTACCGCAAATCGGCGGTGGACAAGGCCGGCTTCTCGGAATTTCCGAAGGATTTCCCCGGCTTCCTCGAAATGTGTAAGGGGCTGAAGAAGAACAACACGCCGGCGGGGTTTGCGCTCGGCCACGCCTCCGGGGATGCCAATGCGTGGATACATTGGGTCTTGTGGGGTCACGGGGCGTACACGGTCGACCAGAACGACAAGGTGATCATCAACTCGCCGGAGACCGTGAAGGCGCTGGAATACGCCAAGGCCTGCGCCGACAATTTCATTCCGGGCGTTGCGTCCTGGAACGATAGTTCGAACAACAAGGCGTTCCTGGCGGGGGACCTCTACTGCACGTCGAACGGCATCTCAATTTACGTCGCGGCGAAGGACGATCCGACGAAACAGGACATTGCCGCCGACACGTATCACGCGCTCTGGCCGGTCGGCCCGGTCGGCAAACCGACCGAACTGCAGCTCTGCGTGCCGATCCTGGCGTTCAAGTTCACCAAATATCCGAACGCCGCGAAGGCCTTCATTGCGTTCATGCTGGAAAAGGAAAACTTCGACAAATGGCTGATGGGCGCGCGGGGCTATCTGACCCAGACGCTTAAGGCTTACGCGAGTAGTCCGGTTTGGACGGCCGATCCGAAAAACGAAGTGTTCAGCCATGCAAGCGAGCGCGCTCTGCCGGCCTCCGGCATCGGGCATGTGGGCGAGAAGGCCGCGACGGTGATCGCTGACTTCCTGCTCGTCGACATGTTCGCCAATTACTGCACCGGCCGCGAGGACGCCAAGGGCGCAATCTCGGTTTGCGAACGCCAGTTGAAGCGCATCTATCGCTGAGTGCATCCGGGGAGGCGGCGCTTCCCCGGTCTGAGTGTAGAAAGCAGGCGGATAGTACGGGGCAGCGTCCGCCTGCCAATTCTCTCTCGGACTCGGGAGAGACAATGAGGTGACCCATGGCCGACGTGGCACTCGATCCGCGAAGCGCACGCGCACCGATGCGCCATGTGACCGTTTGGGACCGGCTGAAGGTCAATCGCGAGTGGCTCGGCTTCTGGTTCATGCTGCCGGCCATGGCCTTCCTGATCCTGTTCCTCGCTTACCCGCTCGGGCTCGGCGTCTGGATTTCATTGACCGACGCGAAGATCGGCCGGCCGGGTGAGTTTATCGGTACCGAGAATTACGAGTGGCTGAGCGACGATTCGATTTTCTGGCTCTCGGTGACGAACACGCTGCTCTATACGTCGGTCGCCAGCGCGATCAAATTCGCCGTCGGACTTTATCTGGCATTGCTGTTGAACGAGAACCTTCCGTTCAAGGCGATGCTGCGGGCGGCGGTTCTGATCCCGTTCATCGTGCCGACGGTGCTCTCGGCACTGGCATTCTGGTGGATTTTCGACGCCCAATTCTCGATCATCTCATGGTCGTTGCGTCAGCTCGGGCTCATTTCACATAACATCAACTTTCTCGGTGACGCCAACTGGGCGCGTGCCAGCGTGATTTTCGCCAATATCTGGCGCGGGGTACCCTTCGTGGCGATCACGCTGCTTGCCGGCCTGCAGACGGTTTCGCCTTCCCTCTACGAGGCTGCCACGATAGACGGCGCGACGAAGTGGCAGATGTTCCGCCACATCACTTACCCGATGCTGACGCCGATCATCGCGGTGGTGATGACTTTCTCGGTGCTCTTCACGTTCACGGACTTCCAGCTGATCTGGGCGATGACGCGCGGCGGACCGGTGAATGCGACTCACCTCATGGCGACGCTCTCGTATCAGCGTGCCATCATTGCCGGGCAGCTCGGTGAGGGCGCGGCGATTTCGAGCGCGATGATCCCGTTCTTGCTCGCCGCGATCATGATTTCCTGGTTCGGCCTGCAGCGGCGCAAATGGCAGCAGGGCGAGAGCAATGACTGATCTGCCCGCCGTCAAACCCGCCGCCATCCTCTCCGGCTCATCGGCGAGCGCGACGCTCACCGATTATTCGGAGGGCATGAGTTATCTGCAGAATCTGCCGCGGCGGCTGGTCACGATCTATCTGCCGCTGACCATCATCGTCGTGATCCTCCTGTTCCCGTTCTACTGGATGGCGCTGACTGCTATCAAACCTGACGAGCAATTGCTCGATCTGGATAAGTTCAATCCCTTCTGGACGACCGCGCCCACCTTCAAGCACATCCATAAGCTCCTGTTCGAAAGCTACTATCCGCACTGGCTGTGGAACACGATGTACGTGGCGGTCTGCTCCACTGTCCTCTCGATCGTCGCCAGCGTGCTTGCGGCTTACGCGATCGTGCGGCTGCGCTATCGCGGCGCGCAATGGGTCGGCGGCGCGATTTTCCTCGCCTATCTGGTGCCGCCGTCGATTCTCTTCATTCCGCTTGCCACCGTCGTCTTCCAATATGGGCTCTTCGACTCGCCCCTGGCGCTGATCCTCACCTATCCGACGATTCTGATCCCGTTCTCCACCTGGCTGCTCATGGGTTATTTCAAGACCATCCCCTATGAGCTCGAGGAATGCGCGCTGATTGACGGCGCCAGCCGCTGGCAGATTTTGATCAAGATCGTGCTGCCGTTGGCGATTCCCGGCCTGATCTCAGCCTTCATCTTCTGCTTCACTCTGTGTTGGAACGAGTTCATCTATGCCCTGACGTTCCTGCAATCCGTGCAGAACAAGACCGTGCCCGTCGCCATCGTCAATGAATTCGTCGACGGCGACATCTACCGCTGGGGATCGCTGATGGCCGGCGCGCTTGCCGGCTCCCTGCCGCTGGTCATCCTCTATTCCTTCTTCGTCGAATATTACGTCTCGGCGCTGACCGGCGCAGTCAAGGAGTAAAGGCGCGCGCGGGCGCTACTCCCGTGCGTCGAGCACCTCGCCGAAGCGCACCCATTGCTTGCCATCAAAACGCATCATTTGCATCTGCTCGACCGGCAGGTGATCGGTCCCGCTCGTGTTGATCTTGATGCCCGGCAGAAGCATCGGCAGTTCGAGGTCTTTCAGATTGAGCGCCTGTTTCAAGATGTTGTCGGACGACAGATCATCGCCGCAGTGCTTCAGCACCTGCACCATTACCATGGCGCCGTTGTAGCCATTGACGAAACCCTGGTCGCGCAGGTCGCCATCCGGCACGTATTTCTGCAGAAAAGCTTTGTATTCCTTCGCGCCGGGATCGTCGGCCCAGGCGGGATCGTTGGGGTCCTTCACGTAGGCCGACGAAA
>DATAOB010000115.1:0-18182 GCA_036265935.1 Beijerinckiaceae bacterium
TCGCTGCGGCGCAATTGCCGGCGAAGCACCGGCCGCTCCGCCGCATCAACACCATGCAGCTGAAAAAAACGCTTGGACGTATCCAGGCCAATGCGGATAAGCTGTTCCACGGACGGCTCCTTCTGATGAGTTGTCGACAACCCATCATGGCACATCGATGCCGCTCAGGGGCCGTCCACCCCATCAGCGCAAGTCCTGCAATCGCCGCACGGTTGCTTTGGATTGCTTCGCTGCGCTCGCAATGGCGGCATTGGTGTTGGAGTCACACCTCCAGCTGAATCATCACCGGTACATGGTCGGACGGGCGCTCCCAGCCGCGCGCTTCTTTCAGTACGCGCAAGCCGCCGAGCCCCGGCTGCAGCGAACCGCTCACCCAGACATGATCGAGCCGGCGGCCCTTGTCCGCCTTCGCCCAATCCGGCGAGCGATAGCTCCACCAGGTGTAGAGTTTTTCCTGATGCGGGACGTGGTGGCGCATCGCGTCGACCCATGGCCCCGCGTCTAAAACACGCCCGAGCTTTTCCACCTCGATCGGCGTGTGGCTCACAACCTTCAAAAGCTGCTTATGACTCCACACGTCGGTCTCGAGTGGCGCGACGTTGAGATCGCCGACCATGATCGCTGGACTGCAGGCGATTTTTTCGCCGGCGATCCACGCTGACATTTCGTCGAGAAAGGCGAGCTTGTGCGCAAATTTCGGATTGATCTTGGGATCGGGCTCATCGCCGCCGGCAGGCACATAAAAATTATGCAGCGCGATGGCGCGGCCGCCGACCTCGATCGACACGGATAAATGTCGCGCGTCGCCTTTGTCGCAGAAATCGCGCTTGCCGATTCGATCGAGCGGCAGGCGCGAGGCAATGGCGACGCCGTGATACCCCTTCTGGCCGTTGATCGCGATATGCGTATAGCCGAGCCGCTTCAGCCGCTTATAGGGAAACTCGCCGTCGCGGCACTTCGTCTCCTGCAGGCAGAGAACATCCGGCCGGTGCTTCTTCAGGAAATGCGCGACGATCGGCATGCGCAGCCGCACCGAATTGATGTTCCAGGTGGCAATGTTCAGCCGCACGTGGGCGCTCCCTTTATCTCGCGGCTTTCATCATGGGGAGAGGCGGCCCGCAAGCGGCGGATATGGGAATCCCCGCTATTTGCCGCAATGTCATGGAGCGCTGGACCGCGCACCTCCTGGTGCGCACATCCGGAAATCGGTTGCGGACCAGAGGTCCGCGGTTGCGTCAATAATTGATGTTGAACAGGCTCGGGTCGGGCTTCTCTTTGAAGTCGACATTGTAGAGCGACACCAGCGTGTCGTAGCCCTGCGGGTCGGTGACCAGCCATTGCTTGAGCTGGAAGGTGTTGGGGTCGAACATCAGCCGGATTTTCGAGGTGCCGCCGAGCGTGGTGCCGTCCTCGATGACGATGGTCGTATTGTTGGCGTCGTTGGTGACGTCGAGGACTTTGGTGTCCTTGGCGAGATCGATCTTCTCCTTCAAGAGGAACTTCAGCGGCGTCTGCTGGATGAAGTAGAGGTCCTGGGTCGACAGCTTGCGGTCGCGGATCGCGACCTTGACGCCGTCGGCGACGACTTCGAGCGAGGCGGGCTGCGCGTATTCGAAGCGCAGCCGCCCCGGGCGCTGCACGTAAAGCTTGCCCTCGGAGCGGCGGCCGTCGGCGCCGACCTGGACGAAGTCGCCGACCATGGTGGCGGCGCCGTTGAAATAGGCGTTGGCCTTCTCGATCGCGGTATATGGGTTGAACGGGGCCGGGTCGGCATTGGTCGCCGCCACGGCTTTCTTGCCGCTCGGCGCCGTCTGTTGGGCAGCGCTCTTCGCCGGCGGATTGAGGTCCATCGGCGGGCGCGGCGGCGAAGCCTCGGCAAAGGCTGCCGTTGCCGTCAGCGTGGTGACGGAGAAGAAAAAGGCGCGCCCCAAGGCGGCAAGCGGGACGGCTGCTTTATGCTTCATCTGAGGTCGCTGACGTTGCGGAAGCCTGCTCGTTAGGCGGCTCATGTGGCATTTTTGGGTTTGGCGCTTGCGGCCAAGCTTCATTCCTCCGAACGAAGCTCGAAGGCGCCGCGATCGACCCCGCCGCCGACCAGAATCTCGCGTTTTCCGGAGTGGTTGGCTGGAGCGACGATGCCCTCTTTCTCCATCCGCTCCACCAGTGAAGCCGCCTTGTTGTAGCCGACAGAGAGGCGGCGCTGGATGTAGCTTGTGGAGCATTTGCGGTCGCGCAGCACGATCGCCACAGCGCGATCGTAGAGGTCCATCGCTTCTTCCCCGTCCATCGAACCGGGTGAGGGCAGGTCGCCCTCGGCATCGGCAAGCTCCTCCTCCTCCGCGGTGATGGCGTCGAGATATTCCGGCTGGCCCTGGCTCTTCAGGTGCGCCACGACCCTCTCGACCTCGGTATCCGACACGAACGGCCCGTGCACGCGCGAGATGCGGCCGCCGCCCGCCATGTACAGCATGTCGCCCTGGCCCAAGAGCTGCTCGGCTCCCTGCTCGCCGAGGATGGTGCGGCTGTCGATCTTCGAGGTCACCTGGAAGGAAATGCGGGTCGGGAAATTCGCCTTGATCGTGCCGGTGATCACATCGACCGAGGGGCGCTGCGTTGCCATGATCAGGTGGATGCCGGCGGCGCGCGCCATCTGCGCCAGGCGCTGAATTGCGCCCTCGATGTCTTTTCCGGCGACCATCATCAGGTCGGCCATCTCGTCGACGACGACGACGATGTAGGGCAGGACGGAGAGCTCCATCTCCTCCTGCTCGTAGACCGCCTCGCCGGTCTCCTTGTCGTAGCCCGTCTGCACCGTGCGGGTGATCGTCTCGCCTTTGGCGTCGGCCTCGGCGACGCGCGCGTTAAAGCCGTCAATATTGCGCACGCCGACCTTCGACATTTTCTTGTAGCGGTCCTCCATCTCGCGCACCGCCCATTTCAGCGCGACGACCGCCTTCTTCGGATCGGTGACGACCGGCGTCAAAAGATGCGGGATGCCGTCATAGACGGAGAGCTCCAGCATTTTCGGATCAATCATGATCAGCCGGCATTCCTCCGGCTTCAGCCGGTAGAGCAGCGACAGGATCATCGTGTTGATGGCGACCGATTTGCCCGAGCCGGTCGTGCCAGCGACGAGCAGATGCGGCATGCGCGCGAGATCGACGATGACCGGCTCGCCGCCGATCGTCTTGCCGAGACTGATCGCGAGACGATGCTTCGATTTGTCGAAATCCTGCGATGCCAAAAGCTCGCGCAGATAAACCACTTCGCGCTTCTGGTTCGGCAGCTCGATGCCGATCGCGTTGCGCCCCTGCACGACCGCGACACGCGCGGAGACCGCCGACATCGAGCGCGCGATATCGTCTGCGAGCCCGATGACCCTAGAGGATTTGATGCCCGGCGCCGGCTCGAGCTCGTAGAGAGTGACGACCGGGCCGGGGCGCACCTGAATAATCTGGCCTTTGACGCCGAAATCGTCGAGCACGCCTTCGAGCAGCCGCGCATTTTGCTCGAGCGCTTCCTCGGAGATTTTCGTCGCAACGATCTTCTTGGCTTCGGAGAGAAGTTGCAGCGAGGGCAGCTGATAGGAGCCGCGTTTGCGCGCGCTTTCGCGTGTGGTTCGCCGCGCCGGCGTGACGGCCGGGGATGTGCGCGGCGCCGTCTCTGCCGCTTCGCGCACGCTGCGTGGAGCATAAAGCGAGGGATCGAAAGTCGGCGCCTCGAAAGACGGCTCGCGGCGCTCCGCCGCCAGCAAAATCGGCAATTCGCAATTGCTGAGCGGCCTGCCGGAAGCCGAGTGTTTGGACCATCGGCGCCTGGCGTGAATGAAGCCGCGGCGCAACGCCGCCCGCGCGCTCAAAACCCCATGGATGACCGCGCCGAGGACGATGAGAAAAAAACCGGGCTCGCCGGCGGCATCGTCGTCGCTGCGCGTCTCGCGCAGCGCCGCGTCTTCTTCTTCGTCGAAATCCCCGCTGCTCTGCACACCCGGTCGAATCGCGCCGGCGATGCAGAGAATCATGCCGACGACGAGCGCCCCAGCGGCGATCGCCACCGCAATGTGCGAGCCGCCGATGATGCGGTGGGGCAGCGACAGGAGCGCGTCGCCGAGAACGCCGCCAAGCCCGGTCGGGAGCGGCCAGCGGTCGGTGACCGGCAGCAAGGAGGCAAGACCTGCGGCGCAAAGCGTGCCGCACATCCAAAGGATGAGCCGCAGCCTGACGCTGTCGAGCCGCCGCCGGCGGATGAGACGCCAGCTCCAGACGATCGGCGGCGTCAACAGCGCCACGGCGGCGATGCCTACGAGCTGCATCGTCAGATCGGCGACAATCGCGCCTTTGTAGCCGAGCAGATTGCGGGTCGGCCCTGACGTCGCGTGATTGAGGCTCGGATCGCGCACCGACCAAGTGACGAGCGCCAGGGTGGAGGCGGCGGACAGGCAGAGGATGAGCACGCCCAACGCCTCGGCAACACGGCGCGCGACAAAGACGCGGATCGGGACCGGAACGTGATCGAGAGTGGCGGAAAGAGTGCTGCTGCGCATCAGGTCCATCGTCGCGATCGCAACGGCGTCCCCGGAAGGTTAGAAAGTGCGAGTTAAGGTCGGCTTAACCTTGCCTGTCCTTGGGGCACCAAACAAAAAGGCGGCACCTTTGGGGTGCCGCCCTCGTTGAGCTGCGCGCCGGAGGAAAACGCGCTGCCCCTCGACCTCAGTAATTGTAGGCGCGCTCGCCTTGCTCGACGACGTCGAGGCCTTCGCGCTCGGCGTCGATCGGCACGCGCAATCCGATGATCAGGTCGACGATCTTATAAAGGATCAGCGAACCCACGCCAGACCAGATCAGCGTCGAGCACACGGCGGTGAGTTGCCGCAACAGCTGCGGGCCCATCTCGTAGGTGCCGACATTGTTGCCGGTAACGTTGGTGTAGTCGGTGATGCCGACGCCGCCGAGATACGGCGCCACCAAAATGCCGGTGCCGAGCGCGCCGACGATGCCGCCGATGCAGTGGACGCCGAACACGTCGAGCGCATCGTCGTAGCCGAGAGCGATCTTCACCTTGGCGACGAAGATCCAGCAGAGCGGGCTCACCACCAATCCGAGCACGATGGACCCCATCGGGCCGGCAAAGCCCGAGGCCGGCGTCACCGCAACGAGTCCTGCGACCGCGCCCGAGGCCATGCCGAGCAATGAGGGCTTGCCCTTGGCGAACCACTCAGTGAACAGCCACGACAGCGCCGCCGCGGCGGTCGCCACCATCGTGTTGACGAAAGCGAGCGCCGTCGTGCCGTTGGCCTCGAGATTCGAGCCGGCATTGAAGCCGAACCAGCCGACCCAGAGCAGCGAGGCGCCGATCATAGTCATCGTGAGAGAGTGCGGAGGCATCGCTTCGCGCGGATAACCGACGCGCTTGCCGAGCATCAGCGCACCCATCAGCCCGGCGATGCCGGCATTGATGTGCACGACCGTGCCGCCGGCGAAGTCGAGCGCGCCGGTGCCGCCCATCCACGGTGCGGTTCCGGCACTGATCCAACCCGCCGTCGAGGTCACCTCGTCGAGCTTCGCTTGCGCCGCTTGTTTGGCGGCGTCGCCGCTTGCCGCCGCGAGCGCTTTTGCCGCCGCCGCAATGTCGTCAGGCGCAGCCGCCGCCCATGTCCAATGCGCGATCGGGAAGTAGATGAACGTGACCCAAAGCAGCATAAACAAGACGACGGCGGAAAACCGCATGCGCTCGGCAAACGCGCCGACGATCAGCGCCGGCGTGATCATCGCGAAGGTCATCTGGAACACCATGTAGGCGTATTCCGGAATGACCACGCCGTTCGAAAACGTCGGCACGGTCGAATCCGGCGTCACTCCCTTCAGGAATATCTTGCCGAGACCGCCGATGTAATTGACCCATGGGCCGCTCGTATCGCCGAGCGCGATCGAATAGCCGTAGAGACACCAGACGATGCCGACGAGCGACACGATGGTGAAGACCTGCGTCAGCACCGACAGCATGTTCTTGGTGCGCACGAGGCCGCCGTAGAACAGCGCGAGGCCGGGGATCGACATCATCAGGACGAGCGCGCTGGAGACGAGCATCCAGGCGGTGTCGCCTTTGTTTGGGATCGGCGCCGCTGCCGCGGCGGCTGGCGCCGCAGCTGCAGCCTCGGTTGTCGGCGTCTGCGCGTAAACAGATCCGGCGACAAGCAGGCAGCCGATGAGGCCGATGCCGGCACTTGCCAGCAAGGTCCTTCGCATCGAGCGATCTTTCATTTGTTGAACTCCTGGTTTTCTTGAGATGCGCTTAAAGGGCGTCGACATCGCGTTCGCCGGTGCGGATGCGGACGGCTTGCTCGAGGGAACTGACGAAGATTTTGCCGTCGCCGATCTGGCCGGTGCGGGCAGCCGCCGAAATCGCCTCGATCGTGCGGTCGACGAGATCGCTTGCGACCGCCACTTCGATTTTCAGCTTCGGCAGGAAGCTCACGGCATATTCGGCGCCGCGGTAGATTTCGGTGTGGCCCTTCTGGCGGCCGTAGCCTTTGACCTCGGTTACCGTCAGACCGTGCACGCCGACGGCGGTGAGGGCGTCGCGCACCTCGTCCAATTTGAACGGCTTTATGATCGCCATTACTATTTTCATGTCTCACTTCCTGCTTACGTCCACCGATCGCGGCACGGCTCTGCTCAAGCAGTGGGGAATTCAAGCGCCGTGCCAACGCCTCGGCCGCTGGCCCCGCGCGATATGCGCCTAACAGGCGAGCAAATCAGCCGCTTTGCCCAAGGAATGTGCAGAACCCGCCGCTACTGCCGCTGCCGGATCAGCCCTTCCTGGGCGACCGAGGCCACGAGCCGCCCATCCTGCGTATAGATGAGGCCGCGGGTGAGCCCGCGCGCGCCGCTCGTGTTCGGGCTGTCCTGCGCATAGAGCAGCCACTCATCGGCCCGGAACGGGCGGTGGAACCACAGCGCGTGGTCGAGGCTCGCCACCTGGATCGAGCGTTGGAAGATCGATTTCCCGTGCGCGATCAGCGCGGTATCGAGCAGCGTCATGTCCGACAAATACGCCAGCACGGCGCGATGGATGGCGGGGTCGTCGGGCAGCTTGCCGGTAGCGCGGAGCCACACGTGCTGGACCGGGTCCATCGGCTTGTCGCGGCCGACATAGCGCTTCAGGTCGACCGGCCGCATCTCGATCGGCCGCTCCTGGTCGAACCAGCGACGCACGTTTTCCGGCATCATGGCGCCGAAGCGCTCGCGCAACTCGGCTTCGCTCGGCAGGTCGTCGGGCGGCGTCACCTTCGGCATATTGAGCGCGTGGTCGAGCCCCTCCTCCTCGATCTGGAACGAGGCGGCGAGCGAGAAAATCGCGCGGCCGTGCTGGATCGCCACGACCCGGCGCGTCGTAAAGCTCTTGCCGTCGCGGATGCGGTCGACCTCGTAGATGATCGGCACGTTGGGGTCGCCGGGCAGGATGAAATAGCAGTGCAGCGAGTGCGGCACGCGCTCCTCGACGGTGCGCTCGGCCGCGACCAGCGCCTGCGAGATGACGAGCCCGCCGAAGACGCGCTGCCAGCCGACCTGCGGGGAGCGCCCGCGATAGATGTTGTGCTCGATCTGCTCGAGATCGAGGATCGACAGGAGCTCGGCGACGGCGGTGAACATGCGCCTGCACCTGAAGCGCTGCCGCGCGATCCGTCAAGAACGCGAGCAAGGCCACCTTCTCCCCGTGAACGGGGAGAAGGCGCTCACGATCTCTCGAATGCGCTCACCATGGTTCGCCCAAAGCGGCAAGGATCGTTTTCGTAATCGACTCGAGATCAGCGTACACTTCCGCATTGTTGAAGCGAATGACGCGATAGTTCTGCGACTCGAAGAAACGCGTGCGCTTTGCGTCGCGCGCAAGTTCGGCATCGGTCGAATGCGTGGCGCCGTCGACCTCGATGATCAGCTTGCGTTCGCGGCAACAAAAATCAGCGAAATAGGGACCGATCGGTTGCTGACGGACGAACTTATGTCTGGCGAGTTCGCGGTTGCGCAGCGCCTCCCAGAGTCTTGCCTCCGGCGAGGATTTATTTCGCCGCAGAGAGCGGGCGCGGCTTGTTGTTTGTGTGTCAGCGCCACGCATTTGTGCTGCCCCAACCCTCTCCCCGTAGAACGGGGAGAGGGAGTTTAGGTTGGCGCACCCAAAGATGCTGCGCAACGCCAGTCGTTAGTGTCCCCTCGCCCCGCGAGCGGGGAGAGGGACAGGGTGAGGGGCGGCGCCTATGTTTCAGGGTAGCGATCACCCTCATCCGCCCTTCGCTGACGCGAAGGGCACCTTCCCCCGTCGAGGGGGAAGGGCGCGCTAACGATCAGCGCCCGCGCCGCGCATTGCGTTTTGCCCCAAGCGCAGCTCTGCCTGCCGCGCTTTCTCCAGCGCTTCTTCCGGCGTCGTCACGCCGCCGGCTTCCTCGTCGGTGCCAAGCGGCGCGGCGGAGGGATCGGGAAAATCAACCTTGTCGCCGGTGCGGCCGGAATCGATGTCGGCCCGCAGCCGCTCGGCCGCCGCTCCAGGGGTTTTATCTGCTTTGGCCATCGCGTTCTCCCGACCGCACCATGCCCGCGAGGACAACGAATTGCCCTTACGAACGATCCGTCAAAAGTGCGGCGCCCGGCATGTCGTCGATCTTCCGCGCCTCCTCCGGCAGCATGATCGGAATGCCGTCGCGAATGGGATAAGCGAGCCGCGCGGCGCGCGAGATCAACTCCTGGTTCGCCGCATCGTATTCGAGCGTCGTCTTGGTCAGCGGGCAGACCAGGATTTCGAGCAGCCGCGGATCGACGCGCGAGACTTCCGGCGCTGCTTCGGTCGGCGTGACGTTCTGTTCCATGCACCCCTCCATGCACCCTTTTATTGAATCGAGTTCGTGTTGTTGTTCGAGCGCGCGAGCTCCATCTGCGTGATCGCGACCAGCACTTCGGCGCGCGATTTCAAATCCGATGCTTCCAGCAGCGCCTGCTTTTCCTTCGGACCGAATGGACTCATCATTGACAGCGCGTTGACGAGCGCCTCGTTCGATGCCGCCTCGATGCTTTTCCAGTCGATCTTCAATTTGTTCGATTGGGCGAACTCGTCGAGCGTCTTCAAAACGGCGTCGCGATCGACATCCTCTTCGCCGTAGCCGGGAATGAAGTCTTCGGCAAACGCCTCGAAATCCGCCTGCGCCTGACGATATTGCGTCAGCACCGGCATTTCGGCGCTGACGCGATAGCGCGCGACGCCGGTCAGCGTGACGATGTAGCGGCCATCGCCGGTCTCGGCGAATTGCGTGATGCGGCCGGCGCAGCCGACCGAAAACAGAGCCGGCACGTTGCGCGTGCCGCCGGCGTCGGAATTCGGCTGGATCATGCCGATCAGGCGATGACCTTTCAGCGCATCGTCGATCATGGCGAGATAGCGCGGCTCGAAAACGTTGAGCGGCAGCTCGCCGCGCGGCAACAACAGCACGCCGGCCAGCGGGAAGATCGGGATCGTGTTCGGCAGCTCGGACGGCGCTTTGTAAGGCGCGTTGATGCTCATCGCGCCCTCCGGACGCGAGCCGGCCGATCAGGAAAAGAGCAGCGTCGAGAGCTTGCGGCGGGCGGCGAGGGTCGCCGGGTCCATCGGCCCCCACGCCTCGAAAAACTGGACGAGTTGCTTGCGCGCGCCATCGTCGTTCCAGTTACGGTCCGCCTTGATGATTTCAAGCAGGCGGTTTGCCGCCTCGTCGCGGCGGCCGTTGGCATTGAGCGCGACGGCGAGATCGAAGCGCGCCTGGTGATCCCCGGGGTTCTTGGCGAGCGCCGCTTCGAGGCCGGCGAGATCGCCGACATTGCTCGCCTGCTCGGCGAGTTCGAGCGCGGCGCGCGCGGCGCTGATCGCGGTGTGATTGCCGGCGGGGGCGCTGTCGAGGAGCTGACGCGCCGCCTCCATCTCGCCGAGCGCGACCAGCGCCTGGGCGAGCCCGCCGAGGGCGCGCGGCTCGGCCGGATCCTCTTCGAGGAGGGCGCGGTAGATGTCGGCGGCGGCTTCGACGTCGCCCGCTTTCAGCGCGGCTTCGGCTTCGGCGAATTCCTCGTCACCGGCACCGAGCGGCCCGATCAGCCGCTCGACGAATTGCTTCACTTGGCTTTCGGGCAGCGCGCCCATGAAGCCGTCGATCGGCTGCCCTCTTTGGAAAGCGATCACGGCGGGGATCGACTTGATGCCGAGCTGGCCGGCAATCTGCGGGTGCTCGTCGATGTTCATCTTGACGAGCTTGACCTTGCCGCCGGCCGACTTGACCACCTTCTCGATGACCGGGGTCAGCTGCTTGCAGGGCCCGCACCATGGTGCCCAGAAATCGACCAGCACCGGCTGGCGCAGGGAATCGGTGAGCACGTCCTCGCGGAAGGTCGCGGTCGTCGTCTCCTTGACGAGCGGCGCCGCGGGCTTGTCGCCGGCAAGAGCCTCTGCCGTCTGTGTTCCGCCGAGCGACGCCATTCCTTGAAATCCCTGTAAAAACTTGCGCCTGCTTCTGCCGACGCGTCCGCGCCTGTCAAGTGGGATGCGGCGCTTTCCGGCGCAAGCGAGACGGGCGCGGCGGGCTTATGGCGGCGGCTTCGAGGCGCGCTGCTGGATTCGTATAATGATGAATTCGGCGGGCCTGACGACGGCCATGCCGATGATGACATTGACGAGGCCCGCGTCGATGTCGGCTTGCGTCATCGTCGTCGCATCGCAGCGCACGAAAAATGCTTGCGCCGGCGTCGCGCCTTGCAACGCGCCGCCTCTAAATAGGTCGAGCATGAACGCTTCGACGCTCGATCGCAGCGCTGCCCAGAGCGCCGGACCGTTCGGCTCGAATGTTGCCCAGCGCGTTCCCCGCTGAATGCTTTCTTCGAGGAAAAGCGCAAAGCGCCGCACCGGGATGTATGTCCAATCGGAATTGCTCCCGGTCCGGCCGGCCAAGGTACGGGCACCCCAAAGCACGATCGCTCCGCCGGGAAGCGTGCGGATGCAGTTGATGGCAGCTGCGTTGAGCTCCTCGATTTCGGTGTCGCGGAGCGCGATTGCGGTTCCGTTCGCGCCGGCAAGCGCCGCGTCGACGCCTGCAGCCGCGGTCCAGACTCCGCGCGCGCGATCGTTACGGGCAAACAGGCCGGCGATAAAACCGGACGGCGGCAAGTCGGCAGGCCCGCCGGGCTGCGTCGGATCCGCGGCGCGCAGCCGCGGAAAGAACATCGCGGCATTTGCCGCGGCATCTGAGACAAGAGCGGCCGGCGGGCCCTCTCTGAGCGATGCGACATTTGCCGCCGCGTCGGCATCGATGAGCAGAAATGCGCGCCTGTTCGCGCAATGAATCTGCAGTGCCGCAAGCGTCGGCGGATCGCTCTCGCCCGGCACGCAGACGAGGTTGAAGAGATCGATCGCATCGACGATGCCGTCCGCGCCCCAAATCGCGTTGGAGAGGAGCGCGGCGTGGAAGTCGGCGCTTCCGGGCGTCAGCGCCGATTGATTTGTGCCGTTCGACCGTCCGGGTGCTCGCGTAAGGCGAACGACATACGCATCCGTTCCGCCATTGTCGAAGAACTGCCGCACGGAATAACCGAGCGGCGCGCGCGCATCCAAGCCGCCGAAGCTACGCTCGTAATCGGCGAAGCTCGCGATACGCACGGCGCGATCGTCGGGCCCTGCCGCGGCGCCCCCAATGAACAGCGTGATCGATGTTGCGACGCCGCCGATCGGTTGCGGAGCTGCAATCATCTCTGGATTCACTTCCCTCGGACGCGCGCCGCTGCGATGATGCGATGGTAGCGGCATCAAGCCGGCGAGGCGAGATCATCTTGCTTCGCACACTACAGGAGTTGATTGAGCATCTCGCGCGAGGCATGTCTTCGCCCGCCACGCTTGTTCGGCGGGCACGCCAGGCTTATCTGCGCTTTCACGCCGCTCGCGGCCCGCTCTTATTGGCATGCTCATGGTTACCCACAGCGATCGGCTTTCGCAGTTCATCACCGACCGGGAAGCGCCGGACGGAATTATCGTCGAGGCGCTCTGCCAGGATCACGTCGGGACCTATGTCCTGCCGTTCCCGTGCCGCCGCGAGGGCAACGCGTGGTACAATACCGCCACCAGCGCGGCGCTCGACTGCGACGTGATCGGCTGGCGCGAATGGCAGGATCGCAGCCGATCAGGCGTCTGACGGCCGCTCTTGCGGGCTGCTTGCGCCCGGAGCCCGCCGGGCTTATCTGGCCTCGCATTCCCGGGATTTAAGAGTGCCGCGTTCATGGCCTACGCCGTGAAAGAGGTTTTCAAGACATTGCAAGGCGAGGGCCGCAACGCGGGCCGCGCGGCGGTGTTCTGCCGCTTTGCCGGCTGCAATCTCTGGTCCGGCCGCGAAGCCGATCGCGCCGATGCGGTCTGCCGGTTCTGCGACACGGATTTCGTCGGCACCGATGGTAGCGGCGGCGGCAAATTCGAGACGGCGCAGGATTTGGCGGACGCCATTGCGCAGGAGTGGGGCGATGGCGCCGACAATCGCCTTGTCGTGCTGACTGGCGGCGAGCCGCTGTTGCAGGTCGACGAGCCACTGCTCGAATGCCTGCACGCCGAAAAATTCGAGGTTGCGATCGAAACCAACGGCACGCTGGCGGCGCCGGCCGGCATCGATTGGATTTGCGTCAGCCCGAAGGCCGGCGCTCCGCTCGTGCAAACGCGCGGCGACGAATTGAAGCTCGTCTATCCGCAGGTCGGCGCCCGCCCACGCGATTTCGAAGCGCTCGACTTCGCGCATTTCCTGCTGCAGCCGATGGATGGGCCGCAGATCGCGGAGAACACGGCCGCGGCGATCGACTATTGCATGAGCCATCCGCGCTGGCGGTTGAGCGTACAGACACACAAGGCAATCGGAATCAGATAGTGTTTCAGGTTTTCAAGGAATTCCGCTTCGAGGCGGCGCATACGCTGATCGATCCGAACGATCGCGACAATCGCTACAGCCGGCTGCACGGCCATTCGTTTCGCGCGCGCGTCACCGTCGAAGGCAAGCCGAACGCGCACGGCTGGGTCGTCGATCTCGGCGAATTGGAGCGCCGGCTCGGGGCGGTGCGGGAAAATCTCGACCATCGTTTCTTGAACGAGGTCGACGGTCTCGGTTTACCGACGCTCGAAAACATCTGCGCCTATATCTGGCGCGCGATCGCGGCCGACGTGCCGGGTTTGAGCGAGGTCGCCGTCTATCGCGACAGCTGCGGCGAGGGATGTGTTTATCGCGGGATATAACAGGAGAGCGCGCCGCAATTAAGTTAGCGGCTTGCTCATCGGGTACCCGGAAGTCGTTCCAAAAGCGCCGCTGGGCTCTCCCGATTCCACGTAGCCGTTTGACAAGTAGAAACGGCGAGCAGTTTCCGTACTGATCAAGTTGCATTGCGTGTTCCCGCGCCGGGCTGCGCGGACTTCTAAACTTTGCAACAAAGCCCGACTGACACCGCGAAATCGCGCGTCTGGCGAAACGTAGTTCAGTCAGATTGTCCCTGAGTCCGTGACAGAGCCAACACCGAGAATCCGGTCACCCTCGACGGCCACGAGCAATGAATTGTCGGGTTGCTGAACCCAGAGATTAAAATTCTCAACCGTCTTATTTCCGAGCCATCGTGCAAGAATCATCGGATCGCTCTTATGATCCGCATGACAAAGCTCGGCGATAGACCGCTTCAGCACGATACATGCTTCGACGGCGTCGTCGAATGTGGCCTCGCGAATTTCCATTGACGCCGCTCGAATGCCCGCTTCAGAGGCAGGAAAACAAAGTCTACCGGCTTTGGCCCGCCTCGATCACATCCTCCACGGTACGCAAACCTGCGCGCGGCGAGTTGACCAGCACCGCCATGTTTCCCGGCGCATGCTGGTTCTTCCACATCTTGGTGTGGGCCGCCGGTATCTTCTCCCAGGGAAAAACTTCCGACATGCAGGGATCGACGCGGCGGTCCAGCACGAACTTGTTGGCGGCGGACGCCTGCTTCAAATGCGCGAAATGCGAACCCTGGATACGTTTCTGCCGCATCCAGACATAGCGCGCGTCGAAGGTGAGATTGTAGCCGGTCGTGCCGGCGCAGAAGACGACCATGCCGCCGCGCTTCACAACGAGGCATGACACCGGGAACGTCTGCTCGCCCGGATGCTCGAATACTGTGTCGACGTCCTGCTTGCCGGTAATGTCCCAGATCGCCTTGCCGAACTTGCGCGCTTCCTTAGTCCAGTTCGCGTATTCCGGCGTGTTAACGGTCGGCATCTGGCCCCAGCAGTTAAAATCCTTGCGGTTAATGACGCCGCGGGCGCCGAGCGACATCACGTAATCGCGCTTTGCCTCGTCGGAGATGACGCCAATCGGATTGGCGCCGGCGGCGGCGCAGAGCTGCACGCCGAAGACGCCGAGGCCGCCCGAGGCACCCCAGACCAGCACGTTGTCGCCAGGCTTCAGCCGATGCGGCTCGTGGCCGAACAGCATGCGGTAGGCGGTCGCCAGCGTCAGCGTGTAGCAGGCGGCTTCTTCCCATGTGAGGTGCTTCGGCCGCGGCATGAGCTGGCGGTCCTGCACGCGGCAGAACTGCGCGAATGAGCCGTCCGGCGTCTCGTAGCCCCAGATGCGTTGCGACGACGAGAACATCGGGTCGCCGCCGTTGCACTCCTCGTCGTCGCCGTCGTCCTGATTGCAGTGGACGACGACCTCCTCGCCGACCTTCCAGCGCTTGACCTTGGAGCCGACGGCCCACACGACGCCCGACGCATCGGAGCCGGCGATATGGAACGGCGCCTTATGCACGTCGAAGGGTGAGATCGGGGTGCCGAGGCCGGCCCAGACGCCGTTGTAATTGACGCCTGCCGCCATCACGAGAACCAGCACATCGTGGCTGTCGAGGCTCCAGGTCGGCACGACCTCGACCTGCATTGCCTCTTCCGGCGGGCCGTGGCGCTCGCGGCGGATTGCCCAGGCATACATTTTCGCCGGGACGTGGCCGAGCGGCGGGATTTCGCCGAGCTCGTAAAGGTCTTTCAGGGCGGGCGCGGCCGGGGCGGCTCCTTCGGCGCGCGCGGCAGCGCCGCCCGAGACGAGTTTGATGTTCGACATGGCTTGGCTCCGCCCGCATTCGAAAGGGCGCGATCATGCCCCTTTCTGCCGCGGTGCACAATAGAGGGCGGAGCCACGCTTTGTGCTATATTCCGGGCATGAGCCGCGACGAGATTCTTGCGAGATGACGGGAGTTCGAGCCTGCGCTGCGCGAGCGCGGCATCGCGCATGCGGCGCTGTTCGGCTCGGCGGCGCGCGGCGGCAATGGGCCGGAGAGCGACATCGACATCATGCTGGAATTCGAGCCGGAGGTCATTCTGTCGGTCTACGAGTATGTGGCGCTGAAGAGCTACATCGCTGGGTTCTTCGGCGCGCCCGTCGATGTGGTCAATCGCGCGGGGCTGAAACCTGTCATTGGACCCGCGATTACAGCCGAAGCGCTCTATGCCTTTTGATCGCGCTTACGCGGCGCTGGTCAACATCGAATATATCGATCTCGCCGCGCGCTTCCTCGAAGGCTTCACGTACGAAACCTTTTGTGATGACCTGAAGACCTTCTATGCGGTGACGCGTGCTTTGGAGATCATCTCGGAAGCATCGCGGCGGCTGCCGAATGAGCTGAAGGCCCGGCATCCGGAGGTGCCATGGCAGGCGATTGCAGATGCCGGCAACTTCTATCGGCACAGTTACGAGCGGGTGATCGAACAAGCCGTCTGGAAAACAGCAACGACCGAACTGCCGATCATCAGAGCTGCAGTTCGAGCCGAACTGGACCGCTGAGCCTGTCGCGCGATGTAAGTCCGTTCGCGTATTTGCTTGCTAGAGGAAATTCATGCCCCACCTGTTCACGCCGCTGAAACTCGGCTCGCTCGAACTCGCCAACCGCATCGTCATCGCCCCGATGTGCCAGTATTCGGCGCAGGACGGGAAGGCGACCGACTGGCACATGATCCATCTCGGTCATCTGGGGCTGTCGGGTGCGGGGATGATGATCCTCGAAGCGACGGCGGTCTCGGCGCGGGGCCGCATCTCGCCTGCGGATCTCGGGCTTTATTCCGATGAGGACGAGGCGGCGCTGGCGCGCGTCCTCAAGGCGATCCGCACGTATTCGCCGATCCAGATCGCAATTCAGCTCGCGCATGCCGGCCGCAAAGGTTCGAGCCGCGCCCCCTGGGACGGCGGCGCACAGATCAATTCCGACGCGCCCGGCGGCTGGAAGACGGAGGCGCCCTCGCCGGTGCCGCACGCGGCGGACGAAATCCCGCCCGAGGCGCTCGATCACGTCGGCCTCACCCGCGTGCGCGACGAGTTCGCCGCGGCGGGGAAGCGCGCGGCGCGACTGGGCCTCGACGGAATCGAAGTCCACGGCGCGCACGGCTATCTCGTGCATCAATTCCTGTCGCCGATCGCCAATAAGCGCACCGACGAGTACGGCGGCAGCCTCGAGAACCGCATGCGGTTTCCGCTGGAAGTCTACGATGCGGTGCGCGCCGTATTCCCTCCGGAAAAGCCGGTTTGGATGCGCATCTCGGCGACCGACTGGGTGCCGAACGGCTGGGATATCGACGGCACGATCGCTCTGTCGAAAGCGCTGAAGGCGCGCGGCTGCGCCGCCATCCACGTGACGACGGGCGGCGTGTCGCCACAGCAGGCGATCAAGATCGGGCCAGGCTATCAGGTGCCCTACGCGCAGCGGGTCAAGGCGGAAGTCGGCCTGCCGACCATCGCCGTCGGGCTCATCACCGAGCCGGAACAGGCGGAGGCGATCATCGCCAACGGCGAGGCGGACGCGGTGTCGCTCGCTCGCGCCATGCTCTACGATCCGCGCTGGCCCTGGCACGCCGCGGCGAAGCTCGGCGCCAAAGTTGGCGCGCCGAAACAATATTGGCGCTCGCAGCCGCGCGAATATTCCGACCTGTTCGAGAACACGAGCTACGGCCAGCGCTGAGCGCCGCGAAGGCCGCGAAGCTGGCAATCGCGCTAAACCGCGTTATTGTGCTCTGCACAATCCCGCCTGGGACGAGGTCCGCCGAGGTCTCCCATGTCCGCCGAAAGCCCGAAACGCGACAAACCCTGGATTTTCCGGACCTATGCCGGGCATTCCACGGCGGCCGAGTCGAACAAGCTCTATCGCGGCAATCTCGCGCGCGGCCAAACCGGCCTTTCCGTCGCTTTCGATCTGCCGACGCAGACCGGCTACGATTCCGACCACACGCTGGCGCGCGGCGAGGTCGGCAAGGTCGGCGTGCCGATCTCGCATTTGGGCGACATGCGCACGCTGCTCGACGGCATCCCCTTGGCCGAGATGAACACGTCGATGACGATCAATGCGACCGCCGCCTGGCTGATGTCGCTTTATATCGCCGCCGCCGAGGAGCAGGGCGCCTCGCGCAAGGTCCTGCAGGGCACGACGCAGAACGACATTATCAAGGAATACTTGTCGCGCGGCACCTACGTATTTCCGCCGGCACCGTCGCTCAGGCTCACCAAAGACATGATCGTCTTCACGACGCGCGAAGTGCCGAAATGGAATCCGATGAATGTCTGCTCCTATCATCTGCAGGAAGCAGGCGCGACGCCGGTACAGGAACTCTCCTATGCGCTGGCGACAGCGATCGCCATTCTCGATACGGTGAAAGCCTCGGGCGAAGTGTCGGAGGAAGGTTTCGGCGAGGTCGTCGGCCGCATCTCGTTCTTTGTGAACGCGGGGATGCGCTTCGTCACCGAACTCTGTAAGATGCGCGCGTTTTGCGAGCTGTGGGACGAGATCACCCGCGAGCGCTACGGCGTCGAGGAAGAAAAATACCGCCGCTTCCGCTACGGCGTGCAGGTGAATTCGCTCGGGCTGACCGAGCAGCAGCCCGAGAACAACGTCTATCGCATCCTGATCGAAATGCTCGCCGTGACGCTGTCGAAGAACGCGCGGGCGCGCGCCGTGCAGCTTCCGGCCTGGAACGAGGCGCTCGGCCTGCCGCGCCCGTTCGACCAGCAATGGTCGCTGCGCATGCAGCAGATCCTCGCCTACGAGACGGACCTGCTCGAATACGGCGACATCTTCGAGGGCTCGGCCGAGATCGCCCGCAAGGTCGACGCGCTCAAGCGCGAGGCACGCGATGTGCTCTCC
>DATAOB010000116.1:0-13467 GCA_036265935.1 Beijerinckiaceae bacterium
CCCGGCGGTTTCGCGTTCGGGCGGTGGTCCCGCCCTCTTTTGGTTTTGCTCGGGCGATCCAACCCTTTGATTCGAAAAGGGACCTTTATGCCCTGTTTTGCAGCCAAGGCCTTGATTTGGCTTGGAAGGATTTAGCTGGTCAAGCTGATTTAGTCGCGCGGAACACGCCCCTGCCCCGCACGTTCTCCCGCCAACCCGGGAGGACTAGATGAGCAAGGAAGCCAAGGGCCAGCAGCCGGAATCACTTTCGACCTTCAAGGCCGCCGCGCAGACCGACAAAAAAGTGAAGCCGAAAGAACTCGGCGTCGAGGCCGATTCCAAAACCGCGCCGCCGCGCGATGACTTGAAAGCGGAGCAGAAAGCCGCCGCCGACATCCTGCGCGCCGGCGCCGAACGCGACCCCGCTCGCGCCGCCAAGGCGATTGGCAGCCGCAAGGACAAGGATCGGCGGGACGTCTGAGTGGCCGAGGCGGCGCAGGTTGAGCTCAAGGAGAGCGCTCGCGAAGTCGAGAAATCGGCCGGGACGCTCGCCCACTCCACGGGCCAGATCAAGGATTCGGCCGAGCGGCGCACCGAGCTTGCCGCCGACCGCAATGTCTTTGCTGCCGAGCGGACCTATGCCGCCTGGGTGCGCACCGGCCTCGCGGCGCTCGCCAGCGGCGTCGGCGCCAAAGCGGCGCTGAAGGACGTTATCCCCGAATACATCGTTGTCGCGGCCGGCACGGTGCTGGCCCTGTTCAGCGCCTTCTGCTTCTTCGCCGGCATCTGGCGGGAGTTTTTCTCGGCAGGCCCACCGCCGCCGCAGCCCGACATCAAAGTGCTGCCGCGCTTGGTGCTGATCGGCGTCAATTCCTTCCTGATCCTGGTGGCGCTCGCCGCCGTTTTCGGCATTTGGTTCGGCCGCACCGGCGGCCGCTAAGGTTGACACTCAGGGGACAGGCGTTTAGCAACCGCCCCATCCGGCGCGCCCTTTTGGGCGCGTTCGGTTTTTCACGCACCCGCGGTCCTGCCGTCGCGCTTAACGATCCGGCTTCGGACCTGTCGGCCCTAACACTCGGGCAGCAGGAGGGCGCGTTCCTCAAAGACAAGGGAACAGCGATGACCAAACGCGCAGAAGCAAAATACAAAATCGACCGTCGCATGGGCCAGAACATCTGGGGGCGGCCGAAAAGCCCGGTCAACCGGCGCGAATACGGCCCTGGCCAGCACGGCCAGCGGCGCAAGGGCAAGCTCTCCGATTTCGGCACGCAGCTCAAAGCCAAGCAGAAGCTAAAGGGCTATTACGGCAACATCTCGGAAAAGCAGTTTCGCAAATATTACGCGGAGGCGATCCGCATGAAGGGCGATTCCGGCGACAACCTGATCGGCCTCCTGGAGCGCCGGCTCGACGCCGTCGTCTACCGCGCCAAGTTCGCGGCGACGCCGTTTGCGGCGCGCCAGTTCGTCAATCACGGCCACGTTCGAGTGAACGGACGGCGCGTCAACATTCCGTCTTACCTGGTGAAGCCCGGCGATGTGATCGAGGTGAAGGAAAGCTCGAAGCAGCTTGTCGCCGTGCTCGAAGCGGCGCAGCTTGTCGAGCGCGATGTGCCGGAGTTCTATGAGGTCGATCATTCGAAGATGACGGCGAAACTGTCGCGCATTCCGTTGCCGAACGAGGTACCCTATCCCGTCATGATGGAGCCGAACCTCGTCATCGAATTCTATTCGCGCTGAGTTCAACCTGCGTATCGTGCAAGGCCGCCCTTTGGGCGGCCTTTTGCATTGTGGCACTGCTTGACAAGGCTCGCGACGGAGGTTGACTTTCAGGCAACCCAAACCAGCGGCATTGCTCACGCGCGCCACGGAGGAACGTCATGGACCTGACACCGCAACAGATCGCGCATTTCCACGAAGAGGGCTGGCTATTCCTGCCCGAACTCTTCAATGAAGAGGAAGTCGCGCTTCTGCGGCGCGAGGCGGGAAGGCATCTATTCGCGTCAGCGCCCGGAAGTCTGGCGTGAAAAGAGCGGCGCGCCGCGTACCGCCTTTGCCGCGCATCTCTACAACGAGGCGTTCCGCCTTCTCGGTGCGCATCCGCGCATGATCCGCCCCGTCGAGCAGATTTTCGGCGAGCCGGTTTACATGCATCAGTTCAAGATCAACGCGAAGTCGGCCTTCACCGGCGAAGTCTGGCAATGGCATCAGGATTACGGCACATGGAAACGCGACGACGGCATGCCGGAGCCGCGCGCGATGAACATTTCCGTGTTCCTCGACGAAGTCATGCCAATCAACGGGCCGCTCTTGCTCGTGCCGAAATCGCACAAGGCCGGCGATCTCAAAGCTGCGCACGATCTGGAGACGACATCCTATCCGCTATGGACGCTCGACAACGATACGGTGACGCGGCTCGTGCAGGAAGGCGGCATCCACGCCGCGACCGGTAAAGCGGGCGGCATGCTGATGTTCCACGGCAATCTCGTGCATGGCTCGGCCGGCAACATCACGCCCTATCCGCGCAAGATCGTGTATCTAACCCTGAACGCAGTCTCGAATTACATCCGCACGCCGACGCGGCCCGAGTTTATCGCGCATCGCGATTTCCGGCCGATCGTGCCGGT
The DNA here is from genome assembly GCA_036265935.1 of Beijerinckiaceae bacterium. GTDB lineage: Bacteria > Pseudomonadota > Alphaproteobacteria > Rhizobiales > Beijerinckiaceae > JAFASC01. Next base: position 2,604 of record DATAOB010000116.1, read on the forward strand.
CGCCGACGACGCATTGCTGCAAGAGGCGCGCAAGTTCGCCGCGGCGGCGTAAGTCACGTGAACCTGCATCAGCTTCTCGCCGCGCGTGTCGCGGCGGGGAAGCCCGTGCGCGTCGTGCTGATCGGCGCCGGCAAGTTTGGCTCGATGTTTTTGTCGCAGGTACCGACAACGCCGGGGCTCGAAGTCGCGGCCATTGCCGACCTGTCACCAGACCGTGCGCGTACAGCGCGCCGCGACGTTGGCTGGGATGATGCACGCATTACAGCAACTAAGTTCACCGACGATGCTGAAGCGGCGATCGCGCGCGACGGCATCGAAGTCGTCATCGAAGCGACCGGCAATCCCGCCGCCGGCATTCGCCACGCGCGATTGGCGTTTGCCGCCGGCAAGCACATCGTCATGGTCAATGTCGAGGCCGACGCTCTGGTTGGGCCGCTGCTCGCGGAAGAAGCGCGCCGCGCGGGCGTTGTCTATTCCCTGGCCTATGGCGATCAGCCGGCACTGACGGGCGAACTCGTCGATTGGGCGCGCGCGGCGGGCTTTCGCGTCGTCGCCGCGGGCAAAGGCACGAAATATCTGCCGCTTTATCACTCCGTCACGCCGGATGACGTGTGGACCCATTACGGGCTCACGCCGGACGAAGCAAAGCGCGCCGGCATGAACCCGCAAATGTTTAATTCGTTTCTCGACGGCACCAAATCGGCGATCGAGATGGGGTCGATCGCCAACGCCACGGGACTCGATGTGCCGGAGAACGGCCTTGCCTTTCCCGCTTGCGGTGTCGACGATCTGCCGCACGTGTTGCGCCCGCGCTCCGCTGGCGGTGTGCTCGATCATTCCGGAATGGTCGAGGTCGTGTCATCGCTCGAGCGCGATGGCCGTCCGGTATTTCGCGATCTCAGATGGGGCGTGTACGTCGTTATCGAAGCGCCGAACGATTATGCCGCCGCCTGCTTCAAACAATACGGATTGAAGACCGACGATAGCGGCCGCTATGCCGCGATGTACAAGCCCTACCACCTCATCGGACTGGAGCTCGGCATCTCCGTGCTGTCAGCCGCGTTGCGCGGCGAGCCGACCGGACAGCCGCGCGAATTCCGCTGCGATGTCGTCGCAGTGGCCAAGCGCGATCTTAAGGTCGGCGAGATGCTCGATGGCGAAGGCGGCTACACCGTTTGGGGTCGGGCGATGCCGGCGCAGACGAGTCTCGCACTTGGGGCTTTGCCGATCGGCCTCGCGCATCGGCCGTCGCTGACGCGCAACGTGCCGCAAGGCGAGGTGGTGCGCTGGAGCAATGTCGATATCAGCCGCGCCGATGCGCTCATGGCGGATGCAATTAAGACCCGGCGCGCGATGGAAGCGCAGTTCGGCGGAACAGAAGCAGCTGAAAGAAAGCTGGAGACGGTCTGAATTTACTCACGCCGCCATCGATGTTGTCGTGCCGCGCGGCCGGTACGACAGCGCCTCCGCGAGATGCTCGCGGCGCACCAGTGGCGATCCCGCGAGATCGGCGATCGTGCGCGCGAGTTCGCCGAGAGCCGCATGCGTTAGGCCGCATCGCGCACGAGATTGCTTCGGGCGGTATCGGGCCGCGCGATATCTTCGATCAACGCGGCAGGCGCGGCGGCGTTCGTCGTCAGTCCTGGCAGACCCAGCGCCGAATAACGCGCCCGCTGCAATTCGCGCGCGGCGGCAACGCGCGCCGCGGGTATTGGCTGAACCCTCCGCGGGTGCCGGCAAGATCAGGTCGGCGGCGCTCACCGCCGGCACTTCGATCTGCAGATCGATGCATGCAAGAACAAGACGAGAACATTTCGCCCAATCCAGTGCAGCGGCGAAACCCGGCCTTCACCCTCCCCGTTCTCCTCCCAAGGGGAGGGGGAACATCAAGGAGGCATGCGATATGGCAGGAAGAAACTGGCGAGACGAGGAGCGTTACCGCGACGATTATGGGCGCGAAGGCGCACGCAATCGCCCCGGCTATGAAGGCAGCGATTATTACGGCCGCAGCCGCAGCTATCAAGGCGGCGACTGGGGCTCGGATCGCGGTGGCGGCCCGGGTGATTACGGCCAGGATTTCGCCCGCGATGTCCGGCGCGACAGCTACGGAGATCGGGACTACGGCGGCTTCCAACCGAACAATCCATTCCCGAGCAATCGCGCTTACGAATACGACGACTGGAATCATCCGGCGGCGCGTGGCTATCGCCGCGATCCCAGTCGCTCCGGCGAGTGGAATCGCGGTCGTGATTACGGCCGCGAGCGGGGCGGTGCCTTTTGGAACAGCGACGCCGATAACCGCCGCGACTGGGAGCTGAACCGCCGCAGCTGGTCGGGCAGCGATTACGGCCGTGGCTATGGCAGTGAGGAGCGCGGCTTCTGGGATCGCGCGTCGGACGAGGTCGCCTCGTGGTTCGGCGACGAAGAGGCCGAGCGGCGCCGGCGCCAGGATCACCATCGCGGTCGCGGGCCGCGCAATTACACGCGCTCCAGCGACCGTATCCGGGAGGACGTGAACGATCGCCTCACCGACGATTGGCACGTCGATGCATCAGACATCGAAGTCACCGTCTCGGATACCGAGATAACGCTGTCAGGGACTGTGACGAGCCGGGATCAGCGCCGCCGCGCCGAGGACATCGCAGAAAGCGTCTCCGGGGTGACACATGTGCAGAATAATCTGCGGGTGAAGCAGCAGAGTCAGCCCTCCTCCGGCAGCGATACGTTCGCGGGCGCGCCCGGGACCACGTCCGGCGGCAGCGGCTTCGGCACCCTCGGCTCGCCCGCGGGCAATGCAAGTGCGACCGGGACCAGCACCCGCCGCTGATTCGATTCACGTTTCCGGTGGAAAGGCGCCCCTGCGGCGCCTTTCTTTTTGTCATCGTGACAAGCCGGTGACAGACTTCGGCCCAGGCTTTGCTATTCTCTACGGGTCAAGAGCGTGTTTCCGCGTCGGATGGGGAGCGGATCATGTCGGAAAACGTCGTCAGCCTGCATGGCGCTTACGTGCCTGCAGCGCCCGAGACCAGTAAAGTCGTGATCGAAGAGTTGGAGCGGCTTCTGGAGGCGGCGCGGTCCGGGGAGATCATCGGGCTTGCCGGAAGCTTCGTCCACAGCAACAAGACGATCACTTATTCCTATGCAGGCAAGGTTGCTGGCTTCGGCATGATCGGCGGCATCGAATGCCTGAAGGAACGCTTGCTGCGCATCGCGCTCGCGCGTGAGTGATTATGCGGAGCGTTGCCGCTCCGCATCAACGTGCTGCATCATGCGCTCGAGACCACGCTGCAGACCCGCGCGCTCCACTGCGCTGAGCGAGCCGAGTATCTCGTCCGAATAGACGCGCGCGAGCGGAACGATTTCGCCGTAGAGCTTACGACCGTTTGGGGTGAGCAATAGGAAAGATTCGCGCCGGTCTTGGACGTTGTTTTTCAATTCGAGCAGCCCGCGGGCGCGAAGCTTGGCGATCGCGCGGCTAACCACCGTTTTGTGCAGATGCCGCTCGGCTTCGATATCCTTGGCCCGCAGCATCGAGCGCTCGCCGACCGTCGCCAGCACGCGCCATTCGGGAATGCTGAGACCGAAGCGCTCCGAATAGACCTCGGCGAAGCGCGAACTCGTATAGTCCGCCAGCACCGCCAGCTGGTACGGCAAGAATTCGCGTAAGCTGAACGGCTCTGCGGCTTTGACTTTCCTGCGCGCGACCATGGCTTCGCTTGACTGCCTATATCCGCTCGCATAATGTCGGAGATAGTTGCTCGATGCAACTATCTCCGAACCGCTCCCTAGAAAAGCGGCTCAACGCGTGGGTGGAAATGACGGCTGAGCCGCGCAAGAGTCTTTTCCAATTCGGCTACAGGCGGTCCGCCGATCAGGACAGGCGCGAGCCGGCGCGACATCCGATCGTCGTCATCGGCGCGGGGCCAGTCGGCCTCTCCGCCGCGATCGATCTGGCGCAACGCGGACGCAACGTCGTGCTGGTCGACGACGCCGATCGTATCGGCGAAGGCTCACGCGCAATCTGCTTCTCGAAACGCTCACTCGAATATTGGGACCGCCTCGGCGTCGCCGAGCGCATGGTGGAAAAGGGGATCGTCTGGCAGGTCGGCAGGGTTTTTCTCGGCGAAGAGCTCGTCTATCGCTTCGACCTCCTGCCGGAAGGCGGGCACAAAATGCCGGCCTTCATCAATCTGCAGCAATATTACGCCGAAAAATTCTTGTACGAGCGCGTCGCCGAGATGCCGCGGATTGATTTGCGCTGGCGTAATAAGGTCGTAGGCCTGCAGCCCGCGAACGACCATGTGCGTTTGACGATCGACACGCCGGAAGGTCCCTACTCCGTCGCCGCCGATTACGTGATCGCCTGTGACGGCGCGCGTTCGAGCTTGCGCGGTATGGTCGGCGCCGATTTCGTCGGCGAGATCTTTGAGGATCAGTTCCTCATCGCCGACGTGCGGATGAATGCGGAATTCCCGACCGAGCGCTGGTTCTGGTTCGATCCGCCGTTTCATTCGGGAAAATCGGCGCTCTTGCACAAGCAGCCGGACGACATCTGGCGCATCGACCTGCAACTTGGGCCGGATGCCGACGCGGAAATCGAGAAGCGGCCGGAAAACGTGCGCCCGCGCATCGAGCGGATGATCGGGCATGGCGATTTTGAGTTCGAGTGGATATCGCTGTACAAATTCCAGTGCCGGCGCATGGGGCGGTTCACACATGGGCGGGTGATTTTTGCTGGAGATTCTGCCCACCAGGTGTCGCCGTTCGGCGCGCGCGGCGCCAATTCCGGCCTCGAGGACGCCGAAAACATCGCGTGGAAGCTCGATTTGGTGCTCGCCGGCAAAGCGCCGGCGTCACTCATCGATACCTACGATATCGAGCGCATCGCCGCGGCCGACGAGAATATCGGCCATTCCACGCGTTCGACCGATTTCATCGCGCCGCATTCGCAACATGAGCAGCGGCTGCGCAAAGCTGCGCTGCTGCTCGCGCGCAAGCACGATTTCGCCAAGCGCATGGTCAATGCCGGGCGGCTGTCGACGCCAAGTGTTTACGACACGCCGCTGTCGACGCCAGATGCTGATTCATGGCAGGCCGGCCCGCCGCCGGGCGCATCCATGCTGGATGCGCCGCTGCAAGACAAAAGTGGCCGCGATCTCTATTTCAGCGAAGCCTTCGCGCAGCGTCGCGGCTTCACGCTCATCGAATATGCCAATGGGCGGCCGGCAGAATGTCCGCCTGACGTATCGCGGATCACGATCGGCGACAGCGCCGACGGTTTCCGCGATGTGGCCGGCGCTTTCGCGGCGCGATATGACTGCGCCCCGGGCAGCGCTTATCTCCTGCGCCCGGACGGCTATGTCACGGCGCGGTTCAAGCAGGCGCAAGGCTCGGCAATCGTCGACGCGCTTCGCCGCGCCTGCGGTTGGCAATGAGTTCATCATGCAGCAAGCGCTTTCGACGTCCTCGAACTTCGCTAATCCCGATGCGGCTTACCGCATGATTGTCGAGGCACATCGCGGATTGAGCGACGAAGACAGCGCGGCGCTCGACGCCGCGCTGGTGCTGCTGCTGGCCAATCACATCGGGGATCTCAGGGTGCTCAAAGAAGCTCTGGAACAAGCCGCGCAGACGCTCCTAGACAAAGCGACCGCCGCACAATGAAGCTGCACGGCTACTATCGCAGCGCGGCGAGCTATCGCGTCCGTATCACGCTCAATCTTAAAGGGCTGCAGGCGGAGCACGTCTATCATCACCTCCGCAGAGGCGAGCAACGCGCGTCCGATTATCTCCAGCTCAATCCGCAAGGGCTCGTGCCGACGCTCGAGACGGATCACGGCGGTATCATCACGCAGTCGCTGGCGATTATCGAATGGCTCGACGAGACGCATCCCGAGCCGCCGCTTCTGCCCAAAAATCCGACGCCACGCGCGCGGGTGCGCGCCTTCGCAATGGTGCTCGCCTGCGACACCCACCCAATCCAGAATCTCGGCGTGCTCAACCGTCTGCGCGCAGCGAAACTGCCGGAAGATCTGGTGACGCAATGGGCGGCAGACACAAACGTAGCGGGGCTGACCGCCTGCGAGCGCTTGATCCTCACCGAACGCGGGCCCTTCTGCTTCGGCGCCGCGCCGACGCTCGCCGATGTTTGCCTCGTGCCGCAGCTTTACAATGCACGCCGCTTCAAAGTCGATGTCTCGAAATTCCGCCGCCTGCTCGAGGCCGAGGCCGCATGCCTCGCATTGCCGGCCTTCAAAGATGCCGCACCCGAACAGCAACCCGATTTCGAACCTTAAGGGAGAGCGCTTATGAATTATGCCTCGCCGCAGACAGTCACCGATGCACGCGCCGTCGGCACCATCACGCCCGGCTATATGACGGGCTTCGGCAATTCGTTCGAGACGGAAGCGCTGCCTGGCGCACTGCCGATCGGCCGCAACTCGCCCCAGAAATGCTCCTATGGACTTTACGCGGAGCAGCTCTCCGGCTCGCCTTTTACGGCGCCGCGCGCGGCAAACGAGCGCTCCTGGCTTTACAGGATTCGGCCGTCGGTGAAACACAGCGGCCGGTTCGAGAAGATCGACATCGGCCTGTGGAAGACGGCGCCCTGTGCGGAGGCGGACATTCCGATCGGCCAATTGCGCTGGGGCCCGATGCCGCTGCCGAACGAGCCGCAATCGTTCGTTGAAGGCGTGCGCACGATGACGACGGCGGGCGACGCCAATACGCAGACCGGCATGGGCGCGCATGTCTACCTGATCACACGCTCGATGCAGGATGAGGTGTTCTACAATGCCGATGCCGAGATGCTGTTCGTCCTGCAGCAGGGCAAGCTGCATTTCTTCACCGAGTTCGGCGTCATCGACGCGGAGCCGGGTGAGATCGTTATCATTCCACGTGGGGTAAAGTTTCGCCTGGAGCTGGTGGACGGCCCGGCGCGCGGCTATCTCTGCGAGAATTACGGCGGCGCGTTGACGCTGCCGGAACGCGGGCCGATCGGCGCGAATTGCCTCGCCAATTCGCGCGACTTCATGACGCCGGTCGCGGCTTACGAGGATCGTGAGGTCACGACGCAGCTTTATGTCAAATGGGGCGCCCAGCTTTATCGCACGACGCTTAGCTATTCGCCGCTCGATGTCGTCGCGTGGCACGGCAATTACACGCCCTACAAATATGATTTGCGGCGCTACTCGCCTGTCGGCCCGATCCTCTATGATCATGCCGACCCCTCGATCTTCACCGTGCTAACCGCACCATCGGAGACGCCGGGCACGGCGAATATCGATTTCGTGATTTTTCCGGAACGCTGGCTCGTCGCGGAAAACACCTTCCGCCCGCCCTGGTACCACATGAACATCATGTCGGAATTCATGGGACTCGTTTACGGCGTCTATGACGCAAAACCTGAGGGTTTCGTGCCGGGCGGGATATCGCTGCATAATTGCATGCTGCCGCATGGGCCAGACGCGCAGGCTTTCGAACATGCAAGCATTGTCGAACTGAAGCCGGTGAAACTTGAAGGCACGATGGCCTTCATGTTCGAGACGCGCTTCCCGCAGCACGTGACGCCGTACGCCGCCGAGCTCGACACGCTGCAGAGCGATTATGCCGATTGCTGGAACGGATTGCAGAAACGCTTCGACCCGACGCGGCCGTAAGATCGCATGGCAAGCAATCCCAACGATCCGACTCTGCGCTCCTTCATCGAAGTCGCGCCGGATTCGGATTTCCCGATCCAAAACCTGCCGTTCGGCGTGTTCTCGACAGGGAACGCGCCGGCGAAACGCGTCGGGGTGGCGATCGGCGATTTCATTGTCGATCTCGCCGAACTCGAACGGCGGGGCCTGCTCACACCGGAGAGCGGCGCGCGCGTTTTTGATCGCGCCTCGATCAACGCCTACATGGCACTCGGACCAAAGGTTTGGTCGGCGACCCGTGCGCGTATCAGCGAGCTCTTGCGGCACGACAATCCGACGCTGCGCGATGATAAGGAACTGCGCGATTCCGCATTAGTTTGGCGCGACACAGCCACCCTGCATCTGCCGATCGAAGTCATGGGCTTCACCGACTTCTATTCCTCGCGCGAGCATGCGAGTAACGTCGGCAAGATGTTCCGGCCGCACGGCGAGCCGCTGATGCCGAACTGGCTACACATGCCGATCGGCTATAACGGCCGCGCCAGCACGGTCGTTGTGTCCGGCACGCCGGTGCGCCGCCCGAACGGTCAGATGAAACGGCCGCAGGCGAATGCCCCGATCCAGGGTCCATCGCGGCTGCTGGATTTCGAGCTGGAGATGGGCGTCGTCGTTGGCCAGGCAAACGCCATGGGCACGCCGATCGGCATGGCTCAGGCTGAGGATATGATTTTCGGCTTCGTGCTGCTCAATGATTGGAGCGCCCGCGACATCCAGCCTTGGGAGCAGCCGCCGCTCGGGCCATTTCAGGCCAAGGCTTTCGCCACCTCGATCAGCCCCTGGGTCGTGACGCGCGAGGCGCTGGCGCCTTTCCTGGCCGAAGGACCCGTCCAGGACCCGCCACCCCTCCCCTACTTGCGCCGCAACGGCCCACAGAACTATGGCATCGCCCTCGAAGTCGCTCTCCGCACAGCTCAAGCCGAAACGGTCATCTCCGACACCAATTTCAAGTACATTTATTGGTCAAGCGCCCAGCAGCTTGCGCATCATGCCTTCTGCGGCTGCGCCATGCGCGTCGGCGACCTGCTCGGCTCGGGTACGATCAGCGGGCCGGAGAAGCACGAGCGCGGCAGTCTGCTCGAACTTTCCTGGAACGGCACCGAACCGCTGACCTTGCAGGACGGCACGCAGCGCACCTTCTTGGAAGATGGGGATACGCTGATCCTGCGCGGTTACGCACAGGGTCAAGGCTATTGCGTCGGCTTCGGCGAATGCGCTGGCACGATCCTGCCGGCGGTTCCGCCGCCGGTGTGACAAGGGCGAGAACGGCGGACGTGACGCGTCTTCGTCACAGCTTCGTCTTGATCACGTCCGCACGGTCGCTCAGAGGATGCCTTGAAGCAGCACAACTAACGCATGCGCTTCCGTTAACCCTCGTCTATAAGAGCGGGAACAGGTTCGGGGAAATCGGCCTAAACCGAATGTGGTTTGCTGGCTGGCGCTTCGAACGCTCCGCTGTAGAGTTTCGCCTTGATGAATCGTCCCGTAGGTCCCGAAGTCATTGCCGCTCCGATCGACACCGGCCTTCGGGCGGTCGTGGGCATCGCCGCGAAGAAAAGATAATCTTGGTTGTTCATCGTTATTATCGCATCGCCGCCGACCCGCATCAGCTCGAGCGCGAACCGGCGCTGACCGGCCGCTTGTCGAATGAAGACGATCTCGTCCGCGCTGCCCGGCTGATCGGGTTAAGCGCGCGTCGTCCGCGGCATCGGCTGGAAGCGGCTCCTGAGCATTCCGACGCCCGCGATCGTGCGCCTCAATGACGGCTCCTTCAGCATCCTGATTGCGCGCGCGCCGACGGGTGAATGCCGCATCGTCAATCCGATTACCAAATTCTTCCGCGAATTGCCGGCCGAGAAACTGTTCGAGGAGCTCGAGCCGGTCGTCATCCTGGTGACGCGCCGTTTCCGCGGCGAAGGCTACGATCCGAAGACGTTCGGCTTCCGTTGGTTCCTGCCGTCGATCTGGCTTTACCACAAACCGCTCGCGCATGTGCTGCTTGCCTCGCTTTTCGTGCAGATATTCGCGCTGGTGACGCCGATCTTCTTCCAGGTCGTCGTCGACAAGGTGCTCACGCACAAGGGCTACTCGACATTGTACGTGCTTGTCGCCGGGCTCGTGCTGATCGGACTGTTCGACGTCGTGCTGTAATATCTGCGCACCTACGCGCTGTCGCACACGACGAATCGCATCGATGTGGAACTCGGGCAGCGGCTGTTCCGGCATTTGCTGCGCCTGCCTATCGCTTATTTCGAAACGCGCGCGACGGGCCAGACGGTCGCGCGGGTGCGGGAACTCGAGAACATCCGCTCTTTCCTGACCGGGCAGGCGCTATTCTCGGCTTTGGATTTCGTCTTCTGCTTCGTCTTCATCGCCGTGCTGCTTGCCTATTCCTGGAAGCTGACGCTGATCGTGCTCGCCTCGATCCCGCTCTATTTCCCTGATCGGCTTCCTTGTGCGGCCGCCGCTGCGCGAGAAGGTGAAGGAGAAGTTCAATCGCGGTGCCGCGAGCCAGCAGTTCCTGGTTGAGACTGTCGTCGGCATGCAGACTGTGAAATCCGCGGCGGTCGAGCCGCTCATGCAGGCGCAATGGGAGGAGCGCCTCGCCGCTTATGTTCGCACCGGCTTCGAGGCGCAGCTCATGGGCGCCGGCGGCCAGCAGGCGATCCAATATGTGAGCAAGCTCACGACCGCGCTGCTCCTGCTCTTCGGCGCCTATGCGGTCATCAACAACGACCTTACCGTCGGCGCGCTTGTCGCCTTCAACATGATCGCCAACCAAACCGTGCAGCCGATTCTGCGGCTATCACAGCTCTGGCAGGATTTCAGCAAGTGCAGGTTTCAGTCGAGCGGCTCGGCGATATCCTCAACATGCCGCCCGAGCGCGTCCACGCGATAAGCGCGGTGCCGCCGCGGCCGCGCGGCGCGATCGAGGTCAAGCACGTGCTCTTTCGCTATCGGCCGGGCGGACCCGAAGTCCTCAAACACATGTCCGTGCCGATCCGCGCCGGCGAGGTCGTCGGCATCGCCGGACCGTCAGGCTCAGGCAAGTCGACGCTGACGAAGCTCATTCAGCGCCTCTATATACCGGAACAAGGGCAGATCACCGCCAACTTGTCCGGCGGACAGCGTCAGCGGATCGCCATAGCGCGGGCGCTGGCGACGAACCC
>DATAOB010000117.1:0-9346 GCA_036265935.1 Beijerinckiaceae bacterium
TTTACGGCGCCCCACGAAGGGCCACGTCAGAGATCGGGGCTAGGTGCCTCGCTGCCGCGATGCTGGCGACCAGTCCGGGCGCGGTCGTCTTCTCCTATGAAGGCGAGGCATCCTCTAAGACTATCACGAACTTGGTCATCATTGATCAGTATGAAGCTGAAGCAGCTGAGACGCCGCCGATGAAAGAAGCGGCATGAAAAGCTAGGCTCGGTCGCGTCCTTATCGAGCGACGTCTGCGAAACTTGAGCGACGTCTGCGAAACGGTTTATCCAGCTCTGTCCGGGACATACTTTCCGTATTTATTCCGTACGCACGCAATATTGCGTCCAGCGGATGCCAGTAAGTTTTTGTTTTAACTGGCGCTCCCTAGGGGACTCGAACCCCTGTTTTCGCCGTGAGAGGGCGACGTCCTAGGCCGCTAGACGAAGGGAGCAGCGCGCCGGCTTTGTATAGGCGCGGCGCCCGGGTGCGGCAAGCCGCCAGCCCTTTTGCCTTTCCGTAATACTCCCCATATTGCGAAGCAAGGGAACCGGCTCGCGTCTACCGCTGGCCATCCGGAGCGGACATGTCCTTCACCCTCACCGAGAAGCGCCCGGCGGCGTTCCGTGCGCCCGCACCGAAGCCACGCGAAGTCCCGCTCGGTCCCGTCGGCCTGCTATTGGCGCTACGGCAAAATCCGGTCGAGACCTGGACGCGGGCGCATTTCGAAAAGCCGATCCTCGTCGGCCGCCGCGTCCTCGGCGAGATGGCGGTGGTCAGTGAGCCGGCGGCGATCCGCCGCGTGCTCCTCGATAACGTCACCAATTACCGCAAGGATGACCTGCAGCGCCGCGTCCTCTCGCCGGGCCTCGGCGACGGACTTTTGACGGCCGAAGGGAAGCAATGGCGCGCGCAGCGCCGCACCGTCGCGCCGATGTTCACGCCGCGCAACGTGCTGTCCTTCGCCCCGCAAATGGCGGACGCAGCGCGCGCAAGCGTGCAGCGTTTACAGCGCCGCAGGGTAGGGCAGATCCTCGACGTCTCCGCCGAAATGGCGCGCGTGACGCTGGAAATTCTCGAGCGGACGATTTTCACAGACGGCTTAGGGCAGGGGCCGGAGCACTTTCGCGAAGCTGTGACCCGCTATTTCGATACGGCCGGTCGGATCGATCCGCTCGATCTCCTCGGCTTTCCTGATTTTATCCCGCGTATCGGGCGAATCAGGTCGCGTCCGACGCTGCGTTTCTTCCGCGATTCGGTCGATGCCATCATAGCGACGCGCCGGAAGAATCTCGCCGATCCGAATTACCAGCGGCCGCATGATCTTTTGACGTTGCTTCTCGAGGCAAAAGATCCGGAAACGGGCGTGGGTCTCGACGAAGAGGAACTGCGCGCCAACATCATCACCTTTATCGGCGCGGGTCATGAAACGACGGCGAACGCGCTAACATGGAGTCTCTATCTTCTGTCGCAATCGCCGGAATGGCGGGAGCGGCTCGCAGCGGAAGCCGATCGCGAACTTGCTGGAGGTGGAGCAGAAACGCTCGCGGACCGACTTGTCGAGACGCGCGCCGTCATCGAGGAGGCGATGCGGCTTTATCCTCCGGCTGCGACCTTGACGCGGGAAGCCGTCGAGCCTGACATGCTCGCCGGCCGCCGCATAAAGAAAGGCATGCGAGTCGTCGTCTCGCCATTCGTCGTGCACCGGCATCGGCTTTTGTGGCGCGATCCCGACCTGTTCATGCCGGAGCGTTTCTTAGGCGAAGCGCGCGAGAAGATCGATCGCTTTGCTTATCTGCCGTTTGGTGCGGGGCCGCGCGTTTGCGTCGGCGCGAGTTTCGCGCTGCAGGAAGCCTGTATCGTGCTCGCACATCTCATGCAGGCCTTTCGCTTCGAGCATGTCGAGACGCACGAAGTGCGGCCGATGCAGCGCGTGACGCTGAGGCCGAAGGACGGCATGCCGATGCGAGTATTTGCGCGCGCCGGGACTTAGCGGCCGAGTATCGCCGGGCCGACATGCTCGCGGCGTAGGCCAAGCCCCAACACGCGCGCCGGGATTTGCTGCAAAATCGGAATGATAGAAAGGAGGTGCAGAAAGCGCGGCGCCTGCACCTCCCCGCCGCGCTTCGCCAAAACCGTGCTGATCACGCGCTTCTGAATGAAGACCTGAATGCCTTGCACGACTCGCACCGGCAATTCACGGCGGGCCTGAACCGCGGCGAGATTCGCGTCGGTGACGGTGCCCTTGCGCAGGGGCTCGGCAAGAACGTTGCCTGCCGCAACGGCGTCTTGAATCGCCACGTTTATCCCCACTCCGCCGATCGGCGACATCGTGTGCGCGGCATCGCCAATGCAGATAAGACCAGGCTTATGCCAGCGCGTCAGACGATCGATGCCGACGGTGAGGAGCTTCGCATCTTCAAAAGAAACGATCTCCGCAATGCGATCTGCGAAGAACGGCGCTTGCCGCACGATTTCGGCGCGGAAAGCGTCGAGGCCGCGGCGATGCACGTCTTCGACGGACCCTTTGGGGATGACATATGCACATTGCCAATAATCGCCGCGGTTGAGCTGCACGAAGATGCTGCCGCCGTCGATGCGTCCGAGGGTTTGCGGCGGGTCGCTCGACTGCCGCGACAAGCGGAACCACAACACGTCCATCGGTGCGCCGATGTCCTCAACGATAAAGCCGCCACTCGCACGTACCGTCGAATGACGGCCGTCGGCGGCGATGACAAGATCGGCTTTGATTTCCGTCTCGCCCTCTGGAGAGCGCGCACGGACGCCAGTGATCTTACCAGCCTCTTCAATCGTGCCGATGACTTCGGTGCGCATGAGCAGGGTGAAATTCGCAAACGCTTTCGCTTCGGAAGCCAGAAAGTTCAAGAAATCCCATTGTGGCATGAGCGCAATGAAGGGATAGTGCACCGGCAGGTGCGAGAAATCGGCGAACGGAAACGTTTGATTGCCGACGGCGCCTGAGAGGCGCTCGATCTTTTGATGCGGTAATTGCAGCAGCCGCTCCGCGAGTCCGAGCTCATGCATGATTTCGAGCGTCGAGGGATGCACGGTGTCGCCGCGGAAATCGCGCAGGAAATCGGCGTGCTTTTCACAAACAATGACAGCGACGCCGGCCCGCGCGAGCAGATAAGCGAGCATCATTCCTGCGGGACCGCCGCCAGCGATCGCGCATTGCGTCCGAAGCTCCTTCATATTGCCCTCCAGAGATTCGGATGAACGACTTATTGCGGCCGATAAGCGCTCATGAACATATCGACGGCGCGCGCAACAGCCTTTTCGACAGCTTCTCGCCGAGGCGGCTCGCAAAGGCAGAACAGCATGCGCTTCAGGTGCCCGCCCTGAAGCGATTCCAGAAATTGCCAGGCGGCGAGATTGACGTCGTCGATCACGAGCGTCCCGGCTTCGATCTGCTGCGCGAAGTAAGCGGCGAGCCGATCGGCGCCGTATTGCGGGCCGGCAGCGAAAAAGGCGCGGCCGATCCCCGGAAATTTCGCTGCTGCAGCGCTCACCGTCCGCACCAATGCGATGTGCTCCGGCAGGAGCATGAAATTCATCAGCGCGTTGCCAAACCGCTTGAGGACCAGCGCGACGTCCGGCTCGTTCTCATCAAACATCGACAGGCGTTCGGCGGTGCGCCGGTGCTCTTCGCCGATCAGCGCCTCGAACAAAGCCTCCTTGGATTGGAAATAGACATAGAGGGTCCCCTTGGACACACCGGCCACTCGGGCGATGTCGTTCATCGAGGCGCCATCGAAGCCATCGGCGAGGAACACACGTCGGGCGCCATCGAGTATCTGCCGTATCTTTTCATCGTTGCGGGGGGCGTTCGCCCGATTGGTCTCGGCGGTCGGCTGGGCTAACTCGGCGGTATCAGACACGAGGTAAAAATCCCGAACATGACCGAACCGTTCGGTCACTCTTGATTTACGCCGGTGATTGCCGTATGTCAACTTGACCGAACGGTTCGGTCACGGGCGGGCCGCATGACGGAGCAGCTGACCAAGGAGGAAGTGGACCGGTTAACAGCCGAAACCGCTCGCTCCTTCGACGCTTCGCCGGTGCCTCGCACGGAAGCCGAGACTCCGACTGGTGAAGTGTTGGCGCCGAAACGTAATGGCGGGCGCAAACGCCTGATCCTGCTGGCTCTGCTCGTCATCGTCGGCGGCGGGGCCGCCTATAAGGGGTACGATTGGTACACGCGGACGCGTTTCCTGGTGTCAACTGACGACGCGTACGTGAAGGCTGACACGGCAGTGATCGCCGCGAAAGTGTCCGGCTACATCTCCTTCGTCTCCGTCATCGACAACCAGCCGGTCAAGGCTGGCGACCTTCTCGTCAAGATCGACGATGGCGACTACAAGCTCGCCGTCGATGCCGCGCAGCGTAAGGTCCAGACGCAGGACTCGACCATCGAGCGGATCGCCGCGCAGGTGCGCGCGCAAGGGCCGGTGATCGACCAGGCGCGCGCGCAGCTCGCCTCGGCCGAGGCCGATTCTCTCCGCGCGGCCTCCGAATTCGAGCGCGCTACCAACCTTCTGCGCACCTTCAACGCGACGCCGCAGCGCGTCGAGCAGGCGCGCGCTGATCGTGATCGTACCGCCGCGACAGTCGTCAGCGCTCGCGCCGCGATCGGCGGGGCCACCGCGACGCTCGCGGTGTTAGAGGCGCAGAAGGGCGAAGCCGAAAGCACGCGCGCCGAGTTGCAGACGGCGCTTGAGCGTGCCGTGCGCGATCTCTCTTTCACGGAGGTCAGGGCGGCATTCGACGGCGTCATTGGCAACAAGGCGGTCCAGCCTGGTCAATACGTGCAGACCGGCACGCGGCTTCTGGCTCTGGTACCGCTCGATAGCGCTTATGTCGAAGCGAATTTCAAGGAGACGCAGCTTGGCGCGCTCAAACCTGGACAGCGCGCCGCGATCTGGGTCGACGCTTATTCCGACAAGCAGATCGACGGCATCGTCGAGAGTTTTGCGCCCGCCTCCGGTTCGCAATTCTCGCTGCTGCCACCGGAAAACGCCACCGGCAATTTCACCAAGATCGTGCAGCGAGTGCCGGTGCGCATCAAAGTGCCGCCCGAAATCGCGCGCGCCGGTATTTTGCGGCCGGGCCTCTCGGTCGTCGTCGAGGTTCGCACCCGCGATGATGAGTAGGCCCGCCATGGCCAGTGCGGTTTCCGCGTTTAGCCCAACAAATCTCCCGGTCCCCTCCGTGCAGATGCCTGCGCGCAGTTTCAACGCGCGCAAGATCATCGCCTTCGTCGCGATGGTGTTCGGCATGTTCATGTCGATCCTGGATATCCAGGTCGTCTCCGCGTCTCTTTCGGAAATACAGGCCGGCTTGTCCGCAAGCGCCGACGAAATCCCCTGGGTGCAGACGAGCTATCTGATCGCGGAAGTCATCATGATACCGCTGTCAGGATTTTTGTCGCGCGCGTTCTCGACCCGCTACATGTTTGCGATCTCGGCGGCCGGTTTTACACTGATGAGTTTCATGTGTGCCACGTCCTCGTCGATCGGCGAGATGGTCGTCTGGCGCGCGCTGCAGGGCTTTATCGGCGGCGGCATGATTCCGACCGTCTTCGCGACGGCGTACATGATTTTCCCGCGCGAGAAACAGCCGGTCGTGGCGCCGGTGATCGGTCTCGTCGCGACGCTCGCGCCGACGATCGGACCGACGATCGGCGGCTATCTCACCGATATGTTCTCCTGGCACTGGCTGTTCCTGGTCAACATCGTGCCGGGAATCATCGTGACGCTTCTCACCTGGTTTCTCGTCGATTTCGACGAGCCCGATCTGTCGCTGCTCGAAAATTTCGATTGGACCGGACTCTTCTCCATGGCGGTGTTTCTCGGCGCCCTCGAATACGTGCTCGAAGAGGGGCCGACGAAGAATTGGTTCGACGAGGACTGGATCCTCTACGGCACGATTGCCTCAGCCGCCGGTGCGCTCGTTTTCTTCTGGCGCGCGTTCACCGCCAAGAATCCGATTGTCGATCTCACCACGTTCAACAACCGGAATTTCTGGACCGGCTGCCTTCTTTCCTTCGTGCTCGGCATCGGCCTTTACGGTTTGACTTACATCTATCCCGTCTACCTCGCGCGCGTTCGCGGCTATTCCGCGCTGATGATCGGCGAGACCTTGTTCATCACGGGGCTTTGCCAATTCATCACCGCCCCGATTGCCGGCCGGCTGATCACCAAGGTCGATCCGCGCATCCTGATCGCGTTCGGCTTCGCCGGATTTGCGCTCGGGACGTGGCAGGCCTCCTACGTCACCAAGGACTGGGATTTCTACGAGCTCTTGATCCCGCAAATCCTGCGCGGCAGCTCGCTGGTCATGTGTTTCATCCCGATCAACAATCTGACGCTCGGCACGATGGCGCCCGAACGGCTGAAAAATGCGTCGGGCCTATTCAATCTGACTCGCAATCTCGGCGGCGCCGTCGGGCTCGCCGTCATCAACACCATCCTCAACAAACGGATGGACCTGCATCTCGCCCGCACGCACGAGGCGGTCGCCTGGGGTCGCACGCAAGCCGAAGAGACGCTGAACACGTTGATGCAAGCTTTCGCCAGCCGCGGCTCGGATGCCGAGCTGGCGGCGATCTCGAAACTTGCAGCGATCGTGCGGCGCGAATCGATGGTCATGGCGCTGTCGGACGTGTTTTTGGTCATCACGATTACGTTTGTGATGATGCTGGTGCTGATTCCGATTATGCGCCGGCCGAAGCCGCAGATGGGCCCGATCGAGGGGCATTAGGCGCCGTGTTATTCAGTGCGTTCTTAAATTCAATGCTCGTCGACATTCCTTTGCCGCGGGCATATGTTTACGCGGGCATATGTTTAAAAGCGATACATCATCTTCAGTTTTCCTCAATCTCGATCGCGCCAAGATCGTTGCTCACAAAGCATTTCGTGATGTGACGCTCGCCACTTGCAAAACCGGGCTGAATCATTGCACGATGTAAGCAGCTGATCACGTCGGTGGAATACCAGAGCTCGAGAGGACTTTCGACATAGCAGAGTACTTGCTCATAAGCGGAGGTGTGCACATGTCGGTGATTGAACGCACCCGAATTCCATTGCGAAGACTTGAGCTGGACGAGGCGTTTCCCGAGGCCAGGGAAGGTACTGACCTGCAGCTGCCTCCATGGGTGTTGAACTGGGATTGGATTTGGCAGCTTTTGCGCCTGTTTCGTTGGCATCGTCTTGATTTTTCCATGCAACACCAGCAGCAGACCAACTGGTGCTGGGCCGCGGTTTCCACGAGCGTTGCCCTATTCTTCAATCCATCCAGTGGATGGACGCAATGCGCTGTCGCGAACGGCGAGCTGAATCGTAACGATTGCTGCGGTGCGGGTGCCAGCGGCCCCTGTAATGTGTACGGATATCTCGACACTGCGCTTACGCGCGTGGGTCACCTTGACCACAAAGCAACTGGAACATCGACGTTTTCTCAAATTCAGACCGAGATCAATGGCGGCCGGCCGCTGGGCGTGCGGACGGCCTGGTCCGGGGGTGGCGCGCATTTCCTCGCCATTATCGGTTATCGCATCAGGAACAACATGCTGGCGGTTGACGACCCGTTCTATGGAAAGTCCGATGTCGGGCTTAGTACGTTCACGAGCAGCTATCAGGGTTCGGGGAGTTGGACCCACTCGTATTTCACGAAAGCTTGAGGAGTGCGACAATGCCGCTCGACGTCAGTAACCCTCCCATTGCAGCATATGAAGCCGTTCAGTCCGTTGTTTCGGATCTCGCAGGCAAATCAGGATTCCGTACGCCGGCTTTGCGGCGAGCCGCGCCAGGTGGACTCGCCCTCTCGACTCCTCATCGCATCGCGCTTCTGCGGCTCGATCGTGTGCGCGAAACGAGTGACTTGCGTCGTTCGACCGAAATACGGGGCTGGCGATTCCTCATCCATGACGGCGATCGCGTCATAGCGTCGACCGACGCAGTTCTGAACCAGAAAGGCGGCTTCGATTTCGGCCAAATAAACGAGGGGCCGTTCAATGGCAGCATGGAACAGGCGATCCGCAAGGCGGAAGCGCTTCCCGCAGTTCAACAAGCTCATTTTGAGCCTGTCGTTCTTCTCGTGCCTGCCCTCTACATCGTAGCTCTATGGCTGCATGCCGCCGACGGGGAGAATGACCTGGTCGTGCCGCTACCTCCTGCGCCCGGCGAGTTTCGGCCGCTCGAGCCACTCGCTGCAAAGGACTTTCTCTCTGCCACCAAGCGATTGGCTGAGCGAGTGCCTCCCGAGAGCGGTCGGAGCGACGACAGCAGCGGCGGGTAGAGCTAGTTAGGGGCGGACTTACCGCCCTTCTCGCCCCGCGCGGCTTCGCGAACCTCGCGCAAATTGACGAGATTGTCGGGCGCGCGATGGCGCGCCTGCGCCAAGAGATTGGCCGCGGCACGCCCGATCTCGGACGCCTGATACGGTTTACGCATCAGCGTGAATTCTTTTGCGGCGACATCCGCCAGATTGCTGTAGCCAGTGGCCAACATCACCGGCAGCTCGGGATAGAGCTCGCGCAGTTTGCGGGCGAGATCGAGCCCGTTCATCTCGCCGGCCATCACGATGTCGCTAATCACCAGATCAAACGTTGCCGTCTTTGTTGCGGAAAGCGCGGCGCTCGCGCTTCGTGCATGGGTGACGTCATAACCAAGCTGCAAGAGCATTGAGCCGGTCGCGTCCGCAACGTCCGGATTATCCTCCATGAGCAGCAGGCGGCCCATTGCTTCAGCTTGCACCTCCGCGCTGCTCTGCGCCGCGGTCGCCGGCTCCATTGCGCGGGGCAGATAAAGGGTCACGCGCGTGCCTCTCCCGATCTCGCTCTCCAAGGTAACGGTTCCGCAAGATTGGTGAGCGAAGCCGTGCACTTGCGCGAGGCCCAAGCCGCTCCCCTTGTCGACGGCTTTCGTCGTGAAGAACGGCTCGAAAACGCGCGGAAGAATGTCGGCGGGAATCCCGCAGCCCGTGTCCGCAATGCTCACGCGGACGAAGTCGCCGGAAAGACGATCGGGATTATCGGAGCCGGTCAGCGAAACGTTTTCGGCGGCAATCGTGATCACTCCGCCATTCGGCAATCGATCACGACATTCGCCCAAAACAAGGTGCCATCCTTGCGAACGAGCCAATTTTCCGCTTCGAAACGGCCGGTGGTCTCGGCAGTCTGCAACGAACGGGCCGGCAGCCCGGCGGTCCGATCAGGCTCGGTGTAGAATCGTGAGAAATGCTGGCCGACGATTTCGTCGGCGCTGTAACCCTTGATCCGTTCTGCCCCCGCATTCCAGCTGGTGATCAGCCCGTTCGGATCGAGCATGTAGAGTGCATAGTCAGTGAC